>NC_014391.1:1908750-2545000 GCF_000145235.1 Micromonospora aurantiaca ATCC 27029 | reverse complement strand
GCGAGAGCTGCTCGCGGATGCGCTCGACCCAGCCGGCGATCACCTCGGGCGGGTTCAGCGTCCGCTCCGCGCTCTCCTTCGGGTCGCCGATCTGCCCGGTGGCGCCACCGACGAGCAGCAGCGGACGGTGCCCGGCCTGCTGGAGCCGGCGGGCCATGACGACCTGCATCAGGTTGCCGATGTGCAGGCTCGGCGCGGTGGGGTCGAAGCCCACGTAGAAGGTGGTGCTCCCGCCGTCGAGCAGCTCGCGCAGTTCGTCGAGGCCGGTCGAGTCCTGGATCAGGCCCCGCCACAGCAGGTCGTCGGTCAGGGAGTCCCGCCCCTGCGGGAGGTTGCTGTCGGTCACGGTCACCGATTCTCCCCCATCACCGGGCCCGGCCCGTACCGGGTTTGCCGATGTGACGCCGACTAGGCTGGCGGCGCCGTCGAACGCGAGGAGGAACCGCGGTGGACATGCCGAACATGACCGGTGGCTTCGTGGCCCTGCTGGGCCTGACGTTCGACGAGGTCAGCGGGGACCGGGTGGTGATCCGCTGGAAGGTGCGCCCGGAGCTGCACCAGCCGTACGGGATCCAGCACGGCGGCGTCTACTGCTCGGTGGTGGAGACGGCGGCGAGCATCGGCGGCGCGCTCTGGCTGGGCGACAAGGGCAACGTGGTCGGGGTGTCGAACCAGACCGACTTCCTGCGCGCGGTGCGGGACGGCGAGCTGACGGCTGTCGGCACGCCGGTGCACCGGGGCCGCAGCCAGCAGCTCTGGCTCGTGGAGATCACCGACGCCGACAGCCGGCTGGTGGCGCGCGGTCAGGTACGGCTGCAGAACCTCACCGCCGCCTGACATCCGCGGGCTCGCCGATTCAGCCCGAAAAGGGGCACTGACGCCGATATCGTCGCCTCGGTGAGGACATCCGCTCCCGATCCGACGTGAGGAAGCTGTTCGCCGCCACGCTCGGCGTGCTGTCGGCGGTCGGCGGCTTCGTCGACATCGGTGACCTGGTGGCGGCCAGTCAGGCCGGCGCGCTGTTCGGCATGGCCCACACCTGGGTGCTGCTGGTCGGGGTGGTCGGCATCTGCGCGTACGCGGAGATGGCCGGCCGGATCGCGGCGGTGAGCGGACGGGCGGTGTTCGACCTGGTCCGGGAGCGTCTCGGGCCGCGCGTGGCGCTGCTCAACCTGGTCGCGTCGTGGCTGGTCACTGTGGTCACGCTCGCTGCGGAGCTGGGCGGGGTGGCGCTGGCGCTGCAACTGGCGACCCGGCTGAGCCACCTGTTCTGGGTGCCGCTCGCGGCGCTGGCCGTCTGGCTGGTGCTGTGGCGGCTGCGGTTCGAGCTGATGGAGCGGATCTTCGGCCTGGCCGGGCTGACCCTGCTGGTGTTCGCTGTCGCGCTGGTTGCGCTGCCGACCGACTGGCCGGCACTCGGGCAGGGCGTGTGGCAGGTCAGCGCGTCCGGGCACGGCTGGCCGCTGTACTGGTTCGTGGCTGTGGCGTTGTTCGCCTCGACTGTGAGCCCGTACGAGGTGTTCTTCTTCTCCTCCGGCGGCGTCGAGGAGCGGTGGGGCGCGGCGGACCTGGCGCGGGCCCGCTCGAACGTGCTGATCGGTTTCCCGGTGGGCGGGTTCCTGGCGTTGTCGCTGGTCGCCGTGGCGGCGGTGGCCTACCACCCGTCCGAGGCGTCGTTGGGCACGCTCGACGAAGTGGCGCGGCCGGTGGCGACGGCGCTCGGCGGCGCCGGCCTGGCCGCCGCGGTGCTGGCGTTCTTCGCGGTGACGTTCGGCGCGGCGCTGGAGACCGGGCTGTCGGCGGCGTACGCGGCGGCGCAGTACTTCGGGTGGCAGTGGGGCAAGCGGGTCCGCCCCCGGGAGGCGGCCCGGTTCCACAGCGTGCTGCTCGTCGGTCTGCTGCTCGGTGTGGTGATGCTGATGACGACTGTGGACCCGGTGCGGCTGACCGAGTACATGCTGGTGCTGAGCGCGGTGGTGCTGCCGCTGACGTACCTGCCGATCCTGGTCGTGGCCAACGACCGCGGGTATCTCGGCGACCGGGTCAACGGGCGGTGGCTGAACCTGCTCGGCGCGGTGTTCCTGCTGCTCATCGTCGCGGCCTCGGTGGCGGCGATCCCACTGGCGATCATGACGGGGATGGGGCCATGAGGGTTCAGCTCGCCAGGCGGCTGCTCGACCGGCAGATCGTCGACGTGGACGGGTTGCTGGTCGGGCGCGTCGACGACATCGCGTTCGCTGTCGACGACGAGGGCTACCCGTACGTGGACAGCCTGCTCACCGGGCAGGGCGCGCTCGGCGAGCGGATCGGCGGGCGGGTCGGGCGGCTGCTGGTGGCGGTGGCGGACCGGTTCACCGACGACCCGCCGGTGCCGCCGTTGCGCGTACCGCTGTCCCAGGTCGCCCGGGTGGACAGTGCGGTGCGGCTGCGCTGCCCGGCGACGGACCTGCCGCCGTCACCGGTGGAGGCGTGGCTGCGCCGGCACCTGATCGAGCGCATTCCGGGGTCCGGTCGTGCGAGCGGGTGAGCTGCTCGGCCGCACCGCGTACGACCTGCACGGGCGGCGGCTGGGCCGGGTGGTGGACGTGGTGGTGCGCGGCGGGTGGCCGCCGGACCGGCTGCGGATCACCGACGTGATCGTCGCCGGGCACTGGTGGACCCGGGTGATCAGCCGGCTGATCGGCCCCGAGCTGCACCCGTCCGGGCCGTGGCTGCTGCGGGTGATCGCCCGGTTGGTCGGGCGGAGCACCCGCCAGCTGCCCGCCGACGCGGTGCAGCTGCTTCCGCCGGTGCCCGGCTTCCCGTTCGGCCCGCCGGCCGGGCACCGCTGAGCCGGGCGCCGGGGGACCGGCCGGGGCCGGTCAGCGGCGTGCCTCGTCGAGTTCGGGGGCGTCGGCCGGGCCGGCGGCGCCGTCGGTGGTGTCGCCGTCCGGGGAGCCGTCGTGGCGGCCGCGGCGGCGGACGTGCACCTCGGTGATGGCCCGCTGGTCGACGCCGGCCACCGACAGCTCCCAGCCGTCCACGGTCACCTGCTCCCCCGCCACCGTCGGGATGTGCCCGAGGCAGATCAGCACCAGCCCGGCGACAGTGGTGTAGTCGCCCGCCGGCCGGTTCGGCAGCTCCACGCCGAGGTCGGTCAGGTCGTGCACCGGGAACGTGCCGGGCAGCACCAGCGTGCCGTCGGCCTCGGTGCGCACGGCGCGCAGGTCCCGGTCGGTCTCGTCGTAGATCTCGCCGACGATCTCCTCCAGGATGTCCTCCAGCGTCACGATCCCGTCGACCGCGCCGCGCTCGTCGACCACGAGCGCGATGTGCTGGCGCTCGGCCTTGAACTGGCGCAGCGCGTCGACCACGGGCAGCGAGTCGGGCAGCAGCATCGGCGGTCGGGCGATCTCGTCGACCGGCCGGTCGTCGGAGACGCCGACCAGGTCCCGCAGGTGGATCACGCCCACCGCCTCGTCCAGGCCGCCGTGGCGGACCACCGGCGCCCGGGAGTGGCCGGTCGCCGCCAGGACGAGCCGCGCGGCCTCCGCGGTGGTGCCGCTGTCGAGCGTGAAGACCTGCAACCGGGGTACGAGCACCGCCCGCAACTGCCGGTCGGCGATCTCCACCGCGCCGGCGATGATCGTGCGCTGTTCCTTGGTGAAGCCGTGGTTGCCGGCCACGATGTCGCGCAGCTCGTCCGGGCCGATCTCGTCCGGCTCGGCCTTCGGGTCCAGGCCGAACAGGCGTACCACCAGGTCGGTGGTCGCGCCCAGCAGCCAGACGGCGGGCCGGGTGATGCTGGACAGCACGTCCAGCGGACGGGCCACCAGCAGCGCCCACCGCTCGGCCGACTGCATGGCGATGCGCTTCGGGGCCAGCTCACCGAAGACGAGCGTGACGAACGTGAGCACCAGGGTGACCGCGACGATGGCGACGGTCTCGGCGGCGTTGCCGAAGACGCCCAGCAGCGGGACGAGCGGCCGGGCCAGGGACACCGCGGCGGCGGCGGAGGCCAGGAACCCGGCGAGTGTGATGCCGATCTGGATCGTGGCCAGGAACCGGTTCGGGTCCTTCGCGAGACGGGCGAGGGTCCGTCCGCCGCGGCTGCTGCGCTCCAGCCGCTGCACCTGGCTGTCGCGCAGGGAGACCAGGGCCATCTCGCTGCCGGCGAACACCGCGTTGAGGATCACCAGCACACCGACCAGGGCAAGCTGGCTCCAGTAGCTCTGCACGACCGGTTATCTCCCTCGGCCCGATCCGGGTCGGCCGATGGCCGACTCGCCGGCCGGTAGATCCGGTCGGCGTGGCCCTCTGTTGCCCCGCGGGCCCGCGCCTGAATCCTGTGTGATCACTGAGCGTCGGGCGGCGGGTGCCGAGTTCACCCGCTCGTGGCGGGGACCGGCAGGTCGAGCACGTACGCGCCGCCCTCGGGGCGGAACCCGAGCCGGTGGTAGTAGGGGGCGATCATGCCGGGCGGGCTGACCACCCGGCGGAAGCCCCGGTCGGTGAACAGCCGGCTGCGCCGGTAGACGAACTCCCCCGGCGTGAAGTCGCGGAACGGCGGTGTCACGTAGTCCAGGTCGATCTGGGCCACCCCGCCCGGTTCGGCGTGCGAGAGCATCACGCCGACCACCTCGTCGGCGCGTACCACGAGGAACGCCGAGCGGTCGGCGGCGGCCGGATCCCAGCGGAAGCCCGGGTTGAACCGGGCGATGTCGGCGGCGTGCACCCGCAGCGTGTGCGCCAGGAACGCGTCGCCGGTGCCCACCTCGACCACCTGGTAGGTCTGCTCGTCGTGCCGGGTCGCCAGCAGCTTGCGCAGGTACCAGACGTTGATCACGGCGAGCACCACGTTCAGCCCGACCATCGGCCAGACCTGCACGGCGGTGTTGTAGCCGATCAGGATGAGGCAGCCGACCAGGTTGAGCGCGCGCAGCCGCAGGATCCGGGTCTGCAGCAGGGACCAGACCAGCAGCGCGGAGCCGGCCCAGCCGACGAGTTCCAGCCAGTTCACCCGGGGAGACTAGCGGTCTGCCTGGTCAGACCCCTCGGCGGGCAGCTCCAGGACGTACTCCTCGACCTCGGTGCCGCGCGCCGGGGCGTACCCGGAGTCCTCGCCGATCACGACGAAGCCGCACTTGCGCAGCACCGCGAGCGAGGCGGCGTTGTCCTTCGCGGCGCGAGCGTGCAGCGGCCGGTGCGGCACCTCGCGCAGCAGCGCGCGCAGCGCGGCGGTGGCGTGGCCGCGCCCCCAGTGCGCCGCGTCGATCCAGTAGCTGACCTCGGTCTGCTCGCCGACCGGGAACGCGGCCACCCGCCCGACCAGCCGGCCGCCGACGACGACGGCGCGGTTCACGATCCGCTCGTCGGCGCGGATGCGCGCCCAGTGCGCGTCGAACGCGGCCCGGTCGGACGGGTCCTTCGGGCCGAACGCGGCCATCCAGTTCGCCTGCGGGTCCTGCTCGTGGGCGAAGAAGGCGGGCAGGTCGTCGTCGCGCACCGGGCGGAGCAGCACCTCGTTGGTCACGGCCGGAACGATACGGGCACCCCCCGACACTCTCGGGACCTCCGGCCCGGTGTGTGTCCCGTCCGGCCCTGCCGCGCCGCCGCCCGGCCCGGCTACCAAGGAGGTGGAACGACTCAGCCGAGGAGGCCGGACCATGTCGAAGTACGTCTACGACTTCATCGAGGGTGACCGCAGCCGGGCCGACCTGCTCGGCGGCAAGGGCGCGAACCTCGCCGAGATGACCCGGCTCGGGTTGCCGGTGCCGCCCGGGTTCACAGTCACCACCGACGCGTGCCGGGCGTACCTGGCCACCGGTGCGCCGCCGGACGGCCTGTACGAGGAGATCAACGCGCATCTGCGGGAGGTCGAGGCGCGGCTGGACCGGTGGCTGGGCGACCCGCGTGACCCGCTGCTGCTGGCGGTGCGCTCCGGCGGGCGGTACTCGATGCCGGGGATGATGGAGACGATCCTCGACATCGGGCTCAACGACACCACCGTGGCCGGGCTGGCCGCCCGCACCGGTGACGAGCGGTTCGCCTGGGACTCGTACCGGCGGCTGATCCAGATGTTCGGCCGGACCGTGCACGGCATCCCGGCCGAGGAGTTCGAGCACGAGCTGGCCGCGCTGCGGGCCACCGCCGGGCCGGGCGGGCCGGGCGCCGACCAGTTGCGCGACCTGGTCGAGACGTACAAGAAGATCTTCACCCGGCACGTCGGGCACGATTTCCCGCAGGCCCCGCACGAGCAGCTTTTCCTGGCCGTGCGCGCGGTGTTCGAGTCCTGGCACTCGGAGCGGGCCCGGATCTACCGGCGGCAGGAGCGCATCCCGGACGACCTGGGCACCGCCGTCAACGTGATGGCGATGGTGTTCGGCAACCTCGGCCCGGACTCCGGCACCGGTGTGGCCTTCACCCGCGACCCGGCCACCGGCGCCCCCGGCGTGTACGGCGACTACCTGACCGACGCGCAGGGCGAGGACGTGGTGGCGGGCATCCGCAACACGGTGCCGCTGACCGAGCTGGAGCGGCTGGACCCGGCGAGCTTCCACCGGCTGCGGGAGATCATGGCGACGCTGGAGCGGCACTACCGCGACCTGTGCGACGTCGAGTTCACCATCGAGCGCGGCCGGCTGTGGATGCTCCAGACCCGGGTCGGCAAGCGCACCGCGGCGGCGGCGTTCGTGATCGCCGCGCAACTGGCCGAGGAGGGCCTGATCACGGCCGACGAGGCGCTGACCCGGGTCAGCGGGGCGCAGCTCGCCCAGCTGATGTTCCCGGCCTTCGACGCCGCCGGCGCGCCCGAGCCGCTCGCGGTCGGCGTCGGCGCCTCGCCCGGCGCCGCGGTCGGGCGGGTGGTGTTCGACTCCGCCGCCGCGGCGGCGGCCGACGGACCGGTGATCCTGGTCCGGCCGGAGACCAACCCGGACGACCTGCCCGGCATGATCGCCGCGACCGGGGTGCTCACCTCGCGCGGCGGAAAGACCTCGCACGCCGCGGTGGTGGCCCGGGGCATGGGCCGGACCTGCGTGTGCGGCGCCGAGGCGCTGGGCATCGACGTCGAACGCGGTGAGTTCACGGTGGGCGAGCAGGTGGTGCGCGCCGGCGACGTGATCTCGATCGACGGCACCAGCGGGCGGATCTGGTTCGGCGAGGTGCCGGTGCAGCCGTCGCCGGTGGCCCGGTACCTGACCGGTGAGCTGCGGCCGGAGGCCGACCCGCTGATCGCCGCCGTGCACCGGCTGCTCGGCCACGCCGACGCGGTCCGCACGCTCGGCGTCCGCGCCAACGCGGACACCCCGGACGACGCCCGCCGGGCCCGCGAGCTGGGCGCCGCCGGGATCGGGCTGTGCCGCACCGAGCACATGTTCCTCGGCGAGCGCCGGGAACTGGTCGAGCGGCTGATCCTGGCCGACGGCCCGGCCGAGGTCGGCGCCGCGCTGGACGAGCTGCTGCCGTTGCAGCGGGCCGACTTCCTCGGACTGCTCACCGCGATGGACGGGCTGCCGGTGACCGTCCGGCTGCTCGACCCGCCGCTGCACGAGTTCCTGCCTCCGCTCGCCGAGCTGACCGCCCGGGTGGCGGGCGCGCAGGCGCGCGGCGAGGAACCGGGCCACGACGGCGTGCTGCTGGCGGCGGTGCGGCGCATGCACGAGACGAACCCGATGCTGGGGCTGCGGGGCGTACGGCTCGGGCTGGTGGTGCCGGGCCTGTTCGCGATGCAGGTGCGGGCGCTGGCCGAGGCGGCCGCGCAGCGGGTCCGGGCCGGCGGTGACCCGCGCCCGGAGATCATGGTGCCGCTCGTCGGTGACGTGCGGGAACTCGCCGCGGTGGCGGACGAGGCACGGCGGGTGCTGGCCGAGGTGCCTGACGCACCGGACATCCCGGTCGGCACCATGATCGAGACGCCCCGGGCGGCGCTGACCGCCGGGGACATCGCCGCCGAGGCGCACTTCTTCTCCTTCGGCACCAACGACCTGACGCAGATGACCTGGGCGTTCTCCCGGGACGACGTGGAGGGCGCGTTCTTCTCCACGTACCTGGAACGGGGGATCTTCCCGGTGTCGCCGTTCGAGAGCATCGACGCCACCGGCGTGGGCCGGCTGGTCCGCCTCGCCGTCGCCGAGGGGCGGGCGGCCCGGCCGGACCTGACCGTCGGCGTCTGCGGTGAGCACGGCGGCGACCCGGAATCGATCGGGTTCTTCGCCGACGCCGGGCTCGACTACGTCTCCTGCTCGCCGTACCGGGTGCCGGTGGCACGGCTGGCCGCCGGCCGGGCCGCTGTCGAGGCCCGCACCGAGAAGTCCGACTCCCGCTAGGAGGGCAGCACCATGACCGCCATCTTCAACCCGACCGGACCGGCTGTCACGCCGCTCCCCCGGCCCGCGCCGCCGCCGGCCGCGACTCCCGCCCCCGCCCCGGCCGGGCCGGTCGGCCCGGTGCTGGAACTGCCCGGGGACGCCGCGCTGGTGCCGGTGAACCGTGACGGCCGCCCGGTCGGCGTCTTCGTCGCGGCCGGCGGCCGGGTCCGCTACCGGCGCGTGGTCGAACCCGACCAGTTGGTCGCCGCCGCCACCGGCGCGTTCGCGGTGGCCGCGCTCACCGCCGCCGTGGCGGTGTGGTCGCGGCGCCGCCTGCCGTCGGTCGGCACCGTCACCATGGGTCCGGGCGGATGGGTCAGCCTGCGCGGCGTGCCGGCGCCGCAGCTGCGCCCGGACCACAGGCCCTGGTGGGCGCGCCTGCTGCGGGCCCGCCGCCTGGTCGTCGACCGCTGAGCACCCCAGGGGTACGGCCGCCGGTACGTCACCGGCGGCCGTACCGCCGTTCCCCCGCGCGCCCGCGAGGAGGGCCGTTGGTCCCGGGTCACCGCGGTCCTGCGCCCCTGCCCGGACGCTCCCGGGTGGACGACGCTGAGGGGGAGAACGAGAGAGGGAGGCCCCCGATGCGCGCCAGTGTCGTCACCGCGTTCGACCGTCCGATGGAGATCACCGAGCGTCCCGTGCCGGAGGTCGGCCCGGGCGAGATCCTGGTCCGCATCGAAGCCAGCGGACTCTGCCACACCGACATCCACGCCGCCCGCGGCGAGTGGCCGGTGAAGCCCACCCCGCCGTTCGTCCCCGGACACGAGGGCGTCGGCCTGGTCGAGCAGGTCGGCCCCGGCGTCACCGAGCACGCCGTCGGCGACCGCGTCGCGCTGCCCTGGCTCGGCTGGGCCTGCGGCACCTGCGCGTACTGCGTGACCGGCTGGGAGACGCTGTGCGAGTCGCAGCGCAACACCGGCTACAGCATCGACGGCGCGCACGCCGAGTACGCGGTCGCCGCCGCCCGGTACGCGGTGCGCGTGCCCGACGGCGTGGACCCGTTCGAGGCCGCGCCGCTGACCTGCGCGGGCGTCACCACGTACAAGGCCGTCAAGGTCGCCGGGGTGCGGCCGGGCGAGCGGGTCGCGATCTTCGGCATCGGCGGCCTGGGTCACCTCGCCCAGCAGTACGCCCAGATCTTCGGCGCCGAGACGATCGCGGTGGACGTGACCGCCGAGAAGCTGGAGCTGGCCACCTCGCTCGGCGCCGCGCACACCGTCGACGCCGCCACCACCGACCCGGTCGAGCGGATCACCGCGCTGGGCGGCGTGGACGTGGCGATCGTGCTGGCCGCGAGCCCTCGCGTGATCGAGCAGGCGCACCGCTCGCTGCGCCGCGGCGGCCGGCTGGTGCTGGTGTCGCTGCCCGCCGACAACGCGATCACCCTGCCCGTCTTCGAGACGGTACTCAAGGGCATCACGGTGCTCGGCTCGATCGTCGGCACCCGCGCCGACCTGGCCGAGGTCTTCGCGCTGCACGCCGCCGGCCGCACCCGGGTCGTCTACGAGACCCGCAAGCTGGACGACATCAACGAGGCGGTGGACGACGTCCTCGCCGGCCGGGTCGCCGCCCGGCTCGTGCTCCAGCCCTGACCCCCGCCCCCGGTCCCCGCACCCGGCGGGGACCGGGCCACCGCCGACGCCCGGAGAGGGACCGACATGACCGCCACCGAACCCCTGGCCCCCTGGCGCGGATTCCACGCCGGAGCGTGGCAGGAGACAGTCGACGTGGCCGACTTCGTCCGCCACAACCACGAGCCGTACACCGGGGACGCGTCGTTCCTCACCGGGCCGACGCCGCGCACGCTCGCGGTGTGGGACCGGCTGCGGGAGATGTTCGGCGAGGAGCGGCGGCGCGGCGTGTACGACGTCGACGCGGCCACCCCGTCGACCATCACCTCGCACGCACCGGGCTACATCGACCGGGAGCGGGAGCTGATCGTCGGGTTGCAGACCGACGCGCCGCTGCGGCGGGCGATCATGCCGGCCGGCGGGCTGCGGATGGTGGAGACGGCGCTGCGGGCGTACGGACGCGAACCGGACCCGCGGGTGCACGAGATCTTCACCCGGTACCGCCGCACGCACAACGACGCGGTCTTCGACGCGTACCCGGCGAACGTGCTGGCCGCGCGGCGCTCGCACGTGATCACCGGGCTGCCCGACGCGTACGGGCGCGGGCGGATCATCGGCGACTACCGCCGGGTGGCGCTGTACGGCGTGGACCGGCTGGTCGAGGAGCGCCGCGCGCTCAAGGCGGCGCTGGACGACCGGCGCAGCACCGACGACGTGATCCGCGACCGGGAGGAACTGGCCGAGCAGATCCGCGCGCTCGGTGAGCTGAAGGAGATGGCCGCCTCGTACGGCTTCGACATCTCCCGCCCGGCCGCCACCGGCGCGCAGGCGATCCAGTGGCTCTACTTCGCCTACCTGGCCGCCACGAAGGAGCAGAACGGGGCCGCGATGTCGCTCGGCCGCACCGCCGGGTTCGTCGACGCGTACCTGCGGCGGGACATCGCCGAGGGGCGGCTGGACGAGAGCGGCGCGCAGGAGCTGATCGACGACTTCGTGATCAAGCTGCGGATCATCCGCTTCCTGCGCACGCCCGAGTACGACCAGCTGTTCTCCGGCGACCCGACCTGGGTCACCGAGTCGCTCGGCGGGATGGGCGCGGACGGCCGGCCGCTGGTCACCCGCACCGCGTTCCGCTACCTCCAGACGCTCTACAACCTCGGCCCGGCGCCCGAGCCGAACCTGACTGTGCTCTGGTCGCCGCGGCTGCCCGAGGGCTTCAAGCGGTTCTGCGCCCAGGTGTCGCTGGACACCAGCGCCATCCAGTACGAGAACGACGAGCTGATCCGCCCGGCGTACGACGACGACACCGCGATCGCCTGCTGCGTGTCGGCCATGCGGGTCGGCCGGGACATGCAGTTCTTCGGCGCCCGGGCGAACCTGGCGAAGGCGCTGCTGTACGCGATCAACGGCGGCCGGGACGAGCTGACCGGCACGCAGGTGGCCCCGCCGGCCGCGCCGGTGGGCGGCGAGACGCTCGACTACGACGAGGTGCTGGCCGCGTACGACCGGACACTGGACTGGCTGGCGCAGACGTACGTGGACGCGCTGAACGTGATCCACCACCAGCACGACAGGTACGCGTACGAGCGGCTGGAGATGGCGCTGCACGACCACCCGGTGCGCCGGTTCATGGCCACCGGCATCGCCGGCCTGTCGGTCGCCGTGGACAGCCTGTCGGCCATCCGGTACGGCCGGGTGAAGGTGCTGCGCGACGCCACCGGCCTGGCCGTCGACTTCGCCGTCGAGGGCGAGTTCCCGACGTACGGCAACGACGACGACCGGGCCGACGAGATCGCGGTGTGGCTGGTCGAGACGTTCGCGGAGAAGCTGCGCCGGCAGCGCACGTACCGCGACGCGGAGCTGACCATGTCGGTGCTCACCATCACCTCGAACGTGGTGTACGGCAAGCACACCGGCAACACGCCGGACGGCCGGCGCGCCGGTGAGCCGTTCGCGCCGGGGGCGAACCCGATGAACGGGCGGGACACGCACGGTCTGGTCGCCTCGGCGCTGTCGGTGGCGAAGCTGCCGTACGACGCGGCCCGCGACGGCATCTCGCTCACCGGCACCGTGACGCCGGACGGCCTGGGTCACACCCGCGACGAGCGGATCGCGAACCTGGCCGGTGTGCTCGACGGCTACGCGGACGCCGGCGGGTTCCACCTCAACGTCAACGTGCTGGACCGGGCCACGCTGCTGGACGCGATGGCGCACCCGGAGCGGTACCCGCAGCTCACCGTCCGGGTGTCCGGGTACGCGGTGAACTTCGTCCGGCTCACGCCGGAGCAGCAGCGCGACGTGGTGTCGCGGACCTTCCACGGGTCGCTGTGAACGGCCGCCTGCCCGCGCCGCCGGAGGTGACTCCGGCGGCGCCGGAGGTGACTCCGGCGGCGCCGGAGGTGACTCCGGCGGCGCCGGGTGCCGTCTCCGGCGCGGTGCACTCGTGGGACACCTCGGTCGGGGTGGACGGGCCGGGCACCCGGTTCGTGGTCTTCCTGGCCGGCTGCCCGCTGCGCTGCCGCTACTGCCACAGCCCGGACACCTGGTACGGCCGCAGCGGTCGCCGCCGCACGGTGGACGAGATGGTCACGCTCGCCACCCGGTACCGCCGCTTCATCCAGGTGGCGGGTGGTGGCGTCACGGTCAGCGGCGGGGAGCCGCTGCTGCAACCGGCGTTCACCCGGGAACTGCTACGCCGCTGCCACGACGACCTCGGCCTGCACACCGCGCTCGACACGTCCGGCTTCCTCGGCGTCCGCGCCGACGACGCGCTGCTGGACGCCACCGACCTGGTGCTGCTCGACGTGAAGGCGGGCAACCCGCAGACGTACCGCCGGGTCACCGGCACCGGCCGGCTCGCGCCGACGCTGCGGTTCGCGCAACGGCTGGCCGACCGGGGTACGCCCATCTGGATCCGGTACGTGCTGGTGCCCGGGCTGACCGACGCGGTCGACGAGGTGGAGCGGGTGGCCGACGTGGCCGCCGGGCTGGCGACGGTGCAGCGCGTCGAGGTGCTGCCGTTCCACCGGCTCGGCGCCCACAAGTACGCCGAGCTGGGCCTGACGTTCCCGCTGGCGGACACCGAGCCGCCGGATGCCGGCCTGCTGACCCGGGTACGCGGCCAGTTCGCCGCCCGCGGTCTCACCGTCACCTGACGGCGCGCCGGTTCAGCTGGCCGCCGCCGTCGGGTAGCCGTACAGGTCGAGCAGCCGGACCCGGGACGCCTGGAGGCGGTCCACCACCACGCTCATGAACCGGGTGGTGAGCTGACGGCCGAGCGTGTCGTCGGACTCCATCAGCCGGCGTACCCCGTCGGCGTCGAGTTCGACGGCGGTGCTGCGCTGGGTGGCGACCGCGCCGAACTGCCAGCGGTACGGCGGGAACAGCCAGGACCAGCCGAGCACGCCGCCCGGCCCGATCGTCTCGATGCCCACGTCACCACGGCCCGGCACCGGGAAGTCCAGCGCCACCTGGCCGCCGCGGACCAGCCAGAACCGGTCGGCCGGCTGGCCGGCGCGGAACAGCCGGTGCCCGGGGTGCCAGACCACCGGGCGGGCGTAACCGGTGAGCCGGGGCAGCCACTCGTCGGGCAGCCCGGCCAGGAAGGGGTGGACGCGGAGCATCTCCAGCGGGGTCATCGCGCCTCCAGGGTCGACAGGAGGGGAGCACTGGTCCCATTCCACCCCGCCGCCGGCCCGACCGGTAGGGGCCGATGGTCCCGGACGTGCCGGGCGGATCGACTCTGCCCAGGTGGGGGCCGTCGGCGCAGGCTGAAGGGGAACCGAAGGAGGACGTGATGACCGACAGAACCGGTGCCCCCGTCGTGGTGGGCGTGGACGGCTCCCCGTCCGCGCTGGACGCGGTACGGCTGGCCGCACGCGAGGCGGTGCTGCGGCACCGGCCGCTGCGGGTGGTGAACGCCTTCCTGTGGCCGCTGGTCGGCACGCCGCTGGGCATGGTCGCCCCGGTGCTGCCCGACATCGAGCTGCGCCAGGAGGCCGAGAAGCTGGTCGAGGAGGCGGTGGACGAGGCCCGCAAGGTCGACGCGGAGCTGGCGGTGACCGGCGCGGTCGTCGACGGCGGTCCGGTGGCGGTGCTGCTGCGGGAGAGCCGCGACGCCGCGCTGCTCGTGCTGGGTCACCGGGGACTGGGCGGCTTCGCCGAACTCCTCGTCGGCTCCGCCGCGGTGCAGCTCTCCGCCCGCGCGGACTGCCCGGTGCTCGTGGCCCGGGGTGAGGCCCGCGCCGACGGCCCGGTGGTGGTCGGCGTGGACGGCTCCGCGCTGTCGAACGAGGCGGTCGGGTTCGCGTTCGCCGAGGCCGCGGCGCGCGGCGCCGAGCTGGTCGTGGTGCACACCTGGCTGTACCCGCAGCCGGTGACCTACCGGGAGGCGTTCGGCGACGTCGTGCCGCTGGCGTACGACCCGCAGGAGCTGCGCGCCGACGAGCAGCGGGTGCTGGCCGAGGCGATCGCCGGCTGGGCCGAGCGGTACCCGGAGGTCACGGTACGGCCGAAGCTGGTCGCCGCCGCCACCCCGTCCCGGGTGCTCGTCGAGGAGTCCGTCGGCGCGCAGCTGACGGTGGTCGGCGCGCACGGGCGCGGTAGCCTCGGTGCGCTGCTGCTCGGCTCGGTCAGCCACGCCGTGCTGCACCACTGCCACAGCCCGCTCGCCGTCGTCCGGCACCGGGGCGACCGGACCCACTGAGCCGGTTCACCGGCCCGGCCGGGGCCGGCAGCGCCACAATGGCCTGAGCCGACCGGAGGGAAAGCACCAGATGAACCGACCCGTCGTGGCGGGAGTGGACGGATCGCCGTCCAGCCTGGCCGCCGCCGACCTGGCCGCCGCGACCGCCGTCGCCCGTTCCCGGCCGCTGCTGCTCGTGCACGGCTACCTGCACCCGATGGGGTACGGCGTGCCGCTCAACCCGTACGACCTGGGGGTGCCGGCGCCCACCGCGGAGTCGGAGAAGATGCTGGAGTCGGTCGCCGCCGACCTGGCCGAGCGGCACCCGGGCCTGCGGGTGCAGGTACGCCAGGTCGCCGGCGGCCCGGGCGCCACGATGGTCGAGGAGTCCCGCCGCGCCGAACTGGTCGTGGTGGGCAGCCGGGGCGTGGGCGGCTTCGCCGGCCTGCTGCTCGGCTCGGTCAGCGGGCAGCTCGCGCAGCACGGGCACTGCCCGGTGCTGATCGTCCGCCCGGAGGAGCAGCCGATCCCGGTGGACGGTCCGGTGCTGGTCGGCGTGGACGGTTCCGACTCGGCCGCGTACGCGATCGAGCTGGCGGCGGACGAGGCCGACCGGCGCGACGCGGAGCTGGTGCTGATGCACGTCCGGTCGCCCGAACGCGGCGCGGTGGCGCCGGAGGTCGCGGCGGAGGCGTCCACCGCGGCGCGGGCCGAGGCAGCCGGGCTGCTGGCCGAGGCCGCGGCCCGGGTCCGGGCGGCGCACCCGGACCTGCGCGTGGCGGAACGGGCCGTGACCGCCGCCTCGCCGGAGACCGCGCTCCGGGAGGCCAGCGGCGAGGCGTCGCTCGTGGTGGTCGGTTCCCGGGGCCGGGGCGGCTTCGCCGGGCTGCTGCTCGGCTCGGTCAGCCAGGCGCTGGTGCAGCACTCCCACTGCCCGGTGCTCGTCGCCCACCGGCCGGAGCCGGCCGACGACTGACGCGCCGCGCGTCTGGCCGGCCCGCTCCGGACCGGTCCGCCCGGCCAGAGAGATGTCCTGCAAGCGTTATGACTGAGAGGCATATTTATGCCTCTCAGTCATAACGAGCTCTCCGGCGTGGTTCTCCGGCGACGGCCACGGCCGGTAGCTGTCGGGTCCGCGCCGACCCGCCCAGGCGTCAGGACGGGTCGCGGCCGGCGAGCAGGTCGGCGAAGTCGGTGGTGAGCGCGAACGGGTCGGCCGGGCCGGTCGCGGGCGGGCGGCGGTCCACCTGCTCGGCCAGCTCGGCTCCGGCCCGGCGGATCCGGGACCGCAGCGCGCTGTCGCCGTCGTCGCCGGCCCAGTCCTCCGGTGCGGCGAAGACCGCTGTGGGCAGTGTCGCCGCCCGCAGGTACGTGAACATCGGCCGGACCGCGTGCTCCAGCGCCAGCGAGTGCCGGGCGGTGCCGCCGGTCGCCCCGAGCAGCACCGGCTTGCCGGCGAGCGCGTCCCGGTCGACCACGTCGAAGAACGACTTGAACAGCCCGTTGTAGGACGCGTTGAAGATCGGCGTCACCGCGATCAGCCCGTCGGCGGCCGCCACCTCGTCGAGCGTCCGCCGCAGCGCGGCCGGGGCGAAGCCGGTGAGCAGGTGGTTCACCACGTCGTGGGCGTGCTCGCGCAGCTCGACCACGCGCAGTTCCACAGTGGCGCCGCGGCCGGCCAGCTCGTCGCGGGCGGCCGCGGCGAGCTGGTCGGCGAGCAGGCGGGTCGACGACGGCTGGCCGAGACCGGCCGAGACGACCGCGAGGGTACGGCTGGTCATCGCTGCTCCCCGGCCGGGGCGGCGTCGCGGGCGGCCAGCAGACTCGCGTGGGTGGGCGCCTCGGGCACGTGCGCGGGACGCAGCGAGTCGAACTCCTTGCGCAGCACCGGCACCACCTCCTCGCCCAGCAGGTCGAGCTGCTCCAGCACCGTCTTCAGCGGCAGCCCGGCGTGGTCCATCAGGAACAGCTGCCGCTGGTAGTCGCCGACGTACTCGCGGAAGCCCAGCGTGCGGTCGATGACCTGCTGCGGGCTGCCCACGGTCAGCGGCGTCTCGCGGGTGAACTCCTCCAGCGACGGCCCGTGCCCGTAGACCGGGGCGTTGTCGAAGTAGGGGCGGAACTCGCGTACCGCGTCCTGGGAGTTGCGGCGCATGAACACCTGCCCGCCGAGGCCGACGACGGCCTGGTCCGGCGAGCCGTGGCCGTAGTGCGCGTACCGCTCGCGGTAGAGGCCGACCATCCGCTGGGTGTGCTCCTTGGGCCAGAAGATGTGGTTGGCGAAGAAGCCGTCGCCGTAGTACGCGGCCTGCTCGGCGATCTCCGGGCTGCGGATGGAGCCGTGCCAGACGAACGGCGGTACGCCGTCGAGCGGGCGCGGGGTCGAGGTGAACGACTGCAGCGGCGTGCGGAACCGGCCCTTCCAGTCGACCACGTCCTCGCGCCACAGCCGGTGCAGCAGGTCGTAGTTCTCGATGGCCAGCGGGATGCCGTTGCGGATGTCCTGCCCGAACCACGGGTAGACCGGGCCGGTGTTGCCGCGGCCCATCATCAGGTCCACCCGGCCGTCGGCCAGGTGCTGGAGCATCGCGTAGTCCTCGGCGATCTTCACCGGGTCGTTCGTGGTGATCAGCGTGGTCGAGGTGGACAGCAGCAGCCGTTCGGTGCGCGCGGCGATCCAGCCGAGCATGGTGGTGGGTGACGACGGCACGAACGGCGGGTTGTGGTGCTCGCCGGTGGCGAAGACGTCGAGGCCGACCTCTTCGGCCTTGAGCGCGATGGCGGTCATGGCCTTGATCCGCTCACGCTCGGACGGCATCCGCCCGTTCGTGGGGTCGACGGTGACGTCACCGACGGTGAAGACTCCGAACTGCATGACCAGCTCCTCGCGTGGGGTCCGGACCGGTCGGCCCGGGATCGCTCCTCACAACATATTTGACGAGTCAACTATTCCGGTGGCTGCCCACCCCCGCGTGGCCCGGATCACGCGCCGCCCACCGACTACCCTTGCCGCGATGACGTACCCCTGGCTCGACGCACCCGCCGCGCAGGTCGCCGACACCGCGCGGACGCTGCTCGGCTGGACCGTGTCGTCCGGCGTCGTCACCGTCCGGCTCACCGAGGTCGAGGCGTACGCGGGCACCGGCGAGGACGCGGCGTCGCACGCCCACCGCGGGCCGACGCCGCGCAACAGGGTCATGTTCGGGCCCGCCGGGCACGTCTACGTGTACTTCGTGTTCGGCATGCACTGGTGCGCGAACATCGTCTGCGGTCGCGACGGCGAGGCGGCGGCGGTGCTGTTGCGCGCGGGCGAGGTGGTCGACGGCATCGAGACCGCTCGCGAGCGCCGGCCGCGCGCCGCCGACCGGGAGCTGGCCCGCGGGCCGGCCCGGCTGGTCACCGCGCTCGGGCTCGGGCGGGAGGCGAACGGCACCTCGGCGATCGACGGCAGCGGCCCGCTGCTGCTGACGCCACCGGCGAGCCCCGTCGACCCGGCGCGGATCGTCTCCGGGCCACGCGTCGGGGTCGCCGCCGCGCACGACCTGCCGTGGCGGTTCTGGCTGGCGGACGAGCCCAGCGTCAGCGTCTACCGGCGGCACGCGCCGCGCCGCCGGCCCGCTCCGGCCGCCCCGGTGCGGAACTCACCGGCCTGAATCGGCCGTTCCGGGCAACCCGGAACACCCCGCGGCGCGTCTGTCGTGCATGACGCGCCGTCTTCTCACCACTCCCCGGAGGCACGGCGTTGTGCACGAATGACTTTCAACAGGGTGTTGACAACAGGTCATTCTTGGGTGTGGGATGGACGGCATGGTCACCGTGGACAACGACCCGTTCACCGCTCCGGATGCTGCCCAGGCCCGGGCGCACCGCAACTACGCGGCGCTGCTGCGGATCGCCGAGCGGCACGCCGGCACCAACTCCCGCCGCCGGCGCTACGCCCACCCGGACGTGCCCGACGCCTACGAGGCGGCCACGCTGGTGATGGCGCTGGCCGGGGGCGCCGAGCTGGACGAGGGTGAGGAGCCCGTCGACCAGGCCGACCTGATGGCCGCGCTGACGCTGATCCCGCACGTGCGGGCCGAGGTGGACGCGCTGGAGGCCGGCCTGTTGCAGGTGGCCCGCGGCCGGGGCATGACCTGGCAGGCGATCGCCTTCGGGCTGGGGCTGGGCAGCGCCCAGGCGGCCCGGCAGCGCTACGAGCGGCTCACCGTCCGCACCGGCACCGGCGACTGACCGGCCGCCCGGCGGCGCGGGCTGTCACAGCGGCGGGCGAGACTGTGCCGGACGACGGCACGGGAGGACGCGATGACGCGCGAGGAGATGCTGGCCTACTGCCTGGCCAAGCCGGGAGCCTGGCTCGACCGGCCGTGGGAGGGCGACGAGGTGGTGAAGGTGGGCAGCCGCATCTTCGCGTTCCTCGGCTCCCCCGACGGTGAGGCCCGTCTCGGGGTGAAGTGCGGGGCGTCCCGGGAGGTGGCCGACGAGTGGCTGCACCGGTTCCCGGCCGACGCACGCCCCTCCCCCTACATCGGCCGGTCGGGCTGGAACACGCTGCGGCTCTCCGGCGGCATCCCGGACGACGAGCTGATCGAGGCGGCCGACGGTTCGTACGACGCGGTGGTGGCCAAGCTCCCGAAACGCGAGCGCCCCACCGGCTGACCGAAGAACCGGACGGAGCACCGAACAGCGCTGGATCGGACGGTGCACCGAGCGGCGGAGTCCGAAGTCCGAGACCGCAGCCCGAGGTCCCGCAAGGCAGGATCCGCATTCCACAAGGCAGGACCGCTGTAGATCTTGGAAGCTTAGCGCCCCTATGGGGGCCATTTCGTACCAAGATCTCGGCGCGGGGCGCGGGGCGCCGCGTCGGGCGCCCGGCGTGGGGCGTGCGGCTGGTCCGGGACGGGGCGAGCCCTGCCCCGGACCAGCCGCGCAGGTCAGCGGGGTACGACCCGCTCGGCGGCCCACTCCCGCCAGCCGGTCAGCTTGTCCGCCGCGGCGGCGAGCTGGTCGGCGACCGGGCCGGGGCCGGTGGAGCCGGGCGTGATGCGGGCGGCGAGCGCCGAGCGCACCGAGAGCACGTCGCGCACCGAGGGGTCCAGGTGCTCGCTCACCGCGGCCAGGTCGGCGTCGGACACCTCGTCCAGCGCGCAGTCGCGGGCCGCGCACAGCGCCACCAGCTTGCCGGTGATCTCGTGCGCGTCGCGGAACGGCACGTTGCGCCGCACCAGCCAGTCGGCGACCTCGGTGGCCAGCGAGAAGCCCGACGGCGCGCTCGCGACCAGCCGGTCCACCCGGACCGTCATCGTGGAGATCATCCCGGCCAGCGCGGGCAGCAGCAGCTCCAGCGTGTCGACCGCGTCGAACGCCGGCTCCTTGTCCTCCTGCATGTCCCGGTCGTACGTCATGGGCAGGCCCTTGAGCATGGTGAGCACGCTCATCAGGCCGCCGACCAGGCGGCCGGACTTGCCCCGGGCCAGCTCGGCGATGTCCGCGTTCTTCTTCTGCGGCATGATCGACGAGCCGGTGGCGAAGGCGTCGTCCAGCTCGACCCAGCCGAACTCCTGCGAGGTCCAGAGCACCACCTCCTCGCCGAGGCGGGACAGGTGCACGCCGATCATCGCGGTGACGAACAGGAACTCGGCCACGAAGTCGCGGTCGGCGACCGCGTCCATCGAGTTGGCGAACGAGGTGCGGAAACCCAGCTCCTTCGCGACCGCCACCGGGTCCAGCGGCAGTCCCGAGCCGGCCAGCGCGCCCGCGCCGAGCGGGCTGATCGCGGTCCGCTCGTCCCAGTCGCGCATCCGCTCCAGGTCGCGCAGCAGCGGCTGCACGTGGGCCAGCAGCCAGTGCCCGAACGTCACCGGCTGGGCGTGCTGCAGGTGCGTCATGCCCGGCGCGGCGGTGTCCACGTGCCGTTCCGCCTGCTCGACGAGGGCCTCGGCCAGCTCGACCAGCCGGGCCGCCACGCCGCGGGCGTGGTCGCGCAGGTAGAGCCGCAGGTCGGTGGCGACCTGGTCGTTGCGGGACCGGCCGGCGCGCAGCTTGCCGCCGAGGCTGCCGAGCCGTTCCAGCAGGCCACGTTCCAGCGCGGTGTGCACGTCCTCGTCGTCGACGGTCGGGCGGAACGCGCCGGAGGCGCAGGCCGCCTCCAGGTCGTCCAGCGCCGCCAGCATCCGGCCCAGTTCGTCCGGGTCGAGCAGGCCGGCGCCGGCGAGGACCCGGGCGTGCGCGCGGGAACCGGCGATGTCGTACGGGGCGAGGCGCCAGTCGAACTGGACGCTCACCGACAGCCGCGCGAGCGCCTCGGCGGGACCGCCGGCGAACCGGCCGCCCCAGAGGCTCGTCCGGTTGGCGGGGGCGCTGTTCTCGGTCAGGCTCTTGTCGTCCACCCCACCCATTGTGGTGCCCCCCATCAGGCCCCTCCCATCCGGGCGTCCCGTTGCGCGGCCATCGTGCTGGGCAGTCCCCACAGTCGTACGAATCCCTTCGCCAGCGACTGGTCGAACGTGTCGCCGGTGTCGTAGGTGGCGAGGCCGAAGTCGTAGAGGCTCGCCTCGGAGCGCCGGCCGGTGACCACCGCCCGGCCGCCGTGCAGGCGCAGCCGTACCTCGCCGCTGACGTGCCGCTGCGCGTCGTCGATGAACGCGTCCAGCGACCGCTTCAGCGGCGAGAACCAGAGCCCGTCGTAGACCAGCTCACCCCAGCGCTGGTCGACGCCGCGCTTGAACCGGGCCAGGTCCCGCTCGACTGTGACCGCCTCCAGCTCCTGGTGGGCGGTGATCAGGGCGAGCGCGCCGGGCGCCTCGTACACCTCGCGGCTCTTGATGCCGACCAGCCGGTCCTCGACCATGTCGAGCCGGCCCACGCCGTGCGCCCCGGCCCGCCGGTTCAGCTCCCGGATCGCCTGGTACGGGGTGACCGTCTCGCCGTCGATCGCGACCGGGACGCCGTCGTCGAACGTGATCACCACGTCGTCCGGGTCGCGTTCCGACGCCGGGTCCTCGGTGTACGCGTAGAGGTCCTCGACCGGGGCGTTCCAGATGTCCTCCAGGAAGCCGGTCTCCACGGCCCGGCCCCACAGGTTCTGGTCGATCGAGTACGGCGACTTCGCCGACACGTCGATCGGCAGCCCCTTCTCCTCGGCGTACGCGATCGCCTTGTCCCGGGTCCAGGCGAAGTCCCGGGCCGGCGCGACGACCTTCAGGTCGGGCGCGAGGGCGGCCAGGCCGACCTCGAACCGGACCTGGTCGTTGCCCTTGCCGGTGCAGCCGTGCGACACGATCGTGCCGCCGTAGGCGCGCGCCGCCGCGACCAGGTGCTTGACGATCAGCGGCCGGGACAGCGCGGACACCAGCGGGTAGCGGTCCATGTAGAGGGCGTTGGCCCGGATCGCCGGCAGGCAGTAGTCGGCGGCGAACTCGTCGCGGGCGTCGACCACCTCGGACTCGACGGCGCCGCAGTCGAGCGCGCGCTGCCGGATCACTGTCATGTCCTCGCCGCCCTGGCCGACGTCGACAGCGACCGCGATCACCTCCGCGCCGGTCCGCTCGGCCAGGTACGGGATGGCGACCGAGGTGTCCAGGCCCCCGGAGTACGCGAGCACGACCCGCTCGGTCACGAGGTGCCCCCTTCGACTGGGTCGTCGCGGCGGGCCCACGCGGCGAGCCGCTCACCCAGCGCGGCGCCGCCGTCGGCCTCGCGGGCCACGACGAGGATGGTGTCGTCGCCGGCGATGGTGCCGACGATCTCGGACAGGCCGGCCCGGTCCAGTGCGCTGGCGAGGTACTGCGCCGCGCCCGGCGGGGTGCGCAGCACCGCGATGTTGCCGCTGGAGTCGACGCCGTTGAGCAGCTCCCGCAGCAGCCGGATCAGCCGGGCCGGTGCGCCCTCGGCGTCGCGCAGCGGCCGGTGCCCGTCCTCCGGGATCAGGTAGACGCCCCGCCCGTCGCCGCCACGCGCGGTCACCGCTCCCAGTTCCTTCAGGTCGCGCGACAGGGTGGCCTGGGTGACCTGGATGCCGTCGCCGGCGAGCAGGTCGGCCAGCTCGGTCTGCGAGTGGATGGGGGTGTCGCGGATCAGCTCGACGATGCGGGCGTGCCGCGCGGCGCGGGTCAGCGGAGCGGTCATGCGGATTCCTCCAGGAGAAACGTCAGCAGCGCCTTCTGGGCGTGCAGCCGATTCTCCGCCTGGTCGAACACCGCGCTGTGCGGGCCGTCGAGCGCCTCGTCGGTGATCTCCTCGCCCCGGTGGGCGGGCAGGCAGTGCAACACGATCACGTCGGCGTCGGCGTGGCCGAGCAGCGCGGCGTTGACCTGGTACGGCAGGAACGGCGTGGTCCGGTCCAGTCCGTCCTCCTCCTGCCCCATCGACGTCCAGGTGTCGGTGGCGACGACGTGCGCGCCGCGTACCGCCTCGGCCGGGTCGGTGAGCACCTGGACCGAGCCGCCGGTGGCGGCGGCGATCTTCTCGGCGCGGGCCACGATCTCCGGGTCGGGCTGGAACCCGGCCGGGCCGGCGATCCGCACGTGCATCCCGGCGGTCGCGCCGGCCAGCAGGTACGAGTGCGCCATGTTGTTCGCCGCGTCGCCCACGTACGTGAGGATCCGCCCGGCGGTCCCGCCGAACCGTTCCCGCACGGTGAGCAGGTCGGCCAGCAGCTGGCAGGGGTGGTACGTGTCGGTCAGCGCGTTGACCACCGGCACCGTCGCGTGCGCGGCGACCTCGGCGATCCGGTCGTCGCCGTGGGTGCGCAGCACGATCGCGGCGACGTAGCGGGACAGCACCCGGCCCGCGTCGGCGAGCGTCTCGCCCCGGCCGAAGTGGGTGACCTGGGTGTCCACCACGAGCGGGTGCCCGCCCAGCTCGGCGATGCCCACATCGAAGGAGATCCGGGTGCGCAGGCTCTGCTTGTCGAACAGCACCGCCACCGACTTCGGCCCGGTCAGGGGCTGGTGCGCGTACCGGTCGGCCTTCATGCGGGCGGCGAGGTCGAGCACGGCGGCCTGCTCGGCGGGCGTGAGGTCGTCGTCGCGCAGGAAGTGGCGGATCATGCGGGAGCCTCCGTCGGGGTCGTGGCGTCGGGCGCGGCGGCGGACAGCGCGGCCGGCAGCGCGGCGAGGAACGCGTCGGCCTGCGCCGCGGTGAGGATCAGCGGCGGGGCGAGCCGGACCACGTCCGGCTGCACCGGGTTGACCAGGAAGCCCGCCTCGCGCAGCGCTGCCGCGGCGGCGGCGGAGACCGGCTGGTCGAGCACGATGCCGAGCAGCAGGCCGGAGCCGCGTACCTCACGGACCAGCGGGTGCCCGAGCGCCTCGACGCCCCGGCGCAGCCGCTCGCCGATCCGCTTGACGTGGTCGAGCAGGCCCTCGTGCGCGATCGTGGAGACGACAGCGAGCGCGGCGGCGCAACTGATCGGGTTGCCGCCGAACGTGGTGCCGTGCGAGCCGGGGGTGAGCAGGTCTGCGGCCCGGCCGAAGGCCAGGCAGGCGCCCAGCGGCAGCCCGCCGCCGAGGCCCTTGGCGAGCGTGACGACGTCCGGCTCGACGCCCTCGGCCTGGTGGGCGAACCAGTGGCCGGTCCGGCCGACGCCGGTCTGCACCTCGTCGAGCACCAGCAGCGCGCCGTGCGCGGCGGTGATCCGCCGGGCCGCGGCCAGGTAGCCGGGCGGCGGGACGACCACGCCGTTCTCGCCCTGGATCGGCTCGATGATCAGCATGGCGGTGTCGTCGGTGACCGCCTCGGCCAGCGCGTCGGCGTCGCCGAACGGCACGTGGGTCACGTCGCCGGGCAGCGGGCGGAACGGGTCGGCCTTCGCGGGCTGCCCTGTGAGCGCCAGCGCGCCCATGGTCCGGCCGTGGAAACCGCCGTGGGTGGCGACCACGTGCCGGCGGCCGGTGAGCCGGGACAGCTTGAACGCGGCCTCGTTGGCCTCCGCGCCGGAGTTGGCGAAGAACACCCGGCCCGGGCGGCCGGCCAGCGCGAGCAGCAGCTCGGCCAGCGCCACCGGCGGCTCGGCGACGAACAGGTTCGACACGTGCCCGAGCGTCGCGACCTGCTTGCTGACGGCTGCGACCACCGCCGGGTGGGCGTGGCCGAGCGCGTTGACGGCGATGCCGCCGAGCAGGTCGACGTACTCCCGGCCGGTCTCGTCGACCACGACGGCGCCGGAGCCGGAGACGAGCGCCAGCGGCGGCGTGCCGTAGTTGTCCATCATGGTGGCGTTCCACCGCTGCACCAGCGTGCTCATGACTCGATCACCATCGTTCCGAAGCCCTCCGACGTGAACACTTCCAGCAGCGTGGAGTGGGCGACCCGGCCGTCGACGACGTGCGCGGCCGGTACTCCCCCGCGCACCGCCCGCAGGCAGGCCTCCATCTTCGGGACCATGCCCGACTCCAGGGACGGCAGCAGCTTCGCCAGGTCGTCCGCGGTGATCTCGCTGATCAGGCTGGACGTGTCGGGCCAGTCGGCGTACAGGCCGGGCACGTCGGTCAGCACGACCAGCTTGCGGGCGTCCAGCGCCACCGCCAGCGCGGCGGCGGCGGTGTCCGCGTTGAGGTTGTGCAGCACCCCGTCGGCGTCCGGCGCGACTGTCGAGATGACCGGGATCCGGCCGGCCTCGATCAGGTCGGTGACCGCCGAGACGTTCACCGACTCCACGTCGCCCACCTGGCCCACGTCGACCGCTTCGCCGTCCACGTACGCGGGACGGCGCACCGCTGTGAACAGCCCCGCGTCCTCGCCGGAGAGGCCGACCGCGTACGGGCCGTGCGCGTTGATCAGCCCGACCAGTTCCCGGCCGACCTGACCGACCAGGACCATCCGGACCACGTCCATCGCCTCCGGGGTGGTGACCCGCAGGCCGCCCCGGAACTCGCTGGCGATGCCGAGGCGGCCGAGCATGGCGGAGATCTGCGGGCCGCCGCCGTGCACCACGACCGGCTTCAGGCCGGCGTAGCGCAGGAACACCATGTCGGCGGCGAACGCCCGCTGGAGTTCGGGGTCGACCATGGCGTTGCCGCCGTACTTGACCACGACCGTGGCGCCGGAGAAACGGGCCAGCCAGGGCAGCGCCTCGATCAGCGTGGCGGCCTTGGCCTGGGCCCGGGTGAGGTCAGCGGAGAGGTTCATGTGGAGTAGGCCGAGTTCTCGTGGACGTACGCATGGGACAGGTCGTTGGTCCAGATGGTGGCGGTGTCGGCGCCGGCGTGCAGGTCGATCCGGACCGTGACGCCGCGGCCGGTGAGGTCCACCTTGGCGCGGTCCTCGGCGGCGGCGCCGCCCCGGCACACCCAGATGCCGTTGACCGCGACGTCCACGCCGTCCGGCTCGAACACGGCGGCCGTGGTGCCGACCGCGGCGAGGATCCGGCCCCAGTTCGGGTCGTTGCCGAACAGCGCGGTCTTCACCAGGTTGTTGCGGGCCACCGTGCGGCCCACCTCGACCGCGTCGTCCTCGCTCGCCGCGCCGACCACCTCGATCGCGACCTCCTTCGTCGCGCCCTCCGCGTCGGCCAGGAGCTGCTGGGCCAGGTCGTGGCAGGCGGCGGTGACCGCGGCCGTCAGCTCCTCGGCGGTCGGCTCGATGCCGGAGGCGCCGCTGGCCAGCAGCAGCACCGTGTCGTTGGTGGACATGCAGCCGTCGGAATCGATCCGGTCGAACGTGATCCGGGTGGCGGCGCGCAGTGCGGCGTCCAGGGCGTCCGGCCCGGCCACCGCGTCGGTGGTGAGCACGCAGAGCATGGTGGCCATGGCCGGGGCGAGCATGCCCGCGCCCTTCGCCATGCCGCCGACGGTCCAGCCCGTACCCTGCGCCACAGTCGTCTTGGGCCGGGTGTCGGTGGTCATGATCGCCTCGGCGGCCGCCGGGCCGCCGTCGCGGGACAGGCCGCGCACCGCCTCGCGTACGCCGGGAAGCAGTTTGTCCATCGGCAGCCGCTCGCCGATCAGGCCGGTCGAGCAGACCGCGACCTCGCCGGCGCCGACGATCAGCCGCGCGTTCGCCGCGGTGATCGCGGCGGCGGTGTGCTCGGCGGTGGCGTGGGTGTCCTGGAAGCCGGCCGGGCCGGTGCAGGCGTTCGCGCCGCCGGAGTTGAGCACCACGGCGCGCACGACGCCGCCGTGCACGACCTGCTGGCTCCACAGCACCGGCGCGGCCTTGACCCGGTTGGCGGTGAACACACCGGCCACACCGGCGTCCGGGCCGTCGTTGATCACGAGGGCGACGTCGGCGGCGCCGGAGGACTTCAGTCCGGCCGCGACACCTGCGGCGCGGAACCCACGGGGGACGGTGACGCTCACGGGGCCACTCCAAACACGGACAGACCGGTGGTCTCGGGGAGACCCACCATCAGGTTGGCGTTCTGCACGGCCTGGCCGGCCGCGCCCTTGCCCAGGTTGTCGATCGCGCTGACCACGATCACCCGGCCCGAGTCGACGTCCACAGTCGCCTGGAGGTGGCAGGAGTTCGACCCGGCGGTGGCCGCGGTGTGCGGCCACGATTCCTCGGGCAGCACGTGCACGAACGGCGCGTCGGCGTAGGCGGCGGCCAGCACCGCGCGCGGGTCGGCGTCGCCGGTGGGCACCGCGGTGACGGTGGCCAGGATCCCCCGGGGCATCGGCGCGAGCACCGGGGTGAAGGACAGGCCGGTCGCGCCGGTGGCCTGCTTGATCTCCGGCACGTGCTGGTGCGCGCCCACCTTGTAGGGGGTCAGGTCGCCCATCACCTCGCTGCCGAGCAGGTGGGCCTTGGCGGCCCGGCCCGCGCCGGAGGTGCCGGAGGCGGCGACCACCACCACGTCGTCGGGGCGTACCGCGCCTGCGGCGATCAGTGGCGCCAGCGCCAGCGTGGTCGCCGCCGCGTAGCAGCCGGTGCTGGCGACCCGCGTCGCGGCGGCGATCTCGGCCCGCTGGCCGGGCAGCTCGGGCAGCCCGTAGGTCCAGGCACCGGCGTGCTCGCCGCCGTAGTAGCGGGACCAGGCGGCGGCGTCACGCAGCCGGTGGTCAGCGCCGAGGTCGACCACCTTGACCGGGTCGGGCAGCGCCGCGGCGAGCGCCGCGGACTGCCCGTGCGGCAGGGCCAGGAAGACCAGGTCCGCGTCGGCGAGGGTCGCCGGTTCGGTCGCGGCGAACACCAGGTCGAGGCCCGCGAGGTGCGGGTGTACGGCGGTGACTGGCTGACCGGCCTGGCTGTGTGCGGTGGCGGCGATCAGCTCGAACTCGGGGTGACCGGCGAGCAGGCGCAGCAGTTCGCCCCCGGCGTATCCACTCGCCCCGGCCACGGCAACCCGAATGCCCATACCCACCTCCGCATGACTATGCAGAGAAGAGTACCGGTCGGGGCAGCGCCACCGCAAGGTCATACGGCGCGTTGCATAGCCATGAGATGACGTTCACCAGCGGCTCGCGTGAGCCGGCGTGTTAAAAGGGGCCCCCTCCTCTACCGGAGGCGTTAAGAGGGGGCCCCTCCTTTCATGCGCCGCGCAGGGTGGCGCCGAAACGCTCGGCGGCTACCGCTACCGCCGCGTCGCGCGCGGCCACCGCCTCCTCGCCCGCGAGGGTCCGGTCCGGGGCGCGGAACGTCAGCTTGTACGCCAGCGACTTGCGTCCCTCGCCGAGCTGCTCGGAGGTGTAGACGTCGAACAGGCGGACGTCCTCCAGCAGCGCGCCCGCGCCCTCGACCAGCGCCGCCCGCACCTCGGCCGCCGGCACCGAGTCGTCCACCACCAGCGCCACGTCGATCAGGGCCGGCGGGAACGTGGAGATGGTCGGCCCGGCCGCCAGCGGGGCGGCGGGCAGCGCGTCCAGGTCCAGTTCCATGGCGCTGGTACGCCGGGGCAGCTCCAGCGCGGCCAGCACGGCCGGGTGCAGCTCACCGGCGTGGCCGACGACCACGTCGTCCACCACCAGTTCGGCGCAGCGGCCCGGGTGCCAGGGCGCCCGCTCGCCGGCCCGTACCGTCACCCGGTCGGCGGGGATCCCGGCGGCGTCGAGCACCGCCCGGCCCGCCTCGACGGCGTCCGCCCAGCCGGCCGTGCGGCCCGCGCCCCACCAGCCGGCCGGTTCGATCTCGCCGGTGAGCGCCACCGCGACGTGCCGGGGCTGGGCGGGAACGACCGCGTCGGCGGCGGCGAACTCCTCGTCGGTGGGCCGCCGGTCCACGCCCATCGCGGGCGGGGTGCCGGCGCCGGGACGCGGGTGGAAGACCGTGCCGATCTCGTAGATCGCCACGTCCCGCTGGCCCCGGCCGACGTTGCGCTTGACGATGCCGAGCAGCGGGCCGAGCAGCGTGGTGCGCAGCAGCGGCTCCTCCTCCGACAGCGGGTTCGCCAGCCGTACCGCGGGGCGGCGCGGGTCGTCGGCGGGCAGGCCGAGCTGGTCGACCAGTTCCGGCGCGACGAACGGCTGCGCCAGCACCTCGACGTAGCCGCGCTCCGCGAGCGAGCGGGCGACGGCCCGGCGGCGCTGCTGCTGCCAGGTCAGGCCCCGGCCGGGCGGCGCGGTGGGCAGCACCGACGGCACGCGGTCGTAGCCGTCGAGGCGTACCACCTCCTCCACCAGGTCGGCCGGGTCGGTCAGGTCGGGCCGCCAGCTCGGCGGCGTGACGGTCAGCACCTCACCGGCACCGGCGCCCGGGCCGACCCCGGCCGTGCCGACGGCGCCCGGGTCCTCGGCGAGCCGGTCGGTGCCGCGGGTGACGGTGCAGCCGACCTGCTCCAGCAGCTCGACCACGCGGTCCGGCGAGTAGGTCACGCCGACGCGCCGCGACGGCAGGTCCACCGGCAGCGTGACAGGCGTACGCGGCGCGACGTGGTCGATGTCGAGCACCTCCTCGCCTGCCGTACCACCGGCGAGGTCGGTGAGCAGCCGGACCGCCTTTTCCAGCGCGACGAGCGGCAGCGCCGGGTCCACGCCCCGCTCCCAGCGCTTCGCGGCCTCGCTGAACAGCTTGTGCCGCCGCGCGGTACGGCCGACGGTGGCCGGATCCCAGTGCGCCGCCTCGAACAGCACGTTCGTGGTGGAGGCGAGCACCTCGCTGGTCTCGCCGCCCATCACCGCGGCGAGCGAGATCGGAACGCCGGCGTCCTCGCCTGCGAGGGCGTTGGGCAGCCCAGCGTCGCAGATGACCAGGTCCTCGGCGGACAGCGTGCGGTTGACCCCGTCCAGCGTGGTCAGCTTCTCCCCCGCCTCGGCGCGGCGCACCACGAGCGTGCCGGCGATCCGGTCCGCGTCGAAGGCGTGCATCGGCTGGCCGAGTTCGAGCATCAGGTAGTTGGTGATGTCGACGGCGAGCGAGATGCTACGCACCCCGGCCACCGTGAGCCGCTGCCGCATCCAGCCGGGCGTCTCGACCGTCGGGTCGACGCCGCGCACCATCCGCGCCGCGAACCGGTCGCAGCCGACCGGGTCACGGACCTCGACCGGGTACGCCGGCTCGGCGGTCGCGCCGGGCGCGGGCGCGTCGGCCGGGTCGCGGAACGGCACGCCGAGCGCGTGCGACAGCTCCCGGGCGATGCCGCGCACGCTCAGCGCGTACCCGCGGTCCGGGGTGATCTCCATCTCGACCACGACGTCGTCCAGGCCGACGACGGGCCGGGCGTCGTCGCCGGGCTGGGCCTTGACGTCCTCGGGCAGCACGACGATGCCCGAGTGGTCGTCGCCGAGCCCCAGCTCCTGCGCCGAGCAGATCATGCCGTGGGAGTTGCGCCCGTACGTCTTGCGCGCGCCGATCGCGAACCCGCCGGGCAGCACGCCGCCGGGGAGGATCACCACGACCTTGTCGCCCACGGCGAAGTTGCGCGCCCCGCAGACGATCTCCTGCGGCTCACCGGTGCCGTTCGCGGCGCCGACGTCGACCCGGCAGAAGCGGATCGGCTTCTTGAAGCCGGTCAGCTCCTCGATCTCCAGGACCTCGCCGACGACCAGCGGGCCGGTGACCGACTCGCGCAGGTCCACCACGGACTCGACCTCGATGCCGAGGTCGACCAGCGCCTGCTCCAGGTCGCCGGTGGGCAGGTCGGCCGGCAGGTCCACGTACTCCCGCAGCCAACTGACAGAGACTCGCATGACTGTTAAACCACCGTTCCCGTAGCTCAGGCGCCGAACGCGCGGGTGAACCGCACGTCGCCCTCGGCCATGTCCCGCATGTCACTGACGCCGTGCCGGACCATCACGGTCCGGTCGATGCCCATGCCGAACGCGAATCCGGAGTAGACCTCCGGGTCGATGCCGCAGGCGCGCAGCACCCGCGGGTTGACCATGCCGCAGCCGCCCCACTCGACCCACTGCGGACCGTCCCGGTGCTCCGGGAACCAGACGTCGAACTCCGCCGACGGCTCGGTGAACGGGAAGTAGTGCGGCCGCCAGCGCGTCTTCGCACCCTCGCCGAACATGGCCCGGGCGAAGTGGTCGAGCGTGCCGCGCAGGTGCGCCATGGTGATGCCCTTGTCCACCACGAGGCCCTCGACCTGGTGGAACACCGGCGCGTGGGTGGCGTCCAGCTCGTCGGTGCGGTAGACCCGGCCGGGCACCACCACGTAGATCGGCGGCTTGCGGCTGAGCATGGTGCGCGCCTGCACCGGCGACGTGTGGGTGCGCAGAACAAGGCCCGAGCCTTCGGGTGCGATGTGGAACGTGTCCATCAGGCCGCGCGCCGGGTGGTCGGCCGGGATGTTCAGCGCGTCGAAGTTGGTCCACTCCAGCTCGACCTCGGGGCCCTCGGCCACCTCGTACCCCATGCCGATGAACAGGTCGCTGATCTGCTCCATCAGCACGCTCAGCGGGTGGCGGGCGCCGCGCGGCCGGCGGTCGTACGGCAGGGTCACGTCGACCCGCTCCTCGACCAGTACCCGCGCGGCCCGTTCCCGGTCCAGGATCTCCTGCCGGGCGGCGTACGCGGACTCGATGGCCCGGCGGGCCTCGTTGACCCGCTTGCCGGCGTCGGCCTTCGCGGCCGGCGGCAGCGCGCCGATCTCCCGGCGGGCCAGCGACACCGGGGACCGGTCACCGAGGTGCGCGGGGCGCAGCGCGGTGAGCGCGTCCGGGTCGGTGGCCTCGGCGAACGCCTTCTCGGCGTCGGCCACGGCCCCGGCCAGGGCGTCCGGGTCGAGCAGGGCGACCTGCTTCGGGTCGTACGGATCGTTGCGGTAGCTCATGGTGAACGGGCACTCCCTCACGGCGGCGCCGACCCTCGCGGGTGGCTAGGCGAGTCTACGGACGCGCGGCTTCGCCGCAGCCCGCCGGTGGGGAGTCGTGCAGGGGGAAGGGTCAGGCCCGCCGCCCGCCGACACCGGCGGGCTGGCTAAACGAACGCCGTGGCGCGTTCATGACGAGGCGGACTCCCCTGCTGTCTCTCGCGTGCCCCGGGGGACACGCAGTGCTCTGGCGGAAGAATACAGGCAGACGGCCGCCGCCGCAGCCAGGTTCAGGCTCTCCGCGCGCCCGTGCAGCGGCACCCGGACCCGGGCGTCGGCGGCGGCGGTCAACTCGTCGGGCAGGCCGTGCGCCTCCGAGCCGAACAGCCACGCGGTGGGGGCGGCCAGCCGTCCCGCGTCGGCGAGGTCGTCCAGGTCGCTGTCGCCGTACCCGGTGGTGGCCAGGATCTCCAGGCCGGCGGCCCGCAGCGCCTCGACGGCGGCGAGCGGGTCGGCGGCGCGCACCACGTCGACGTGGAAGAGGCTGCCGGCGGAGGCCCGCACGCACTTGCCGTTGTAGGGGTCGACCGCCTCGCCCGCGAAGATCACAGCGCCCGCGCCCGCCGCGTCGGCGGTACGCAGCACGGTGCCGGCGTTGCCCGGGTCACGGATCCCGGCGAGCACCGCGACCAGGCGCGGCCCGCGCGCCACTGCCTGCTCCAGGGGTACGTCGAGGTGCCGGCACACCGCCACCAGGCCCTGCGGCGCGACGGTCTCGGTGAGCGCCGCGAGCGCGTCGTCGGTCACCTCGGAGACCGGCACGTCGGCGCGGGCGGCGGCGGCCGCGAGGTCGGCGTACCTGTCGAGCGCCGCCGGGGTGCCGAACAGCTCGACCACGGTGCCGGTGCGGGCGAGCGCCTCCCGGACCGCCTGCGGCCCCTCGGCCAGGAACCGGCCGGCCTGGTCGCGGTCGCGCCGGCGCTGCAACCGGCGGGCGGCAACGACCCTCGGGGTACGCGGGGTGAACGGTCCGGGAACGGCGTCGAGGCGCCTCCCCTGCGACTGTGACTGCATGGGAGACGCCTCGATCTGCCGTACGGGGTGGGTCAGGCGGCCTGAGCCGCGGCGCCACCGGTGCCCTCGGCCGCCACGGCGGCGCGGGCCAGCTCGACGATCGCCGCGAACGCGGCGGCGTCGTTGACGGCCATGTCGGCCAGGATCTTCCGGTCGACCTCGATGCCGGCCAGGCGCAGGCCCTGGATCAGGCGGTTGTAGGTCAGGCCGTTGGCCCGGGCGCCGGCGTTGATCCGCTGGATCCAGAGCTGCCGGAAGTCGCCCTTGCGGTCGCGACGGTCCCGGTAGGAGTACTGCATCGAGTGCAGCACCTGCTCCTTGGCCTTGCGGTACAGCCGGGAGCGCTGACCGCGGTAACCGCTCGCGGTCTCCAGCAGGGTACGACGCTTCTTCTGGGCGTTCACAGCCCGCTTGACGCGTGCCATCTCAACTCCTTCTTCGGTTCAGGTGGCTCGCGTCAGCGGCCGAGCAGCTTCTTGATGCGCTTGGTGTCGGCCTTGGCCAGCTCGACGGTGCCGGTCAGCCGACGGGTCTGGGTGCTGGGCTTCTTCTCCAGGTTGTGGCGAAGGCCGGCCTGCTGGGCAACGATCTTGCCCTTGCCGGTCACCTTGACCCGCTTGCCCATACCCGTGTGGCTCTTCATCTTCGGCATTGGAACGTCTTCTCCCCTGTTACTGGCCGCTGGTCTCAGCGGTCGTGCCGGTCTCACCGGCTGCTGCGGTCTCGCCGGCCGCCGGGGTCTCGCCGGCCGGAGCGGCCGGTTCCTCCGCTGCCCGGTCGCGCGGTCCACCGCGGGACGCCGTGGCGGCGACCGCGGAGGCCTTGACGGCCCGGTGCGGAGCGAGAACCATGATCATGTTTCGGCCGTCCTGCTTCGGCGCGGCCTCGACGTATCCAAGGTCCGTGATCTCGGACTCGAGCCGGCGCAGGAGCCGGTAGCCCAGCTCCGGGCGGCTCTGCTCCCGACCGCGGAACATGATCGTCACCTTGACCTTGTCGCCGGCCTTGAGGAACCGCACCACGTGACCCTTCTTGGTCTCGTAGTCGTGCGGGTCGATCTTCGGCCGGAGCTTCATCTCCTTGATGACGGTCTGCTGCTGGTTACGCCGCGCTTCGCGCGCCTTCAGTGCGCTCTCGTACTTGAACTTGCCGAAGTCCATGAGCTTGCACACCGGCGGGCGCGCCATCGGCGCAACCTCGACCAGGTCCAGGTCGACGTCCGCGGCCAGCTGCAGGGCGCGCTCCAGCGGGACGATGCCCACCTGCTCACCCTCAGGGCCGACCAGTCGGACCTCACGTGCCCGGATCTGCTCGTTCACGCGTGGTTCGACGCTGATGGGGCCTCCTCGAGTCGAGTCTCCTACGGTGCCGACTCCGTGGGCTCCCGGGTGGGAGCCGACCCGGAAAGCAGAAGGCCCCGGCGTATGCCAGGGCCCACTCGACCGGTCGGCACGATCACAGGATCGCGCATCCGGCGTCGGGACGTGCCCGAAACCGGGGACCGGACCCGGCCACCGTGGCGGCGACTCGGGTGGGAGCGGGCGCTCCGCTTCTCGACCGCCCGCGCGTCAGGGACGGGGGCAGTCTGGTCGACTCCGCAACACTACACCCTCGGCCCAGGCCAGCCCAAACCGGGCTCGCTGGTCAGCGGGGTGCCGACTGGCCGGCGGACAGCGCCGCCAGGTGCGCCTGGTGCAGGCGGCGCAACGCGCGGACCGCCTCGACCGCGCTCTCCTTGTCGGCGGCCTGCAAGGCGACCATCGGCAGCAGGTCGTCGTCGTGCAGCTCCAGGCTGGCCCACGGGGCGCCCCTGTCGAACCGGACACCGCGGACGACCTCCCACGGCAGCTCGTACGAGCTGAACACGTTGCGCACCCGGACGCCCCTGGCGTCGGCGATCACGCGAGGGCGGGTGAACAGCAGGAAGCCGAGCGCGCCGAAGACACCCAGGCCGATCATGGCGAACTGGTCGCCGCGCTGGAACGTGCCGTATCCGTTGCCGGTGGCGCCGGTCAGCGACGTCGCGACGAGGCTGAACACCACGATCAGCGTGACGGCCGACACCCAGCAGACGACCCGGACGCGGCGGGGTCGCACGGTCACCACGGAATCGCTCACCCGACCAGTCTGCCATCCGGTTCGGGCGCGCCTTCGGCCGCCACACGGTCCGGGCCACGCCGGCGCAGGCTGGTGACCACCACGGCGAGCAGCGTGAGCAGGGCGCCGGCCAGCACCGGCAGCCGGACACCGGGGCCGCCGGGCAGCACCAGGTCCAGCAGCAGCGCGCCGCCGAGCTGCCCGGCCACCAGCGCCAGGCCGGTACGCAGCACCCCGGCGGCGCGTACCCCGACCAGCAGCGAGAGCACGATGCCGACGCCGAGCAGGCCGCCGACGTAGAGCCACCACTGGGCAGGCCAGCGGGGCTGGCTCGCGAGCGCTCCGGTCAGCGCCGCGACCGCGCCGATCAGCACTGTGCTGACCGCGAAGTTGACAGCGAGGCCGGCGGCCGGGCCGACCGAGGCGGCGACCCGGCCGTTGAGCGCGGACTGCCCCGCCACCGCCAGCCCGCCCAGGACGCAGAGCAGCACCAGCCCGACCGCCAGGTCACCGACCGGGCGGCCGAGCTGGGCGAGGGCCACCGCGCCGACGCCGAGCACCGCGCCGCCGACCCGGGGCACTGTGAGCGGCATCCGCCCGGTCGCGGCCAGCCCGGCCCGGTCCACCGCGAGGCCGCCGAGGCTGCCGCCTGCCACCTGGGCGATCGTGAACACCGCCACCCCGAGCACCGGCACCACCACCGAAGCGACCAGCACGATCACCGCGCCGCCCACCCCGCCGAGGTACGCCCACCACGGCAGCCCGGAGCGGCGCAGCCCGGCCAGCCCGGCGCGCATCGACGGCAGCGCCACGATCCCGGCCAGCACCAGCAGGCAGCCGCCGAGGTTGTTGACGACCGCGCCGAGGACCGGGGCACCGGTCCGCTCCCCCATCTCGGCGTTGACCGCGCCCTGGGCGGCCGAGGCCACGCCGCCGGCCACGACCACCGCGAGCGCGGCCGGGAGCGGCAGCGGTCTCACAGCCGGCAGGCGTGGATGTTGGTGACGAGGATCGCGCGGGCGCCCAGCTCGTACAGCTCGTCCATGATCCGGTGGACGTCGTCGCGGAGCACCATCGCCTGCACCGCGACCCAGCCCTCCCGGTGCAGCGGCGAGACGGTGGGCGACTCGATGCCGGGGGTCAGCGAGCTGGCCCGGTCGAGCAGGCCGGCCGGGACGTCGTAGGCGAGCATCACGTACCGGCGGGCGACGAGCACGCCGTGCAGCCGGCGCTGCAACTGCTCCTGCTGCGCGCCGCCGGGAGCACCGGCGCGGCGGACCAGCACCGCCGAGGAGCGCAGCAGCGGCTCGCCGAAGACCACCAGGCCGGCCTGGCGCAGCGTCGCGCCGGTCTCCACCACGTCGGCGACCACGTCGGCCACGCCGAGGCGGATGGCGTTCTCCACCGCGCCGTCCAGGCGGATCACGTCGGCCTTGACGCCCAGCTCGGCCAGGTGCCGCTCGACCAGACCCGGGTACGCGGTGGCGATGCGGTGCCCGCCGAGCTGCTGGACGGAGGCGACGTCGTCGGGCCGGGCGGCGAACCGGAACGTGGCCCGCCCGAAGTTGAGGTCGACGATCTCCTCGGCCGGCGCGCCGGAGTCGATCAGCAGGTCGCGGCCGGTGATGCCGACGTCCAGGTCACCGGAGCCGACGTAGGTGGCGATGTCCTTGGGGCGCAGGTAGAAGAACTCGATGTCGTTGGCCTCGTCCCGGCAGACGAGGTCCTTCGGGTCGGTGCGCTGGCGGTAGCCCGCCTCGCGCAGCATCCCGGCGGCCGACTCGGCCAGGGCGCCCTTGTTGGGTACTGCGACACGCAGCATGGGAGTGCTCCTTCGTTCGATCGGATGATCAGCGGACGGGCACTCAGAGATGTCGGTAGACGTCCTTCAGTTCCAGGCCGGTGGCGAGCATCAGCACCTGCGCCTGGTAGAGCAGCTGGGAGATCTCCTCGGCGGCCCGCTCCGGGCCCTCGTGCTCGGCGGCCATCCACGACTCGGCCGCCTCCTCGACGACCTTCTTGCCGATGAAGTGCACGCCCTTGGCGAGCGCCTCGACGGTGCCCGAGCCCGGGGTGCCGGCGGCGGCCTTGGCCTGCAGCTCGGCGAACAACTCCTCGAACGTCTTCACGGAAGGCGATTCTTCCAGCCGCTCCTGGTGACGGGCCGGGTGGGTCAGGCGAAGCCGACCCGGTGGGCGGACTGTGCGTCGAGGGCGCGGACGGCCAGGGCGGCGTCCAGCGCGGCCACGGTCGCCGACCAGCCCTTGTCCTCGGCCGAGCCGGGCAGCCCGGCCCGGTCGCGGGCCTGCTCGACGGTGTCCACCGTGAGGACCCCGTGCGCCACCGGCTTGCCCTCGTCCAGCGCCACCCGGGTCAGCCCCTCGGTGACCGACTTGCAGACGTAGTCGAAGTGCGCCGTCGCGCCGCGTACCACCACGCCGAGCGCGACGACCACGTCGAAGCGGCGGGCCATCGCCTGGGCCACCACCGGCAGCTCCACCGAGCCGGCCACCCGGGCCACCACGGCCCGCGCCCCGCACGCCTGCGCGGCGGCCACCGCACGCTCGGTCATGTGGTCGGTCAGGTCGCCGTGCCACCGGGCGGCCACCACGCCCACAGTCATCCCGGCGGCGTCCACCGCGGTCACGCCCGGCTCACCGAAACCCGCCATCGCCCTACGCTCCGATCTCGTCACCGGCGACCGGGCGGCCCATCGGCGCCTCGGTCACCTCGTCCAGTCCGTCCAGCAGGTGGCCCATCCGATCCCGCTTGGTGCGCAGGTAGCGCACGTTCTCCGGGTTGGACCGCACCGGCAGCCCCTCCCGGCCGGTCACGGTGAGGCCGTACCCCTCCAGCCCGGCCCGCTTGGCCGGGTTGTTGGTCAGCAGCCGCATCGACCGGACGCCCAGGTCGTAGAGGATCTGCGCACCTGTGCCGTAGTCGCGGGCGTCGGCCGGCAGGCCCAGGTCGAGGTTCGCGTCCACGGTGTCGCGGCCCTGGTCCTGGAGCTGGTACGCCTGGAGCTTGTGCAGCAGGCCGATGCCCCGGCCCTCGTGCCCGCGCACGTAGAGGACCACGCCGCGGCCCTCCTGCGCGACCCGGGCCAGCGCGGCCTGCAACTGCGGCCCGCAGTCGCAGCGCAGCGAGCCGAACACGTCGCCGGTGAGACACTCGGAGTGCACCCGCACCAGCACGTCCCGCCCGTCGCCGAGGTCACCCATGACCAGCGCGACGTGCTCGGCCGGGTCGTGCTCGGCGCGGTAGCCGAGCGCCTTGAACACGCCGTACGGGGTGGGCATCCGGGCCTCGGCGGCCAGCTCGACCTGCTTCTCGGTACGCCGCCGGTGTGCGATCAGGTCCGCGATGGTGACGAGCGTCAGCCCGTGCTCGGCGCAGAACTTCTCCATGTCCGGCAGGCGCATCATGGTGCCGTCGTCGTTCACCAGCTCGCAGAGCACCCCGGCCGGGCGCAGCCCGGCCATCCGGGTCAGGTCCACCGCCGCCTCGGTGTGCCCGGGACGGCGCAGCACCCCGCCGGCGCGGGCGCGCAGCGGCACCACGTGACCGGGCCGGGCCAGGTCGGTCGGGCCGGTGGCGGCGTCGGCGAGCAGCCGGATGGTGTGCGACCGGTCGGCGGCCGAGATGCCGGTGCTGACGCCCTCCCGGGCGTCCACAGTCACCGTGTATGCGGTACCGCGCCGGTCCTGGTTCGTGTGGTGCATCGGCGGCAGATCCAGCCGGTCGCACTCGTCCTCGGTCAGCGGCACGCAGATGTAGCCGGAGGTGTACCGGACCATGAACGCGACCAGCTCCGGGGTGGCCAGCTCGGCCGCGAAGATCAGGTCGCCCTCGTTCTCGCGGTCCTCGTCGTCGACCACGACCACCGGACGCCCGGCGGCGATGTCCGCCACCGCCTGCTCGATCGAACCGAACGTGCTCATGCCACGGCCTCCGAGTACGTCGCCGGGATCGGGGCGGGCGCGGTCGCGACGGCCCGGGAGGTGCGCCACCAGCTGTACAGGCCGGCGGCGCAGAACGCGCCGTAGACCAGGTACATGGCGGCCGACGGGTAGAAGCCGCCGCGCAGCAGCAGCGGTACGCCGACCGCGTCGACGGCGATCCAGATCAGCCAGAACTCGACCCAGCCGCGGGCCATGCCGTACGTGGCGAGCAGGCTGCCGACCAGGATCCAGGCGTCCGGCAGCGGCCCCCACGAGCCGAGCGCGGCGAGCACCGGGTACGCGGCGGCGGTGCCGACGGCGGCGGCCACGAGCAGGCCGAGCCGCTCCGGCCAGGTGGCCCAGCGCGGCACCACGGCCGGCTCCTCCCCGCCACCGGCACGCCGGTTGCGCGACCAGCGCCACCAGCCGTACACGCTGACGGCGAAGAAGAAGACCTGCCGGCCGGCCTGGCCGTAGAGGTCGTGCGCCTGCGGGGTGACGAAGACACCGCCGAGGAACACGGTGAACAGCAGCGCGTTGCCGATCATGCCGACCGGCCAGGCCCAAACCACGCGGCGCAGCCCGAGCAGCGCCGAGCCGAGCCCGAAGACGTTGCCGACGATCTCCCGGACCAGCACCGGCGAGCCGGCCACGTGCACCTGGGCGTCGAGCAGCCAGCCGAGCGGGCCCATCACCGGGCACCCCCCGCGCCGCGGTCGCCGAGCAGCCGCTCGACGTACTTGGCCAGCACGTCGACCTCCAGGTTGACCGGGTCGCCGATCCGCTTCGTGCCGAGCACGGTGAGCTTGAGCGTGGTGGGGATCAGGCCGACCGAGAACCAGTCGTCGCCCGCCTCGGCGACTGTGAGCGACACGCCGTCGACGGTGATCGAGCCCTTCTCCACCACGTACCGGGCGAGCCCGGCGGGCAGCCGGAACCGCACGGTCTCCCACTGCGCGGCGGGCTCCCGGGCGACGATCTCGCCGACGCCGTCGACGTGGCCCTGCACCAGGTGCCCGCCGAGACGGCTGTTCAGCGCGGCGGCTCGTTCCAGGTTGACCGGGTCGCCGGGGCGCAGCGCGCCGAGCGCGGTACGGCGCAGCGTCTCTCCCATCACGTCGGCGGTGAACACGCCGCCGTCGACGTCGACCACGGTGAGGCAGACGCCGTTGACGGCGATCGAGTCGCCGTGCCGGGCGTCCGAGGTGACGAGCGGGCCGCGGATGGCGACCAGCGCGGAGTCGTCGCCGGTCTCGGTGCTCCGGACGATCTCGCCCAGTTCCTCGACGATGCCGGTGAACATGTCAGCTCTCCCTCTTCCGGGGCAGCGCGGTGATCCGCAGGTCGGGACCGACCCGCGTAACGTCGGTGATCTCCAGATCGATGGCGTCGGCGATGGTGCTCACGCCCGCGTCGAGCAGCGCGGTCGGGCCGGCGCCGAGCAGCTTCGGCGCGACGTACCCGACGATCCTGTCGACCAGGCCGGCGGCGAGGAACGCGCCGGCCAGCGTCGGCCCGCCCTCCAGCAGCGCGGCCCGCACGCCCCGGTGGTGCAGCTCCGCGAGCAGCGCCGGCAGGTCGACCCGGCCGTCCGGCCCGGCGCCGACCTCCGCGGCGGTGGCGATCCACGTGCGGGCGGCGCCGTCGCGGACCCGGGCGTCGGCCGGGGTACGCCCCGAGCTGTCCACCACCACCCGCAGCGGCTGCCGGATGGCCATGGTGCCGTCGCGCAGGTTGCGGGCGGTCAGCCGGGGGTCGTCGGTGAGCACGGTGCCCACCCCGGCGAGCACCGCGTCGACGGTGCCGCGCAGCGCGTGCACGTCGATCCGGGCCGCCTCGGAGGTGATCCACATGCTGGTGCCGTCGGCGGCGGCGGAACGCCCGTCGAGCGTGGCCGCGTACTTCCAGATCACGTACGGCCAGCCGCGGCGCATCGAGGTGAGCCAGGCGACGTTGCCGGCCTCGGCCTCCTGCGCGCGTACCCCCAAAGCGACCTGGACCCCGGCGGCGCGCAGCGTGGCGGCGCCGCCGGAGGCGACCGGGTTGGGATCGGGCACGGCGATCACCACGCGGGACACCCCGGCGGCGATGAGCGCGTGGCTGCACGGGCCGGTGCGGCCGGTGTGGTCGCAGGGTTCCAGGGTGACCACCGCGGTGCCGCCGCGGGCCCGCGTGCCGGCCTGGGCCAGCGCGACGATCTCCGCGTGCGGGCCGCCGGCGTACGCGTGGAAGCCCTCGCCGACGACCTCGCCGTCGGTGTCGAGCAGCACGCAGCCGACCACCGGGTTGGGGCTCGTGGCGCCGAGGCCGCGCACGGCCAGTTCGATGGCACGACGCATCGCCTCGTCGACGGAGACGCTCGCCATGGCCGCCTGTCCTCCCGCTCGCCGGTCGCGCGCGGGCGGGGTTCGGGAGGAACGGCCACGAAAGCCGCGGACACGCGGCGGCGGAGAACCCGGGGACGGCGACGCCGACCCCGGGGAGCCCACGCGGCGGCTGAGGGTGCTCAGCGGCCGGCAGGGGCCTCCCCCGTTCCGCGCGCTGTCTCCCATCCGGACTTTCTGGGGGCGGACGAGCCGCACCCCAACCGTCGGCCCCGGATTCTCACCAGGTCCACCGTCCGGCCGAAGCCGTCCGGGTCGCGGGCTTACCACGGTCGGACCGTGGATCACCGCCGGTTCGGAATTTCACCGAGCCCCGCCAGCGCGTGGTGGGTATAGGGGAAGTCTTACACGTTCCGCCCGGGCGCGCGCCACAGAGGCGAGCTACCTCACAGGACCGGTCAGGTGACGCCGCGCCGGCGGTCCACCGCCACGTACGAGCCGGGCTGGCTCTTGGCCACCGTCTTCATCTCCGAGGCCACCGCGATCGCCTCCAGCGGGTCGGTGAACCGCTTGCCGGAATCGGACAGCGACACGCCGATGGAGAGCGTGACGAGCGCGGCGCGGCGGATGTTGCCGCGCCGGTCCTTCAGCTCGACGAAGCCGCGTTCCCGGTCGGTGGCGTCGTAGAGCGCGTCGGCGGCCTTCTCGAAGTCGACGACGGCCCGGCTGGTCAGCGGCCGGACCTGGCTGGGCGCGCAGACGATGACGAAGTCGTCGCCGCCGACGTGGCCGAGGAACGCCGGCGGCAGCCCGATCGACACCACCGCCCGGTGCAGGCTGCGGGCCAGCGCCGAGATGAACTCGTCGCCGCGCACGAAGCCGTACCGGTCGTTGACGCTCTTGAACCGGTCGATGTCGATGTAGCCGACGGCGTAGTCGACGCCGTTGCGTACCCGGTCGCTGATCTCCCGCCGGATCCGGCTGTTGCCGGGCAGCCCGGTCAGCGGCGAGACCTCCCGGAACTCCTTGTTGCGCCGCAGCGTGGAGTTGACCCGGGCCACCAGTTCCAGCGTGTCGAACGGCTTGACCAGGTAGTCGTCCGCGCCGACGCTGAGCCCGTTGACCTTGTCCTGGGTCATCCCCTTGGCGGTCAGCATGATCACCGGCAGGGCCGAGGTCATCGGGTCGGCGCGCAGCCGCCGGGTCAGCTCCAGCCCGTCGATGCGCGGCATCATCAGGTCGACGACTGCGAGGTCGGGCCGCTGCCGCTCGATGACCTCCAGCGCCTCCTGGCCGTCGGCGGCGTGCAGCACCTCGAAGCCGTGCAGGCGCAGGTTGAACTCGACGAAGCGGGCGATGTCCTCGTCGTCGTCGACGACGAGGATCACGTCGGGTCGCTCGCCGGCCGGGTCCATCTCAGGCCCCGGTCATCGCGCGTTCCGCCAGGCCCCGCAGGCGGCGTACCGCCTCCGCGGGATCGTCGGCGCCGTAGACGGCGGTGCCCGCGACGAACGCGTCGGCCCCGGCCGCGGCGGCCTGCTCGATGGTGTCCGCGGCGATGCCGCCGTCGACCTCGATGCGCAGCTCCAGGTGCCCGCTGTCGACGTGCCGGCGGGCCGCGCGCACCTTGTCCAGCAGTTGCGGCAGGAAGCGCTGGCCGCCGAAGCCGGCCTTGATCGTCATGATCAGCAGCGTGTCGAAGCTCGGCAGCAGTTCGAGGTACGGCTCGATCGGGGTGTCCCGGTCGATCGCCAGCCCGGCCTTCGCCCCGGCCGAGCGCAGGTCCTTGGCCAGCGCCACCGGGTCGTCGCACGCCTCGGCGTGGAACGTGACGTTGTACGCCCCGGCGTCGGCGTACCCGGGCGCCCAGCGGCGCGGGTCGGTGATCATCAGGTGCACGTCGAACGGGATCCCGGTGACGGCGCGCAGGCTCTGCACCACCGGCAGCCCGATGGTCAGGTTGGGTACGAAGTGGTTGTCCATGACGTCGACGTGCAGCCAGTCGGCGGCGGGCTCCACGGCACGGACCTCGTCGGCGAGGCGGGCGAAATCGGCGGCCAGGATGCTGGGCGCGACGATCGGCGGCGGTACGGTCACGGGGCCAGTGTACGAACGCGGTGATCCGGAGGTAGCGGCACGGCTCCCGGAGCGACCAGCGGTGATCCTTCCGTCACCCGTGGTGCACCATCCGGCCGTCCGGAGAAAAAATCGGCACGAATAGTCGCCGGTGACTGGCCGATCGATTGAAAGATGACGAAACTCCTACAGGGACGGTCACGTATGCTGCACGCCCGGGCGCGGGGGACGCCGGTCGGGCCTATGACGACCGGCTGTCATCTCTCCCGGAAGGGGCGGACGATGCGACGGTGGCTCCACGTGCTCGCGCTGGCCGGCGCCGCGACTGCGGTGCTCGCGGGTTGCGCTCAGGTGCATCGGGCCGACGGCGACCTGATCGACGACTGGGCGGCGCTGCCGGTGCCGCAACTGTTCGTCCCGGCGACCGAGGCGTGCCTGCCCCGGCTGAGCACAGTGGTGGCCGCCGCCACGTACGAGACGGTGAACTGCGCGGGCAGCCACCTGGCCGAGACCGTGCACGTCGGCCGGTTCAGCGGGCCGGCGGCGCAGGGCGTACGCCCCGAACCGGGCTCACCGGCGCTGCGGACCGCGCGCGCCGAGTGCGACCAGCGGGCCCGGGAGATGATCGGCGGGGACTGGCGCGCCGCCCGGCTCACGTTGAACATCGCGCTGCCCACCGTCACCGCCTGGACGTCCGGCGCCCGCTGGTTCCGCTGCGACCTGGCCGAGACCGACAGCATCGACAACACCCGCCCGGTCAACCGGGTCGGCAGCCTGCGGGGCGCGCTGGTCGGCGACAACCCGCTGGTGCACAGGTGCTTCGACCCGAAGCTGATCGGCCAGAACCTCAACTACATGGCCCCGGTGCTGTGCACCGAACCGCACCGGGCGGAGTTCGTCGGCGTGTACGAGGAACGCGACATGAGCTGGGCGGAGTTCACCCGGGGCGCGCCCGCCACGCACCGGCGCTGCATGACGCTCATCGCCGCGTTCGCCGAGGTGCCGGACAACGCCGAGCTGCCGTACCGGGCCGGGTCCATCTTCTACCCGCCGTCGCAGCGGGAGTGGGAGGAGGGCGACCGGGGCGTGCGCTGTTTCCTGTGGAGTGACGACCGCAAGCTGAACCGCTCGGTGCGCGGCGCCGGACCCGAGGGACTCCCGGTCACCTGAGCGGCTGCCGTATGCTGCACCGCCGAGGCGTACCGGTCGACCGGGCGGCGCCGGATGCGCGGGGGAGGTCGGTCGGGATGCGGCGATGGCGGGTGGCGGTCACAGTGGGCGCGGCGCTGGCGCTGGCGCTCGGCGGCTGTGCCGCGCCGGCCGGAGTGGACCGGGACCTGGTCGACGACTGGCCCGCGTTCGCCGCGCCGGTCGGTTTCGTGCCGCAGAGCGGGGCCTGTCATCCCACTGTCGCCGACGTCGGCTACCTCAGCGGCTACCAGCCGGTCGACTGCGCCACCCCGCACCGCACCGAGACGCTGCACGTGGGCACGATGACCGGCGCGGAGGCGGAGCGTTCCGCACCGCCGCGGACCGGCTCGGCCGGCGTGCGCGCCGCGCACGCCGACTGCGCCCGGCAGGTCACCAGGGCCGTCGGCGGGGACTGGCGCGGCGGGCGGCTACGCCTGGCGGTGGTCTTCCCCTCGGCGCTCGCGTGGTCCGGCGGGGCCCGCTGGTACCGCTGCGACGTCGCCGAGATCACCGATCTGGACGAGGGTGCCGTGGCCCAGCGCACCGGCAGTCTGCGGGGTGCGTTGAAGCCCGGCTCGAAGCTCGCGCTCGGCTGCTTCAACCCGAAGCTGAGCAAGGACGAGGTGCAGTCGATGCGGCCGGTGGCCTGCACCAGCAAGCACCACGCCGAGTTCGTCGGCGTCTACCAGGCGCCGGACATCAGCTACGCCGAGTTCGAACGCACGCCGCTGCGCACGCACAAGGCCTGCCGCGGCCTGATCGCCAAGTACGCCGGGCTGCCGAACGACGGCAACATGCAGTACCGGGCCGGCACCATCATCTACCACCCGTTCGAGGAGCAGTGGCGCGACGGTGACCGGGGCGTGCAGTGCTTCCTGTGGGTCTCCGAACGTTCGCTGACCCGGTCGGTCAAGGGCGCGGGCGCGAAGGCGCTGCCGATCACGTGAGACCCGGGCGGGGTGGGCCGGCGCCCACCCCGCCCGGGACCGCTCAGCCGACCTGCAGCGTCACGTCGTCCACGACGAAGCTGGTCTGCAGCGAGGAGTCCTCGACCCCGGTCCACTTCAGCGTGACCGTCTGACCGGCGTACGCGGCCAGGTTGAAGGTGCGCTGGGTGTAGCCGGTGGCCTTGTTCAGGTTCGAGTACGTGGCCAGCGTCGTCGAACCGACCTGCACCGTGAGCTTGTCGTACGCGGTCGAGGTGGTCGTCTCGGCCGAGTCGATGTGCAGCCAGAACGAGAACGTGTAGCTGCTGCACCCGGACGGCAGCGTGACCGACTGGGACAGCGTGTCGGTACGCGAGGAGCCGTACCCGTTCATCCACGCCTTGTACGACCCGGTGCGGGCCGCCTGGCTGGAGCTGTTGGTGATCACGCCGGAGCTGGCCGTCCACGGCGTGGTGCCGGACTCGAAGCTGCTGTTGCCGATGAGCTGGCCGCCGGTGCAGCCGCCGCTGCCGCCGGTCACGGTGATCGTGTAGCTGGCGGTGCGGGTGGCCGAGCCGGTGCCGGTCACGGTGAGCGTGAACGTGCCGGTGGTGGCCGTCGACGAGGCGGTGACGGTCATGGTGGCCGAGCCGCCCGAGGTGACCGAGGACGGGCTGAAGCTCACCGAGACGCCGCTCGGGGCGCCGCTGGCGGACAGCGCCACGGTCTGCGCGCTGCCGGCGGTGGTGGCGGTGCTGACCGTGGCGGTGGTGGAGCCGCCCCGGGCGACGCTGCCGGAGGTGGGGCTCACCGAGACGGAGAAGTCGTTGGACGGCGTGCCGCCGCCGACGGCGAGCTGCCAGATCGCGTACGCCACACCGTCAGCGGCCCGGTTGAGGATGGTCGTGTTGATGTTGCTGGTGTTGTCGCAGGAGCGGTGGTAGCACCCGTCGTACGCCGCACCGGCAGTGCCGCCCCACTTGCTGGCCTGCGCCGAGCTCTTGGTGTAGCTGGCGCCCGCCGCGTAGCCGGAGGTCTGGATGCCGGCGTTGGCGAACGAGTAGTCGTCCGAGCGGCCCTGGCCCTCGGTGTTCTCCTCCGGCGAGATGCCGAACGAGTCCCAGTACGCCTTCAGCGGCGCGGCCGTGGCCGAGGTGATCCGGTTGATGAAGTAGCCACCGTTGGGCGAGCCCACCATGTCGAAGTTGTAGTAGCCCTTGATGTAGCCCCGCTGGGTGGAGCTGAGCTGGTTGACGTAGTGCTTGGAGCCCTGCAGGCCCTGCTCCTCGCCGTTCCACCAGGCGAACCGGACCCGCTTGGTCATGGTCGGGTTCTGCGCGGCCAGCACCAGCGCGTTCTCCAGCAGCACCGACGAGCCGGAGGCGTTGTCGTTGATGCCGGGGCCCGCGGAGACGCCGTCCAGGTGGGCGCCGAACATGACGACCTGGTCGGAAGGGCCCTGCGGCCACTCGGCGATCAGGTTGTTGCCGGGGTAGGTGCAGGTGGAGCAGTTCTGCTCGGTGACCGTGTAGCCGGCGGCCTGCAGCTTGCCCTTGACGTAGTTGACCGACGCCGTGTAGCCGGCCGAGCCGGAGCGCCGGTTGCCGCCGTTGCTGGTGGCGATGGAGTTGAACTGGGTGAGGTGGGCCTGGATGTTGCTCAGGGAGACGTCCGGCGCGGCGAGGGCGGCGACGGCCGGGGCGGGGGCGGCGGCCGGAGCGGGCGCGGCGGAGGCGGTGCCGGCCAGGCTCGCCGTCGTCAGGGTGGCGACGAGGGCGAGCGCGAGGCTCGTGGTCGGCGTTCTGCGTCTCATGGAGACTCCTCGTGGGGGTTCGGCGGGCGGGGGTGCCGGGACCGGTGGTCGAAACAGTTACATGCATCGATCAAACAGTCAACGGGCTGTCACATCCCACCGGCCCCCTCTCCCCACCGGGATGCCGCACACGCTCCATCCCTCCCCATTTCTCCGCATGACGATCAAGGAGTTCGTGTCCGGGCACGGCGGCCCAGGCGACACGAACTCCTTGATCGACTGCGAGGAGAGGTGGGTCAGACCCGGCGGAGGACCGCCAGGAACATGGCGTCGGTGCCGTGGCGGTGCGGCCAGAGCTGCACAGTGGGGCCGTCGCCCAGGCCCGGCATGCCGGCCGGCAGCAACGGCCGCGCGTCGACGAAGTCGACGTCGAAGCCGCACCGCCGGGCCGCCTCGGTCACCGTCACGTGCGTCTCCACCACGTGCGGCGAGCACGTCACGTACGCGACCAGGCCGCCCGGCCGGGCCGCCCGCAGCCCGGCGGTGAGCAGTTCCCGCTGCAACCGGGTCAGCGGCGGCAGGTCCGACGGCTGGCGGCGCCACCGCGACTCCGGGCGACGGCGCAGCGCGCCCAGCCCGGTGCACGGCGCGTCCACGAGCACCCGGTCGAAGTGCTCCTCCGGCAGCTTCGGGTCGCTGCCCACTGTGCGCCCGTCCGTGTGCACCACAGTCACCGGCAGCCCGCGGGTGGCCTGGGCGACCAGCCGGGCCCGGTGCTCGGCCACCTCGACAGCTGTCAGCCGGGCACCACGGGTCGCGGCGAGCGCGCCGAGCAGGCCCGACTTGCCGCCCGGACCCGCGCACAGGTCCAGCCACCGGCCGTCCGGGCCGTCCAGCGGTGCCGCCACCAGCGCGTCCGCCACCAACTGGGAACCCTCGTCCTGCACGTGCGCGCGGCCGTCGGCCACCGCCGGCAGATCGCCCGGCGCGCCGCCGGGCAGGTAGACCGCGTACGGCGAGAACGCGCCGGGCGCGCCGCCCACCTCGTCGGCGAGCGCCACCGGATCGGCCAGGCCCGGCCGGGCGCACAGGTGCACCGGCGGGCGCTCGTTGTCCTCGATGAGCAGCCGAGTCGTCTCGCCCATGTCGGCGCCGAGTGCCTCGGCGAACGACCGCACGATCCACTGCGGATGGCTGTACGCGAGCGCGAGGTGCCCGATCGGGTCGGTCTCCTGCGCCGGGGCGAGCTTCGCCACCCAGGCGTCGGCGTCCCGGCTGGTGATCTCCCGCAGCACCGCGTTGGCGAACCCGGTGGCGCCCGGCCCCACGGACCGGACCAGGTCCACGGTGGAGGACACCGCGGCGTGCGCGGGCACCCGGGTGTGCAGGATCTGGTACGCCCCGAGCCGCAGCGCGTCGCGCACCGGCGGGTCGATGCGCTGCACGTCCCGCCCGGCCGCGTCGGTGACGATCGCGTCGAGCGTGCCGGTGTGCCGCAGCGTGCCGTAGGTCAGCTCGGTGGCGAACGCGGCGTCCCGGCCGGTCAGCCCGGCCTCGCGCAGCATCGCCGGGAGCACCAGGTTGGCGTACGCGTCGTCGCGGTGCACCGCCGCGATCGCCTCGTACGCGATCTGCCGGGGCAGGTCGACTGCCGGACGGGCCGGACGCCCGCCCCGCCGGTCCCCACCGAACCGGTCCCCGCCTCGCCGGTCGCCGCCGGGCCGGTCCCCGCCCCGCCGGTCGCCGCGCTCACGGTCACCGCCGAACCGGTCGCCGGCACGCCGGTCCGCGGCGGGCCGGTCGGAGCGCTGCCGGGCGCCGCGCTGGCGGTCGCCGAAACGGTCGTCGCCCCGGCGCTCGAAGGCGGGCCGGTCGCCGTGCTCACGCGCGTACCCCCCGGGACGCTCGCCCTCGACGGGCCGGTCCGGGCGCTGCGGCCCCGTCACGCGAACACCTCGCCGGCGGTGACCCGGGCGCCGCGCGCCCAGTCGCCGGCGGGCATGGCCTTCTTGCCTGCGGCGCGCACCTCGCCGAGGCGCACCGGCGTGGTGGCGGTGCCGACGAGCACACCGGACTTCTCCACGTGCAGCTCCCCCGGCTTCAGCTCCGGGCCGTCGGGCAGCGGGGTGACCGGGCCGAGCTTGACCCGGTCGTCGCGGAACGTGGTCCACGGGCCGGGCGCGGGCGTGCAGGCGCGGATGCGCCGGTCCACCGCGAACGCGGGGTCGCCCCAGCGGACCCGGGCGTCCTCCACTGTGAGCTTCGGGGCGAGTGAGACCCCGTCGGCCGGCTGCGGCACGGCCCGGGCGGTGCCGGCGCCGATCGCGTCGAGGACCGCGACCAGCAGCCCGGCGCCGGAGTGCGCGAGCCGTTCCAGCAGGTCACCGGAGGTGTCGGCGGGACGGATCTCGTCGGTGACGGTGCCGTACACCGGGCCGGTGTCCAGCCCTTCCTCCAGCTCGAAGACGCTGGCCCCGGTCAGCTCGTCGCCGTGCAGCACGGCGTGCTGCACGGGCGCGGCGCCGCGCCAGGCGGGCAGCAGGGAGAAGTGCAGGTTGATCCAGCCGTGCCGGGGGATCTCCAGCGCCACCGGCGGCACCAGCGCGCCGTAGGCGACCACCGGTACGCAGTCCGGCGCCAGCTCGCGCAGCCGGTCGAGGAACTCCGGCTCACGCGGACGGGCCGGGGTGAGCACCTCGACGCCGTGCGCGTCGGCCCACGCGCCGACCGGCGAGCGGACCAGTCCCCGGCCCCGCCCGGCCGGGGCGTCGGGGCGGGTGACCACGGCGAGCAGCTCGTGCCCGGAGGCGGCGATCGCGTCCAGGGCCGGTACGGCGACAGCCGGCGTGCCGGCGAAGATCAGGCGCATCCGGGTCACCGCCCCAGGCCGAACGGGTTGCCGGCGGCGTGCGGGCTGAGCTTGACCGTCGGCGGCGCGGCCTGGTCGTACCACTCGGCCTGGCGGATCGCCTTCATGGCCTCCTTGCGGCCGGCCGCGTCGAGCCGGTCGACGAAGAGCACCCCGTCGAGGTGGTCGGTCTCGTGCTGCACGCAGCGGGCCATCAGCCCGGTGCCGACGATCTGCAACGGGTCGCCGTAGCCGTTGAAGCCCTTGGCGATCACGTTCTGCCGGCGCTTGGTGTCGAAGTAGAGCCCGGGGATGGACAGGCAGCCCTCCGGACCGTCCTGCTCCTCGGAGTCGGGGAACTCCAGCACCGGGTTGACCAGGTGGCCGAGGACGTCGTCGACGTCGAAGGTGAACACCCGCAGGCCCACCCCGAGCTGCGGCGCGGCCAGGCCGGCGCCGCTCTGCTCGCGCATCGTGTCGGTCAGGTCGGCGATCAGCTTGCGCAGCTCGGCGTCGAAGTCGACGACCGGGTCGGCCGGCGTGCGCAGCACCGGATCGCCGAACAGACGGATGGGCTGGACGGTCACTCGGCGTGGCTCCTTGTCTGGGTCGAACGATGCGCGTCCAGTCTACGGAGTCGGCCCGGCCGCCCCGGGTGGCGTACCGGGAACGGTGACCGGGGCCGCCTTCCGCCCCACGCTCACCGGCAGCGTGGCGTGACCACGCAGGGTGAGCCGGACCCGCCGCTCGGGCCGGCCCGCCACTGCCAGCCCGGGCAGCCGGCGCAGCAGCAGCGGGAACGCCACCTGCGCCTCCAGCCGGGCCAGCGCCGCGCCGAGGCAGTAGTGCGGCCCGGCGCCGAATGAGAGCGGCGCGATCTGCGCCCGCCACGGGTCGAAGCGGGCCGGATCGGGATAGCGGCGGGGATCACGGTTGGCCGCGCCGAGCAGCACGATGACCCAGCTCTCCGGCGGCAGGTCGACGTCGCCGTACCGGGACGGCGCGGTGCTCATCCGCGAGGTGAGCTGCACCGGTGAGTCGTAGCGCAGCAGCTCGTCGACGTACGCGGGGGCGAGGTCGGGCCGCTCGCGCAGCGCCGCCGCGGCGCGCGGATGCTCCAGCAGCGCCACCAGGCCGTTGCCGAGCAGGTTGGTGGTGGTCTCGAAGCCGGCCACCAGCAGCACGATGAGGTTGGCCAGCAGCTCGTCGCCGGAGAGCCGGTCGCCACCGTCGTGCGCCTGGACCAGCGCGGTGGTGAGGTCGTCGGCCGGGGCCCGGCGGCGGGCCGCCACCAGCTCGGTGAAGTAGCCCCGCAGCTCGGTCGCGCCCCGGTCGGCCACCGCCAGCTCGTCGGCTGTGATCTCCGGTTCGAGCACGCCGGTCAGGTCGGTGGCCCAGCGCCGGAACAGCGGCCGGTCCGCCGCCGGCACGCCGAGCAGCGCGCAGATCACGCCGACCGGCAGGGGGTACGCGAACGCGGCCATGAAGTCGACCGGCTCGTCGGCGGCGAGCATCGCGTCGACCAGCTCGTCGGCCTGCGCCCGCACCACGTCGCGCATCGCGGCGATCCGGCGCGGGGTGAACGCGCCGGCGGCCAGCCGCCGCATCCGGCTGTGGTCGGGCGGGTTGGTGCGCAGCATCGACCGGGAGATCGACAGCACGGCCGGGCTCTCCCGCCAGCCGGGCATGAACTGGTCGCGCAGCGCGTCGTCCATCACCCCGAACCGGGCGTCGCGCAGGATCGCGTCGGCCTCGGCGTAGCCGGTGACCACGTAGAAGACCGGCCCGGCCTGGACCACCGGGCCGTGCGCGCGCAGCCGCTCGTACGTCGGATAGGGGTCGAGACGACCCTCGGGGGACATCAGCAGCGCGAGCGCGTCGGTCGGATCCACGATTCCGCCTCCCCAGGCATCGGAGGCCTTCATCATGCTCCGGCCCGCCGGATCGGGTGAACCCGTGACGGCGAGGTGGCGGTGTCCCCGGCGGTCAGGCGCCGGCGCCCGGCTCCCCGGCGAGCACCGGGCCGCCGCCGAGCAGCGCGTGCTCCGGCAGCGGCAGCGTGATGCCGTGCGCGTCCTCCCAGTCGTGGATGAGCCCCGGGCGGGCCTGCGCGGTGAAGAAGTCGACGGCGCTGATCCCGCCGACCACCGGCTCGTCCACCTCGGCGACCAGCCGGGCCGGGACCATCGGCAGGCCGGCGCGCACCGCCGCGCTGAGCCGCCGGTGGCCGTCGACGACGAAGAAGTACTCGCCGGTGTAGCCGATGCTCAGCGGCTCCGGCTCCTCGTCGCGTCCGGCCGCCTCGGCGGCGGCGTCGGAGTCCCAGAGGCCGCGCAGCGTCGACACGTCCTCGGTGGGGTACACCCGGTTCGGGTCGAGCAGCAGCAGCGGCCGGCCGGCGCGCAGCACGTCCGCGCCGAGGCGGCCCTCGTAGACGTCGATGACGTGCTGGATGACCTGCTCCGGGTTGGCCCGGGTGGTGTCGCAGACCAGGTCGTAGTTGCGCAGGCGGGCCTTGTCGACGCCGTACCGGACGATGAACCGGCCGCGCTCGCTCTCGCTGCGCTCGCGCAGCTTGGCCCGCGCCTCCTCCAGCGAGGTGTAGCTCTCGGCCGGGCCGGACGGGCGGGCGAGCACGCGCCGGGCCGCCTCGGTCGGCTCGGTGATCATGTGCACCTTGAGCGCGTCGGTGAAGAAGTGCCAGGCCAGGCGGGAGTCCATGACCAGGGACTCACCGGAGGCGGCGATGTCGCGCTGGAGCTGGTCGACGTACCCGTCGACGGCCTGGTCCAGCTCGGCGTGCAGGTTGAGCTGGAGGGCGGTCATCTGCCGCTCCTGGGCCATCTGGCGGTAGAGGTCGCCGACGCTGACCCGGCGCAGCCCGAGCCGCTTGGCGATCTCGACCGAGACGGTGCTCTTGCCACTGCCGAGGTCACCGTTGAAGACGATCGACTGACGAACGGTCACGACTGGTCCACCCCTGCTCACCGGCTGACTGACGACATCGAATCCGTGTCGGCCCGACGTGCTCTGGCACCCGCCGCGCCGCGTCCCGCGCGGGAAAACCGCACGGCTGGGCATGACGGGCGATGCTATCACCGCCCGCTACTCGATTGCCGGACCAGGTGTGCGGCAAACCCCAGGTCACGACCGTGCGCGAGGGTCCGCGTGCGCACTGTCACGCGATCGCGTCCGATCAGAACAGGGTGAGCGGATCGACCTGGAGCCGTACCGGGTCGGCCGCCTTGCGGGCGCTGCGCTGCCCGGCGGCGGCGTGCAGCGCCTCGGCCATCGCGGCGGCCCGGGACCGGGGCACGCGTACCAGCATCCGCTCCCGGCCCTCGTCGGCCGGCACCGGGCCGAGCACCTCGGCGTCGCCCGGCAGCCGGGCGCCGGCGAGCAGGTCGGCCACCGCCTCGGCCGCGCCGGTGACGCTCGCCATCCGGACCGCCGGCGGGAAGCCCAGCTCGCGCCGCTCGGCCAGTTCCCGGGCCGCGAACCAGGCGGAGTCCCACCGCAGCAGCGCCTGCACCGGGGCCAGCGCGCCGTCCGCGACCACCACCACCCGGCCACCTGCCGTACCGGGCCGGGCCAGCGCGGCGGCGGCCATCCAGCGCCGCAGCGCCTCCTCGCCGGCCCGCAGGTCGGCCCGGGTCAGCAGCGCCCACGAGTCGAGCAGCAGCACCGCGCCGTACCCGCCCTCCGCGACCGGCTCCGCGCCCGGGGTGGCGATCACCAGCCCGGCGCCGCCCGGCACCGTCGCCAGCACCTCCTCCCGCCCCGAGGTCCGCACCGGCACGCCGGGGAACGCCCGGCCCAGCTCCTCGGCGGTCCGCCGGGCACCGGTCACCGAGGCGCGCAGCCGCCGCCCGCCGCACTCCGGGCAGGCGTACGCGGCGGCCACCCGCCCGCACCAACGGCAGGCGGGCGTGCCCTGCGCCGACGGCAGCGCGAGCGGCCCGGCGCAGTGCGGGCAGCGGGCCGGGGCGCGGCAGTCGGCACAGGCCACCGACGGCACGTAACCCCGGCGCGGCACCTGCACCAGCACCGGCAGGTCCGCGCGCAGCGCGTCCCGGGCGGTGGTCCAGGCCAGGCTCGGCAGCCGTGCCGAGGCCGCGCCGGGATCGCGGGCCAGTTGCGGGTCGTCGCCGGTGGGCGCCAGAGCCGGGGTACGCGCGCGCACCACCGCCCGGTCGGCCACCACCTCGCGCGCCCAGCCGGTCTCCACCAGCAACTGCGCCTCGGCGGTACGGGCGTAGCCGCCGACCACCGCGGCGATGTCGCCGAGCTGCGCCCGGGTCAGCAGCACGTCCCGGGCGTGCGGGTAGGGCGCCCGCGGTTCGGCGTGCAGGTCGTCGCCGTCGTCCCAGATCGCCACCAGGCCGAGCCGCCGAACCGGGGCGAACATCGCCGCCCGGGTGCCGATCACCACGTCCACCCCGCCCGTCCGGGCGGTGAGGAAGGCCCGGTAGCGGCGGGCCGGACCGTCGGCGGCGGCGAGCCGGACGTGGCGTCCCGCGCCGAGCACCGCGGTCAGGGCGGCGTCGAGCCGGTCCAGGTCACGGGCGTCGGCCACCACGACCACGGCACCACGGCCACCGGCCACCGTGGCGGCGACCGCGTCGGCGTACCGGTCGGCCCAGTCCTCCCCCGGCAACGCCGACCAGACCGCGCGGGCGGGCCGGCCGTCGGTGAGCGCGCGCAGCAGCGCCGGCCCGGCCGGGTAGTCCCGCCAGCCGCGCGGATCCACCTCCGCCCGGCCACCCGGCCGGGCCCCCGCGTCGGCGGCCTCGGACGGTACGCCCCCGGGCGCGGTGCCGTCGGCGGTGGCGGTGCCGTCGGCAGGGCTGCCGTCAGGTTCGGTGCCGTCGGGCGCGGGCTCGTCGGGGGGTGGCGTGTCCGTCGTGACGGCCTTCTCGGCGCGGGCGTGCCGGGGCGGCACCGCCAGCCGGAGCACGTCGGCGAGGCTGCCGGCGTACCTGTCGGCGACCGCGCGGGCCAGCCGGGCCACCTCCGGGGACAGCACCGGCACCGGGGAGACGACCTTCTCCAGGTACGCCAGCTTGGGGTGCTCGGACGACTCGGCGCGCTCCAGCAGCCAGCCGTCGACGAGCTGCCCGGCGAACCGCACCTTCACCCGCACCCCGGGCCGGGCGTCGGCGTCGAGCGCCTCCGGCACCAGGTAGTCGAACGGGCGGTCGAGGTGGGGCAGCGGCACGTCCACGCAGACGCGCGCGACCGGCGACCCCTGCGCGGGTCGCCGGTCGCGGCGCGTGGTGGCGGTCAGGCTCCCGCGGCCGACTTGAGGTCGGCGGCCCGGTCGGTGCCCTCCCAGGTCAGCTCCGGCAGCTCCCGGCCGAAGTGGCCGTACGCGGCGGTCTGCTGGTAGATCGGGCGCAGCAGGTGCAGGTCCCGGATGATGGCGGCCGGACGCAGGTCGAACACCTCGGCCACGGCCTTCTCGATCGAGGCGACCGGCACGGTCTCGGTGCCGAACGTCTCGATGAACAGGCTCACCGGGTGCGCCTTGCCGATCGCGTACGCGACCTGCGCCTCGCACCGCTCGGCCAGCCCGGCGGCCACAACGTTCTTGGCCACCCAGCGCATCGCGTACGCGGCCGACCGGTCGACCTTCGACGGGTCCTTGCCGGAGAACGCGCCGCCACCGTGCCGGGCGTACCCGCCGTACGTGTCCACGATGATCTTCCGGCCGGTCAGGCCGGCGTCACCCATCGGGCCGCCGATCTCGAACCGCCCGGTCGGGTTGACCAGCAGCCGGTAGCCCTCGGTCTCCAGGCCGAGGCCCTCCAGCTCCGGGGCGATGACGTGGTCCCGGATGTCCGGGGTGAGCAGCGACTCCAGCGAGATGTCCGCCGCGTGCTGGCTGGACACGACGACGGTGTCGAGCCGGACCGGGCGCAGCCCGTCGTACTCGATGGTGACCTGCGTCTTGCCGTCCGGCCGCAGGTACGGGATCGTGCCGTCCTTGCGGACCGCGGCGAGCCGCCGGGCCAGCCGGTGCGCCAGCGCGATCGGCAGCGGCATCAGCTCGGGCGTCTCGGAGCAGGCGAAGCCGAACATCATGCCCTGGTCACCGGCACCCTGCGCGTCCAGCGCGCTCTCCGACCCACCGGTACGCAGCTCGAAGGCATTGTCGACGCCCTGGGCGATGTCCGGCGACTGGGCGCCGATGGACACGCTGACGCCGCAGGAAGCGCCGTCGAAGCCCTTCTTCGACGAGTCGTAGCCGATGCCGAGGATGGTCTCGCGGACGATGGTGGGGATGTCGGCGTACGCCTTGGTGGTCACCTCGCCGGCCACGTGCACCTGACCGGTGGTGATCAACGTCTCCACCGCGACCCGGCTGTGCGGGTCCTGGGCGAGCAGCGCGTCGAGAATGCCGTCACTGATCTGGTCGGCGATCTTGTCCGGGTGGCCCTCCGTGACCGATTCGGACGTGAAGAGACGTGTCACGGCACTCCTAAGCATGTGAAGACTTTTAAAGGTCGCTCGGCGGCAGTTTAGTCATCATCGTTCCGCCGCGACGCGATGAACGCGGGTCGACCAACCGTCAGGAACGCGACGGCAGCCGCGGACAGACGAGGTCCCAGACGGCGTCGGCCAGGGCCTCCTTGGGCTGCTCGGGCAGCCGGTGCACGGCGCCGTCGGCGCCGATCACGGTGGCCGCGTTGGTGTCGGCGCCGAAGACCTTGTCCACGCCGACCTCGTTGACCACGATCATGTCGGCCCCCTTGCGGGCCAGCTTGGCCCGGCCGTTGGCCTCCGCGTCGTCGGTCTCCGCGGCGAAGATCACCAGCACCTGCCCGGGCCGGCGACGCCGCCCCAGCTCGACGGCGATGTCCGGGTTGGTGACCAGCTCGATGGTCGGCGCGACACCGTCGTCGGACTTCTTGATCTTCCCGGTGGCGTAGCTGGCCGGCCGGAAGTCGGCGGGCGCGGCGGCCATCACCACGGCGTCCGCGTCGGCGGCCGCCGCCAGCGTGGCGTCGCGCAGCTCCTCGGTGGTGCCCACCCGGACCAGGTCCGCCCCGGCCGGGTCGGGCAGCGCCACGTTGGCCGCGACGAGCGTGACCCGGGCGCCCCGGGCCACGGCGGCGCGGGCGAACGCGTACCCCTGCTTGCCGGACGACCGGTTGCCCAGGAACCGGACCGGGTCCAGCGGCTCGCGGGTGCCCCCGGCGGTGACCACCACGTGCCGGCCGGCCAGATCGGCCTCGGCCTCGACGCCGCGGGCCAGGGCCCGGCGGGCCACCGCGAAGATCTCCGCCGGGTCGGGCAGGCGGCCCTTGCCGGTGTCCCGCCCGGTGAGCCGGCCCACGGCCGGTTCGATCACGCGGACGCCCCGCGAGCGCAGCGTGGCCACGTTCGCGACGGTCGCCGGGTGCTCCCACATCTCGGTGTGCATGGCCGGGGCCAGCAGCACCGGGCAGCGGGCGGTCAGCAGCGTGTTGGTGAGCAGGTCGTCGGCGAGGCCGTGGGCGGCCTTGGCGAGCAGGTCGGCGGTGGCCGGGGCGACCACGACCAGGTCGGCGTGCTGCCCGAGCCGCACGTGCGGCACCTCGTGCACGTCGGACCAGACGTCGTCGGCGACCGGCCGGCCGGACAGGGCCGCCCAGGTCGGCGCCCCGACGAAGCGGAGCGCCGAGGCGGTCGGCACCACCCGGACCCGGTGACCCGACTCGGTGAAGAGCCGGAGCAGCTCACACGCCTTGTAGGCGGCGATGCCGCCGCCGACCCCGAGGACGATCTCGGCGGGCATCGGCGCGGGCGGGGTTACGGCTGGTCGGTCGGCTCGGCGGTGAGCAGGCCCGCGTTGATCTCGCGCATGGCGATGGAGAGCGGCTTCTCCTGCGGGGTGGTCTCCACCAGCGGGCCGACGTACTCCAGGAGGCCCTCACCGAGCTGGCTGTAGTAGGCGTTGACCTGACGGGCGCGCTTGGCGGCGAAGATGACCAGCGCGTACTTCGAGGTGGTCTTCTCGAGCAGCTCGTCGATCGGCGGGTTGGTGATGCCCTCGGGGTTGGTGGCGATGGATCCCACGAATTAAACCTCTGCGTCTCGTGCGCCGCCCGCGGGCGGTCGGGCCGGAGCCAGGAAGGACGAACCGAGCAATCCTACCAGCTCCGCCGCGGCGCGCTCGGTGTGGTCGTGTGCCACGGCATGGGCGAAGAGGGCCGCGACGTCCGGGTCGGCCCGGTACGCCGGGGGCGCGAGCAGCACCAGCCGGGCGCCGGGCGCCGCCGCCCGTACCGCCAGCGCGCCGGCCAGGTCCAGCGGCAGCAGCACCGGCCGTCCCTCCGCGAGCCGCGCCCGCACCTCGGCCCGGGGCACCCCCCGGCGGTACGGCCCGATCCGGCACCACTCCAGCAGCTCGCCCGCGGCGATCAGCCGGTCGAAGCCGGGCGCGTCGAGGAAGACGCGGTCGACGCCGTCACGCTCGTCCGGACGGGGTGGGCGGGTGGTGGCGACCACCGGCACGCAGACAGACGCAAGGCGCGCCCGGACCGCCTCGACGACACTGCTCCGGCCGGCCCCGGAGGGACCGGACAGGACAGTGAGCCGAGCCGCCGAGCGCGCCTCGTCATCCGTGCTCACCGCTTGTTTCTACACGGCGGGCCGTTCAGTTGGCGGCGAACTCTCCGAGCAGAGCCTTGCGCTGCTGCTCGCCGAGGCCGCGCAGGCGACGGCTGTCCGCGATCTTGAGCTTCTCCATGATCTGGGTGGCCCGGATCTTGCCGATGCCCGGCATCGCCTGGAGCACGGCCGAAACCTTCAGCTTGCCCACGACGTCGTCGGACTCGGCCCGCTCGAGGACGGTGGCGAGGGTGGTCTTGCCCTGCTTGAGCTGCTCCTTCAGCTCAGCGCGGGCCTTGCGGATCTCCGCGGCCTTCTCCAGCGCGGCAGCGCGCTGCTCGGGGGTCAGTGACGGGAGCGGCACCAGTTCTCCTCAGGTCCCTAGTACGGCGGGCTGAGCGCCCCACCGCATCTGTGAAACGTGGTGTCGCTGGCAACCAAAGGGGTCCGTGGTTCCCAGCGCGGGGAAAACTAGCGGTCAACGGAGATTTCGGCAACGTGGACGCGCGATGATCAACCCAAAGTGACCGAGCCGTCAGTCAGTCCGCCGTGCCCAGGGCGGCCCGGCAGTCGGCCAGCACCCGCTCGGTGGCGGCCCGCAGGCCGGCCGGGTCGGGGCCCGCGCCGAGCACCTCCCGGGAGTACGACGGCAGCACCCACGGCAGCGCGGCGCCGAACACGGTACGCAACCCGGCGGGCGTTCCGCCCTGCGCGCCCAGCCCCGGCGCGAGCAGCGGACCGTTGACCGAGTCCAGATCGTGACCCGTCTCACCGACTGTCGCGCCGACCACCAGACCGAAGCTGCCGAGTGGCTCCGCACCGCGGTTGAGCTGGGAAATCTCGTCGATCACGGTCTGCGCGACGGTGCGCCCGTCGGCGCCCACGGCGCGCTGCACGGAGGCACCCTCCGGGTTGGAGGTGAGCGCCAGGACGAAGACCCCGCCACCGTGCTCGGCGGCGGTGGAGAACATCGGGGCGAGCGAACCTACTCCCAGGTAGGGGCTCGCGGTGACCGCGTCGACATACAGAGGGCTGGATGGATCGAGGTACGCCGAGGCGTACGCGGCGACGGTAGAGCCGATGTCACCACGCTTGACGTCGAGCAGAGTGAGCGCTCCCAAATCTCGCAACTGTCGGATAGTTGACTCAAGCACGCCGACGCCCCGGGCGCCGAAGCGCTCGAAGAACGCCGACTGCGGCTTGACCACGGCGACCCGGTCGCCGATCGCCTCCACCACCGTGGCGCAGAACCGCTCCAGGCCCGCCACGTCGTCGGACAGGCCCCAAGCGGTCAGCAACCCGGGGTGCGGGTCGATCCCCACGCAGAGCGGCCCTCGTTCCGCCACGGCCCGGTGCAGACGGGCGCCGAACGTCTCCATGCGTCTCTCCCTCTCCCGGCGGCTCCGGGCCGCCTGGCGTGTCCGGCGACGGGCCTCCCGTCGCGCCCTGTCGAACCGGCCGGGCTCAGCCGGCCTTGACCGCCGCGGCCACTCCGGCCGCGATCCGCGCCACGTCCGCGGCGTCGCAGACGTACGGCGGCATCGTGTAGACGAGATCCCGGAACGGGCGCAGCCACACCCCCTCGGCCACCGCGGCGGCGGTCGCCCGGGGCAGGTCCACCTCGTGGTCGAGCTGCACCACCCCGATCGCGCCGAGCACGCGTACGTCGGCCACACCGGGCGCGTCCCGCAACGGCGCCAGGCCGGCCCGCAGGCCCTCGGCGATGCCCGCCACCCGTCCCGCCCAGTCCCCGGCCCGCAGGAGGTCCAGGGAGGCGTTGGCGACGGCGCAGGCGAGCGGGTTACCCATGAACGTCGGCCCGTGCGCCAGCACCCCGTCGGCGGAGATGGCCCGCGCCACCTCGGGCGTGCACAGCGCCGCGGCGAGCGTCAGGTACCCGCCGGTGAGCGCCTTGCCGACGCAGAGCACGTCCGGGGTGACGCCGGCGTGCTCGGCGGCGAACATCCGGCCGGTCCGGCCGAAGCCGGTGGCGATCTCGTCGAACACCAGCAGGATGCCGTGCCGCCGGGTCACCTCGCGCAGCACGCGCAGATAGTGCGGGTGGTGGAACCGCATCCCGCCGGCGCCCTGGACGACCGGCTCGACGATCACCGCGGCCAGTTCGCCGGCGTGCCGCTCCACCGCCTCCACCAGCGCCGCCTCGTACGCCGGGTCCGGCGCCGCGTCGAAGCCGGGCGGCGGCACCGGCGCGAACACCTGCCGGGGCAGCACGTCGCCCCAGAGGTGGTGCATGCCACCCTCCGGGTCGCAGACGCTCATCGGGTGGAACGTGTCGCCGTGGTAGCCGCCCCGCCAGGTGCCCAGCCGGCGTCGCTGCGGGCGTCCCAGCGCCCGCTGGTACTGCAGGCACATCTTCACCGCCACCTCGACGCTCACCGAGCCGGAGTCGGCCAGGAAGACGTGTTCCAGGCCGTCCGGGGTCAGCTCGACGAGCGTGCGCGCCAGCCGTACGGCGGGCTCGTGGGTGAGCCCGCCGAACATGACGTGGCTCATCCGCCCGAGCTGGTCGGTCACCGCGGCGTCGAGCACCGGGTGCCGGTAGCCGTGGATCGCCGCCCACCACGACGACATCCCGTCGACCAGCTCCCGCCCGTCCGCGAGCCGCAGCCGCACCCCCGCGGCGCTGTCGACCACGTACGGCGCGCCGGCGCCGGGCATCGGGGCGTACGGGTGCCACACGTGCCGCCGGTCGGCTTCCAGGATCTCCTCGGGCGTCACGTCTCCTCCTTCGACCCTCTCCCCCGCGATCTTGCAGTTGCCGCCCCGGCAGCGCCCGGAATGGGGCGGTGTGCCGGGGCCGGAACTGCAAGATCGCGCGGGTCAGGTTCGGGTTGTGATGGCTCGGGTGAGGGCGGGGCCCCGGTAGATGAAGCCGGTGTAGAGCTGGAGCAGGGAGGCGCCGGCGTCGAACATGCGTGTGGCGTCGTCGGGGTGCAGGATGCCGCCCACGCCGATCACCGGTAGCCGGCCGCCGGTCTCCCGGTGCACGAAGGCGACCATCTCCCGGGCCCGGGCGGTCAGCGGCCGGCCGGACAGCCCGCCGGCCTCGGCGGCGCGCTCCCGGTCGGCCGGGGCGAGCCCGTCCCGGGCGAGTGTGGTGTTGGTGGCGATGACCCCGGCCGCGCCCCGGTCGAGGCACACCTCCAGCAGCTCGGCCACGGCCGGCTCGGTCAGGTCCGGGGCGATCTTCACCAGCACCGGCTTCTCCCCCACCAGCGCGGCGAGCAACGCGTCCAGATGGGACCGGTCCTGAAGCGACCGCAGCCCGGGGGTGTTCGGTGAGGACACGTTCACCGCGAAGTAGTCGCCGTGATCCTTGAGCGCCCGGTACGAGGCGAGGTAGTCCTCGACCGCCTCGTCCAGCGGGGTCACCTTGGACTTGCCGAGCGAGATGCCCAGCGGCACGCCGAGCGGGCGCGGCAACGCGGCCAGCCGGTCCGCCAGCGCCTCGGCACCGGCGTTGTTGAAGCCCATCCGGTTGATCACGGCTTCGCTGTCGCGCAGCCGGAACAGCCGGGGCCGGGGGTTGCCCGGCTGGGCGTGCGCGGTCACGGTGCCGACCTCGACGAAGCCGAAGCCCAGTGCCGGCCAGGCCGGCAGCGCGAGTCCGTTCTTGTCCATCCCGGCCGCCAGCCCGACCGGGTTGGGGAAGCGCACCCCGAACACGGTGCGCGGCGCCGACCGGAAGTACGCCGCCCGTAGCGCGGCGAGGACCGCCGGCTGCCGGGACACCGCGGCCAGCCGCGCCAGCGTCCACTCGTGCGCCCCCTCCGCGTCCCCGCCCGCGAGCGAGAACAGCCGGGGCCGCACCACCTTCTCGAAGATCACGCCCCGGCCCCCCGCCCGGCTCCCCCGGCCCGCCCGGTTTCCCCGTCGATCATGAGGTTGACGGCGATGTGGATCTCCAAATCCGCCGCCAACCTCATGATCGGCGTGTTGAGGCGCGGGGTCACTCGCCCGCCCGGAGGGCGGCGTGGAGATCCTGCAGCGGGCGGACCTTCAGGTCGCCCCGGATGCGGGCCTCGATGCCCATGACGGCGGCTGCGGCGCCGGGAACGGTGGTGACGCACGGGATGTCCACGCTCACCGCCGCGCTGCGGATCTCGTACCCGTCGGAACGGGCGCTCGCCCCGGAACCCTGTGGCGTGTTCACCACCAGCGCCACGTCCCCGCCGAGAATCAGCGAGACCGCGTCCGCGCCCTCACCCGACTCGTAGTGCTTGCGGATCTGCTCGCAGGCGATGCCGTGCCGGCGCAGCACCTCGGCCGTGCCGGTGGTGGCCACGATCTCGAAGCCCAGGTCGGCCAGGCGCTTGATCGGGAAGATCATGCCGCGCTTGTCCCGGTTGGCGACCGAGACGAAGATCTTCCCGGCGGTCGGCAGCGACCCGTACGCGGCGGCCTGCGACTTGGCGAACGCCTGGCCGAAGCCGGTGTCGATGCCCATCACCTCGCCGGTGGACTTCATCTCCGGGCCGAGCAGCACGTCGATGCCCTTGCCGGACGGGGTGCGGAACCGCTTGAACGGCAGCACCGCCTCCTTGACCGCGATCGGCGCGTCGGCCGGCATGGTGCCGCCGTCGCCGGTGGGCGGCAGCATCCCCTCGGCGCGCAGCTGCGCGACGGTGGCGCCGAGCGCGATCCGGGCCGCCGCCTTCGCCAGCGGCACCGCAGTGGCCTTCGAGACGAACGGTACGGTCCGGGAGGCGCGCGGATTGGCCTCCAGCACGTAGAGCATGTCGCCCTGCAGCGCGTACTGGACGTTGAGCAGGCCGCGCACCCCGACGCCGCGGGCGATCTGCTCGGTGTAGTGCCGCACCTGGGCCAGGTGCGAGCCGGCCAGGGTGATCGGCGGCAGCGCGCAGGACGAGTCGCCGGAGTGGATGCCGGCCTCCTCGATGTGCTCCATCACGCCGCCCAGGTAGACGTCGCCGTCGGCGTCCACGAGCGCGTCCACGTCGATCTCGATGGCGTCGTCCAGGAACCGGTCCACCAGCACCGGCCGGTCCGGCGAGATGGCGGTGGCCCGGCCGATGTAGTCGCGCAGCGTGGCGTCGTCGTACACGATCTCCATGCCGCGCCCGCCGAGCACGTACGAGGGGCGGACCAGCACCGGGTACCCGATCTCGTCGGCGATCGCCTTCGCCTCGTCGTACGAGGTGGCCATGCCGTGCGCGGGCGCGCGCAGCCCGGCCCGGGCCAGCACCGCGCCGAACGCGCCGCGCTCCTCGGCCAGGTGGATCGACTCCGGGGAGGTGCCGACGATCGGCACCCCGGCGTTCTTGAGCCGCTGCGCCAGGCCCAGCGGGGTCTGCCCGCCGAGCTGCACGATCACCCCGATGACGCCGGGGCCGCCCGCCTCCTTGCCGGAGGAGTCCTCGGCGTGCCAGACCTCCAGCACGTCCTCGAACGTCAGCGGCTCGAAGTAGAGCCGGTCGGCGGTGTCGTAGTCGGTGGAGACGGTCTCCGGGTTGCAGTTGACCATGACGGTCTCGTAGTCCACGTCCCGCAACGCCTGGACCGCGTGCACGCACGAGTAGTCGAACTCGATGCCCTGACCGATCCGGTTCGGCCCGGAGCCCAGGATGAGCACCTTCGGCCGCGCCGAGGGCGCCACCTCGGTCTCCGAGTCGTAGGTCGAGTAGTGATACGGCGTGGTCGCCTCGAACTCGGCCGCGCAGGTGTCCACCGTCTTGTAGACCGGCCGGACGCCGAGCCGGTGCCGCAGGGTCCGCACGCCGTCCTCGGCGGCCAGCTCGGGACGCAGCGCGGCGAGCTGCCGGTCGGACAGGCCGGCCCGCTTGGCCCGGCGCAGCAGGGCGGCGTCGAGCACCGGCGCGTCCACGATCTCGGCGCGCAGCTCGACCAGCGAGGCGATCTGGTCCAGGAACCACGGGTCCATGCCGCCGGACGCCTCGGACACCTCGGCGATCGACGCGCCGAGGCGCAGCGCCCGCTCGACCGTGTAGAGCCGGCCGTCGTGCGGCGTGCGCAGCGCCGCGAGGGTGTTCTCCTTCGTCGCGCCCTCCGGGTCCGGAGTGGTCCAGAAACCGGATGACTTGGTTTCCATCGAGCGCATCGCCTTGTTCAGCGCCTCGGTGAAGTTGCGGCCCAGGCTCATCGCCTCGCCCACCGACTTCATCGTGGTGGTCAGCTCCGGGTCGGCGCCGGGGAACTTCTCGAACGCGAACCGGGGGATCTTCACCACCACGTAGTCGAGCGTCGGCTCGAACGCCGCGGGCGTCTTCAGCGTGATGTCGTTCGGGATCTCGTCGAGCGTGTAGCCGATGGCGAGCTTCGCGGCGATCTTCGCGATCGGGAAGCCGGTGGCCTTCGACGCCAGCGCCGAGGAGCGCGACACCCGCGGGTTCATCTCGATCACGACGATCCGGCCGTCGGCCGGGTTCACCGCGAACTGGATGTTGCAGCCGCCGGTGTCCACACCGACCTCGCGCAGCACCGCGATGCCGAGGTCACGCAGCCGCTGGTACTCCCGGTCGGTGAGCGTCATCGACGGGGCGACTGTGACGCTGTCGCCGGTGTGCACGCCCATCGGGTCGACGTTCTCGATCGAGCAGACCACCACCACGTTGTCGTGGCGGTCGCGCATCAGTTCGAGCTCGTACTCCTTCCAGCCGAGCACGCTCTCCTCGATGAGCACCTCGTGCACCGGGCTGGCCGCCAGGCCGGAACCGGCGATGCGCTCCAGGTCCTCGTCGGTGTGCGCCATGCCGGAACCGAGGCCGCCCATGGTGAACGACGGCCGGATGACCACCGGCAGGCCCAGCTCGGCGACCGTCTCGCGGACCTCGTCCATCGAGTGGCAGACCCGCGAGCGCGGCACCAGCGCGGACGGATCGTCCAGGCCCAGCCGTACGCCGGCCTTCGCGACGATCTCCTTGAACAGCTGCCGGTCCTCGCCCCGGTTGATCGCCTCGATGTTCGCGCCGATCAGCTCGACGCCGTACTTCTCCAGCACGCCCGCCTCGTGCAGCGCGACAGCGGTGTTCAGCGCGGTCTGCCCGCCGAGCGTCGGCAGCAGCGCGTCGGGACGCTCCTTGGCGATGACCAGCTCGACGAACTCCGGGGTGATCGGCTCGACGTACGTGGCGTCGGCGAACTCCGGATCCGTCATGATCGTCGCCGGGTTGGAGTTGACCAGGCTGACCCGGATCCCCTCGCTGCGCAGCACGCGGCAGGCCTGGGTGCCGGAGTAGTCGAACTCGCAGGCCTGTCCGATCACGATCGGCCCGGAGCCGATCACCAGGACGTGCTTGAGGTCGGTCCGCTTAGGCATTCTTTCCGCCTTCACTGTGGTTCCGGTCGAAGCCACGGCCTTCGATCAACTCGGCGAAACGGTCGAAGAGGTAGTCCGCGTCGTGCGGGCCGGCCGCCGCCTCCGGGTGGTACTGGACGGTGAAGGCGGGCACGTCCACGGCCCGCAGCCCCTCGACCACGTTGTCATTGAGGCAGACGTGTGACACCTGGACACCGCCGAACTCGGTCTGGATCACCTGATCCGGCACCACGGCGCCGTCCCCGGCACCCGGCACCTGCACCGCGAAGCCGTGGTTGTGGCTGGTCACCTCGACCTTGCCGGTGGCCCGGTCGAGCACCGGCTGGTTGATGCCGCGGTGGCCGTACCCCAGCTTGTAGGTGCCGAAGCCGAGCGCCCGGCCGAGGATCTGGCTGCCGAAGCAGATGCCGAACAGCGGGATCCGCCGGGTCAGCACCTCCCGGGCCAGCGCCACCGGGCCGTCGGCGGTCGCCGGGTCGCCCGGGCCGGGCGAGAAGAAGACCGCGTCCGCGCCGGTGGCGAGCAGGTCCTCGATAGTCGACCCGGCGGGCAGCACGTGGGTGGTGACGCCGCGGGCGGCGAGCCGGCGCGGCACGTTGCGCTTGATGCCCAGGTCCACAGCCGCCACCGTGAACCGGTGCTCGCCCTGCGCCTCGACGACGTACGGCTTGGCGGTGGTCACCTCGTCGGACAGGTTCGCGCCGACCATCTGCGGCGAGCGGCGGACCCGCTCCAGCAGGGCGGCCGGGTCGTCCTCGACACTGGAGATGCCGACCCGCATCGCGCCGCGCTCGCGCAGGTGCCGGGTCAGCGCCCGGGTGTCCACGCCGCTGATGCCGACGACGCCCTCGGCGGCGAGCCGGTCCTCCAGGCCGCCGCCGGCCCGCCAGTTGGAGCTGATCCGGGCCGGGTCGCGCACCACGTACCCGGCCACCCAGATCCGGTCGGACTCGTCGTCCTCGCCGTTGACGCCGGTGTTGCCGATGTGCGGCGCGGTCTGCACCACCACCTGCCGGTGGTACGAGGGGTCGGTGAGCGTCTCCTGGTAGCCGGTCATGCCGGTGTTGAAGACGGCCTCGCCGAAGGTCTCCCCGACGCTGCCGTACGCCTCGCCGTGGAACGTGCGCCCGTCCTCCAGGACGAGGATCGCCGATCTACGCTTCACCATTACCGGGCCCGCCTTTCGTTCGCGACTGCGGGACTCCGCTCCGCTGCGTTCCTCGCGCTCACTTGACAGCCTTTCCGTCCAGGACCGTCGGCTCGCCGCGCAGGAAGGTCGCCACGATGCGACCCGGCAGCGTCATGCGGGCGTACGGGGTGTTGCGACTGCGACTGGCCAGCTCCGCCGGTTCGACGACGCGCCGGGCGGCCGGGTCGACCAGGGTCAGGTTGGCCGGTACGCCGGGCGCCGGGTCGAGGCCGTGCCCGGCCAGCCCGGCGATCCGGGCCGGCGTGCGGGACATCCGCTCGGCGATCAGGTCCCAGCGGGGACCGAACACGTCGAGCGCGATCGACAGCGCCGTCTCCAGGCCGAGCATGCCCGGCCGGGCGTACGCCCACTCGCACTCCTTGTCCTCCACGGCGTGCGGCGCGTGGTCGGTGGCGATGATGTCGATCACGCCCTCGGCCAGCGCCTCCCGCAGCGCGGCGATGTCGGTGGCGGTGCGCAGCGGCGGGTTGACCTTGAAGACCGGGTCGTAGCTGCCCGCTGGGCTCCAGTTGTTCGCAAGCTCACTCCTCCCGCTCACGACCTCGTCCGTGAGCAGCAGGTGGTGCGGCGTCACCTCGGCGGTGACCCGTACCCCGCGCGCCTTGGCCTGACGCAGCACCTCGACGCTGCCGGCGGTGGAGACGTGGCAGACGTGCAGCCGGCTGCCGACGTGCTCGGCCAGCAGCACGTCCCGGGCGATGATCGCCTCCTCGGCGACGGCCGGCCAGCCGGTCAGGCCGAGGCGGGTGGACACCTCGCCCTCGTGCATCTGCGCGCCCTCGGTCAGCCGGGGCTCCTCGGCGTGCTGGGCGATCACGCCGTCGAACGCCTTGACGTACTCCAGCGCCCGGCGCATCAGCCGCGGGTCCGACACGCAGTGCCCGTCGTCGGAGAAGATCCGCACCCCGGCGGCCGAGTCGGCCATCGCGCCCAGCTCGGCCAGGCGCTCGCCGGCCAGCCCGACGGTGACCGCGCCGATCGGCTGCACGTCGACCAGGCCGGCCTCCCGGCCGAGCCGCCAGACCTGCTCCACCACGCCCGCGGTGTCCGCCACCGGGGAGGTGTTCGCCATCGCGCACACCGCCGTGTAGCCGCCGAGTGCCGCCGCCCGGGAACCGGACTCGACCGTCTCGGCGTCCTCCCGGCCGGGCTCGCGCAGGTGGGTGTGCAGGTCGACCAGGCCGGGCAGCGCGACCAGGCCGGTCGCGTCGATGACTGTGGCGTCGTCCGCGGCGAGCCCGCGGCCCGTCCCGGCCACCACGCCGTCGCGGATGAGCAGGTCGGTCGGCTCGCCGCCGACGATGCTGACGCCTGTGATGAGGTACGCGGTCACCGGTTGTTCCCTCCGAGCAGCAGGTAGAGCACGGCCATCCGCACGGAGACCCCGTTGGCGACCTGTTCGACGATGGTGGAGCGGGGCGAGTCGGCCACCTCGGGCGTGATCTCCATGCCCCGGTTCATCGGGCCGGGGTGCATGACGATCGCGTGCTCGGGCAGCCGGCGCATGCGCGGCCCGTCGAGCCCGTAGCGTCGGGCGTACTCGCGGGCCGACGGGAAGTAGGAGTCACCCATCCGCTCGCGCTGCACCCGCAGCATCATCACCACGTCCACATCTGGGAGAACGGCGTCGAGGTCGTAACAGACGTCGGTGCCGGTGGCCAGGGCGGCGGCGATGTCGACCGGGATGAGGGTGGGCGGGCCGACCAGTGTCACCTTCGCGCCGAGGGTGGACAGCAGCAGCACGTTGGAGCGGGCCACCCGGGAGTGCAGCACGTCGCCGACGATCGCCACGTGCAGGCCGTCGAGGCGGCCCAGCCGGGACCGCATCGTGTACGCGTCGAGCAGCGCCTGGGTGGGGTGCTCGTGGGTGCCGTCACCGGCGTTGACCACCGATCCGTCCACCCACTCGGCGAGCCGGTGCGGTGCGCCGGAGGCGGGGTGCCGGACGACGACCGCGTCCGCGCCCATGGCCTGGAGCGTGAGCGCGGTGTCCTTCAGGCTCTCCCCCTTGGCCACGCTGGAGCCCTTGGCGGAGAAGTTGATCACGTCGGCGCTGAGCCGCTTGGCGGCCGCCTCGAACGAGATCCGGGTGCGGGTGGAGTCCTCGTAGAAGAGGTTGACCACGGTGCGCCCGCGCAGCGCGGGCAGCTTCTTGACCTCGCGGCCGGCCACCGTCGCCATCTCCGCGGCGGTGTCCAGGACCAGGGTGGCGGTGCCGGCGTCCAGATCGGCGCCGGAGAGCAGGTGCCGGATCATGCGTGTCGCCGCCTTTCGTTCGCGACTGCGGGGCTCCGCTTCGCTGCGCTCCTCGCGCTCACAGTGAGCCTCCGTACAGCCGTACCTCGTCACTGCCGTCGGTCTCGGCGAGGGTGACCTTGACGTTCTCGGCCAGGGCGGTGGGGATGTTCTTGCCGACGTAGTCGGCGCGGATCGGCAGCTGGCGGTGGCCGCGGTCGACGAGGACCGCGAGCTGCACGGACGCCGGCCGGCCGACGTCGCTGAGCGCGTCCAGCGCGGCCCGCACGGTGCGGCCGGAGAACAGCACGTCGTCGACGAGGATCACCCGCTTGCCGTCGATCCCGCCGGGCGGCAGGTCGGTCGGGCCGACCGCGCGGGTGGCGTGCCGGCGCAGGTCGTCGCGGTAGAGCGTGATGTCGAGCACGCCGACCGGGACTGTGACGTCCTCGAAGGTGCTGATCCGGGCCGCGAGGCGGTGGGCGAGCGGCACGCCCCGGGTCGGGATGCCGAGCAGCACGGTGTCGGCGGCGCCCTGGGTCTTCTCCAGGATCTGGTGGGCGATGCGGTCGACCACCCGCGACACGTCCGCTGCGGCGAGGATCACCTTCACCGAGGGTTGTCGCGGCGGCGACGAGTGGGCAGCCGGTGGGTAGGCCACGGCGGACCTCCTTCCCCGCCTCACGGGACGGGTCGTTAAAGGACGTCTGGTCTGCTCCGGCAGGCCCGCGCGGGGCCCGGACCGGGGCTTCACGCCACGTTACCAGCGGTCACCGGGCTGCCCGCCGCCGGTCCTGACCTGCTGGTCAGCCCGGAGAAATGGGGACAAGCCACACGTGGGTGCCGGACCCGGTGGACGGCAACACTTGACCACATGTCGCAATCCCCGTACCGTCACGCTCCGTAGCGATAGCTCGGGGAACCCGAACAGCACTGGGAGTGTCCGAATGCCCTCTGAATACGCCAAGTCGCTGGGCGCCCGCCTGCGCTCCATCCGCCAGCAGCAGGGCCTGTCCCTGCAGGGGGTGGAGGAGAAGTCGAACGGGCGGTGGAAGGCCGTGGTGGTCGGCTCGTACGAGCGCGGCGACCGCGCCGTCACCGTGTCCCGCCTGGCGGAGCTGGCCGACTTCTACCGCGTTCCCGTCTCGGAGCTGCTGCCCGACGGCAGCGGGGTGCGTCACGAGCCCACCAGCAAGATCGTCCTGGACCTGGAGCGGCTCTACGACGAGGCCTCCGAGGACCTCGCGTACGTGGCCCGCTACGCGCGCGCCATCCAGCAGCAGCGCGGCGACTACAACGGCCGGGTGCTCTCGATCCGCGCCGACGACCTGCGCGCCCTCGCGATCGTCTACGACGCCTCGCCGTCGGGCCTGATCGAGCGGCTGACCGAGCACGGCGTGCTGGTCGCCGACCCGCGGGCGTTCTTCGCGTCCTGACATCCCCCGTACGACGAAAGGGCCCGTGCCGGTCGGCACGGGCCCTTCGTCGTTGCGGCGCGTCAGCGCGTGGCGTACTCGGCGATCCGGCCGAGGATGCCGTTGAGGAAGCGGGGCGAGTCGTCGGTCGACATCTGCCGGGCCAGCTCCACGGCCTCGCTGATCGCCACCGCGTCGTCGATCTCGTCGACGTAGAGCAGCTCGTACACGGCGATCCGGGCCAGGTTGCGGTCGACCACCGGCATGCGCTCCAGCGTCCACCCCTCGGCGTAGCTGGCGATCGTCTCGTCGATCCGGTCGAGGTGCGCCGCCACGCCCTCGACCAGCCCGACCGCGTAGCCGAGGTGGTCGGGGCGCGGCTGCTCGATCCGTTCCAGGTAACCGGCGAGCACCTCGACCGGCGGGCGGTCCCGCAGGTCGGCCTCGAAGAGCACGTCCAGCGCCCGCTTGCGCGCCTTGCGGCGCGCCGGCATCTGCTGCTTGGGGCCCTCGGCCATCAGGCTCGGCCGAGGTAACGGCCGTCGCGGGTGTCGACCTTGATCTTCTCACCGGTGGTGATGAACAGCGGCACCTGCACGGTCGCGCCGGTCTCGACGGTGGCCGGCTTGTTGCCGCCGGTCGAGCGGTCGCCCTGCAGGCCCGGCTCGGTGTAGGTGACCTCGAGCACGACCGAGGTCGGCAGCTCGATGTACAGCGGCACGCTCTCGTGGGTGGCGACGGTCGCCTCGGCCTCGGGGAGGAGGTAGTTGGCGGCCTCGCCGACGGTGCCGCCGGGGACGGTGATCTGGTCGAACGTCTCCAGATCCATGAAGACGTAGTCCTCGCCGTCGGCGTACAGGTACTGCATGGTGCGCTTGTCCACGGTCGCGGTCTCGACCTTGGTGCCCGCGTTGAAGGTCTTGTCGACCACCTTGCCGGACAGCACGTTCTTCAGCGTGGTGCGCACGAAGGCACCACCCTTACCGGGCTTGACGTGCTGGAACTCGACGACGGCCCACAGCTCGCCGTCCAGGTTGAGTACCAGGCCGTTCTTCAGGTCGTTGGTGGTGGCCATTTCCTGCCTTGATCATCAATTGGCGGACAGACCGGCCAAGTCTACTCGCTCTGTCGAATCGGACTCGCGCCACGGAACGGACCGGCTCAGGCTCCTGCGGCGAGCCGGGCGGCCAGGTGGTGCAGCGCCAGCCGGTAGCCGTCCACGCCCAGGCCGCAGATCACGCCGGTGGCCACCGCGGAGACCACCGAGTGGTGCCGGAACTCCTCCCGGGCGTGGATGTTGGAGATGTGCACCTCGACCAGGGGGCCGCGCAGCATGGCGCAGGCGTCCCGGACCGCGATCGAGTAGTGCGACCAGGCCGCGGGGTTCAGCACCACCGCCGCCGCCTCGTCGGCCGCCTCGTGCAGCCAGGCGAGCATCTCGTGCTCGGCGTCGGTCTGCCGGACCACCACGTCCAGGCCCAGCTCCCGGCCGTGCCGTTCACAGTCGGCCACGAGCTGGGCGTAGCTGGTCACCCCGTACACGTCGACCTGGCGGGTGCCGAGCCGGCCCAGGTTCGGCCCGTTGAGCACGTACACCCTCACGAGCTGATCTCCGCGTACGCGGCGGCGAGCAGGTCGTCCGGCAGCGCCTCCATGATCGCCGGGCGGGCGAGCCCGTCGAGCACCACGAACCGCAGCCGGCTGCCCCGGGCCTTCTTGTCCACCCGCATCGCGGCGAGCAGCTCCGGCCAGGCGTCGGCCCGGTAGCCGGTGGGCAGGTCGAGCGCGGCCAGCACCCGGCGGTGCCGCTCGGCGTCGGCCGCGTCGAGCCGGCCGGCGAGCCGGGCCAGCGTGGCGGCGTACACCAGGCCGACCGCCACCGCGTGACCGTGCCGCCAGCGGTAGCCCTCCACCTTCTCGATCGCGTGCGCCAGCGTGTGCCCGTAGTTGAGCACCTCGCGTACCCCGGATTCGCGCAGGTCCCCGGCGACCACGCCGGCCTTCACGCGGACCGCGCGTTCGACCAGTTCCCGCAGCACCGGCCCGGCCGGGTCCAGCGCGGCGGCCGGGTCGTCCTCGACCAGGTCGAGGATGACCGGGTCGGCGATGAAACCGCACTTGACCACCTCGGCCATCCCGGCGGCCAGGTCGGCCGGGGGCAGGCTGTCCAGAGTCGCCAGGTCGGCCAGCACGCCGGCCGGCGGGTGGAACGCGCCGACCAGGTTCTTGCCGGCGGCGGTGTTGATGCCGGTCTTGCCGCCCACTGCGGCGTCGACCATGCCGAGCAGCGACGTGGCGACCGGCACCCAGCGCACGCCGCGCAGCCAGGTGGCAGCGACGAACCCGGCCAGGTCGGTGACCGCGCCGCCGCCCACCCCGACCACCGCGTCGGTACGGGTGAACCCGGCGTCGCCGAGCCGGTCCCAGCAGGCCGCCGCCACGTCGACGTGCTTGCCCGCCTCCGCGTCCGGCACCTCGATCAGCAGCGGCGTCACGCCGCCCTCGCGGACACCGTCGGCGAGCCGGTCGGCGAGTGCCTTGAGCGGCGGCGCGTGCAGGAAGGCCACCCGCTCGGCGCCCGGCAGCAGCCGGGGCGGCGGGTTCAGCAGGTCACGTCCCACGAGCACGTCGTACGGCCGCTCGCCGCCGACCGGGATCCGGGTCACCTCGTCCATCGCGGGCAGCCTAGTCCAGCGCGCCGCCCCCGCGCGGCGACTGTCCACTCCCTGGGTGTTTGACCGGCCGCACCGCGGGTAGGGCGGCCGGAATGAGCGAGACGAGGGCACACGCGACCCGACCGGAGTCCGCGACGAGCATCCGGCTGCCCGCCACGATCCTCGGCGTCGGGCTGGGCGGCTTCGTCGACGGCATCGTCCTGCACCAGGTCCTCCAGTGGCACCACATGCTCAGCAGCACCGGCAGCGACCGGATCGGCGTGCGTGAGTACCCGGTGGACACCGTGCCCGGGTTGCAGATGAACACGCTCTGGGACGGCCTGTTCCACGTGGTCACCTGGGTGGCGGTGCTGACCGGTCTGGCCCTGCTCTACTCCCGGGTCACCCACTCGCGGGGCCGGCTGTGGCGCTCGCCGATGCTGTGGGGCTGGGCGCTGATCGGCTGGGGCCTGTTCAACCTGGTCGAGGGCATCGTCGACCACCACCTGCTCGGCATCCACCACGTCCGCGGCGGCCCGAACCAGCTCTGGTGGGACCTCGGGTTCCTCGCCCTCGGCGTGGTGCTGATCGCTGCGGGCTGGGCGATCCAGCGCCGGGCCCGCGCGGTGGACCTCTGCCCGCCGGAGCGCCGGTGACAGTGGCCCACGCCGGGCATGCCGACGGTGGCTTCCCGGTGACCGCGCTGATCCCGGTGGCGATGTCCTGGGCGTACCTGGCCGCCGCGCTGCGGCTGCGCGACCCGGGCGGGCCGGGCTGGCCGCACGCCCGCACGGCGAGCTTCGGTCTGGGCGCGCTGCTGCTGGTGGCCGGGCTGCTGTGGCCGGCCGGCGACTTCGTCGGGCACATGTGGCAGCACCTGCTGATCGGCATGCTCGCGCCGCTGGCGCTGGTGCTCGGCGCACCGGTCACGCTGCTGCTGCGCACGCTGGACCGGCGTACCGGCCGGGCCCTGGTCCACCTGCTGCGGCATCCGGTAGCGCGGGTGCTCGGCCACCCGGTGACCGGCCTGCTGCTCACCGCGGGCGGGCTCTGGCTGCTCTACCTCACCCCGCTGTACCGGGCCACCTTGGACAGCCCGGCCCTGCACACGCTGGTGAACCTGCACTTCCTGCTGAGCGGCTGCCTGTTCGCCTGGTCGATCGCCGGGCCGGACCCGGGACCGCACCGCCCGCGCGTACCGGTGCGGCTGGTGGTGATCGGGGTCGGGGTGGCCGCGCACGCCACCATCGCCCAGTTGCTCTACGCCGGGCTGTTCGTGGACGTGCCGGCCACCGCCGCCGAGCTGCGGGCCGGGGCCACGCTCATGTACTACCTGGGTGACCTGGCCGAGATCGCGCTGGCGCTCGCGCTGCTCGCCACCTGGCGGCCCGAACCGGCCCGGCGCCGCCGCGCCGGACGCCGGACGGCCAGGGCCGCTGCGGCCAACGCCTGACCGGCGCGCCTTCTCACCCGCCCATGGCGTTCCACCCAGCGGCGTCCTCCACGCCGACTGGAACGCCGCGGGTGCCACAACGCTCGGGAGACACCCACGGCGTTCCACTCATCCGCGGCATCCCCGCCGACTGGAACGCCACGGGTGTCACAACGCCCGCGAGACACCCACGGCGTTCCACCGAGAGAGCCGGACACGGCGGGGGCGGGGCGTTGTCAGGGTTTGAGCAGGGCGGCGATCTCCGCGGCCAGCTCCTGCGGGGTACGGCCGTCGGTGACCACAGTCGCGGTCGCCACCTCGGCGTAGAGCGGGCGGCGCTGGTCCATCAGGTGCTTGAGCGTGGCGCGCGGGTTCAGCGCGAGCAGCGGCCGCCCGGCGCCCAGACCGACCCGCTTGACCGCGTCGGGCAGCTCCACCGACAGGTGCACCACCGTGTGGCCGATCAGCGCGGCCCGGTTCTCCTCGGCCAGGACCGCGCCGCCGCCGACCGCGAGCACGCCCGCGTGCGACGCGAGCGCCGCCGCCACGGCGGCCCGTTCGAGGGTACGGAAGTGCTCCTCGCCCTCGTCCACGAAGATCTCCGGGATGGGCTTGCCGGCGAGGTTCTCGATGTCGGCGTCGGTGTCCCGGAAGTCGACGCCGAGCGCCTCGGCGAGCGCCGTGCCGACAGTGGTCTTGCCGGAGCCGGGCGCCCCGACCAGCACGCAGACCGGCCGGGTGCTCATTTGATCACCAGGCTGTCGAGGTAACCGTTGAGGTTGCGGCGCATCTCGGCAATCGAGTCGCCGCCGAACTTCTCCACCGCCGCCTCGGCCAGCACCAGCGCGACCATCGCCTCGGCCACCACCGCAGCGGCCGGGACCGCGCACACGTCGGAGCGCTGGTTGATCGCGGTGGCCGGCTCGCCGGTGGTCACGTCGATGGTGGCGAGCGCCCGGTTCAGCGACGAGATCGGCTTCATGGCCGCCTTCACCCGAAGCGGCTCACCCGTGGTGATGCCGCCCTCCAGGCCACCGGCCCGGTCGGTGATCCGCCGCACCCCGGTGGCGGTGGGCACGATCTCGTCGTGCGCCTCCGAACCGCGCGAGCGGGCCTGCTGCCAGCCGTCGCCGATCTCCACGCCCTTGATCGCCTGGATCGACATGAGCGCGGTCGCGAGGCGGGCGTCGAGCTTGCGGTCCCACTGCACGTGGCTGCCCAGGCCCGGCGGCACCCCGTACGCGAGCACCTCGACCACGCCGCCGAGCGTGTCGGCGGCCTTCTTCGCGGCGTCGACCTCGGCGACCATCCGGGCGCTTGCCTCGGCGTCGAGGCAGCGCAGCGGGTCGGCGTCGATGCGCGCGGCGTCCTCCGGCGTGGGGCGCAGCCCCGGCTTGACCGCCACCGGGCCCAGCTCGACCACGTGGGAGACGATCTCGACGCCGAGCGCCTGGCGTACGAGCGCCTTGGCGACGGTGCCCACCGCGACCCGGGCGGCGGTCTCCCGGGCGCTGGCGCGCTCCAGGATCGGCCGGGCGTCGGTGTGCCCGTACTTCTGCATGCCGGCCAGGTCGGCATGACCCGGGCGGGGACGGGTCAGCGGCGCGTTGCGGGCCTGGCTCGCCAGCTCCTCCGGGTCGACCGGGTCGGCGGCCATCACTGTGCGCCACTTGGGCCACTCGGAGTTGCCGACCCGGATCGCCACCGGGCTGCCGAGCGTCACCCCGTGCCGGAGCCCGCCGATGATCTCGACCTCGTCCTGCTCGAACGACATCCGGGCACCCCGGCCGTAGCCGAGCCGGCGCCGGGCCAGCTCGCCGGAGATCTCCCCGGTGGTCACCTCGATGCCGGCGGGTACGCCCTCCAGCATCGCGACGAGGGCGGGTCCGTGCGATTCACCTGCAGTCAGCCAGCGCAACACGACGGTCAGTCTGTCACGCCCGGTGGTCACCGGCGTACGCCGCCCGCCGCGTCCCGCCAACCGGACAGGCCACCTCCGTACGCTGGTCCGCCGCCCGACGGGTGAGGTGTTAACAGGGGACCCTTCCTCTACCGGAGGCGTTAAGAAGGGGCCCTTCCTTACACCGGCAGCGCGGCGCGCATCGCGGTGCGTGGGGCGGTGACGCCGGTGAAGTGCTCGAACTGGCCGAACGCCTGGGCCAGCAGCAGGTCCAGCCCGGAGACCACCCGGCACCCGGCGGCGAGCGCCGCCGCCGCGAGCGGCGTGGGCCACGGGTCGTAGACCACGTCGAAGAAGACCGACTCCGGCCGCCAGTCGAAGTTGTCAGCCAGGGGGTCGGCGACGCCCTTGGGCACTGTGGAGATCACCAGGTCGGCGCGGGCGTGGGAGGGTGCGCCGTCCCACTCGGCGCCAGCGAGCGGCACCCCGGCCGCCGCCGCGACCGGGCGCAGCTCGTCGACCGCCTCCGGGCGGCGGGCCACCACAGTCACCTCGGCCGCCCCGATCCGGGCCGCCGCCGCGATGGCCGCCCGGGCGGTGCCACCCGCACCGAGCACGGTGACGACCGCCCCGGCCACGCAGCCGGCGCCGGTGAGCACCTCGACCATGCCGGTGACGTCGGTGTTGTCCGCGTACCAAGTGCCGTCTTGTCGGCGTACCAGCGTGTTGGCGGCGCCGACGGCGGCGGCGGCCGGCGAGACCTCGTCGGCCAGCGCGAGCGCCACCTCCTTGCCCGGCATGGTCACCGACAGCCCGGCCCATTCGGGGCCGAGGCCCGCGACCAGGCCGGGCAGCTCGTCGGCGCCGGCTTCGATCCGGGTGTACGACCAGCCGGTCAGCCCGGCCGCCGCGTACCCGGCGGTGTGGATCACCGGGGAGAGCGAGTGGGCGATCGGCCTGCCGACCACGGCGGCGCGGCGGGGATCGGCCATCAGATGATCCCGGCCTCCCTGGCCTTCTGCTCGTTGCGCTTCTGCTCGGCGTAGGTCTCGGCGAACGCGGAGCGGCCGTCCCTGCTGATCGCCACGAAGTAGAGCCACTTGCCGTCCGGCGGGCTCAGCGCGCCTTCCAGCGCCTCCTTGCCGGGGTTGTTGATCGGCGAGGGGACCAGCCCGCGCAGCTTGCGGTTGTACGGGTTCTTCGGGTTGTCCAGCTCGGCGGCAGTCATGTCCTTGGACGCCTTGGTCTTCTGCCCGGTCAGCTCCAGGTAGTAGTTGACCGTGACGTCCATCTCGAGGCAGTTGCAGGGGAACTCGCCGTAGACCCGGTTGTAGGCCACCCGGGCGACCTTGCCCAGGTCGGCCTTGTTGCCGGCCTCGGCCTGCGCGAGCGAGGCGACGATCAGCGCCTCGTACGGGGTGATGCCGCCGCGATCTTTCTGCACCTTCTCCGCGTACTGCATGCCGGAGGTGACGGTGAGGAAGTTGTCCACCATCAGCTTGAGCACCGTCTCGGCGGTGGCCTTCGGTGGGATCTCGTAGGTGTCCGGGAACAGGAAGCCCTCGATCGACGGGTTGACCTTCTTGCCGTCGGAACGCTTGAACCACCAGTCCGGTACGCCGAGCGCCTCCGGATCCTTCGCCGCGGCCTCGAAGTCCTTGACCGGGATGTCGGTCTTCTCGGAGAGCCGCTTGTAGACCGTCTTCGCGGTGAGGCCCTCGGGAATGGTGATCCCGTTGACGATCTTGTTCTTGAGGTCCAGCAGGGCCACGACCGCCGCGTCACCGCTCATCTGCTTGCGCATCTTGTACGTGCCGGGCTGGATGTTCTTGCTGCGCGAGTTCTCCTCGGCGGCCTCGATGAACGCCTTGGTGCTCTTCACCACGTCGGCCGCGACGAGCGCGTCGGCCATGTCGGCGATCAGCGCGCCCTGCTTGATCTCGACGGTCACCTCGCCGGTGCCGGAGCCGTCGTAGTCGGGTGTGACGAAGTAGTTCTGGACCCGGTCGAAGCCGTAGAACGCGCCGCCGCCGATGCCGCCCAGCAGGACCAGCGCGAGAGCGAGTGCGAGAAGGGTCTTGCCCCGGCCGCCGCCGGACTTGCCCTGGCGACGGCGCACCGCGCCGCGCCGGTGCCGGCCCTTCTCCCCCCTGTCCGGCTCGTCGAACCCCAGATCAAGATCGTCGATCATTGCGTCCGCCTCCGCTGTGCGTCCAGCCAGCTCTGCAGAATCTCCACCGCGGCGGCCTGGTCGACCACCGCTCGTTGGCGCTTTCCCCGGACGCCCCGTTCGGCCAGCCTACGACTCGCGACGACGGTAGACATCCTCTCGTCCGTCAGCGTCACCGGAATCGGCCTCATTACATCAGCCAATCGGCTGGCATATGCTGATACGTTCAGCGCCGCGGGGCCGTGCTTCCCGGCGAGATTGACCGGCAGCCCGACCACGATCCCCACCGCCTCGTGCTCGGCGGCGAGCCGGACCAGCTCGGCCATGTCGGCGGGCACCGCGTCCGGTTCCGCGGTCAGATCACGGGCCAGCGTCACCAGGGGCGTGGCGAGGATGCCGTGCGGATCACAGCGCGCCACCCCCACCCGGACCTGGCCGACGTCGACACCCAGCCGGACGCCACGGGACACCTCACTCACGGGCGGACACCTCCCCGCCGGTACGGGCCAGGGCGGACCGGGTGGTCCGCCCTGGCGTACATCCGTGCACTCATGCCGTGCCGGCTGGGCATGCCCTCACGGCCCTCGCTCCGCTCGGTGCGTTCGCTCATGCCGTGCCGGCCGGGCATGCCCTCACGGCCCTCGCTCCGCTCGGTGCGTTCGCTCATGCCGCGTCGGCGACCGCCCGCTCGACGGTGACCAGCAGGTTCGGCGCCTCCGTCGCGGGCAGGCCGCCGCCCTGGGCCAGGTCGTCGCTACCGCCGCCCCGGCCGGAGAACGCCGCCTTGACCAGGTCCTTCGCGCTCAGGTTCCGCCCCCGGGCGGCCTGGTTGACGGCCACCACGAGCGACGCCTTGCCGTTGGCCCGGGCGGCCACCGCGATCACAGCCGGGCGGGCCGCGTCGATCCGGCCCCGGATCTCCTGAGCGAGGGTCCGCACGTCGTTCGCCGCCGCGCCCTCCGGCGCCTCGGTGCCGACGTACGCGACGCCGCGCACATCCTTCGCCTGCGCCGCCAGGGCGCCGGCCCCGCCGAGCACGAGCTGGGCGCGCAGCTTCTCCAGCTCCTTCTCCGCGTCGCGCAGCTGGGTGACCGTCTGCTCCACCCGGTCGGCGACCTGCTCCCCCGGCACCCGGAACAGCTCGGCCAGCCGGGACACCAGCAGGTGCTCACGGGCCAGGAAGCCGAACGCGTCCATGCCGACGAGCGCCTCGATCCGGCGTACGCCGGAACCCACCGACGCCTCGGAGAGGATCTTCACCAGGCCGAGCTGGGCGGAGCGGGCCACGTGCGTGCCGCCGCACAGCTCGCGGGCGTAGTCACCGACCTCGACGACCCGGACCCGCTCGCCGTACTTCTCGCCGAACAGGGCCATCGCCCCGATCCGCCGGGCCTCCTCCTGGCTGGTGACGAACGCGTGCACCTCCAGGTCGGCCAGCAGCACCTCGTTGACCTGCTGCTCGACGTCGTGCAGCACGCTCGGCGCCACACCCGTCGGGGTGTTGAAGTCGAACCGCAGCCGGCCCGGCGCGTTCAGCGAACCCGCCTGGGTCGCCGACTCACCGAGGAAGTTGCGCATCGTCTGGTGCACCAGGTGCGTGGCGGTGTGCGAGCGGGAGATCGCCCGGCGGCGGGACACGTCGATCTCGGCGTACCCGGTCTCCCCGGAACGCACCTCGCCGCGCACCACCTTGGCCCGGTGCACGATCAGGCCGGGCACCGGCTGCTGCACGTCGAAGACCTCGACCTGGCCGCCGCCCACAGTGATGAGCCCCTGGTCGGGCTGCTGGCCACCACCCTCGGCGTAGAACGGGGTGGTGTCGAGCACCAGCTCGATCGTGTCACCCTCGACCGCCGCCGAGACCGCGGCGCCGCCGGACAGCAGCGCGCGTACCCGCGACTCCCGGCTCAGCTCGGTGTAGCCGGTGAACTCCACCGGACCGCCGCCGTCGAGCACCGACCGGTACGCCGACACGTCGGTGTGCCCGGTCTTGCGCGCCTGCGCGTCGGCCTTGGCCCGGCTGCGCTGGTCGGCCATCAGCCGGCGGAAGCCCTCCGCGTCGACCTGCAACCCCTGCTCGGCGGCGATCTCCAGGGTCAGGTCGATCGGGAAGCCGTACGTGTCGTGCAGCTGGAACGCCTTGTCGCCGGAGAGCGCCGCCTTGCCGGCCGACTTGGTCTCGGCGATGGCGGTGTCCAGGATCGTGGTGCCGGCGCGCAGCGTGGCCAGGAACGCGTCCTCCTCGGCGTACGCGTACTGGGAGATCCGGCCGAAGTCCTCGGCCAGCTCCGGGTACGACGGCGCCATGCAGTCGCGGGCCACCGGCAGCAGCTCGGGCAGCGCCCGGTCCTGGTAGCCCAGCAGCCGCACCGCCCGGATCGCCCGGCGCATGATCCGCCGCAGCACGTAGCCCCGGCCCTCGTTCGACGGGGTCACCCCGTCGCCGATGAGCATCAGCGAGGTACGCACGTGGTCGGCGATCACCCGCAGCCGTACGTCGTCCGGGTGCGACTCGTTGGCCGCGTGACCGGAGTGCACGCCGTAGCGCTTGCCGGTCAGCTCGGCGGCCCTGTCGAGGATCGGCTTGACCTCGTCGATCTCGTAGAGGTTGTCCACGCCCTGCAGCAGCGAGGCCATCCGCTCCAGGCCCATGCCGGTGTCGATGTTCTTCGCCGGCAGGTCACCGAGGATCGGGAAGTCCTCCTTGCCGACGCCCGGACCGCGCTCGAACTGCATGAAGACGAGGTTCCAGAACTCCAGGTAGCGGTCCTCGTCGACCTCCGGGCCGCCCTCGCGGCCGTAGGCCGGGCCGCGGTCGTAGTACAGCTCGGAGCACGGGCCGCACGGGCCGGGGATGCCCATCGACCAGAAGTTGTCGGCCTTGCCGCGGCGCACGATCCGCTCGGCCGGCACGCCGGTGGCCCGCCAGATGTCGTACGCCTCGTCGTCGTCCAGGTAGACGGTGGCCCAGATCCGCTCCGGGTCCAGCCCGAAGCCGCCCGCCTCGACCGGCTTCGTGGCCAGGTCCCAGGCGAGCGGGATCGCCCCGGACTTGAAGTAGTCACCGAAGGAGAAGTTGCCGTTCATCTGGAAGAACGTGCCGTGCCGGCTGGTCTTGCCGACCTCGTCGATGTCCGGCGTCCGGATGCACTTCTGCACGCTCGTCGCCCGCGCGTACGGCGGGGTCTGCTGGCCCAGGAAGTAGGGCACGAACTGCACCATGCCCGCGTTGATGAACAGCAGGTTCGGGTCGCTGATGGCGGGCAGCGGAGCGGACGGAACCACGGTGTGCCCGTTCGCCTCGAAGTGGGCGAGGAACCGCCGCTTGATCTCCGCCGTCTTCATCGCTGGTGGTCCTCCGGGAAAATCTCTCGGTCACCGATACGCGGGTCCTCCCGCAGCTCGGCGAACTGGTCGTCGTACACCTCGCCGCGGGCGAAGGCCTCGTGGATCTCCTGCTCACGCTCGGCCATGCCGACCCGGACGTCGTCCACGAACGCCCGGAGCGACTCGACCAGACCACCGGCGGACTCGGACAGCCCGCTGGCGATGCCGGCCGGGGTGTACGCCTGCGCCGTCCGGGTGGCCTTGCGCACCACCAGGACGCCCACGGCCAGCCCGATGCCCAGCCAGAACAACCGCCTCATGTTCTCATCCTTCCCGCGTACGCCGGCCGGGGTCAGCGGTTGCCGCGCTTGGCGGCGCGACGCTGCTGCTTGATCGTGTCGCGCACCTCGCGCTCGGTCTCGGCGTGCCGGCGGGCGGAGGCGGCCCGGCGCACGCCGTACCCGAACGCGGCCACCTTGACCAGCGGGTTCGCGGCGGCGGCGGAGACCACGGTGGCCAGGTTCGCCACGTTCGCGGTGACGTTCTGCGCGTGGCTGGTCATGGTGTCCACCTTGGCGAGCTGGAGGTTCACCCCGTCCAGCGAGGTCTGCACCTGCTCCAGCGCCACGTTGACGTTCTTCACAGTGGTGTTCACGTCACCGAGCAGCGGCGCGGTGCGCTCGTTCACGTCGGTGATCATGCGGGTCGTCGCGTCCACGGTGTGCCGCAGCCGCAGGATCGGCACCGCCAGCACGAGCACCAGCATCAGGAACGCGCCGGCCGCGATCAGCGCAGCGATCTCTCCACCACTCACGCGAAAGTCCTCCTCAAGCAGTGTCCCGGAACCCGACGCCCCGGAACGCGCGACCGTACCTACCCACTTCGCGCCACGCCGACCCGGTCACCGGGCACGGACGGGCGTGCCAGCCCCAGACCCTACCGTCCGTGATGAAAGTCGGCTCACGACGGTGAGGGGGTCGCCTCGCCCAGCGGGTCGTCGGTCAGGGTCGGGTACGGATCCTCACCGGTGAGTGACGGATCGGTGGTCGGCGTCGGTCCGGTGCGCTCGTCGTCGATAGCGTTGCGCACCTTCACCGACACCAACGAGCCGGTGCACTCCGCCGCTGCGGGCGCGGGCGGCGCGGTCGGCGCGGGCGCCCCGTCCACCGGCGGGGGCGTGCAGGTGCGGTCGCGCACCCACAGGTCGAGCGTGAGTTCGTCCCGGCGCCAGCAGGTGTAGCTGCCAGGGACCTTCTCGTCCGGGCAACGGTCGACCTTCCAGCGCCGCCACCCGTCCCCGGCCAGCGCCTCCTCGTAGACCGCGACGGTCTCCTTCCACCCCTGCTCCGACTCGACGGAGCGTTCACGCAGGCGGCAGTCCTGGAGGCACCAGCGGCTGCCGCTGACGTTGTCGACCGTGTTGCTCTGTGCCCAGGCGGGCACGGCGAGGGCGTCGAGGGTGTCGAAGACCGGGTCGCGGCTGAGCGTACGCATCCCGAAGTAGAGCGGCACCGCACCGAGCAGCACGAGGCTGACCAGGGCGAGGATGCCCAGCCGCAGCCGGCTGCGTTCGCGCATCTGCCGGCGCAACTCCGACCGGGCGCCGCGTAGACCACCGGCCTCCGCGCCGCTGTCGTCCGGTCCGGGACCGCCGGGCCGCGGCGCGCCGCCCGCAGCGGGCCGTGGCCCCGCGGGCTCCCCCGGGGGTACGACCACAGCCGCCCGGGCCGCCGCCGGTGTCGCCGCGTTGCCCGGTCCGGTCCTCCGGTCCGGCTCCGCTCCGGGTGGCGTCGCCCGTCCGGTGGTCCGCTCGTCCGGCGCGACCGGGCGGGCCACGCCGGCTGCCGCGCGGGCGGTCACCGGGGCACCGGGCGGCACCGGGCCGTCGCCTGCCGGCCCTCTGGCACCGGGGGCCACCGGCGGACGAGGCCCGGCACCGGGCCGGGTGTCGTCGGGGCGTGCCACCCCGCGTCCGTCGCCACCGGGTCCAGCCGGACCGGCTCCGGGTCCAGCCGGACCGGCTCCGGGGCGGCCGGCACCGGCCGGAATCCCCCCCGTGCGATCGACGTCACCACGCGGACCGGGACCGGCCGGACCCGCGGGGGCACCACCGGGACGGCCACCGCCCGCCGGGATCCCACCCGTGCGCTCGACGTCGCCGCGCGGGCCGGGAGTGGGCGCGACACCGGGGCGGGCCGCGCCGCGGGCCGGGCCGGGCCTACCGGGCGACGGGTCGGACGGCTGAGGCCGGGCCGGGGGCACGACCGGGCCGGGCTGGTCGGGGCGGACCGCCGGTTCGGCGCGCGCCGGCACATCGGGGCCGGGCGGTCCGGGCCGCCGGGACGGCGTACCCGGCTCGGGACGCACCGGCGGGACGGCGACGCCGGCCCGGCCGGCGGGCGCTTCGGAACGGCCGGACGGCTGGTCGGCCGGAGGGCCGGCCGGGCGGCGGGTGACCGGCATGGCGGGGTCGGTGTGTGGCGTGCGACCCGCCTGCCGCAGCCAGTCGGCGGGCCGGTCGGGCCGTTGCGGCCGCGGCTCACCGGCGTCGTCACGGGCGGCCCGGCGACCGGGTGTCTCGGCGCCGACGCCGGTACCGCCCGGCTCGTCGGGCGCGGTCCGGCGGCCGTCGGGCGCGGCACCGCGGCCGGCGGGCGCGCCGCGGCGGCCGGCGGGCGGGGTCGGGCCGGTCGCCGGGCTGCCGGAGACGGGCGCGCCCGGCAGGTCCGGCGCGTTTCCGCTGCGCGGTACGACCGGGGAGCGGTCCGGGGCGGCCCGCCGGCCGGTGCCCGGAGCGGGCACGGCTGCGGATCCGCCGCCAGGGGCGGGCACGTGGTGGCCGCCGGTGGGCTCGTCGTGCCGGGCGCGTCGCCCGCCACCGGAGACCGGGGCGGCGTCCGGAACGGCTCGTCCGGCCGGCCCGCCGGGTACGACGCCTTCCGGCGCGGCGCGACGGCCTGCACCGGAGACCGGCCGGGTACCGGGCGGAACGTCGTCGGCACGGGCCCGGCGGCCTGCACCGGAGACCGGCCGGGTACCGGGCGGAACGTCGTCGGTACGGGCCCGGCGGCCCGCCCCCGAGACCGGATGGGTGCCGGGTGCCACGTCATCGGGGCGCGCTCGGCGTCCCCCCCGGAACGGGCTGGACGGCGTCGGCGTCCTCGGCGCGCGCCCGGCGGGCACCACCGGAGACCGGCTGGATGCCGGCGGTGTCGTCCGGCCGGGCCCGGCGGCCGCCGGACGGCGGCGGGATCGTCGGATCGGCCTGGTGCGGGACCTCGGGCCCGGCTCCGTGCCGGCCGCGGGGCGTCGGCGGTACGCGGCTGTCGCCGTCGGCGGGCGGGCGGCCCGGGGCGGCTGGTGCCCGGCCGGGCGGCGGCGCAGCGGGCGGGACGCGGGTGCCGGCGACGGGCGGCTGCTGGCCGGTGGGTCCGTCCACGCGGCGGCGGTACGGCGCGTCGGCCGGACGGGGCGCCTCGGGCACGCCGGGCCACGGACCGTCGACGGGGCGGCGCGGGGCACCGGCTTCGGGGCCGCCCGGCCAGGGGCCGTCACCGGGCCGGCGCGGGGCACCGGTCTCGGGACCGCCGGGGCGCACCGGCGGCGCGGCCGGACCGGGCGTGTCGGGGCGGCGCATGACCGGCGGACGCGGACCGGGCCGGCCACCACCGGGCGGCGCCTCCGGGCCGGGACGGCCACCGCCGGAGGGCGCGTCCACGACCGGTGGGCGGGCCCCCGGCGGCGTGTCCGCGGCCGGACGCCCGGGGGCCGGGGGCATGTCCACGCCGGGGCGGCCGGACGGCGGGGCGGTGTCCACGCCGGACCGTCCCGGCGGCGGAGGCGTGTCCATGCCCGGTCGACCGGGGGCCGGGGGCAGGTCGGTACCGGGTCGTCCGGTGACCGGTCCCCCGGGACGGCCGGCGGCCGGGGGCGCAGCCGGACCCGGACGGCCGGTCACGGGCGGCAGCGTCGGGTCGGTTCGGCCGACCGGAGCGGGCCCGCCCGGATGGGGCCGGCCGGGCGTGTGCGGCGCGGCGGGCGGCGGAACGGCCCGGCCGGGAGTCTGCGGTGCGGCAGCCGGGGGCGGAACGGCCCGGCCGGGAGTCTGGGGCGCGCCGGCCGGCGGAGTACCGGGCCGGCCGGCGGGCGAGGGTGGCGGAACCGGCTGACCGGTCGAGGGCGGCGGGGAGCCCGGTGCCGGGGGCCGCGGAGCCTGTCGGCCGCCGGGTGGCATGCCGGGGCCCGGCCCCGGTGCGGCGGCCGGGCGGGGTGGCCGGGACGGCTCGCCGTCCGGCCAGGACGGGTCGGCGTCGGGCCGCGGCGCGGGCACGCCCCCGTCCGGTCCGAGTTCGCCGCCCTGCTGCTTGGCGGTGCGCAGGTCGTCGATCCAGCCGAGTTCCTCGCCGACGACAGTCGGGTCCAGCTCGGGCTCGGCCCGGCCGCGTCCCCACCGGCGGCCCTTGCCGCGCGGGTCGCGCCGCTCGTCGGGGCCGTCCGCCGGCCGCTCCGGACCACGCGCCATCACTACTGACCCCCCTCGGCGGCGTCGCTGCCGCCCTCACTCGCCCCGCTGGACTGCTCGCCGCCCCCCACCCGGGCCCCGTTCGCGGCGGCCGGGGCGCCGGCCTCCGCCCGGGTCGCCGGAGCCGGCAGCCCGCGCACGATCCGGCGCAACAGCGGCAGCCGGGTGGCCACCGCCCGCTCCGCGCCGTGCCCGCTGGGCTGGTAGTAGTCGGTTCCGACGAGGTCGTCCGGAGCGTACTGCTGGGTGACCACCCCCCGGTGGTCGTCGTGCGGGTAGCGGTAGCCGGCGCCGTGGCCGAGGCCCCGCGCGCCGGAGTAGTGGGCGTCGCGCAGCCCGCGCGGCACCGCGCCGCCACGACCCGCGCGTACGTCGGCGACGGCGGCGCCGATCGCTGTCGTGGCCGAGTTCGACTTCGGCGCGGTGGCCAGGTGGATGACCGCCTGGGCCAGGTTCAGCTGTGCCTCCGGCAGGCCCACGTACTCGACCGCGTGGGCGGCCGCGGTGGCCACGGTCAGCGCGGTGGGATCGGCCATTCCCACGTCCTCACTCGCGAAGATCACCAGCCGGCGGGCGATGAACCGGGCGTCCTCCCCGGCCACCACCATCCGGGCCAGCCAGTGCAGTGCCGCGTCCACGTCCGAGCCGCGCATGCTCTTGATGAACGCGCTCGTCACGTCGTAGTGGGCGTCGCCGTCGCGGTCGTATCGCACCGCCGCCACGTCGACCGCCTGTTCGGCCACTGCGAGGTCGATCCGGCCGGTGCCGAGCGCGGTCGCGGTGGCAGCCGCCGCCTCCAGCGCGGTGAGCGCCTTGCGCACGTCGCCCCCGGCGAGCCGGACCAGGTGGTCCTCCGCCTCCTCGGCCAGGACCAGCGCGCCGCCGAGCCCGCGCTCGTCGGCCACCGCGCGGCGCAGCAGGCCGCGTACATCGTCGTCGTCGAGGGCCTGGAGGGTGAGCAGCACGCAGCGCGACAGCAGGGGCGAGATGACCGAGAAGTACGGGTTCTCGGTGGTCGCCGCGAGCAGCGTGACAGTGCGGTCCTCGACCGCGGCGAGAAGCGAGTCCTGCTGGGTCTTGCTGAACCGGTGCACCTCGTCGATGAACAGCACCGTCGGCGGGCCGCCGGACCGGCGCTGCCGGCGGGCGGTCTCGATCACGGCGCGGACGTCCTTGACGCCCGCGGTGAGCGCGGACATCGCCACGAACCGCCGGTCGGTGGCCCGGGCCACGAGGTGCGCGATGGTGGTCTTGCCGCTGCCCGGCGGCCCCCAGAGGATCACCGACATCGGCGCCGCGCCCTCGACCAGCTGGCGCAGCGGCGCCCCCGGCGCGAGCAGGTGCTCCTGCCCGACCAGCTCGTCGATGCCGGCCGGCCGCATCCGCACCGGCAGGGGCGAGTCCGCCCGGGTGTCGGTGAAGCCGTCGGCGCCGCCCGCGCCCGCGGGTGCGCCGGCCGGCTCGCCGAGGGTGAAGAGGGCGTCCGATTCCATCACGAAGACAGTACCGGGCCGGGCCGACGACGCCGGAATCGCGCCGCCGCCCCGACCCGGGTGGTCTTTTCCGGTCAGCCGCGACCCGGCCGCCGGCCCCGGTACCACCGGCCGCCACCGCCGCCGCGCGGGCCGGAGCCGACCCCGGCCAGGTAGAGCGAGAGCAGCAGGAAGCCGATGAGCATGAGCGTCGTGGTGCTGAACAGATCGGGCGCGCCGAGGTCGGTGTTCATGAAGTCGAGCAGCAGCGCGAAGCCGAACACGATGGCCGCGAGAATGGCGAGCATGTCGTTCCTCCGGTGGGGGTTCCCAGCAGGTCGGCGACGGATGTACCCAATCGGTCTGTTCGTCAATCTCCACCGTGGAACAGGCGGTGCCTCGGCCCTCGGTACCAGCGGGGATGGTCGTACGCTGGCGGAATGATCACGGTCGACGAGTCGCTGACCGAGCGGGAGGGGCTGCTCGCCGCGGCCGGCCACCACCCGTACGCCCGGCACGCGCTCCGGCGCGGCGTGGCCGTACGGGGATGGCGGCACGACGGCGCGGTCGGATGGCTGCTGCCACCGGGTGGCTGGTCGGCCGGCGGGGCGGTCGGCGCCCCCGGCCCGGCGCTCGACGTGTTCGCCGCCCAGCGGGCGGACGGGACGCTGCGGGCCGGCCAGTCGGTCAACCTGTCCCACGCCGATCCGGACGAGGTGGCCGCGCGGCTGCCGGTGGCCCGGCTGACCGAGTGGGATCTCCTCTGGGCCACCGGCCCGCCGCCGCACCAGCCGGAGCAGGAGCGGGTGGTACGCCTCACCGAGGCCGACCACCCCGCCCTGGCCGCGCTGATCGAGGAGGCGTTCCCGGCCACCACCTCGCGGCCGGGCGAGCCGGGCATCGTCGACTGGTACGGCATCCGCGACGGTGACCGCCTGCTCGCCTGCGGCGCCGATCGCAGCCGCGGCGACATCGGCTTCCTGGCCGGGCTGACTGTCGCACCGGAGCATCGCGGCCGAGGGCTGGGTGCGGCGCTGACCGCCGGGATGACATGCGCCCTGTTCGGCAGGTACGACGCCGTGGCGCTGGGCGTCTACCCGGACAACGTGGGCGCGATCCGGCTGTACCGCCGGCTCGGCTTCACCGCCGCCGAACGCCGCACCTTCGTCGAGCTCGCCTGACGCGCGACGCCCCGACGGCGTGGATGGAACGCCATGGGTGTCGAACGACGTCCGAGACACCCATGACGTTCCACCCGGCCGGTCGGCTCAGTCGCGGCCGGCGGGAGCGGGCGCGGCCACCGCGGGGGCCGCGTCGAGGGGCGGGCCGGCGTGGCCGGGGCCGCCTACCGTCGACTCCGGTTCCACGGTGACGTCCTGCGTGTTGCGGCGGGCGGCGCGCCAGGCCGGCAGGTAGAGCGGCGCGGCCACGGCGAGCATCGCCGCGCCGACGACCATGGCGATGCTGACGCTCGTGGCGTCGGCCAGCGCGGTCAGCGTCACCGCGCCGAGCGCGCCGGCCGGCTGGGCGGCCATCGAGTTCAGCGAGAGCACGCTCGTCCGGTACGGGCCGTCGACCTGCCGGTGCAGCAGTCCCATGTGCAGCGGGTTCGACGCGCCGTGCACGGCGTAGCAGGCCAGGTACGCGATGAGCACGCCGACCGGGCCGGCCAGCAGACCCATGCCGACCACCGTCACGCCCTGCAGGATGCGCATCAGCGCGGCGGCCGGGGCGGCGCCGAGGCGGCGCAGCAGGAACGGGGTGAGCGCGGCACCGGCGGCGTTCGCGAGCCAGGCCGCCGTGCCGGCGGGGCCGAGCAGCGCCGCCGCGCGGTCCGGGTCACCGAGCACGTCGGCGAGGCGTACCGGGAGCAGCGACTCGAAGGTGACCATGCCGAAGCCCCAGAACAGCTCGACGGCGACCAGGGCCGCCAGCACCCGGTTGCGGCGCAGCAGCCCGACGGCCTGCCCGACCATCCGGGGCGCGTCGACCACCGAGGCGCGCAGCGCGGCCGGGCCGGACGCGGGCCGCCGCTCCGCCATCAGCGCCAGCAGCGCCACGATGGAGACGGCCTGGAGCACGGCGGCGACGATCACCGGCAGGGCCAGCGCGCTGACCGGGCCGACCGGGCCGAGCGCGACCAGGCCGCCGCTGAGCAGCGCGCCCGCGCCGATCGCGACACCGATCACGGTGCCGGCCCAGCCGAGGCCGCGCTCGTATTCGGCCTTCGGGTCGACGGCGAGCGTGGCGTCGACGTACCAGGATTCCATCGGGCCGCTGTCGAGCGCCCGGTAGACGCCCTGCAACGCCCAGACCAGGAAGAACATCCAGAACGAGTCGGCGACCGCCATCAGCGCCAGCGAACCCAGGCCGAGCACCCAGGCGACGACCAGCACCGGCTTGCGGCCGAGCGCGTCGGCGAAGCCGCCGGTGGGCAGCTCCAGCGCCAGCACGACGAGGCCCTGCGCGGTGGCGACCAGGCCGATCTGCGACAGCGTGAGCCCGCGTTCCTGCATCAGCAGGATCATCACCGGCATGAGCAGGCCGCTGGGCAGCCAGCGCAGGCCGTACAGCGTGAGGTAGCGGGACCGGATCTGGCGTACGGACAGCGCGGTCACGGCTTCTCCTCGGTGGACGGCGGGGCGGGCCGCGGGAACGCCGCGTCCATCGGGAGGGCGGCGAGGTAGAGCTGGACCGTCTCGGCGTCGGGATCGTCGGGGTCGGTCTCGTCGCGGTGCCGCTCGAAGAGCGCGAAGACCTCCTCCTTGATCGCTTCGAGCCGGGAGACCGGGATCCGCATGAAGAAGTCGCCCATGCCGAACGCGTCGCGCCAGGCCGGTCCCCACTGGTGCCGCTGGGCGAACCAGCGTTCGGCGTGCCCGGCGAAGAAGCGGACGTAGTCGGCCTCCAGCCACTCGATCGCGGCCCGCGAGTCGGGGTCGTCGTCGAAGTCGCTCGACTCCCAGTTGGTGACGTCGTGCGCGGCCCGCCAGTAGCGCTGCCGGCCGGTGCCGATGTTGGGGTCCTCGACCACGAGACCGACCTCGGCGAGCTGGCGCAGGTGGTAGCTGGTCGCGCCGCTGTTGGTGCCGAGCATCTCGGCCAGGGCGGTGGCGGTGGACGGGCCTGCCACGCGCAGCGCCCCGATCAGCCGCATGCGCAGCGGCTGGGCCAGCGCGCGAACCTGACGGTGGTCGATGCGTACGGCGCGTTCCTCGGGCCGCTTCTTCTCCTCCATGAGATGCACAATATCTGTGCACACTTTCCATGCACAAGATGCTTGCAAAGAATCTGTGCAACTAGCCGTACAGCTCGGTGATCCCGCGCAGCCGGGTCCGCAGCAGCCCCGCGGCACGGCTGGAGTCCAGCACCACCTCGCCCGGGCGGTGCAGTCCGGCGGCGGCGATCGTGGTCGTCCGCAGCCCGCCCGCGTCCACCCCGTCGTGCCGGGCCACCAGCAGCCCCATCTCGGCGCGGCTCACCGCGTCCGGCCCGGCCACGTTCAGCAGCCCGGCGTAGCCGCCCGGCACCAGCTCCAGCACCGCGGCGGCGAGGTCGGCGACGTGCACCGGGCAGCGCAGCTCGTCGGTGAACAACGTGGCCCGGCCGGCCAGCGCGTCCCGGCAGAGCTGGATCTGCTTGCTGCCCTCCCCCACGATCAGCGACGTCCGCACCAGCACCGCGCCCGGATCCACCGCCCGCACCGCCGTCTCCGCCGCCGCCTTCGCCGCCCCGTACGGGTGCAGCGGCGTGGGCACGTCCTCGTCCGCGTACGGCTTCGGGCGCCCGGCGTGCAGCGCGTCGCTGGACAGGTGCACCAGCCGGGCGCCCACCTCGGCGGCGGCGACCGCGATGTGGGCCGCCCCGTCCGCCGTGACCGCCCAGTCGTCGTACCGGTAGGGGGTGGCGACGACCGCGTCGGGGCGTACCCGGGTCAGCAGCTCACGCACGGCGGCGCGGTCGGTCACGTCGAGCCGGTGCGGCGCGACGCCGGCCACCGCCACGGCGGTGGAGTGGTACGTGCCGGCCACCCGGTGCCCGGCGGCGACCGCCTGCCGGCACACCTCGGCGCCGAGGAACCCGCTGGCTCCCACCACGAGCAGACGCATCAGTCCCCCTGAAGATCGAAAAGGCCCGCGTCATCATGACGCGGGCCCTTCGACGAGGCGAGGATCAGGTGGGGTCGGCCACCGGCGCGGCCGGGCCGGCGGTGCCGGCGTGCGGGCCGCCCGGCGCCTTCGGCTTGGCGTCGATGCCGGCCTCGGCGCGCTGCTGCCCGGTGATCGGGGTGGGCGCGCCGGTCAGCGGGTCGAAGCCGCCCCGGGTCTTCGGGAACGCGATGACCTCGCGGATCGAGTCCGCGCCGGCCAGCAGCATGCAGACCCGGTCCCAGCCGAACGCGATGCCGCCGTGCGGCGGGGCGCCGTACTTGAACGCCTCCAGCAGGAAGCCGAACTTGTCCTGCGCCTCGTCGGCGGTGATGCCGAGCAGGTCGAACACCCGCTGCTGCACGTCGCCGCGGTGGATACGGATCGAGCCGCCGCCGATCTCGTTGCCGTTGCAGACGATGTCGTACGCGTATGCCAGCGCCCGGTCCGGTGCCTCCTCGAACCGGTCCACCCACTCGGCGTTCGGCGAGGTGAACGGGTGGTGCACGGCGGTCCAGCCGCCCTCGTCAGTGCGCTCGAACATCGGCGCGTCGACCACCCAGCAGAACGCCCAGGCGCTCTCGTCGATCAGGTTCGCCCGCTTGGCGATCTCGATCCGGGCCGCGCCGAGCAGTTCCTGCGCCTCGCGGGTGTTCGTGCTCGCGGCGAAGAAGACCGCGTCGCCGGGCTTCGCGCCGACCGCGTCGGCCAGGCCGGACAGGTGCGCCTCGGACAGGTTCTTCGCCACCGGGCCGCGCGCCTCGCCGGTCTCGGCGTCCAGCACCACGTACGCCAGGCCGCGCGCGCCGCGCGCCTTGGCCCAGTCCTGCCAGCCGTCCAGCTCCTTGCGGGTCTGCGACGCGCCGCCGGGCATGACCACCGCGCCGACGTAGCCGCCCGCGTCGATCGCGCCGGCGAACACCCGGAACTCGGTGCCGCGCAGGTAGTCGGTCAGCTCGGTCAGCTCCACGCCGTAGCGCAGGTCCGGCTTGTCGGAGCCGTAGCGGGACATGGCGTCGTGCCAGGTGATGCGCGGGATCGGCCGGGCGATCTCGTAGCCGGCGAGGTCCTTCCACAGCGCCGAGACGATCGCCTCGCCGAGGTCGATCACGTCGTCCTCGGTGACGAACGACATCTCGATGTCGAGCTGGGTGAACTCCGGCTGCCGGTCGGCGCGGAAGTCCTCGTCGCGGTAGCAGCGGGCGATCTGGTAGTACCGCTCCATGCCGCCGACCATCAGCAGCTGCTTGAACAGCTGCGGCGACTGCGGCAGCGCGTACCAGCTGCCCGGCTGCAGCCGCACCGGCACCAGGAAGTCGCGGGCGCCCTCCGGGGTGGAGCGGGTCAGCGTCGGCGTCTCGATCTCCAGGAAGTCCCGCTCGTGCAGCACGCCGCGGGCGATCTGGTTGGCCCGCGAGCGCAGCCGCATGGCCTTGGCCGGGCCGCCCCGGCGCAGGTCCAGGTAGCGGTACTTGAGCCGGATGTCGTCGCCGGCCTCGATCTGGTCGTCCACCGGCAGCGGCAGCGGCGCGGCCTCGGAGAGCACCTCCAGCTCGGACGCGGTCACCTCGACCTCGCCGGTGGGCAGGTCCGGGTTCTCGTTGCCCTCCGGGCGGCGGGTCACCTCGCCGGTGACCTTGACGCAGAACTCGTTACGCAGCGCGTGCGCGTCCTCCTCGCGGAACACCACCTGCACGACGCCGGAGGCGTCGCGCAGGTCGACGAAGATGACACCGCCGTGGTCGCGCCGGCGGGCCACCCACCCGGCGAGCGTCACCGTCGAGCCGGCGTCCGCGGCGCGCAGGCTTCCGGCATTGTGGGTACGGATCACGGCTGGCGTCTCCTCAATCTGGTCCACTCACTGCTCCCCCGCATTCTGTCAGGGCGGGCGGGCCCGCTCCCGGGCACCCGTCGAGCCGGTCCGCCCCGACGGTGGCGAAAGCGCCGTGCGAGCCGGGTCCGGCGGTCTACCGTGGCCGGGTGCGTGCCGTACCGAGCTGGGCCGTCGTCACCGCGGCCGCCGCGCCCGCGCTGCTGGTCGCGGGCTGGACGGTGGCGGGCGCCCGCCAGGGGCCGGGGTACGACCCGGTGCGGGACACGATCAGCGAGCTGGCCGGTGAGGGCGCCACCGATCCGTGGCTGATGGGCGGCGCGCTGGTGCTGCTCGGCTGCTGCTACTGCGCCACCGCCGCCGCGCTGCACGCCGCCGGGCTGCCCAGCCGCTTCCTGCTGGCGGTCGGCGGGGTGTCCACCGTCGCGCTCATCGCGTTCCCCCGGCCGCAGGTGGGCGGTTCCCCGGCGCACGGGGTGGTGGCCACCGTGGCGGTGCTCGCGCTGGCGCTCTGGCCGGCCGGGTCAGCGCTGCGGCTGCCCCGCAGGGTGCCGCGCGAGGTGGCCGCCTCCCCGGCGGGCCGGCCGCCGTGGGCGTTCCGCCGGCCGGTGGCGCTGGCCGTGACGGCCGTGCTGCTGGCGTTGTTCGGCTGGTCGGTGGCGGAGGTGACGGGCGGCTCCCGGACCGGGCTGGCCGAGCGGGTGGCGGCGCTCGCGGTGACGCTCTGGCCGCTGGCGGCGGTGCTGTCGGCGCGGCGGGCCCACCGGCACTGGACGGTCCGGCCGTCGGACCCGCCCCGCCCGGACGGCCCGCCGGTCGGTCCGGGCCGCCTCGGGGCAGGCACCTGAGACGGGTACGCGGAACGGGCCGCCGGTCACCCGGCGGCCCGTTCACAGCGGTGCGTGGATCAGAAGACGCTCACGCCGTAGCGGCTGAGGGCCTCGGTGACCGGCTGGAAGTAGGTGGTGCCACCGGTGCGGCAGTTGCCGCTACCACCGGAGGTGAGGCCGAGCGCGACGGTGCCGGCGAACAGCGAGCCGCCGCTGTCGCCCGGCTCGGCGCAGACGTTGGTGCGGATGAGGCCGGAGACGCTGCCCTCGGCGTAGTTCACGGTCGCGTTGAGGGCGGTGACGCTGCCGCTGCGCAGGCCGGTGGTGCTGCCGGAACGGCGGACGGACTGGCCGACGTACGCGTTGCCGGCCGAGGTGATGTCCTGGAAGCTGCCGTTGTAGAGCGACACGTTGCCGGCCGCGTTGGCCGAGTTGTTGTGCCGGACGATGCCGTAGTCGTTGCCCGGGAAGCTGGTGCCGGTCCGGGTGCCGAGCAGGCTGGTCTGCGCGGAGTTGCTGTACCAGCTCGACGAGATGTTGGTGCAGTGACCCGCGGTGAGGAAGTAGTAGGTCGAGCCGCTGCGGACGTTGAACCCGAGCGAGCAACGGCCCCCGCCGCCGGCGTAGATGGCCTGGCCGCCGGAGATCCGGGTGCTGAGCGTGCCGGCCTCGGCCTCGATGCGGATCGCGCCGTTGTGACGGGCGGCGGCGGCCTTGACCCGCTCCAGCTTGGCGCCGGTGACGGTGCTGTCGACGGAGACGACGACCTGGTTCGTGGCCGGGTCGGTCCACCAGGCGGTGCCGGGGATCTTGGCGGAGCGCTCCAGCTCGCTGGTGGCGGCGTTGAGCTTGTCCGCGCCGCGCGCCACGATCTTCGGGATGGCACCGGCGGCGCGCACCTGGCGGGCGGTCGCGGTGTCGGTCACCGTGACGACCATCTTGCCGCTGGCGTCGGCGTACGTGCCGGCCGCGCGGGCACCGAGCTTCTCGACGAGGGTGGCGGCGGCGTCCGGCGAGAGGGCCGTGGGGGCGGCCTGCGCGGGTGCGCCGAGCAGCGAGCCGGTGACCAGGGTGCCGGCGACGGCGACTGCGGCGGCGCGGCGGAGCGTGGACCTCGTGGGTCGCATGTAACAACCTCCGAATGGGGGTGAACGGGCGCTGTCATGGGGGCGCGCCCGAGGACAACCCGGGCGACCTGGGGAAACCGCCCGGGTGCCCAAAGTATTCACATATTTAAGATCGTAAGCAAGACATGACTTTGCCCGGATTCGCACCCGCGCCCGATGTAACGCCGGAGCAACAACATCGACATCATCTGTCAGAGCCGGTTCAGGGCGTACGGCGACGGGCGCCCGGACCCGGGCGGGGCAGCACGTCCCGCGCCCCGGTGATCTCGTGCCCCTCGCCGCAGCGCAAGGCGACCCGGACCTCGGCGCCGCAGTCACGGTGCGCCACGCTCAGCGGCGAGCCCTCCGGGTCGGCCAGGTAGCGGTCACCCCATCCGAGCACCGCGACGAGCACGGGCCACAGGTCCAGGCCCATCTCGGTGAGCCGGTACTCGTGGCGCGGCCGGCTGCCCGGCTCGCGGTACGGCTCCCGGCGCAGCACACCGCGCTCGACGAGCATGGCGAGCCGGTTCGTCAGCACCTGGCGCGGAATGCCGGTCCGCACCCGCATGTCGTCGAACCGGCGTACGCCGTTGAAGACCTCGCGGAGCACGACGAGGGTCCACCGCTCGCCGAGGATCTCCATGGCGCGTGCGATGGTGCAGTTCTCCACCGACCAGTCCAGTGCCGCGGGTCTCATGCCGACCAGGCTAGGTCTGATTGACAGACTCAGCAACGCGCTGCGAGGCTGAGTCCATGACGCAGACGCAGGAGCGCACCCGCACGTTCACCTGGTCCGACCCGGCGGCCGGCGCCGCGCACCTGGGCCGGCGCAGCGGCCTGGAGCTGATGCAGGCGATGATCGCCGGCGAGCTGGACGCGCCGCCGATCATGCACCTCGTCGACATGTCCCGGATGGAGGCCGAGGAGGGGCGCGTCGCGGTCGAGCTGCTGCCGCAGGAGTTCCACTACAACCCGCTCGGCACCGTGCACGGCGGCGTCATCTCCACGCTGCTGGACACCGCCGCGGCGTGCGCCGTGCACACCACGCTGCCGGCCGGCGTCGGCTACACGTCGCTGGACCTCAACGTGAAGTTCCTGCGCCCGGTAACCGTCGACACCGGCACGCTGCGCTGCGAGGGCACGGTGCTCCAGCGAGGCCGCCGTACCGCCCTGGCCGAGGCCCGCCTGACGGACCCGGCCGGCCGCCTGGTAGCCCACGCCACCTCGACCTGCCTCATCTTCCCCCTCCCCTGACCGCCCCGCTCGTTCTCGGCGATCTTGCAGTTGCGGCCCCCGCGGCGCCGGTTTCGCGGCAAATGCGGGGGCCGTAAGTGCAAGATCGCGCGGGAGAGGAGGGAGAGGGGCGGGGGTCAGGCCTGGGTCGTCGCGGAAACGCGGGCGGCTCGGGCGGCTCGGCGGTCCTCGAAGCGGGACGCCTGGGTCTCCAGGGTGTCCAGGTGGGCGGCGATCTGGTCACGGGCGGCCTCGCCGTCGGCGTTCAGGCCGGTCACCTCGAACAGGTTCCACTGGCGCAGCACCGGCATCACCACCTCGTCGCGGTGCTGGCGCAGGTCGTAGATCCCGGCCAGCGCGATCGCCACCGACTTGCGGGCGAAGCCGTCGATGCCGACACCCGGCATCTGGAAGTTGGCCAGCACGTCGGCGACGGCGCGCATCGCCTGCGACGGCGCCAGCTCGAACGCCGCGCCGAGCAGGTTGCGGTAGAAGACCATGTGCAGGTTCTCGTCCGCGGCCACCCGGGCCAGCAGCGCCTCGCACATCGGGTCGCCGGTGGCCCGGCCGGTGTTGCGGTGCGAGATGCGGGTCGCCAGCTCCTGGAACGACACGTACGCCAGCGAGTGCAGCATCTCCTGGTCGTGGACGTTCTGGTAGCCCGCCGACATGTGCACCATGCGGGCCCGCTCCAGCGCCACCGGGTCCACCGCCCGGGTCACCGTGAGGTAGTCGCGGATCGCCGTGCCGTGCCGCCCCTCCTCGGCGGTCCACCGGTGCACCCAGGTGCCCCACGCGCCGTCGCGCCCGAACAGGGTGGCGATCTCGTGGTGGTACGACGGCAGGTTGTCCTCGGTGAGCAGGTTGACGATCAGCGCGGTACGCGCCACCTCGGGCAGCGTCGAGTCCTCCGGCGACCAGGCCTCGCCGCCCAGCGGGCCGTCGAAGGTGCGGCCCTCGCTCCACGGCACGTACTCGTGCGGGAACCACTCCTTGGCCAGCGACAGGTGGCGGTCGAGGTTCTTCTCGACCACCGGCTCGAGTTCGGTGAGCAGAGCGGTCTGGCTGAGCACGGTCACGACGTTCTCCCTACGGTGGCGTAACTTACGCCACCGTAGGTCGAAACGTCGTCAGGCGCCAGTGCCGGCCGGGCCGACCAGCGGTTTCAGGTCCGCCCGAGGCGGCGTCCACTCCCCCGCCGCGGCGGGCACCTGCTCGCCGGAACGGATGTCCTTGACCTCGTCGCCCTCCGCGCCGGGGAACCAGACGTACGGGATGCCACGCCGCTCGGCGTACCGGATCTGCTTGCCGAACTTGGCCGCCGACGGGGACACCTCGGTGGGCACACCGCGCGACCGCAGCGCCGCCGCGACCGCGTCGCTGGCCGCCCGGTCCTCCTCGGCGGTGACCGCCACCAGCACGCAGGTCGGCACCGAGCGGGACACCGACAGCGCCTCGGCGCCGAACAGCAGACCGAGCAGCCGGGTCACCCCGATCGAGATGCCCACCCCCGGGAACCGGACGTTGCCCGAGCTGGCCAGGTTGTCGTACCGGCCGCCGGAGCAGATCGAGCCGAACCGCTCGTAGCCGATCATCTGCGTCTCGTAGACCGTACCCGTGTAGTAGTCCAGGCCCCGCGCGATGCGCAGGTCGGCCACGCAGAGGCCGGGTGCGTGCGCGGCGGCGGTCTCCACCACGGCGGTCAGTTCCGCGACGCCCTCGTCCAGCAGCGGGTCGCTCACCCCGAGGCCGCGCACCGCGTCGGCGAAGGAGGCGTCCGGCGCGGAGATCTCGGCCAGCGACAGCACGGCCTTGGCCTGCGCCTCACTCGCCCCGGCGGTGCTCGCCAGCAGCTCCGTCACCCCGGCCGGGCCGATCTTGTCGAGCTTGTCGACGGCGCGCAGCGCCGCCTCCGCGTCGGTCAGCCCGATGCCCCGGTAGAACCCCTCGCAGATCTTGCGGTTGTTGACCTGGATGCGCACCGGCGGGATCGGCAGCGACCGCAGCGCGTCGCCGATGACCAGCGGCATCTCCGCCTCGTAGTGGGCCGGCAGGGTGTCCCGGTCGACGATGTCGATGTCGGCCTGGAGGAACTCCCGGTACCGGCCCTCCTGCGGACGCTCACCGCGCCACACCTTCTGGATCTGATAGCGGCGGAACGGGAACTGCAGCTTGCCGGCGTTCTCCAGCACGTAGCGGGCGAACGGCACGGTCAGGTCGAAGTGCAGGCCGAGCGCGTCGTCGCCGGCCGGGCCGTCGGTGTCGGCCTGCAACCGGCGCAGCAGGTAGACCTCCTTTGCGGTATCCCCCTTCCGCAGTAACTGATCCAGCGGCTCCACCGAGCGGGTCTCCAGTGGCGCGAAGCCGTACAGCTCGAACGTGGCGCGGATCCGGTCGAGCACGAACTGCTCGATCATCCGCTGAGCCGGCGTCCACTCGGGGAAGCCGGAGATGGGCGTGGGCTTGCTCATGGCGTACTCCTCGATCCCGCGCGGGGCGCGGGCGAACGTCGTGGGTCGCGGCGGTCAGAGGCCTCGGGTGGGCGCGGCCGGGCGCGCGCCGCCGGTGCCCGCCACCTCGACGAGGTACGGGTTGGTCGCGCGCTCGCGGCCGATCGTGGTCGCGGGGCCGTGGCCGGGCAGGACGACTGTGTCGTCGGCCAGCGGGAGCACCTTGTCCCGCAGGCTGGACAGCATCCGGGGCATGCTGCCGCCCGGCAGGTCGGTGCGGCCGATCGAGCCGGCGAACAGCACGTCACCGGAGAGGCAGATCTGCTCCGCCTCCCAGCGCGAGCCGGCGCCGGGCAACCGGAACAGCACCGACCCGCCGGTATGGCCGGGGGCGTGGTCGACGGTGATCTCCAACCCGGCCAGCGACAGCGTCGCGCCGTCGGTCAGCTCGGCCACGTCGTCCGGCTCGGCGTACGGCAGCCGGCCGCCGAACAGCTGGGTCAGGTCCATCGACAGCGCCTTGCTCGGGTCGGCCAGCAGCTCCCGGTCGTCCGGGTGGACGTAGGCGGGGATGCCCCGCGCACCGCAGACCGGGGCGACGGAGAACGTGTGGTCGAGATGGCCGTGGGTGAGCAGCACGGCGGCCGGGTGCAGGCGGTGCTCGGCGAGCACGGCGTCGAGCCGGTCGAGCACCCCGATGCCGGGATCGACCACCACGCACTGCTCCCCCGGCCCGGTCGCCACCACGTAGCAGTTGGTGCCGAAGGCGTCCGCGGGAAAGCCGGCCACGAGCACGTCGCTCCCCTTTCCGTCCGGTCGTCGTCTGCCTGCAGCCTAGTCGTAGCGGCCGGCGAGTTCCGTCCGCCACCGGCCCGGTCCGCCCCGGCCGGGCTGAGACGGCGGGACCTCGTACACCACATTCACAGTCGCTACCCGTACACTCTGGCGGGCGTGTGGCGTGGCGCACCCCGATCGGAACGGCGGACGGCGCCCGGCGCCGGCGGCGATCAGGCAGAGGAAGGGGAGCGCGCGTGGCTTCCAGCAGGGACCGGCAGCGCAAACTGGCGCGCGCCAAGCTCGACCGGCAACTCGCCCGGCGGGCGGCGGTCGCGAAGCGCCGCCGGCAGATCCGGGCCGGCGTGGGCGCCGCGGTGGTGCTCGTGCTGATCGTGGCCGGCTCCGCCTGGGCGCTCGGCGCGTTCGACTCCGAGCCGGAGAAGAAGGCCGCCGAGGACGTCTGCCTCTGGAGCGCGGAGGACGGCGCCGTCAACACCAACCTCAAGGACGTCGGCCAGCCGCCCACCACGGGCCTGCCCACCTCCGGCACCCGCCCGATGACGATCACCACCAACCAGGGTGGGCCGATCACCGTCGAGCTGGACCAGACCGACGCGCCGTGCGGCGCGGCGAGCCTGAGCTACCTGGCCGGCCGGTCGTTCTTCGACAACACCACCTGCCACGAGATCACCGCCGAGGGCGCGCTGCGCTGCGGTGACCCGACCGGCACCGGGCTCGGCGGCCCGACCTACTCGTTCTACGACGAGAACGTCCCGGCCGCGCCTGAGCCGAGCCCGTCGGCCTCGCCGGCGCCCGGGCAGCCGGCGACGTACCCGAAGGGCACTGTCGCCATGATCGGCAACCCGCCCGGCAGCAACGGCAGCCAGTTCCTGATCTTCTTCAAGGACGCCAGCCCGGCCAAGTCGGCCTACTCGGTGGTCGGCAAGGTCACCGGTGGGCTCGACGTGGTGGAGAAGATCGGCGCCATGCCGACGGTGGACAATGGCAACGGCGCCAAGGTCAAGCCGAAGACGCAGGTGCTGGTCCAGAGCGTCACAGTCGGCGAGCCCGGCGCGGCGCCGGCCGGCAGTCCCGCGCCCTCGCCCAGCGCCAGCGCGGGCTGACCCGACAACCCGATCCGGCGGCCCCGCCGCCGGTGACCCACACGTGACCGGCGGCGCGCGCGCCGACCCCATACGCAGCAGGTGAGGAGTGACCGTGACGTCCACCAGAGACCGCCAGCGCGCGGCGGCGCGGGCCAAGCTCGAGCGGGAGATGGCGGAACGGGCCGGCCGGGCCCGCAAGCGCCGGCAGACCCAGGCGATCGTCGGGGCCGCGGCGGTGCTGGTGCTCGTCGTGGCCGGCACGGTCTGGCTCGTCGCCGCGCTCGGCGACGACGACGACAAGCAGGGCGGCACCACCGCCGATGCCGGGGCCGTCCAGTGCGCGTACACGGAGGTGCCCAAGGAGGGCCGTCCGCCGCAGATCAAGGACGTCGGCCTCCCGCCGACCCAGCAGTCCGGCAAGGGCACCCAGACGATGACCATCGACACCAACCTGGGCCCGATCACCGCCAAGATCGACCGTGCCGCCGTGCCCTGCACCGCCGGTAGCTTCACGCACCTGACGGAGAAGGGCTTCTTCGACAACACCAAGTGCCACCGGCTGGTCACCGAGGGCATCAAGGTGCTCCAGTGCGGCGACCCGAGCGCCACCGGCAAGGGCTGGCGGGACACCGACGGCACCGGCGGCCCGTCCTACAACCTGGCCGAGGAGAACCTGCCGACCAACAAGCGCCCGCCGTACCCGGAGGGTGTCATCGCGATGGCCAACTCCGGCCAGCCGGGCAGCACGGGCAGCCAGTTCTTCATCGTGTACGGCGACTCGCCGCTCGACCCGAACTACACGGTGCTGGGCACCATCACCGGCGGCATGGACGTGGTGAAGCAGGTCGCCGCGGCCGGTGACGACGGCGCGTTCGCCAAGCAGGCCGGCGGTGGTCACCCGAAGAAGGAGATCACCATGACCAAGGTGACGATGAGCCCGGTCCAGGGCGGCTGACCGCACCCGTACGACGACGAAGCGCCCGCCGGCTGATCGCAGCCGGCGGGCGCTTTCGCGTGCGTGGTGGCTCAGGCCCCCGAGGTGACCCGGTACGCGTCGAACACGCCGTCGACCTTGCGGACGGCGGCCAGCAGGTGCCCGAGGTGCTTCGGGTCGGCCATCTCGAAGCTGAACCGGCTGACCGCCACCCGGTCGCGGGTGGTGGTGACGGTCGCGGAGAGGATGTTCACCCGCTCCTCGGACAGCACCCTCGTCACGTCGGCGAGCAGCTTGTGCCGGTCCAGCGCCTCGACCTGGATGGCGACCAGGAACGTGGAGGCGGAGGTGAGCTTCCAGCTCACCTCGACCACCCGCTCGGGCTGAGCGCGCAGGTCCTCGGCGTTGGCGCAGTCGTCCCGGTGCACGCTGACCCCGCCGGAGCGGGTGACGAATCCGAACACCGAGTCCGGCGGCACCGGCGTGCAGCAGCGGGCCAGCTTGATCCAGACGTCGCTGACACCGCGGACCACGACACCCGGGTCGGCGCTGCTCTGCCGGCTGCGCGGCGGCCGGGTGGCGACGGCGGTCTCGGCGATGTCCTCCGCCGCGCCCTCCTCGCCGCCGTAGGAGGCCATCAGCTTCTGCACGACCGACTGCGCGGAGACCTGGCTGTCGCCGACCGCCGCGTACAGCGAGGCCACGTCGGCCAGATGCAGGTCCCGGGCGATCGCCATCAGCGCGTCCGAGGTGAGCATCCGCTGCAACGGCATGCCCTGCTTGCGCATCGCCTTGACGATCGCGTCCTTGCCGGCCTCGATCGCCTCCTCGCGCCGCTCCTTGTTGAAGTACTGGCGGATCTTGGTACGCGCCCGCGGGCTCTTGACGAAGCCCAGCCAGTCCTGCGTCGGCCCGGCCGTGTCGGACTTCGACGTGAAGATCTCGATCACGTCGCCGTTGGACAGCGTCGACTCCAGCGGCACCAGCTTGCCGTTGACCCGCGCGCCGATGCACTTGTGCCCGACCTCGGTGTGCACCGCGTACGCGAAGTCCACAGGCGTCGACCCGGTCGGCAGCGGGATGACGTCACCCTTCGGGGTGAAGACGTACACCTCCTGGCTGGACAGGTCGAACCGCAGCGCGTCCAGGAACTCGCTCGGGTCCGCCGCCTCACGCTGCCAGTCCAGCAGCTGCCGCAGCCACGTCATCTCGTCGATGTGCGCCGGCGGGCCCACCACCGGGGTGCCCTTGTGCTCCTTGTACTTCCAGTGCGCGGCGATGCCGAACTCGGCGGTGCGGTGCATCGCGTACGTGCGGATCTGCATCTCCACCGGCTTGCCGGTGGGCCCGATGACAGTCGTGTGCAACGACTGGTACATGTTGAACTTGGGCATGGCGATGTAGTCCTTGAACCGGCCCGGCACCGGCTGCCAGTTGGCGTGGATGACCCCCAGCGCCGCGTAGCAGTCCCGCACCGTGTCGACCAGGATCCGCACACCGACCAGGTCGTAGATGTCGTTGAAGTCGCGCCCCCGCACGATCATCTTCTGGTAGATCGAGTAGAGGTGCTTCGGCCGGCCGGTGGTCTCCGCCTTGATCTTGGCGGCCTTCAGATCGGTGGACACCTTCTGCGTCACCTGACGCAGCAGCGCCTCGCGCTGCGGCTGGTGCTCCCCGATCAGCCTGTTGATCTCCTCGAACCGCTTCGGGAACAGCGTGCCGAAGGCCAGATCCTCCAGCTCCCACTTGATCGTGTTCATACCGAGGCGGTGCGCCAGCGGAGCCAGGATCTCCAGCGTCTCCTTGGCCTTCTGTTCCTGCTTGGGGCGGGGCAGGAAGGTGAGCGTCCGCATGTTGTGCAGCCGGTCGGCCAGCTTGATCACCAGGACCCGCGGGTCCTTCGCCATCGCGACGACCATCTTGCGGATGGTCTCCGCCTTGGCCGCGTCGCCGAGCTTGACCTTGTCGAGCTTGGTGACGCCGTCGACGAGCAGCGCGACCTCACCGCCGAAGTCGGCGCGCATCTGGTCGAGCGTGTACTCGGTGTCCTCGATGGTGTCGTGCAGCAGCGCCGCGACCAGCGTGGTGGTGTCCATGCCCAGGTTCGCCAGGATGGTCGCCACGGCGAGCGGGTGCGTGATGTAGGGGTCGCCGGACTTGCGGTACTGACCCGAGTGCCACCGCGCGGCCGTGTCGAAGGCGCGCTGGAGCAGCCGCGCGTCGGCCTTGGGGTGGTTCTCCCGGTGCGTCGCGATCAGCGGCTCCAGCACCTCGCTGACCTGCGAGGTCTGCCAGGGCGCGTTGAACCGGGCCAGCCGGGCGCGTACCCGCCGGCCGGTGGGCGCGTTGGAGAGGGCGAAACCGCTGCCGGGCGTGGACTCGGTGGAACCCTCGGTCGGGAACGGCACCACGACCGCCCCGCCGTCGGCCGTCGCGTCGGACGCACCGCCGGTGGCGCCGGTCGCCCGGGCCGGCGGGTTGCCGCTGCGCTCGGTCACCGAGCCGTCCGCGTCGCCTGTCGGGTGCACCGTGCCCTCCACCGGAGGGACGACATCGTGGGACACCGGCCTCCTCACCGCTCGCCGGGATGCGCCGGCCGTCCGGCCGACGTCTGGTTCAACCGGCCCGGAGGCCGGTCTTGTTCCACGCGGTCGCCGGGGCCGGGCCCCGGCGCCTTCGCCGCCCCGGACAGCTCGGCCGGGTCGGGCAAAGGGCAATGCTACCCGTACGCAGGGTACGCCACCGCTCCCCCGGACGGTCGGCGCCGACCGGCCCGACGGGCCGGCCTGGTCAAACGGTCAACAGGGCATGGACCGGGCGCTGCGCCAGCCGCTTACGGCCCTCGAGGAAGCCCAGCTCCAGCAGCACGGTGAACCCGGCCACCGTGCCGCCGGCGCGTTCCACCAGGTCGAGCGTCGCCTCGGCGGTCCCGCCGGTGGCGAGCACGTCGTCGAGCACCAGCACCCGGTGGCCCGCGGTGAAGGCGTCCTGGTGCACCTCCAGCGTCGCCTCGCCGTACTCCAGCGCGTAGGAGGCCGAGTGCGTGGCCCGGGGCAGCTTGCCGGCCTTGCGCACCGGCACCACGCCAACGCCGGTGGCGTACGCGACCGCCGCCGCCAGCACGAACCCGCGTGCCTCGATGCCGGCGACGGTGTCGAACGACTCCGGCCCGTGGTACGCGATGATGCCGTCGATCACCGCCCGGAACGCCTCACCGTCGGCGAACAGCGGCATCAGGTCCTTGAACACGACACCCGGCTTGGGGAAGTCCGGCACGTCCAGCAACCGGCTGGCGACGAGCTGGGCGACCTCCGGGCCGCTGTCTCCCCGTACCCCTGTGGTGTGGGTCTCCGTCACTGTGCGTCCCATGTCCTCTCGAAACGACGACGGCGTCCGTCATGCCGTGACATCAGCATGACGGACGCCGTCGGACCGATTCCGTCCGGCCCTGCGGTCAGCGGCGCTTGCCGCCGGGCCGGTTGCCGCCGCCCCCGGCGGGACGGCCGCCGCGGGCACCGCTGGGACGCTTGCCGGCCGGCCGGGCGCCCACCTTGGGTGCGGCACCGGCCAGCGCCGCCGCCTCCGGGTCGATCGGCGCGTCGGCGGCCGGCGTGGTGGCACGCGGGCCCTTCGGTGTGATCTCGCCCCGGGCGAGCGCGGCCCGGCGGGACAGCACCCGCTTGTTGTGGGCGCTGATCCGCGGGTCCATGTTCTTCAGCAGCACCAGCAGCGGCGTGGCGAGCAGGATCGAGGTCAGGAACGCCACCGCCATACCGACGAACAGCACCAGGCCGAGGTCCTTCAGCGTGCCCGCGCCGAGCAGGCCGGCGCCGATGAACAGCAGACCGCCGACCGGCAGCAGCGCCACGACCGAGGTGTTCAGCGACCGCATGAGGCTCTGGTTGAGCGCCAGGTTGGACGCCTCGCCGTAGGTGACGTTGTTGTTCGCGGTGATGCCGCGTGTGTTCTCCTGCACCTTGTCGAAGACCACCACCACGTCGTAGAGCGCGAAGCCCAGGATCGTGAGGAAGCCGATGATCGTCGACGGGGTGACCTCGAAGCCGACCAGCGAGTAGATGCCGGCGGTCAGGGCCAGGTTGGTCAGCAGCGAGACGATGGCGGCGGCCGCCATCCGCCACTCGAAGCGCAGCACCAGGTAGATCGACACCACCGCGATGAAGATCACCAGACCGAGGAAGGCGCGCGAGGTGACCTGGCTGCCCCAGGCCTCGGAGACCTGGCTGCCGCTGATCTGGTCGGCCGGGATGCCGAACTCCTGCGCCATCGCGGTCTTGGCCGCGTTGGCCTGCTCGGCTGAGAGCTGGCCGGTGCGCATCTCGTAGAACTCGCCGCTGGTGCCGCCGACCTTCTGCGCGCTGACCACCTCGACGCCCGGCGCCTCGTCGGCCAGCACGTCGTCGACGGTCCGCTCGGCCTGGTCCAGGGTGCCGACGCTGGCCGGCACCTGGAACGAGTTGCCGCCCGCGAACTCGATGCCCAGCTTGAAGCCGCTGATCGCGAAGCTCAGCACGGCGATCAGCACGAGCACGCCGGCCACGCCGAACCACAGCTTGCGCCGCCCGACGATGTTGAGATCCGCCTCGCCCCGGTAGAGCCGGGCGGCCAGACCGCTCTTAGCCATCTCAGGCCTCCTTCACACGCGGGTTGCGGGCGTTGCCCGGCTCGGCCGACCGGGCCGGCAGCGCCCGGCCCAGACCGCTGACCCGCGGCGACAGGAACGCCCGGGTACGGGCGAACATCGTCATGATCGGGTGGCGGAAGAGGAACACGACGACCAGGTCGAGCACGGTCGCCAGGCCGAGCGCGAAGGCGAAGCCCTTCACCGCGCCGACGGACACGATGTAGAGCACCACTGCCGACATCAGCGTGATGGCGTTGGCCGAGATGATCGTCCGGCGGGCCCGGATCCAGGCGCGCGGCACCGCGCTGCGTGGACTGCGGCCCTCCCGGATCTCGTCTTTCAGCCGTTCGAAGTAGATGACGAACGAGTCCGCCGCGACGCCCAGCGAGACGATCATGCCGGCGATGCCGGCGAGCGTGAGCGTGAAGCCGATCGACCGGCCGAGCACCACGAGCGCGCCGAACACCAGCAACGCGGAGAGCACCAGGCTCAGGAAGATGACCGAGCCGAGCAGCCGGTAGTAGAAGAACGAGTAGATGATGACCAGCAGCATGCCGATGCCTGCGGCCAGCAGACCCGCCTTGAGGTGGCTGTCGCCGAGCGTCGCGGTGACGTTCTGCTGCTCCTGCGGCTCGAACGTCACCGGCAGCGCGCCGTAGCGCAGCTGGCTGGCGAGCGCGTTCGCGGCCTTGTTGTCGAAGCTGCCGGTGATCTGCGAGTCGCCGGTCAGCACGCCCTGGATCTCCGGGGACGAGACGATCTCGTTGTCCAGCACCACGGCGACCCGGCACTTGCCGTCCTGGCCGAGCGCGGTCTGGTCGCAGGCCTGGCCCTCGTTGGTGAACGCCTCGCGGGTCAGCGCGGTCCACTTCTCCTGGCCGCTGCCGGTGAAGTTGAGGCTGACCACCCAGGAGCTGGTCTGGTCGAGCTGGGCGGAGGCGTTCTTGACGTCGGTGCCCAGCACCTTCGCGACGTCCAGCAGGTACTTCGCGCCGGACTCGCAGGCGACCGCCTTCTGCTTCTCGTCCTTGATCGAGGCGGCGGGCCGCTTGTCGAGCTGGGCGCAGGTGATGGTCGGGACGTTGAACTGCATCTCCACCGGCAGGACGGCGATCTCCTGCGGGGTGAGCGTGCCGAACGGCTTGAGCTTGTCGGCCAGCGACGGGTCGGTGGTCAGGTCCGCCGGGGCCTGCAGGCCCGAGGCGGCGGCCCAGGCGGCCGCGCCGACCTTCTGCTCGACGGCCTTGCGCTGCTGCTCGATGCTCTGCGGCACCGGCTCGGCGCTGGCGCTCGGGCTCGGCGCGGCGGCGCTCGGCGAGGCCGACGGGGACGCGGAGGCGCTGGCGCTCGGCGTGGGGGCCATGCCGCCCTGCCCGCCGGCGCTCGGCGACCCGCTCACCTTCGGGCTCGTGCTCGCCTTCGGCGACGCGCTGCCCGACGGGGTGGCGGCTCCGGACGGGGTGGCGCTGGGCGTCGGCGCGGGCGCGAGCGCGGCGCCGCTGCCGTCGGTGGCCTTGAGCACCTTGCGGAAGCGCAGCTCGGCGGCCTCACCGACGTCGGTCAGGTCGCGGTTCTGGCCGGGCAGGGAGATGACGATGTTGCGGTTGCCCTCGGTGACCACCTCGGCCTCGGCCACGCCGTAGGCGTTGACCCGGCTCTCGATGATCTGGCGGGCCTCCTCGAGGTTGTCGGCGGTCGGGGGCTTGCCGTCCACCGTGTTGGTGGCCTCGAGCGTCAGCCGGGTGCCGCCGACGAGGTCCAAGCCGAGCCGGGGCTCCAGCCGGTCCTTCCAGCCACCGCTGGCGCCGCCCGAGAAGAACACCAATAGATAGAGGACGACGAAGATGAACCCGAGCACGGCGAGCTGCCGTCCGGGCCGCATCTGTCCCTGAGGTGGTGCCACGGCTGTCCTGTCTCCCTGTACGGTCGCGCCGCTTCCACGGCGGCGACAACTGTCGGGCCGGGGGTGTCCGCCCGACTGCTCCGGCGGGTCGGCACCGGAGGACGGCACGCCGGCTGGTGCGCGGCGCGGGGGCGCCGCACGGCCCGGCCGGATGCCGGCGCCGCGCGCCGACCCCAACTATCCACTTGTACGGATGAATCCGCTGCCCCGTCCGGGACGGGTGGTCACTCCTTGACCGGCTCGGCTTCCTCGGTGATCGTCTCGGCCGCCGGCGCCTCGGCGCGCTTGATCACCCGCGCGACGGCGGGGCGGGCGTACCGGGTCTGCACGCCCGGAGCGACCTCGAGCAGGACCGTCTCGTCCTCGACCGCGGTGACCGTGCCGTGCAGGCCGCCGATGGTGACCACCTCGTCGCCCGGGGCGAGAGCGGACTGCATCTGCTCTGCCTCGCGGCGGCGCTTCTGCTGCGGACGGATCATCATGAAGTACATGACGACGAAAAGCAGAGCGATCATGAGGATCGGCGTCAGACTGCCGGCTCCCCCGCCACTCGCTGCTGCGTAAAGCACGGTGTAGACCTTCCGGTTGGCCTCCACCCCGGCGCCGGAGGGCGCCGCAGCGGAAGCGGATTCTCACGTCCTGTACAAACCGCGGCGAAGTCTAGTCCCTGCTCCTGAGAAGACCGAATGCGGCACAGATCACGAACGGATCACGGCTGGTCGGTCTGCACCGAGAACAGATCGGGCCCCGGAGGGGCATCCGCACCAAATGTACCATTCGGGGGCGTACGGCCCAGATGGCGCCAGGCAGCCTCGGTCGCCACCCGCCCGCGCGGGGTCCGGGCCAGCAGCCCGGCCCGCACCAGGAACGGCTCGCAGACCTCCTCGACCGTGTCCGGCTGCTCGCCCACCGCCACGGCGAGCGTGGACAGGCCCACCGGGCCGCCCCGGAACGAGTCGACGAGCGCGGTCAGCACCGCCCGGTCGAGCCGGTCCAGGCCGAGCGCGTCCACGTCGTAGACGGTCAGCGCGGCCCGTGCGGTCTCCAGCGTGACCACGCCGTCGGCGCGGACCTCGGCGTAGTCGCGGACCCGGCGCAGGAGCCGGTTGGCGATACGCGGGGTGCCCCGGGACCGGCCCGCGACCTCCGCCGCGCCGTCGGCGGTGATCGGCACGCCGAGGATCCGCGCCGACCGGTGCAGCAGCGTCTCCAGGTCGGCCGGCGCGTAGAAGTCGAGGTGCGCGACGAAGCCGAACCGGTCGCGCATCGGGCCGGTCAGCAGGCCGGAGCGGGTGGTGGCGCCGACGAGCGTGAACGGCTCCACGTCGAGCGGGATGGCGGTGGCACCCGGGCCCTTGCCGACCACCACGTCGACGCGGAAGTCCTCCATGGCGCTGTAGAGCAGTTCCTCGGCCGGCTTGGCGATCCGGTGGATCTCGTCGATGAACAGCACGTCGCCCTCGGCGAGGCCGGTCAGGATCGCGGCCAGATCGCCGGAGCGCTCGATGGCCGGGCCGCTGGTCACCCGGATCCCGGTGCCCAGCTCGGCGGCGACGATGTTGGCCAGGGTCGTCTTACCGAGGCCAGGCGGCCCCGAGAGGAGGATGTGGTCGGGCGGGGAGCCGCGCCGCATCGCTCCCTGCAACAGCAGGTCGAGCTGGTCGCGGACCCGGTGCTGGGCGATGAACTCGTCCAGCCGCTTCGGGCGGACGCTGGCCTCCGCGTCCAGCTCGGCGTCGTTCACGTACGCCGAGACCAGGTTCTCCCCGCTCATCGGTTCCGGCCCAGGAGGCGGATCGCCTGCTTGAGCAGCACCGGCACCGGCGGGGTCTCGCCGTCGACGGTCTCCGCCACCGCGGCCACCGCCTGCTCCGCCTGCCCGGCCGTCCAGCCGAGCCCGACGAGGGCCTGGCGGACCTGCTCCGGCCAGGCGCCCGCGGTCACCCCGGCCGCGCCGTCGGCGCCCACCGGCACCGGGCCGACCCGGTCGCGCAGCTCCAGCACCAGCCGCTCGGCACCCTTCTTGCCGATGCCCGGCACCCGGGTCAGCGCGGCGGTGTCGGCGTTGGCGATGGCCTTGCGGACCGCGTCCGGCGTGTGCACGGCGAGCACCGCCTGGGCCAGCCGGGGACCGACCCCGCTGGCGGTCTGGAGCAGCTCGAACAGCTGCTTGGCGTCGTCGTCGGCGAAGCCGTAGAGGGTGAGCGAGTCCTCCCGGACCACAAGGCTGGTGGCGAGCCGGGCGGGCTGGCCCACGCGCAGGTCGGCGAGCGTGCCGGGAGCGCACTGCACGGCCAGGCCGATGCCGCCCACCTCCACCACCGCGTGATCCGGGCCGGTGGCGGTCACCGTGCCGCGTACGCTCGCGATCATCGCGTCCCTCCTCGTCGGGCCCGTTGCGCGGCCGCGGCCAGCTTGGACCGGGTGCCACCGCGCCACACGTGACAGATGGCCAGCGCCAGCGCGTCGGCGGCGTCGGCCGGTTTCGGCGGCTCGGGCAGCCGCAGCAGCCGGGTGACCATGGTGGTCATCTGCTTCTTGTCCGCCTGCCCCGAGCCGGTCACCGCCGCCTTGACCTCGCTCGGCGTGTACGTCGTCACGGGCAGCCCGGCCCGGGCCCCGGCGAGCACCGCGACGCCGCTGGCCTGCGCGGTGCCCATCACGGTGCGGACGTTGTGCTGGCTGAACACGCGCTCCACCGCGACCGCGTCCGGCCGGTGCTCGGCGACCAGGCCGGTGAGCGAGCGGTCCAGGTGCAGCAGGCGCAGCGCCAGGTCGCCCTCCGGGTCGGTGTAGACCACGTAGTAGGCCACGAGCGTGCAGGGACGGCCCGGCACGCCCTCGACAACGCCGACCCCGCACCGGGTCAGCCCCGGGTCGACGCCCAGCACGCGCACGCCGCCTCCTCCCCGAGCCGCCAGCAGTACGTGTGTTCGACACACCCTACTGGTGCCCGCCGACACCGGGACCGCCGGACACGCCGGGCACGGGCGGTGACGCGGCGCACCACACACGCAGACGGTGGAGTATGTGTCGCCGCCCCATGTGCCAGGGGGCACCCGGCTCGTACGTTCATGCGCCATGACGGCAGAACCCGTGGCGGTCCCCCACGTCGTACACGTCGACCTGACCGGTCGCACCGCGCTGGTCACAGGTGGTGGCGGCGGCATCGGACGGGCCTGTGCCCTGCGCCTGGCGGCGGCCGGCGCGACGGTCGTGGTGCTGGACCGCGACGTGGCGGCGGCCGAGGCGGTGGCCGCCGAGGCCGGCGGCCGGGCGGTGGGGATCGACCTGGCCGACCCGGCGGCTGTGGACCGGCTCGACGTCGACGCCGACATCGTGGTCAACAACGCCGGGCTGCAGCACGTCGCGCCGGTGCAGGACTTCCCGGTCGAGCGCTTCGAGTACATCCAGCGGGTGATGGTGGAGGCGCCGTTCCTGCTGATCCGCCGCGCGCTGCCCCGGATGTACGCGAACGGCTGGGGCCGGGTCGTGAACATCTCCTCGGTGCACGGGCTGCGCGCCTCGCCGTTCAAGGCCGCGTACGTCTCGGCCAAGCACGCGCTGGAGGGCCTGTCCAAGGTGGTGGCGCTGGAGGGCGCCGCGCACGGCGTCACGGCCAACTGCATCAACCCGGCGTACGTGCGCACCGCGCTGGTGGAGAGCCAGATCGCCGACCAGGCGGCCACCCACGGCATCGGCGAGGACGAGGTGGTCGAGAAGATCATGCTGGCCCGGGCGGCGATCAAGCGGCTGATCGAGCCGGCGGAGGTGGCCGAACTGGTGGCGTACCTGTGCTCCCCGCCCGCCGCGTTCCTCACCGGCACCTCGATCGCCCTCGACGGGGGCTGGACGGCGAACTAGTGGGCCCGCGCACAATGTCGGTCATGTCGTCGCCGGTCGAGTTCCTGGAGCTGCTGGCGCGCGAGGCCGCCGCGGTCGAGTTCGAGGGCCCGCTGGTGGCCGCGCGCGCCGCCGGCCTGCCCGCCGAACGGCTGGCCGAGCTGGAGCAGGCGAAGGTGGTGGCGCTGCGGGTACGGGCCCTGCTGGCCCGCAGGCGCCGCCGGGAGACCGAGCTGTCCGGCCTGTACGACACCGCGAGCGACCTGGCCGGCCTGCGCGACCTGGACGACGTGCTGCGCGCGATCGTGCACCGGGCGCGGATCCTGCTCGGCACCGACGTGGCGTACATGACGCTCAACGACGACGAGCGCGGCGACACGTACATGCGGGTCACCGACGGCTCGATCTCGGCCCGGTTCCAGCGGCTGCGGCTGGAGCTGGGCGACGGGCTCGGCGGGCTGGTCGCGCAGACCGGCACCCCGTACGTCACCTCGAACTACCAGGAGGACGAGCGGTTCCGGCACACCGGGGAGATCGACGGCGGCGTGGGCGAGGAGGGCCTGGTGGCCATCCTCGGCGTGCCGCTGCGGCTCGGGTCCAGCGTGATCGGCGTGCTTTACGCGGCGAACCGCTCGGCCCGGCCGTTCGCCCGCGAGGAGGTGTCGCTGCTGGTGTCGCTGGCGGCGCACGCGGCGGTGGCGATCGACACCGCGCGGCTGCTCGCCGAGACCCGGGCGGCGCTGGCGGAGCTGTCCGCGGCGAACAGCACCATCCGGGCGCACAGCAGCTCGGTGGAGCGCGCCGCCGCTGCGCACGACCGGATGACCGCGCTCGTGGTGCGCGGCGGCGGCATGGAGGACGTGGCGGCGGCGGTCACCGAGGTGCTCGGTGGCGCGCTGCTGGCGCTGGACGCCGAGGGCCGGCGGCTGGCCCGGGTCGGTGAGATCGAGGAGCCGGACCGGGCCGACATCGTGGAGGCGGTCGCCGCGTCCCGTACCGAGGGGCGCAGCGTGCGCCGGGGCCCGCTCTGGTACGCCGCGGTGGTGGCCGGTGCGGAGAACCTGGGCGCGCTGGTGCTGCGCCCGGACGACGAGCTGGTCGACGCCGACCAGCGCATCCTGGAGCGGGCCGCGCTGGTGACCGCGTTGCTGTTGCTGTTCCGCCGGACCGTGGCCGAGGCGGAGGGGCGGGTACGCGGTGAGCTGCTGGACGACCTGATCGCCCGGCCGCTGCGCGACGCCGACGCGCTGCGCGCGCGGGCCCGCCGGATCGGGGTGGACCTGGACGCCCCGCACGTGCTGGTGGCGGTCGGTGACGACGCGTTCGCCGAGACCGGCTCGGCCCGGCAGCGGGTGCTGTCCTGGGCCACCACGTACGCCTCGACCCGGGGTGGCCTTGCCGCGGCGCGTGCCGGACGGGTGGTGCTGATGCTGCCCGGCCACGACGCCGGCGGTGCGGCCCGCGCGGTGGCCCGGGACCTGTCCCGGGTGACCGGTCGCCCGGTGACCGCCGGGGCGAGCGGGCCGTCGACCGGTCCGGCGTCGCTGGCCGTCACGTTCGCCGAGGCGGAGCGCTGCCTGTCCGCGCTCGGTGCGCTGGGCCGGGCCGGGCAGGGGGCGAGCACCACCGAGCTGGGTTTCGTCGGGCTGCTGCTGGGCGCGGTCGGTGACGCCGGGGACCGGGACGTGGCCCGGTTCCTCGCCACGACTGTGGGGCCGGTGCTGGACTACGACGCCCGGCGGGGCACGGCGCTGGTGAAGACGCTGGAGGCGTACTTCGGGGTGGGCGGCAGCCTGGCTCGCGCCGCCGAGCAGCTGCACGTGCACGTGAACACGGTCACCCAGCGGCTGGAGCGGGTCGGGCACCTGCTCGGCGCGGACTGGCAGCGGCCGGAGCGGGCGCTGGAGGTGCAGCTCGCGCTGCGCCTGCACCGGCTGCGCACGCCCGCCCGCTGAGCGGCCGGACCGCGCCGGGCGGACCGGCCGGCCCGGGTCAGCGGACGCGCAGGCCGTTCAGGACCGTGTCCACGATCCGCTCGGGAAGCATCCGCTCGTCGCGCTCGGGGTGCCAGCGCAGCATCCGCTGGGTGAGCATCGGCGCGGTGAGCAGCGACATGGTCACCTCGATGTCGAGGTCGGCGCGCAGTTCGCCCCGGTCGATCGCGCGGCGCAGCACCTCGCGCATCGCCGCGCGCCGGGGCTCGACGATCGCCTCGTACGCCTGCCGGTGGGCCGAGCTGCGGTTCACCTCGGGCACCAGGCAGGGCATGATCTTGCGGACCCGGGGGTCGGCGTGCTGGCCGACGGCGCCGACGAGCAGCACCAGGTCGTCGCGGACGGAGCGCCCGGCGGTGCGGGGCGCGGGCCCCTTGAGCGTGCGCAACGCGTCCAGCAGCAACGCGTCCTTGCCCGGCCAGCGGCGGTAGATGGTGGCCTTGCCGACTCCGGCGCGGGCCGCGATCGCCTCGATGGACAGCGACTCTATGGTGCTGCCCTCGGCCAGCAGGTCGAGGGTGGCGTCGACGATCGCCTCGTCCGCACGGGTGCTCCGCGGTCGCCCGGGCGACCGCGGAGCATCCGCCGTGGAAGTCATGTCAGACATTGTCCACGAACCTACGCGGTACCGGCCAACTCCCTGTCGGTGACCGGCGCCGCGTCGGGGGCGACGACCGGCCGGCCCGGCATCCAGCGCAGCACGATCACGATGCCGAGCGCGGCCACCACCGCGGAGGCGCCCGCCGCCCAGTGCATGGCCGAGACGAACGAGTCGTTGGCCGCGTCGATCAGTCGCGGCGCGTCGGGGCCGAGCCGGCCGGCGACCGCGTACGCCCCGGACACCGACTCGCGGGCCGCGTCGCGTACCGGGGCGGGCAGGGCGGCCACCGCCGGGCCGACCTGGTCGCGGTAGACGGCGGAGAGCACCGAGCCGAGCACCGCCACGCCGAGCGCGCCGGCCACCTGGCGCACGGTGTTGCTGACCGCGGAACCGACACCGGCCTTCTCCCGGGGCAGCGAGGACATGATCGACTCGGTGGCCGGCGGCATGATGTTCGCCATCCCGGCGCCCTGGAGGAAGCCCAGCGCCGAGAAGATCCAGATCGGGGTGTCCGCGTCGATGAAGACGAACGCGGCGAGCGCCACAGTGGTGAGCAGCAGCCCGACGGCCGCGACCGCCCGGCCGCCGTAGCGGCGGACCATCGCCGCGCTGCGCGGCGCGAAGATGAGCTGGGCCGCGGCGAACGGCAGGAACAGCAGGCCGCTCTCCAGCGGGCTGTAGCCGCGGACGAGCTGGAGGTAGAACGCGCCGAAGAACATCACGCCCATGGCGGCGAAGAAGACCAGCCCGACCAGGGCCACCGGCGCGGCGAAGCGGGGCACCCGGAACAGCCGTACGTCCAGCGACGGGTGGTCGCTGCGCAGTTCGTGGGCGACGAACCAGCCGAGCACCGCGAGGCCGCCGAGCACCGCGACCCACACCTGCGGGCGGCCGAAGCCGTGCTCGCCGCCGTCGATGATGCCGTAGGTGAGGCCGACCAGGCCGATCACCGAGAGCAGCACGCCGAGCAGGTCGACCCGGCCGGGCTTGGGGTCGCGGGACTCGGGGACCAGGGCCGCGACGAGCACCACGCCGAGCGCCACCACCGGCACGTTGATCAGGAAGACCGAGCCCCACCAGAAGTGCTCCAGCAGCGCGCCGCCGAGCACCGGGCCGATCGCCACCGCGAGGCCGACCGCGCCGGCCCAGACGCCGATCGCCTTGGCGCGCTCGCGCGGGTCGAAGACGTTGGAGATGATCGAGAGCGTCACCGGCATGATGGCCGCGCCGCCGACGCCCATCAGCGCGCGGGCCGCGATGAGCTGGGCCGGGTCCTGCGCGTACGCGGACAGCAGCGAGGACAGGCCGAAGAGCGCCAGCCCGAGGATCAGGAAGCGGCGGCGGCCGAGCCGGTCACCGAGCACGCCGAAGGTGAACAGCAGCCCGGCGAAGACGAGCGTGTAGGAGTTGATCGCCCACTCCAGCTCGCCCTGGGTGGCGCCGAGGCCGTGCACCGGGTCGGCCAGCGTGCGCAGCGCGACGTTGAGGATGGTGTTGTCGAGGACGACCACGAGGAGGCTGATCACCAGCACCCCGAGGATCGCCCACCTCCTCGGGTGTCCGGTGTTCTCGTGTGGTTCCACGTCCGTGCTCCCCCCGGTTTCCCCGCGTCGGAATACGATACGGGTCAGACTCGTAATGGAGCCGAGCGTAGGTGAGCGGGTTTCGATACGGAACGGGTTCGTATCGAATGTGTCTCAGGTCACGCGGGCGGTCCGGCCGCCAGCGCCAGTCGCAGCAGCGCGTCCCGCACCGGCAGCAGCCGCCGCACGCCGGACAGCCGCCCCGCCCACCGCGCCCCGGCCGCGATCCGCTGCGTCGGACGCCGGCGCCTCCTGTCGTACGCGCGCAGCGCGGCCGGCACGTCGCCGGCGTCGCGCAGGCAGTCGGCGAGCGCCACCGCGTCGATCAGCGCCTGGCAGGCGCCCTGCCCGAGGTCCGGGGTCATCGCGTGCGCGGCGTCGCCGAGCAGTGCCGTCCGGCCGGCCACGTACGACGGCAGCGGCGTGAGGTCGTGGATCTCGTGCCGCAGGATCCCGTCCGGTGTGAGCGCGTCGAGCACCCGCGGCACCGGCGGGTGCCAGTCACCGAAGAGGCGGCGCAGCTCGGCGCGGTCGTCGGGCGGCGCCGGGTGCCCCTCGGGCAGGCGCACCGCGGCGTACCAGTTGGTGCGGCCCGGCCCGGCCGGGGTCAGCCCGAACTTGCGCCCCCGCCCCCAGGTCTCGCCGCCCTCGGCCAGATCCAGGTCGACCACGCCGCGCCAGGCCACCGCGCCCGCGTACCGCAGCGGATACCGCTGCCCGTACATCTGCGCGCGCACCACGCTGTTGATCCCGTCCGCGCCCACCACCAGGTCGTACGCGTCGCGCAGTGACCCCGGGCCGGTCACCGGGGCGCCGAGGCGCAGCGCCGGTCCGGGCAGCGCGCCGGCCAGGACGGCGAGCAGCACCGGCCGGGTGACCAGGTGCACCGGCTCGCCGTGCCGGCGCTCCAGCCGCTCGACGTCGACGGTGGCGATCCGGCGGCCGTCCGGGCGCCGGATCGACCCGCCGGCCTGACGGCTGCCCCGGCGGCGCACCTCGTCGCCGACGCCGAGGGCGTCCAGGGCGCGCATCGCGCCGGGCCAGATGCCCAGCCCGGTGCCGGTGTGCGGCAACGCGGCCGACCGCTCCCGGACCGTCACCTCCCAGCCCACCGCCCGCAGGCCGATGCCCGCCGCGAGCCCGCCGATCCCGCCCCCGACCACGACCGCGCGTCCGCCCATGCCGTCACCGTACTACAGATGTAGTCGAGTGCACTACGCCTGTAGTCTGTCCGGGTGACCGATCGCCGGCAGCTCCTGCTCGACGCCGCCATCCGGGTGCTCGGCACCGGCGGGCCGCGCCAGCTCACCCACCGGGCCGTGGACGCGGAGGCGGGCCTGCCCGAAGGCTCCGCGTCCAACCGGTTCCGCACCCGGGAGGCGCTGATCACCGGCGTCTTCGACCGGCTGGTCGAGGTGGAGACGGCGGCCTGGCAACGGCTCGCCACGGACCTGCCGCCGGGCGACGTCACCGCGTTCGCCGCGGTGGTCGGCCGGCTGATCCGGGAGTTCACCGACCGGCAGCGGGTGGTCACGCTCGCCCGGTACGCGCTGTTCGTCGAGGCGGCGGTGCGGCCCGATCTGCGCCCGGCCATCGAGGCCGCCCGGGCACAGCTGGCCGGCTGGGGGGAGCCGCTGCTCGCCACGCTCGGCTCGGCCGATCCGCCGGCTCACTTCCGGATGCTGCTGGCACTCGTCGACGGGCTGCTGAGCAACCAGCTCGCCTCCCCCGATGACGGCTTCGACCCGGAGTCGGCCGTCGCCACGCTGGTGCGCGGATTCCGCACCGGCTGATCCTGGTCGCGCCGGTCTGCTCGCGCCTGGCGTCAGTCCGCCGTGTCAGGAGCCGGTGTCAGGTGGCGCCTCCGGCGGCCAGGCAGGCCAGCGTCGCCTCGCCGAGCGTGGTGAGGCGCTGCGGGACGGCCGAGGAGGGCGGGAACGGCTCGATCCACCCCGGACCGGCGGCGAGCACGCGTACCCCGGGCAGGTCCCGCCGCAGACGGACCAGGCGGTACGCGCGGCCGGTCAGCGGCGTCTGCGACCAGACCACCACCACCCGCGGACGGACCCGGACCACGGCACTGGTCAGCGCGGACCACGGCAGCGCCGGGCCGAGGTGCAGCGCGCCCCGGCCGCGTTCGCGCAGCGCCGCGGCGAGCGCGTGCAGCCCGAGGCAGTGCGTCTCGTGCTCGGCGCCTGCGAGCAGCACGCCCTGGGCGGGAAGCGGCCGGGACGGCTCACGGCCGAACACGTCCAGTCCGACGCGTACCCCCTCGGAGAGGGCGTGCTCGACGGCGATCTCGGCGGCGCTGTCGCCGCGCAGCGTGCCGAGCAGCGGCAGGCAGACCTGTTCCCAGGCGGGCACCACCCCGGCCTCGGCGGCCAGGTCGAGCACCAGCCCGGCGACCCGGTTGTCGTCCAGGTCCTCGGCGGCGGCGGTCAGCCGTTTGCGGGCCGTCTCGACGGCCCCGGCCGGCATGTTCTCGGTCAGCAACGGACGTACCCCCGGGTAGCTCTCCTACCCTGGGGTTCGTCCGCACGGCCCGATCCGGATGCGCCGGCGGCGAATCCGGCCGGAGCCCGGTCAGTCCGGGAACGTGACGACCCAGCGGGCGCCCTCGCCGCGAGCCAGCCGCTCCAGCGCCGCGGGCGCCTCGGTCAGCGGCACCGTGCCGCTCACCAGCGGCCCCAGGTCCAGGTCACCGGCGGCGAGCGCGGCAGCCAGCTCCGGGACCTCCCGGTCCGGGTCGGTCGAGCCGTACACCGAGGAGCGCAGCGTGCGCGCGGAGTGGAAGATGTCCAGCGCGGAGAGGCTGAGCATGTCGTCCTTGCCGCCCATGCCGACCACGGTGACCGCTCCCCCGCGCCGCGTCGCCCGCCAGGCGGCGCGGATGGTGACGGACCGGCCGACGCACTCGAACGCGTGGTCCACGCCGCGCCCGTCGGTGCGGGCCCGGATCTCCTTGCCCAGCCGGTCGTCGGAGCGCAGGAAGTCGGTGGCCCCGGCGGCGAGCGCGAGGTCCCGCTTGGCCTCCACCACGTCCACGGCGAGGATCGGCGCCGCGCCGGCCCGCCGCGCGGCGGTCAGCACGGCCAGGCCCACTCCGCCGAGCCCGATCACCGCCACCGACTCGCCGGGGGCGACCCGTGCGGTGTTGCGGACCGCGCCGACGCCGGTGAGCACCGCGCAGCCGAGCACCGCGGCCTGCTCCGGCGGCAGTCCGGCAGGCACCGGTACGGCGGCGTGCTGCGGCACCACCACCTCCTCGGCGAGCGCGCCGAGCCCGAGCGTGACCTGAAGGGGCTCACCGGCGGCCGTCTCGCCGCGAGGTGTCGACGGGTTGGGGTTGGCGGCGCAGAGCCACGGTTCGCCGTGCCGGCAGTGCCAGCAGTCGCGGCAGGCCGGCGCCCAGTTGAGCACCACGGGCGTGCCGGCCGCGAGCGTCGTACCGGGTCCGGCCTCGGCCACCACGCCCGTCGCCTCGTGCCCCAGCACCAGCGGGTACGCGGGCGCCAGCGTGCCGTCCACCATGGCCAGGTCGGAGTGGCAGATGCCGGCGGCGCGGATGCGTACCCGCAGCTCGCCCGGGCCGGGCGCGGGCAGGCGTACCTCCTCGACCGCCGGTGTGGCGCCCCGGCCGCGTACCACGAGCGCCCTCACCGCTGGATCGCCTTCAGCTCGGTGAACTCCTCCACGCCGTACGCGCCCAGCTCACGGCCGAGGCCGGACTGCTTGTAGCCGCCGAACGGGGCGAGCGGGTTGAACGCGCCGCCGTTGACGTCCACCTGGCCGGTACGCATCCGCCGGGCCACTGCCAGCGCCGCGTCGGAGTCGGCGGACCAGACCGCGCCGGCCAGCCCGTACCGGGAGTTGTTGGCCACGGCGACCGCCTCGTCGGTGTCGGCGAACGGGATCACCGCGAGCACCGGCCCGAACACCTCCTCCTGGGCGAGCGCGCTGTCCGGGTGCACGTCGGCGAAGACGGTGGGCGCGACGAAGTGCCCCTGCGGCGGCAGTGGCGCGTCCGGGCCACCGGCGACGAGCCGGGCGCCGTCGGCGAGCGCCCGGTCGACGTGGTCGCGTACCCGCCGGGCCTGCGCGGCGGAGGCGAGCGGGCCGAGCCGGGTGGCCGGGTCGAACGGGTCGCCGAGCCGGTAGCCGGCCACCGCCGCCGCGACCAGGTCCAGGGCCTCGGCGTAGCGGTCGCGGTGTACGAGCATCCGGGTCCAGGCGGTGCAGGTCTGCCCGGAGTTGAGCAGCGCGTTGCCGACGCCGACCTTGACCGCGGTGGGCACGTCGGCGTCGGCCAGGATGACGTTCGCCGACTTGCCGCCGAGTTCCAGCGACACCCGGGCGATCCGCTCGGCGGCCAGGTGGGCGATGCGCCGGCCGGTGGCGGTGGAGCCGGTGAACGAGACCAGGTCGACGTCGGGGTGCGCGGCGAGCGCCTCGCCGACCACCGGGCCGGTGCCGGGCACCAGGTTCACCACGCCGGGCGGCAGCCCGGCGTCGGTGATCGCGTCGAACAGCAGGTACGCGGTCAGCGGCGTCAGCTCGCTGGGCTTGAGCACCACTGTGCAGCCGGCGGCGAGCGCGGGCGCGACCTTGGCGACCACCTGGTGCAGCGGGTAGTTCCACGGGGTGATCGCGCCGACCACGCCGACCGGCTCCCGGACGACGAGCGAGTTGCCGACCGTGTGCTCGGCCGCCGGGCGGGCGGCCAGGTCGACGATGCTCCGCAGCACCGTCAGCGGCAGGCCGGCCTGGACCCGGGTGGCGAGCTTGAGCGGGGTGCCCAGCTCGGTCGCCACGGTGCGGGCGATCTCGTCGGCGCGGGCGGCGAGCGCGGTGTGCAGCCGGTCCAGGTGCGCGGCCCGCTGCTCGGGGGCGGTGGCGGCCCAGCCGGGGAACGCGGCACGGGCGGCGGCGACCGCGCGGTCCACGTCGGCCGGTGTGCCGGCGGGCACCTCACCGACGATGCTCCCGGTGGCCGGGTTCTCCACCGGGATGGTGTCGCCCGACGACGGGTCGACCCAGTCACCGTCGACGTGCAGGTGGCGGCGCGTCAGCAGGGCGGGAGGGGCGGCGGCGAGATCCATGGCGTCCTTCGGGGGCGGCGGAAACTAGCGGTGGGAGTTTCGACGCTACTCCGGACCGCCGACCCGTTCCAGCGGGGCGACGGTGGCGGCGTACTCGGCGGCGAGCCCGTGCAGCAGCGCGTCCAGGCCGAGCGTGAACGCGCCCTCGTCCACGCTGCGCTGGTGTCCGGCGAGCCGGTGCGCCTGGTTGAGGTGCGGGTGCGCGGCGTAGAGCGAGGGGTCCTCGACGAAGCCGCGGGCGAACGAGCCGAGCGCTGACCCGGCCACGAAGTAGCGCATCGCGGCGCCGATGTGGGTGGCCCGCGCGGGCGGCCAGCCGGCCCGGACCAGCGCGCCGTAGACCGCGTCGGCCATGGCGAGCGCGGCCGGACGGCGGCCCGGCCCCTGCGCCAGGTACGGCACGATGTTCGGGTGCGCCGCCAGCGCGGCCCGGTACGAGCGCGCCCAGCGGCGAAGCGCATCGAGCCACTCGCACTCGTCGAAGACGCCGATGTCGACTGTCGCCGCGACGCCGTCGGCCACCGCGTCGAGGATCTCCTCCTTGGTGGCGAAGTGGTTGTAGAGCGAGGGGCCGCGGACACCGAGCGCGGCGGCGAGCCGCCGGGTCGAGAGCGCGTCCAGCCCGTCGGCGTCGATCAGCGCCAGCGCGGTCTCGACGATCCGGTCGCGGGTGAGCAGGGCCTGTCGGGGTCGGGGCACCTGGTCATCATCCTCCCTTCGACATCGGGTCTGGACGCGGTAAAACTTACAGCGCTAGTTTAGAGCCAGTCGACCTGAGGGGGCACCGTGGACTTCGCACTGTCCGACGAGGAACGCGCGATCCGGGACACCGTTCGCACGTTCGTCACCCGCGAGGTGATGCCGCTGGAGGCGGAGGTGCTGCGCCGCGAGCGCGCCCACCAGCCCGGCCTGGACCGCTCCGAGCTGCGCGAACTCCAGCTCAAGGCGAAGAAGTTCGGCTTCTGGGGGCTGGCCACGCCGGAGGAGTACGGCGGGATGGACCTGCCGGCGGTCATGCAGTCGCTGATCTGGACCGAACTGGGCCGCAGCTTCGTGCCGTTCCGCTTCGGCGGCGAGGCCGACAACATCCTGTTCCACGCCACCGAGGAGCAGAAACGCGAGTTCCTGATCCCCACCATCGAGGGCGAACGGATCTCCTGCTTCGCCATCACCGAGCCCGGCGCGGGCTCCGACGCGGCGAACATCAAGCTGCGCGCCCGCCGCGACGGCGACGACTGGATCCTCGACGGCGAGAAGACGTTCATCACCAACGGCAACGACGCCGACTTCGCCATCGTGGTCGCGGTGACCGACCCGGAGAAGGGCGCCCGCCGCGGCGGCGCCACCGCGTTCCTGGTGGACCGCGCGATGGGCTGGCGCTCCGAGTTCATCCAGACCATGGGCGAGGGCGGCCCCGCCTCACTGATCTTCGACGGCGTACGGGTGCCGCACCGCAACATCCTCGGCGAGATCGGGCAGGGCTTCACGCTCGGCATGGAGTGGATCGGCAAGGGCCGCTACACCATCCCGTCACACGCCATCGGCATCGCCGAGCGCGCCCTCCAGATGGCCATCGACCACGCCAACACGCGGGAGACGTTCGGCGCGCCGATCGCCACCAACCAGGCCATCCAGTGGATGATCGCCGACTCGGAGACCGAGCTGGAGGCGGCCCGCTGGCTGATCCTGCGCTCGGCCTGGACCGTCGACCAGGGCCTCGACCCCCGGCACGCCTCCTCCATGGGCAAGCTCTACGGCGCCGGCATGGTCAACCGGGTGGTGGACCGGGTGCTCCAGATCCACGGCGGCATGGGCTACACCCGGGAACTGCCGATCGAACGCTGGTACCGGCAGGTCCGGCTGTACCGGATCTTCGAGGGCACCGACGAGATGCAGCGGCTGATCATCTCCCGCGACCTGCTGTGCGGCTACACGAAGATCGGCGGCCACCTGGCCTGAGCAGTCAGCCGGTCAGCGCCTCGACCGCCCGGTCCACGTCCGCCTCGGTCGTGTAGAGGTGGAACGAGGCGCGCACCCGGCCCGCCCGTACCGCCGCGCGCACCCCGGCGCGGGCCAGCCGCTCCTGCGCGTCCGGCACGTCCACGCTGACGATCGCGCTGTCGCCGGGCGGCCGGCCCAGCCCGGTCAGGAACCGGTTGGCCAGCCCCACGTCGTACGCGCGCACCGCCTCCGGGTCGAGGTCGGCGAGCAGTTCCAGCGCCGGGGCGGTGCCCGCGTAGCTGAGCCACGGCGGCGCGATGTCGAACCGGCGCGCGTCGTCGGCCAGGCGCAGCGGCAGCCCGTAGTAGGAGGCGTGCGGCTCGCGGCCCGCGTACCACCCGGCCGCGTCCGGGCGCATCCGCTCGCGCAGCGCCGGGGCCAGGTAGGCGAAGGCCGATCCACGCGGCGACATCAACCACTTGTACGCCCCGACCACCACCGCGTCCGCCCGGTCCGCCGCGAACGGCAGCCACCCGCACGCCTGCGTCGCGTCGGCCACCACGAACGCGCCGTGCGCCCGGGCCGCCGCGACGATCTCGTCGTACGGGAGCACTGTGCCGTCGGCGGACTGCACCACGCTGAACGCCACCAGATCGGTGTCGGCGTCGATCGCGTCGACCAGGCCGGCCAGCGGCACGGTGCGTACCCGCACGCCGCGGTCCTGCTGCACCAGCCACGGGAACAGGATCGAGGTGAACTCGGTCTCGGGGACCACCACCGTCGCGCCCGCCGGCAGCCCGGCCGCGATCGGCGCGACGAGTTGTGACGCGCTGGCGCCGATGCTCACGTCGGCGACGTCCACACCGGTCAGCCGGGCGAACGCGGCCCGGGACCGGTCCACCGACTCCTCCCACACCTCGAACGACACCCGCCCGGTCCGCCAGTCGGCGAGCACCCGCTGCACGGCGTCCCACACCGGCTCCGGCGGCAGTCCGTAGGTGGCCGTGTTCAACCAGCCCGGCTCCGGCTGCCACAACTTCTGCGCCTGCTCCAGCTCCATGCCACCGACGCTAGCCACCCCCGCCCCCACCCCGGCACCGCCAATCCCACCCCCGTGGCCCCACCCCGCCCGAGCCCGCCCGAGCCCGCCCGAACCCGCCCAAGCCCGCCCGAACCCGCCCGCGAACTTGCACTTTCGGCCCCGGCAAATCGGGGCAAACCAGCGATCCGCAGGGCCGAAACTGCAAGATCGCGCGGCAGAAGCAGGGGCGCGAGGGCGGGCGGGGACGCGACGCACCAGCACACCCCCGCCCGGACGATCATGAAGTTGGCGGTGTCGGCTGTCCGAATTGTCGCCGCCAACCTCATGATCGTCGCGGTGGGAGGGGCGGGAGGCGGGGGCGGTGGGAGAGGACGGAGGGTGGGGGCGGCGGGTGGGGGTCAGGCCGGTGGAGGGAGGTCGGCCAGTGCGGCGGCCATCTCTGCGCGGACGCGGGGCAGCGGCCACCCGGCCAGCTCCCGCAGGGAGTGCCGGCGGCGCAGGTGTCGTACCGCGGTCAGGCCGACCAGGTAGCCGCAACGCTTCGGCAGGCCGCCGGCCAGCGGCGAGTCCCGCATCAGGAAGTACGGTGCGTGGTGCTCCGCGTCGGTGGCGTCGAGGTCGGCGCGTACCCGGCGCAGGATCTCCGGCCACCGGCGGCGGCACTCGTCGAGCCACCGCCGGTGACCGGGGCGGCCGAACCAGAGGTACTCCTCGTCCGGCCGGCCGGCGTCCAGTTCCGCCGTGACCTGCGTGGCGAGCCCTTCGGTGAACAACGCGTTCGCCACCCCGCACTCGGGCCAGTCGCGGATCGCGGCGCCGCGGTCGTGCACCACGTGCGCGGCCTCGTGCCGCACCAGCAGGTCGAGATCCTCCGGCGGCCCGAGCTGTTCCACGGCGAGGAAGAGCGCGTACCTGCCGTTCAGCTCTCCGGCCCAGCCGTTGGCCTGGTTCAGCCCGACCAGCACCACGCACTCGACCGGCCCGCCGTCGCCGGACCAGCCCAGCGCACCGGCCACCGCCGTGACGCCGTCGGGCAGCAGCGCGCGTACCCTCTCGGCTCGTGCCGCCAGGTCGGCGGCGCGGCCGCGGAGCCCGTCCAGGACGGATGCCACGCCGGCGGCGTCGGACCAGTCGCCGTCGCGGCGCAGCACCCGGACCACGTCCGGATGCGCGGCCAGGTAGTGCGCGCTCCACGGCTCCGGCGACGCGGACCGGCGCCCCTCGGCGCAGGCGAGGAAGTCGGGCACCAGGTCGCGGACGCGCAGCAGGTCGGCGGGCGGCATCCGCCCGATGCTGCCCGGCCGTGGCCCGCCGGGCAACACCGCGACGGTACGGGGGCAGCTCACGCCGACCGGGCCGAGGGGTGATCGCCGAGCGCGGTGGACACCGCCTCCGGAACGGGCCGGGGCGCGGCGGCGGGCGGCCCGCGGCGGGCGGCGCGACTGCCGGACATGCCGCACACCTGAAGGAAGTCTTCATCAAATGGCCCATTGATGCAAGGTATCGACATAGACAAACGTCACGCTATAGGGTGCGGCGAACCGGCGACGTGAGCCAGTCGCCCCCTGTAGTGGACGAGGAGTGCCTGTGACGATTCGGAGACCCTCGCGTCGGGTGAGCCACCTGCTCGGCGGCGCCATGATCCTCATGATCGGCCTGACCGGCCAGCCGGCCCAGGCCGCGCCACAGCACGGCGCGCAGCCGCTCGCCGCCGCCTTCGACCGGGCCGCCACCGCCTCCGACGTGCCGCGCGACCTGCTCGCCGCGCTCGGGTACGCCGAGACCCGCCTGGACGGCCACGGCGGCGAGCCCAGCGTCTCCGGCGGATACGGAGTGATGCACCTGACCAGCAACCCGAAGGTGCGGACCCTCGACGAGGCCGCACGCCGGACCCGGCTGGACCGCACCGACCTGCGTACCCGGGACGCGGCGAACGTGGCCGGCGCGGCGGCGGTGCTGCGCTCCTACGCCGACGAGGCCGGGCTCACCGCGGCGCAGCGCGACGACGTCAACCAGTGGTACGGCCCGATCGCCCGCTACGGGGGCTCGACGGACGAGGCCACCGCCCGGCTGTACGCCGACTCCGTGTACGACCTGCTCGCCAGGGGCTTCATCGCGACCACCGCCGGCGGCGAGGTCAGCGTGGACGGCCGTCCGGTCGCACCCCGGCGGGGCCGGTACGCCGCCGTGGCGCCCTTGGGCACCGGCGACTTCGGCACCCTGAGCACCGACTACGGCCCGGCGGCCTGGGTGCCGGCCAACTCGTCGAACTACACGGTCTCCAGCCGCGAGTCGGCGTACCCGATCAACTACATCGTCATCCACACCATGCAGGGCAGCTACGCCGGCTCGATCAGCTGGTTCCAGAACGCCGCCGCCGGCACCAGCGCGCACTACCTGCTCCGCTCCTCCGACGGCGCGGTGACCCAGATGGTGCGGGACAAGGACATCGCCTGGCACGCCGGCAACTGGACCTACAACACCCAGTCGATCGGCATCGAGCACGAGGGGTACGTCGACAGCGCCTCCTGGTACACCGACGCGATGTACCGGTCGTCGGCGGCGCTGACCCGGTTCCTGTGCGACAAGTACGGCATCCCGAAGACCCGCAACAACATCATCGGGCACAACCAGGTGCCGGGCGCCACGCACACCGACCCCGGTCCGAACTGGAACTGGACCTACTACATGCAGCTCGTCACCGGCGGCACCACGCCCCCGCCGACCACTTGGTCGACGGTCGTGGACAACACCACCGCCGGCCGGTTCACCGCGAGCGCCAACTGGAGCACCTCGACGTACTCGGCGCAGCGCTACGGCGCCGACTACCGGTACGCCAACCCCGTCGCGGCCAGCGACGCCGCCTGGTACAAGGTGAACATCCCGGCGACCGCCACCTACCGGGTGGAGGTCTGGTATCCGGCCGTCGCCGGCTACAACACCAGCACGCCGTACATCGTCGCGACCACCAGCGGCAACCAGACGGTCTCGGTGAACCAGACAGCCAACGGCGGTGCGTGGCGCTCGCTGGGCACGTTCACCCTGGCCGCCGGGGACGCCAACAAGGTGGGTGTCAGCCGGTGGTCCGGCAGCACCGGGTACGTGATCGCCGACGCCGTCCGCATCACCCGCGTCTAGCGGCACGTCCCGGCGCCGCGCCGGAGGCGCTCGGCCCGGTCAGCTCACGTTGGCCGGGCCGAGGACGCTCTTCAGGTCACCCATCAGCGCTGTGGTCGGCGCGACCCGGAACGGGCCGAGGCGCAGCGTGGTGACCTTGCCGCCGTTGAGCAGCTTGACGTGCACCTCGGTGTCGCCGGGGTGCAGCACCAGCGTCTCCTTGAGCCGTTCCACGAGCGGCGGCGTGCAGCGGTGCACCGGGATGGTGAGCGTGATCGGCTTGCTCCCCGGGGTGCTGCTGACGTCCGGCATGGACATGTCCATCGCCATGATGCGCGGGGTGTCGTCGCGCCGGTCCACCCGGCCCTTCACCACCACGATCGCGTCCTCGGCGATGTACTGCCCGATCACCTCGTACGTGTTCGGGAAGAACAGCGTCTCCACGCCACCGGCGAGGTCTTCGAGGGTGGCCGACGCCCAGGCCCGGCCCTGCTTGGTGACCCGGCGCTGCACGCCGGAGAGGATGCCGGCCAGCGTGACCACCGCGCCGTCGGGCACCGTGCCCTCCTCCGACAGCGCGGCGATCGTGGTATCCGCGGCGGCACCGAGCACGTGCTCCAGACCGAAGAGCGGGTGGTCGGAGACGTACAGACCGAGCATCTCGCGCTCGAACGCGAGCTTGTCGCGCTTGTCCCACTCCCCCTCGCCGATGACCGGCATGACAGTGGTGCTGCCACCGGTGTCCGCCTCGCCGAATCCGGCGCCGAACAGGTCGTACTGGCCGACCGCCTCCTTGCGCTTGACGTCGGCGTACGCGTCGATGGCGTCGGCGTGCACGGCCAGCAGGCCCTTGCGCGGATGCTGGAGCGAGTCGAACGCCCCGGCCTTGATCAGCGATTCGATGGTCTTCTTGTTGCAGACGACGGCGTCGACCTTGGACAGGAAGTCGTAGAAGTCGGTGTAGTCGCCCTTCTCCTCGCGGCACCGCATGATCGAGGCGACCACGTTCGCACCGACGTTGCGTACCGCGCCGAGACCGAAGCGGATCTCCTTGCCGACCGGGGTGAACGGCCCGGCCGAGGTGTTCACGTCCGGCGGGAGCACCTGGATGCGCATCCGGCGGCACTCGGACAGGTACAGGGCCATCTTGTCCTTGTCGTCACCGACGGAGGTGAGCAGCGCGGCCATGTACTCGGCCGGGTAGTGCGCCTTGAGGTACGCGGTCCAGTAGGAGACCAGGCCGTACGCGGCGGAGTGGGCCTTGTTGAACGCGTAACCGGCGAACGGGACCAGCACGTCCCACACGGCCTGGATGGCCTCGTCGGAGTAGCCGCGCTCGCGGCAGCCGTCCCGGAACGGGATGAACTCCTTGTCGAGGATCTCCTTCTTCTTCTTGCCCATCGCCCGGCGCAGCAGGTCGGCCTGGCCGAGCGTGTAGCCGGCGAGGATCTGCGCGGCGCGCTGCACCTGCTCCTGGTAGACGATCAGGCCGTACGTGGGCGCGAGGATCTCGCGCAGCGGCTCCTCCAGCTCCGGGTGGATCGGGGTGATCTCCTGGAGCCCGTTCTTGCGCAGCGCGTAGTTGGTGTGCGAGTCCACGCCCATCGGGCCGGGCCGGTAGAGCGCCAGGACGGCGGAGATGTCCTCGAAGTTGTCCGGCTTCATCAGCCGCAGCAGCGAGCGCATCGGCCCGCCGTCGAGCTGGAACACGCCGAGCGTGTCACCGCGGGCCAGCAGCTCGTACGCCTGCCTGTCGTCAAGCGGCAGGCCGAGCAGGTCCAGCTCCCGGCCGTGGTTGAGCTGGATGTTCTTCACCGCGTCGTCGATGATCGTCAGATTCCGCAGGCCGAGGAAGTCCATCTTCAGCAGCCCGAGCGACTCGCAGGTCGGGTAGTCGAACTGCGTGATGATGACGCCGTCGGAGTCGCGCCGCATCAGCGGGATGTGCTCGATGATCGGTTCGGCGGACATGATGACGCCGGCGGCGTGCACACCGGTCTGCCGGATCAGGCCCTCGATGCCCTTGGCGGTCTCGATGACCTTCTTGACGTCCGGGTCGGACTCGTAGAGGCCCCGGATCTCGCCCGCCTCGGCGTAGCGCGGGTGCTTCGGGTCGAAGATGCCGGACAGCGGGATGTCCTTGCCCATCACCGCCGGGGGCATGGCCTTGGTGATCCGGTCGCCGACCGCGTACGGGAAGCCGAGCACGCGGGCCGAGTCCTTGATCGCGGCCTTCGCCTTGATCGTGCCGAACGTGGCGATCTGCGCGACCTTGTCCTCGCCCCACTTGTCGGTCACGTACTTGATGACCTCACCGCGCCGGCGCTCGTCGAAGTCGATGTCGACATCGGGCATGGAGACGCGTTCGGGGTTGAGGAACCGCTCGAAGATCAGGCCGTGCGGGATCGGGTCGAGGTCGGTGATGCCCAGCGCGTACGCCACGAGCGAGCCGGCCGCCGAGCCGCGCCCCGGGCCGACCGCGATGCCCTGGCTCTTGGCCCACTGGATGAAGTCGGCGACCACGAGGAAGTACGACGGGAAGCCCATCTGGATGATGACGCCCAGCTCGTACTCGGCCTGGACGACGTGGCCCTCGGGGATGCCGCCGGGGAAGCGGCGCGCCAGGCCGGCGAAGGTCTCCTTGCGGAACCAGGATTCCTCGGTCTCGCCCTCGGGGATCGGGAACCGCGGCATCAGGTTGTGGAACGTGAACATGCCGGCCGGGTCGACCTTCTCGGCGACCAGCAGCGTGTTGCGGCAGCCCTGCTGCCACAGCTCGGAGGAGTCGACGGCGCGCATCTGGTCGGCGGACTTGACGAAGTAGCCGCCGCCCTCGAACCGGAACCGGTTCGGGTCGGCCACGTTGCTGCCGGTCTGGACGCAGAGCAGCACGTCGTGCGCCTCGGCCTGCGCCTCGTGCGTGTAGTGCGAGTCGTTGGTGACCACCGGCGGGATGTCGAGCTTGCGGGCGATCTCGGTGAGCCCGTCGCGGACCCGGCGCTCGATGTCGAGGCCGTGGTCCATGATCTCCAGGAAGTAGTTGTCCTTGCCGAAGATGTCCTGGTACGCGGCCGCGACCTTGAGCGCCTCGTCGAACTGGCCCAGCCGCAGCCGGGTCTGCACCGCGCCGGACGGGCAGCCGGTGGTGGCCATGATGCCCTCGGCGTGCTCGGCGATCAGCTCCATGTCCATCCGGGGCCACTTCACGTAGTGGCCCTCCATGGAGGCGCGGGAGTTGAGCTTGAACAGGTTGTGCAGGCCGTCGCGGTTGGCCGCCCACATGGTCATGTGGGTGATCGCGCCGTTACCGGAGACGTCGTCGCTCTTCTGCTCGGGGCGCCCCCACTTGACCCGGGCCTTGTGGAAGCGCGACTCCGGCGCGACGTACGCCTCGACGCCGAGGATGGGCTTGACCCCGGCGTCCATGGCCTGCTTGTAGAAGTCGTTCGCGCCGTGCATGTTGCCGTGGTCGGTGATCGCCACCGCCGGCATGCCGAGCCGCGCCGCCTCGGCGAAGAGGTCCTTGAGCCGGGCCGCCCCGTCGAGCATCGAGTACTCGGTGTGTACGTGCAGATGCGCGAACGAATCGCCCATGCGTGGCGCCCCCCGGGTTGTGGATCAAGCTGCGTCGGAGTCGACCGACCCACCCTACCGAGGTGATCGTGCGGGCTCCACCGTCCGCGCCGAGGGTGGCCCGGGTCTCTCCGGCCGACCGGTGTACGGCACGCGATGTTCTTCTCTGTTGCAATGGTGTGTGGCACACAGTATCGTGTTGCACATGGTCAGCGAAGAGGTCCTCCGGACCCACCTCCAGGAGCTACGGCGCGGCACGGTCGTGGTGGCCAGCCTGGTCGCCCTGCACCGCCCCGACTACGGATACGCCCTGCTGCAACGGCTGGCCGCGCACGGCTTCGCGGTCGACGCCAACACGCTCTACCCGCTGCTGCGCCGGCTCGAGGACCAGGGCCTGCTGACCAGCGAGTGGAACACCGAGGAGAGCCGGCCGCGCAAGTTCTACCGGACCAGCGACGACGGCGAGGCCGTCCTGAACCGCCTGCTCGACGACATGACCGCGGTGCGGACGTCCGTCACCGACCTGATCGAAGGAGCGGAACGATGAGTTCCCTGACCGACCGTTACGTCGCCGCCACCATGCGGACCGTGCCCGCGCAGCGCCGCCTGGAACTGGCCGAGGAACTGCGCGGCTCCATCGCCGACATGATCGACGACCGGACCTCTGGCGGGCAGGACCACGCCTCCGCCGAGCGCGAGGTGCTCACCGAGCTGGGCCACCCGGAGAAGCTCGCGGCCCGCTACAGCGACCGCACCCTGCAACTGATCGGCCCGCGGTACTACCTGACCTGGTGGCGGCTGCTGCGGCTGCTGCTCACGTACATCCCGGCGATCGTGGGCGTGCTCGCCGGCCTCGCCAAGGCGCTCATCGACGGCGAGCCGGGCGCGGCGATCGGCGCGGCGATCGTGGCCGCGATGCAGACCGCGGTCCAGATCGCGTTCTGGGTCACGCTGGTGTTCGCCGTGCTGGAGCGCACCCGCACGCCGCTCGGCCTGCCCGAGTGGACCGTCGACCAGCTCCCCGAGGAGAGCCGGGAACGGCAGATCAGCCACTCCGACAGCATCGCCTCGGTGGTGTTCCTGCTCGTCACCGTCGGCTTCCTGATCGGTCAGCACTTCCAGCGCTGGACCACCGACGACGGTTCCCGGATGGCGGTGCTCGACCCGGCGCTCTGGGGCTTCTGGCTGCCGGCCCTGATCGTGGTGCTGCTGGCCACCGTCGGCCTGGAGATCGCCAAGTACCGGGCCGGGCGGTGGACCTGGCCGCTGGTCGTGGTCAACGCGGTGCTCAACGCGGCATTCGCCGCCCCGGTGCTCTGGCTGCTCGCCACCGACCGGCTGCTCAACCCGGAACTGGTCGAGCGGTTCGCCTGGCTGCGCGACGGCGGGACCGTCGAGTTCGCCCGGGTGGCGGGCGCGGTGGTCGTGCTGGTCGCGATCTGGGACGTGGTCGACAGCGCGGTCAAGGCCGCCCGCGCCGCGCGCTGACGCCCGGCGCCGCGCTCCCCGTCCCGCCCCGGTGCCGTCGGCGCCGGGGCGGGACGCCGTCGGCTGCCCGACTCAGCCGGGGCGGCACGGCCTCCCGGGGCATAGCCTGGGGTCCGGACCACCGGCGAGCACTGGGACGCCCCTGATGCCCCTCCCCGACGGCACGGACGAGCTGGCCCGGTCGGCGGCACGCGGCGACCGCGAGGCCCTCGACGCCCTGCTGGCCACCGTACGGCCGGAGGTGCTGCGGCAGTGCGCCCGGCTGCTGCCCCACCGGCAGGACGCCGAGGAGGCCTGCCAGGACGCTCTGCTCGCGCTCGCCCACGGGATCACCGGGTTCGAGGGCCGCTCGTCGTTCGACACCTGGCTGTACCGGATCACCGCCAACCGGGCCCGCTCCACCTACCGGACGTTGCGGCGACGGTGGCGGCGGGAGGCCGGCGGCGTCCCGCTGCCGGACCGGCCCGACCCGCGCCGGACCAGCGTGGTCGCCGGCACCCGGCTCGACCTGCTCGACGCCCTCGACGCGGTCCCGCCGGACCTCGCCGAGGCGGTGACCCTGCGCGATGTGCTTGGACTGAGCTACCGGGAGATCGCCGGCCTGCTCGACGTGCCGGAGGGGACCGTGAAGTCCCGCATCCACGAGGCCCGCCGGCAGCTCCGGGCGCGGCTGTCCGATGCGTGACCCGGCCCGCCGTCGGCGCGGCGTCGCGGTCGTCGCACTCGTCGCCCTCGCCGGGACGCCCGCCTGCGCCGACCGCCCGGTCTCGCCGCTGCCGGTACAGCCGGCGGTGACCAGCGCCGTCGCCGCCGCGCCGCCCACCGCCGCGACCTCACCCGGCCCCACCCCGGCGCCGCTGGGCACGGGCACGCCGGTCCCGGAGCCGTCGGGGGCCACGCCGACGAGCACGCGTACGCGGTCACGGCCGCCGGTCACGCCCCGGACCACCCGGCCCACCCCGTCGGTACGCACCACGGCGCCGGCCGCGTGCTTCGGGCCGGTCCGCTACGACCTGGTGCTCGCCGAGACCGAGCTGGCGCTGCTGAAGTCCCTCTGCTTCGCCGCCGGCGGGATCCTGCGCATCCGGGGGATCGGGCCGGGTGAGGTCACCGTGGACCGGGAGGACCTGGTCTCGCGCAGCTACGAGGCCGGTGTGGTGGACATCCGGTTCGTGCGCACCGGCACGGTGGTGGTCACCATCCCGCAGGACGGCCGCACGTACCCGATCACGGTGGTGGTGGTCTGAGCCCGTCACCTACCCGGTCCGAACTCCGGCGAGCACGCGGTCGGCGAAGTCCGCGCCCGCGTCCGGCGGCGGCACGAGCTGGACGTAGAGCAGACCGGCGCGGCCGGTGGCCGGCCCGGCCGCCTCGACGATCATCGGGCGGCCGGTGGGGCAGGTGTACGTGACCACCGTCCACTCGACGCCACCCTGCCGGCTGCGGCGCGGCGGGGCCGCGGCACAGTCCGCGTGGGCCCGTCCGGCGAGGAAGGCCGCCGGGTCGGCACGACGCGTCTCGCCGCTGGCGAGGCCGACGAAGGCGCCGGGCAGCGTGGGGTCGGCCGCCCAGTTCCCGGGGTCCGGGGAGATCACCAGCGCCGGTTCGAGGTCACCGTCGTCGCCGTACCGTCCCGCCCAGCCGGTCCCCTCGGCCCGCCAGCCGGCCGGCAGGACCACTGTCAGCGGCCCGCTGCGGCCCACCGCACCCGCCGGGGCGGGGTGGACCGCGTCCGCCGCGCACGTGCCGGCGACGGCGAGCGCCACCGCGACCCCGGCGACGAGCCGGCCCGGGTGCGGTGCCCACCCCGCCCGCACGGCAGCGGGCCCACCCGTCACCGCGCGCCGCAGCGCCTGCCGGAACGCGTCCGCGTCCGGGTAGCGGTCGGCCGGGCGCACGGCGGTCGCGGTGCGCAGCACCGTGTCCACGGCGGCGGGCACCCCGGCCCGCAGCCGCGAGCCGGCCGCCCGGCCGTCGGCCGCACCGCCCGGTGGCCGATCCCGGCCGAGCAGCCGCAGTCCGAGGCGGCCCAGCCCGAACACGTCGGCGCGGGTGTCGACCACGGCGAGTGGATCGTCCTGCTCCGGCGCCATGTAGCCGGGCGTGCCGGCCCGGGCGGTCAGCCCGGAGGCGGAGGCGAGCGCCTTGGCCAGCCCGAGATCGGCGATCAGCACCCGGTCGCCGCCGGGCGCCGAGTGGAACAGGACGTTGCTCGGCGTCAGGTCACGGTGCACCACCCGGTGCCGGTGCAGCACCGCAACGCCGGCCGCGATCTCGTCGAGGACCGTCAGGGCCCGCCCCACCGGCAGCGGGCCGCGGGTCAGGCGGTCCCGCAGGCTGCCGCCGTCCGCCCAGGCCAGCACGGCGTACGGGCGGCCGTCGGGCAACTCCCCCACGGCGTGCACCCGGACCAGGCGGTGGTGGTCCAGCTTCCGCAGCAACCGCGCCTCGTCGAGGAACCGTTCCCGCACCCGCAGGTCGTGGCTCCAGTTCTCGGCCAGAACCTTGACCGCCACCCGGTCCGCGAGCGCCGGGTCGTACGCGAGCCAGACCGTGGCGAAGGACCCCGTCCCGAGCAGACGCTCCACCCGGTACGCCCCGATCCGCGCCGGCGTGATCATCGCACCACCTCCGGGACCGCCACCCGGACCATCACGTCGACGGTAGACGATGGACCGAACCGAACCGGTCCGGGCGGAGACCAACAGGACAGGAGAACCCGACCGAAGGAGATCCGCCATGAACCGTCTCCCGTCCACCATCCTCGCCGGCTTGCTGGCGCTGACCGGGATCGCGCCGGTCGCCGTCGGCGCACCGGCCGCCTCCGCCGCTCCCGCGCACTCGGCGACCGCCGCCCGCGGCGACGGCACGCCGGCCCGCGTCCGGCCGACCGTCGCGGAGAACGAGGTGCTCAGCGTCCGTGGCGCCGGCCCGTACCGCATCGGAGCCCGGCTGGACCGGCTCGTCGCGGCCGGACTGATCGACTGGACGGCGCCCGGCTGCCCCGGAGTGGTGCACGCCGGTGCCACCGGCTCCTGGGCCGGGGCGATCCTGCTGGCCTTCCGGGACGGCCGGCTCGTGTCAGTGGGCACGGCCACCGCCCCGCCGCGCTCCCCGGCCGGCGGGTCGGTCGGGATGTCCTTCGCCGAGTTGGAGCGCATCTACGGACCGCGCGGCGGCATGATCCGCAACGACGCGGGTGACGCCGAGGCGTACCTGGTCCGGTTCGGGTCGCGGGTCGAGCTGTTCAGCGACCACCCGATCCGGCCCGGTGCCGGCTTCTACGAGGCCGGTGTGGCGTCGTACGTCGAGCGGTCGTTCCGGCAGGGCTGCTGCTGAGCGACGCCGGGGCCCGCCGGACGCGGGCCCGGCCGGCGCGCCGGGCCCGCGCTCAGGCCGCCGACCGCCACTGGCGGGCCAGCAGCGCGTAGACCACCTCGTCGGTCCACTCCCCCTTGACGAACTCGTTCTCCCGCAGGTGCGCCTCCCGGCGCATGCCCAGCCGCTCCAGCACCCGGGCCGAGGCGGTGTTGCGGGCGTCCAGCCGGCCCACGATCCGGTGCAGCCCCAGCCCGTCGAAGCCGATCCGCAGCAGCTCCCGGGCCGCCTCGGTGGTGTACCCCCGGCCGGTGTGCGCGGGGTGCGCCACGTACCCGATCTCGCCCTGCCGGTGCTCCCCGCTCGTCCAGCTCAGCAGCACGTCGCCGAGGAACTCGCCGGTGTCCGCCAGCGTCACCGCCAGGTTGAGCACGTCGCCGGGGGCGCGCAGCGCGGTCCGCCGGACCAGCCGGTCGATCGCGGCCCGGGCGGCGGCGTCGTCGTACGGCTGGTGGTAGAGGTAGCGGGTCACCTCCGGGCGGCCCCGGTAGTCCCGGACCACGGCGAGGTCGTCGGTGGTGAAGGCGCGCAGCAGCAGGCGCTCGGTGCGTATCGGCAGATCGGGCACGAACACCCCGGCAGGCTACGTCGCGGCTGTCGTCCGGCCCACCCGATTACGCCCCGGGCACCGCACCGGGCGCGGCGGTGGCATGGTCGTACGGTGAGCACCGCACCCACCACCGCCTGGCGCCGGCCGGCTCCCACGGCCCCGCAGTTGCGCGCCGACCTCTGGGTCGGACTCGCGGTCACCGTGCTGGCCCTGTTCGAGCTGACCCTGGCGCGCAGCACCGGGGCCTTCCTGCTCGGCCCGCCGCCGAGCCTCGCCGAGCAGGTCTGGTGGACCGTGGCGGTGACCGCCCCGCTGGCCGTACGGCGGCGGTGGCCCGCCGCCGTCGCGGTGGTCGTCTCGATCGCGTTCATCGCCGGGCAGGCGCGGGCGGTCCCGCTCGCCCAGCTCCCGTCGGGCGCGCTGTTCGCGGCCCTCTTCACGCTCGGCGCGTGGGGTGCCGACCGGCGGCTGGCCGGGCGGCTGCGGGCCGGCGTCATCGTGGCGATGTTCGGCTGGCTCGCGCTGTCCCTCGCGCTGCGGGCCGACCAGATCTCGGCGGCCTCCTTCGCCGACGCCGCCGGTCCGGTGCCGCCGGTGCTCGCCGCCGTGGTGAACGGCGTCTTCTACAACGTGCTGTTCTTCGGGTTCGCCTACTACTCCGGGCAGACCGCCTGGGTGGCCGCGCGTCGCCGGCACGAACTGCGGGAGCAGGCCGAGCAACTGCGCCGCTCACAGGTCGAGGCGCGCGAGCGCGCGGTGATGGGCGAGCGGGTCCGCATCGCCCGCGAGCTGCACGACGTGGTCGCCCACCACGTGTCGGTGATGGGCGTGCAGGCCGCCGCGTGCCGGCGCGTGTTCGACCGTGACCGCGACAAGGCGCGGACCGCCCTGGCCGCGATCGAGGAGACGGCCCGCACCTCGGTCGACGAACTGCGCCGGATGCTCGGCGTGCTGCGCGACCCGGACGCCGCGGCCGGCGCGACCACGCCGGAGGACACCGCCGGCATCGACCAGGTCGCCGCGCTCGTCGACCGGGCCCGGGACACCGGGCTGCGGGCCGAACTCGGTGTGTACGGGGAACCGGCGCCGCTGCCCCGCTCGGTGTCGCAGGCGGCGTACCGGATCGTGCAGGAGGCGGTGACGAACGTGGTCAAGCACGCTCACGCCACCACGCTGGACGTGCGCATCCGCTATCTGGCGAGGGAACTGGAGATCGACGTGAGCGACGACGGACACGGGGGCGTACCCGAGGCCGGGGCCGGGCTGGGCCTGATCGGCATGCGGGAGCGGGTCGCCGCGCACGGCGGTGAGGTGGAGGCCGGGCCGCGTCCCGGCGGCGGGTTCCGGGTCCGGGCCCGCATGCCGCTGCCGGTCGAGGCCGCCGGGCGGGCGGCGTGAGCGCCCCGGTGCGGGTGCTGCTCGTCGACGACCAGCACCTGGTCCGGACCGGATTCCGGGTGATCCTGGAGGTCGAGGACGACATCGAGGTGGTCGGCGAGGCCGCCGACGGGCAGCGCGCCGTCTCGATGGCGACCGCGCTTCGGCCGGACGTCGTGCTGATGGATGTGGAGATGCCGGTGCTCGACGGGCTGGAGGCCACCCGCCGGATCACCGCCGACGCGACGCCGGGCGGGCCGGCGGTGCTCATCCTCACCACGTTCGACAGGGACGACTACCTCTTCGCCGCGTTGCGCGCCGGGGCGAGCGGTTTCCTGCTCAAGAACGGCACCCCGGAGGACCTGATCGACGCGGTCCGGGTGGTGGCGCGCGGCGAGGGACTGATCGCACCGGCGCTCACCCGGCGGGTGATCTCCACATTCGCCCGGCCCGGGGCGGCGCCGCCGGACCCCCGGCACGACGCGGCCACCGCGGACCTGACCCCGCGCGAGCGGGAGGTGCTGGAACTGGTGGCGCGCGGGGCCAGCAACGCCGAGATCGCGGACGTGCTGCACGTCGGCGAGGCGACTGTGAAGACCCACGTCAGCCGCGTCCTGGCCAAACTCGGGCTGCGCGACCGGGTGCAGGCGGTGGTGTTCGCGTACGAGCACGGGGTGGTGCGGCCCGGCGGGTGACGCCCGTCCGCCGCGCGACGGACCCGATGATCGCCCCGTGGTGGGACGACGGGAGCGGGGGCCGGCCGTAGCGTCGGGATCATGACAAGCGTGCTCCGCCTCGACGGCGTCGACCGCAGCTTCGGCGGCCGTCAGGTGCTCAAGGACGTCTCCTTCGACGTGACCGCAGGGCGCATGACCGGATTCGTCGGCGGCAACGGCGCCGGCAAGACCACCACCATGCGGATCATCCTCGGCGTGCTCGCCCCGGACGCCGGGCAGGTGACGTGGCGGGGGCGGCCGCTCGCGCGCGAGGCCCGGACCCGGTTCGGCTACATGCCGGAGGAACGCGGCCTCTACCCGAAGATGACCCCCCGCGAGCAGGTGGTTCACCTCGGCCGCCTGTACGGGCTGGACGCCGCCGGGGCGCGCCGGCGTACCGACGCGCTGCTGGAGCGGGTCGGTCTCGGCGAGCGGGCCGACGACCTGCTGGAGACGCTGTCGCTGGGTAACCAGCAGCGGGCGCAGATCGCCGCCGCGCTGGTGCACGACCCGGAGGTGCTGATCCTGGACGAGCCGTTCTCCGGGCTCGACCCGCTCGCCGTCGACATGGTGGTGGCGGTGCTGCGGGAACGCGCCGCCGCCGGAGCGCCGGTGCTGTTCTCCAGCCACCAGCTCGACGTGGTGGAACGGCTCTGCGACGACCTGGTGCTCATCGCGGGCGGGACGATCCGGGCCGCCGGCGCCCGCGAGGAGCTGCGCGCCGCGTACACGCTGCCCCGGTTCTCGCTCGTGGTGGACGGCGACGCCGGCTGGCTGCGCGACCAGCCCGGCGTGCGACTGGTCGACCTCGACGGCGCCCGCGCCGTGTTCGAGGTGGACCCGCCCGCCGACGACCAGGCGGTGCTGCGCGCGGCCCTGGCCCGCGGCCCGGTGCGCGCGTTCGGCCCGGTCACCCCGTCCCTCGCCGAGATCTTCCGAGAGGTCAACCAGTGAACACGTTCCAGGCCACCCGGCTGGTCGCGGCCCGCGAGATCAAGGTCAAGGTCCGCGACAAGACGTTCCTCTACAGCACGCTGATCTTCCTGCTGCTCGCCGTCGTCGCCACAGTGGTGCCGGCGATGATGAGCAGCGGTCCGTCCACTGTGGCGGTGACCGCCGCCGGTGCCGAACCGCTGCGCGCGGCGGGGCTGGACGTCCTCGTGGTCGCCGACGACGGCGCCGCCGAGCAGGCGGTACGCGACGGCGACGCGGACGCCGCGGTGGTGGCCGGTCCGCTCGTGGTCGCCGACGAGCGGGCCCCGGACGACGTGGTCTCCGCGCTCAGCGCGGCCCCGCAGGTGAAGCTGCTGGACCCGGACGCGGTGGATCCGCTCGTCGCGTACCTGGTGCCGTTCGCCTTCGCGTTCGTCTTCTTCTTCATGTCCCAGACGTTCGGATTGCAGATCGCGCAGAGCGTCACCGAGGAGAAGCAGACCCGGATCGTGGAGATCCTGGTGGCCGCCGTGCCGGCCCGGGCGCTGCTGGCCGGCAAGATCCTCGCCGCGGGCGCGCTGGCGCTGGGACAGATCACCCTGATCGCGGCAGTCGCGCTGATCGGCATGCGCCTGACCGACGGCGGCGACCTGCTGGGCCTGATCGCGCCCGCGATCGGCTGGTTCGTGCCGTTCTTCCTGTGCGGCTTCCTGCTGCTCGCGGCGATGTGGGCGGCCGCCGGTGCGCTGGTGAACCGGCAGGAGGACATCGCCGGGGCGTCCACGCCGGTGCAGCTCGCGGTGATGGCGCCGTTCTTCGCGGTGATCTTCCTGAACGACAACGCCGCCGCGATGCGGATCCTGTCGTACCTGCCGATCTCCTCGCCGACCGCGATGCCGGTACGGCTGTTCACCGGCGACGCGGCGCCGTGGGAGCCGATCGTGTCGCTGGCGCTGCTGCTGCTCGCGGCCGCCGGGTTCCTGCTCGCCGGGGCGCGGATCTACGAGGGTTCGCTGCTGCGCACCAACGGGCGGACCTCGGTGCGGGCGGCGTGGCGGCAGCGCGAACCGATCGGCTGACCGTCCGAGACGCCGAGCGCCGGCCACCCCGTGATCCGGGGGGCCGGCGCTCGGCACGTCGGGCGGGATCAGCCGACGGCGGCCATGACCTCGTCGGAGACGTCGAAGTTGGCGTAGACGTTCTGCACGTCGTCGCAGTCCTCCAGCACGTCGATCAGCTTGAAGATCTTGCGCGCGCCCTCCTCGTCCAGCGGCACGTTCACGCTGGGGATGAGGGAGGACTCGGCCGACTCGTACTCGATGCCGGCGTCCTGCAGCGCGGTGCGGACCGCGACCAGGTCACCCGGCTCGGAGACCACCTCGTACGCCTCGCCGAGGTCGTTGACCTCCTCCGCGCCCGCGTCGAGCACGGCCATCATCACGTCGTCCTCGCTGGTGCCGGCCTTGGGGACGATCACCACGCCCTTGCGGGAGAACATGTACGACACCGAGCCGGCGTCGGCCAGCGAGCCGCCGTTGCGGGTAAGGGCGGTGCGCACCTCGGTCGCGGCGCGGTTGCGGTTGTCGGTGAGGCACTCGATCAGCATCGCCACGCCGTTCGGCCCGTAGCCCTCGTACATGATCGTCTGCCAGTCGGCGCCGCCAGCTTCCAGGCCGGAGCCGCGCTTGACCGCGCGATCGATGTTGTCGTTCGGGACCGAGTTCTTCTTCGCCTTCTGGATGGCGTCGTAGAGAGTCGGGTTGCCGGCCGGGTCACCACCGCCGGTACGGGCCGCCACCTCGACGTTCTTGATCAGCTTGGCGAACATCTTGCCGCGCTTGGCGTCGATGACCGCCTTCTTGTGCTTGGTCGTCGCCCACTTTGAGTGGCCGGACATCTGTTACCTCCGTTGCTACCCGCCGTCTGCATCGACCGCACCGCACACGCCCCGCTCCCCCGCCGGCGCACGTCGAGGTGCCGTGATCTTCGCTGGGAGCCGCGGCGGGCTGATGGCCCTGCCGAATCTCGGCAATCCTACCGGCGAGGGCCGGGTGACTGTCACGCGCCGCACGGCACCGGCCCGCCCGAGGCCGCCCGAACCGGCACAACCAGGGACGGACCGGATGCTCAGGAGGCGGCCCGGACGAGTTCCACGAAGGACCGGTGCAGGCGCAGGTCGCCGGTCAGCTCGGGGTGGAACGACGTGGCCAGCAGGTTGCCCTGCCGTACCGCGACGATCCGGCCCGCCGCCGGCCCTTCGGTCACCCGGCCGAGCACCTCGACGTCCGGGCCGACGCGCTCCACCCAGGGCGCCCTGATGAACACCGCGTGGAACGGCCCGCCGTCGACGCCGGTGAGCGCCACCGGCGCCTCGAACGAGTCGACCTGGCGGCCGAACGCGTTGCGCCGCACCGTCATGTCGACGCCGGCGAATCCGCGCTGGTCGGGGCGGCCGTCCAGCACCTCCGCCGCCAGCATGATCATGCCGGCGCAGGAGCCGTAGACCGGCATGCCGGCGGCGATCCGCTTGTCGATCGGCTCGCGCATCTCGAAGATGTCCACCAGCTTGCTGATCGTGGTCGACTCGCCGCCGGGCACCACCAGGCCGTCGACCGCGTCCAGCTCGCCCGGCCGCCGCACCGGCCGGGCGTCCGCACCCACCCCGGCCAGCGCGGCGACGTGCTCGCGTACGTCGCCCTGCAGGGCGAGCACGCCGATCACCGGTACGGCCACGATGCTCCCTCCGGGGTGTTAAAAGGGGGCCCCGCCTCTACCGCAGGCGTTAACAGGGGGCCCTTCCTTGCACTCACCAGCCGCGCTCGGCCAGGCGGTGCGGCTGGGGGATCTCGTCGACGTTGATGCCGACCATCGCCTCGCCCAGCCCCCGGGAGACCTTCGCGAGCACGTCCGGGTCGTCGTGGAACGTGGTCGCCTTGACGATCGCGGCGGCCCGCTGGGCCGGGTTGCCGGACTTGAAGATGCCCGAGCCGACGAAGACGCCCTCGGCGCCGAGCTGCATCATCATGGCCGCGTCCGCAGGGGTCGCGATGCCGCCCGCGGTGAACAGCACGACCGGCAGCTTGCCCTGCTCGGCGACCTCCTTGACCAGCTCGTACGGGGCCTGGAGCTCCTTGGCCGCGACGTACAGCTCGTCGGAGGGCAGCGACTGGAGCCGGCGGATCTCCTGCCGGATCTTGCGCATGTGGGTGGTGGCGTTGGAGACGTCACCGGTGCCCGCCTCGCCCTTCGAGCGGATCATCGCGGCGCCCTCGGTGATCCGGCGCAGCGCTTCGCCCAGGTTCGTCGCACCGCACACGAACGGGACGGTGAACGCCCACTTGTCGATGTGGTTGGCGTAGTCGGCCGGGGTCAGCACCTCGGACTCGTCGACGTAGTCGACGCCGAGGGCCTGGAGGACCTGCGCCTCGACGAAGTGGCCGATGCGGGCCTTGGCCATCACCGGGATCGAGACGGCCTGGATGATGCCGTCGATCATGTCCGGGTCGCTCATCCGGGACACGCCGCCCTGCGCGCGGATGTCGGCCGGCACGCGTTCCAGGGCCATCACGGCGACCGCGCCGGCGTCCTCGGCGATCTTCGCCTGCTCGGGGGTGACCACATCCATGATCACACCGCCCTTGAGCATCTCGGCCATGCCGCGCTTGACGCGGGCGGTGCCGACGGCGGTGGCGGTGGTCGGGGCTGCGGATTCAGACACGGGACATCGCTCCTCGGCGTGCTCGGGAGGTGACTGCGCAGGAATGCTACGACCGGCACGGCGCCGATCCGAGCGCCAATCGAACCCCCGGTGGCCTGCCGTGTGGCCCCCGTCACGGCCGGTGCGTCAGCCGGTGGTCACATCCGCGTGCGAGGCCAGCGTGGGGTCGTCGATGTCGAAGTAGCGCGGCCACTCCCGTCCGCGTCCCATCCGGAACAGCCGCACCACCGGACGCCCCCGCGCCGAGCGGGCGTCCCGGACCAGGTCGGTGTGCACCTGCCGGGCCAGCCCCAGCCGCCTGCTGGCCGCGATCACCGCCGCGCAGGCCGGGTCGTCCGGGTCCAGCCGCACCGCGCGCAACTGCCGGGTCAGGTCGTTCTCGGCCGCCTCGCGCTCCTCCGGGGCGGCGTCCAGCGCGATCCGGGCGGCGGCGTACAGCTCCACGCCGTACCGCTGCTCGGCCAGGACCGCGGCGGCGGCCGCGCGGCGCAGCAGGTGCGCGTCGAGCGCGCGGGCCGCCGAGTCCGCGCGGACCTGGAGCCGCTGCACCCGGCCGGAGGTCCAGATCAGGTACGCCGAGAGCAGCCCGAGCACCGCGACCGCGCCCACCACCCACCACATGCCCGGCATCGTAGTGCTGCTCCTCATCCCGGCCGGCCGGCGCGGTGCACCGGTCGACGCGCTCGTCACAGCGGCCGCAGCGGCCACAGCGGTCAGCCCAGACCCGCCCACTCCTGGTCCATGACCCGGCCGTCGGTGGCCTCGATCGCGGCTGCGTATACCTCCAGAACGCGGCGGGCAACCACGGGCCAGTCGAAATTCGCCACCACCTGGTCGCCGCAGGCGGTCAGCCCGGCCCGGCGGCCGTCGTCGTCGAGCAGCTCGGACAGCGCGGCGCCCAGCGCGGCCGCGTCGCCGGTCGGGAACAGCCGGCCGGCCCGCCCGCCGTCGAGCACCCTGCGGAACGCGTCCAGGTCGCTGGCGACCACCGTGGTGCCGGCGGCGAGCGCCTCGGTGAGGATCATCCCGAAGGACTCCCCTCCGGTGTTCGGTGCGACGTAGAGGTGCACGCTGCGCAGCATGCGTGCCTTGTCCGCCTCGGAGACCAGGCCGAGGAACGTGACCCGGTCGCGCAGCCCGGCCGGGAACCGCCCGTACAGCTCGTCGGCATCACCCGGGCCGGCGACCAGCAGGCGCAGGCCGGGGCGGTGCGGAGCCAGCGCGACGAACGCGTCCCGCAGGATCGGGAAGCCCTTGCGCGGCTCGGTGAAGCGGCCCAGGAACCCCAGCGTGCCGCCGGTGCCCGGGGCACACTCCCCCGGCCAGCCCGGCAGCGGCGGCACCCCGGCGAACTTCGCCACCGCCACCCCGTTGGGGATCTCCACCGCGCCGCCGTCCATGTGCTCGACCTGCACCTTGCGGGCCAGCGCACTGACCGCGATCCGGGCGGTGATCCGCTCCAGCACGATCTGGAGCACGCCCTGCGCGGCCGACATCACCCGGGAGCGGGTCATCGCGGTGTGGAAGGTGGCCACCACCGGGCCGCGGGCGCAGAGCACCGCCAGCATCGACAGGCTCGGCGTGAGCGGCTCGTGCACGTGCAGCACGTCGAACTCGCCACGGGTGATCCAGCGGCGCACCCGGGCGGTGGAGACCGGGCCGAACGCGATCCGGGCCACCGACCCGTTGTACGGCAGCGGCACCGCCCGGCCGGCCGACACCACGTACGGCGGCAGCGCCGAATCCTCGTCGGCGGGTGCCAGGACGCTCACCTCGTGACCGAGCCCGAGCAGCGCCTCGGCCAGGTCCATGACGTGGTTCTGCACGCCGCCCGGCACGTCGAACGAGTACGGGCACACGATGCCGATACGCACTGCGCCCCCCCTAGACCGTCCCGGTGGTGGCCGGTGGCTGCGCCGACGTGGGCGTACCGTCCCGGCCCTGGTCCAGCCACATCCGCTGCAACATGTGCCAGTCTTGCGGATGCCGGGCGATGCCCGCCGCCAGACCGTCGGCAATCCGCTGCGTCACCGTGCGGACCCGCTCGTCGAGCGGCGCGCTGTCCGGGTCCGGCAGCGGCAGCGGGCCCTCGATCGAGGCGCACGCCGCGTCCGGTTCGTACCACATCGAGGCCACGTAGAGCGGGGCGCCGGTCCGGATGGCCAGCAGCGCCGGCCCGGCCGGCATCCGGGTCCGGCCGCCGAAGAAGTCGACCTCCACGCCCCGGGCGGACAGGTCCCGGTCGGCGAGCAGGGGCACCACGTAGCCGGCGCGCAGGCGGTCCACCAGCACGTCGAACGCGGGACGCGGGCCGCCGTGGTTGGGCAGGATCTCCATTCCCAGCCCTTCCCGGAACCCGACGAACCGCTCGTAGACGCCGTCCGGAAGCCGCTCAGCCACCGTGGTCATCGGCCAGCCGGTGGCAGCCACCCAGGCGCCCGCGGCATCCCAGTTGCCGGCGTGCGGCAGCGCCACCACGGCGCCCCGCCCGGCGGCCACGTCGGCGGCGAGCAGTTCCTGCCCGTCGAGGCGGAACCCGGCGAGGATCTCGGTGCGGCTCAGGCCGGGCAGCCGGAACGCCTCCATCCAGTACCGGGCGTACGAGCGCAGCCCGGCACGCACCAGCACGTCCAGCTCCGCGTCGGGCATCTCCGGTCCGACCACCCGGCGCAGGTTGGCGCGCAGTCGACGCGTACCCCCGCCGTCCTTGCGGTGGGCGCGGTCGGCGCCCACCCGGAAGGCCGCCGCCGCGACGGGCCGGGGCAGCGCCCGGACCAGGCGCCAGCCCGCGACGAAGCCCGCCTCGGTGAGGTTCACTCGGCGCCGACCCGCTGGGCCTGGCGGTACACGTGGGCCATCCGCTGGCCCACCGTGAAGATCGAGACGGCGGCGAGCAGCCAGAGCGCGATCTCCAGCGCCGGACGGACCCCGACGCCGGTGAGCAGGCCGCCGACGCCGACGATGAGCAGCCGCTCGGTGCGCTCGGCGATGCCCACGTTGCAGGTCATCCCGAGGCCCTCGGCGCGCGCCTTGACGTAGGAGACCAGACCGCCCGCGGCCAGGCAGATCAGCGCCGCTGCCACGCCCGAGTAGTCGTGCTCGGTGGCCAGCCAGTACGCGACCGCGCCGAACACCGCGCTGTCGGCGACCCGGTCCATGCTCGAGTCGAGGAACGCCCCGAACCGGGTCGACCCGCCGCTCATCCGCGCCATCGTGCCGTCGAGCAGATCGGTGAGGGCGAAGACCGTGACGATCAGCGCGCCGGCGACCAGATGGCCGCGCGCGCCGAAGCCGAGCGCGCCCACGAGCACGCCGACGGTGCCGGTCACGGTGACCGCATTGGGGGACACGCCCGCACGCAGCAGCGCGCGGGCGACCGGCTCCACGACGCGGGTCATGCCCGCGCGGGCCGTCACTTGGAAGATCTTCGCCATGGCGGTCCCACGATAACGGCCCGCAACCGCCAGGGACACAGCCGGGCGTACGACCCGCCCGGCGGCCCTTGTGCGGGCACCCCTGCGGGTGTGAGATCGAGCCAGGAGGTGAGCCAGTTCACCGGATCACCGGTCCGCGTTCCCGTCCAGCAGGAGATCACCGGAAGATACCGCCGCGGCGCCCGTCCCGGGTCCGCTCCCCCGTCGCCCGCGGCGGTCGCCACCACCACCGGTTGAGGGAGGTGCGCCGCGATGGCGCAGAAGAACGAGAAGGGTGTCACCGGCGGCGCGCCGGTGGTGACCGAGCCCGGCAGGGTTCGCAACGTGGTGCTCGTCGGGCACTCCGGTGCCGGCAAGACGACGCTCGTCGAGGCGCTGCTGGCCGCCAGTGGCACGATCGGCCGGGCCGGCGCCGTCACCGAGGGCACCACCGTCTGCGACCACGACCCCGCCGCCGTACGCCAGCAGCGTTCGGTGAGCCTGGCGTGCGCCCCGCTGGTGCACCGCGACGTCAAGGTCAACCTGCTGGACACCCCGGGATACGGCGACTTCGTCGGCGAGCTGCGCGCCGGGCTGCGCGCCGCCGACGCGGCCCTGTTCGTGGTCTCCGCCGTCGACGGCATGGACGCCGCCACGGCCGCCCTCTGGGAGGAGTGCGCCGCCGTCGACATGCCCCGGGCGGTGGCCGTCTCCCGGCTGGACCACCCGCGCGCCGACTTCGACGAGGCCGTGGCGCTGTGCCAGCGGGTCTTCGGCGACAACGTGCTCCCGCTCTACCTGCCCATGCTCGGCGACGACGGCGAGTCGGTGGCCGGGCTGATGGGGCTGATCACCCGCCGGGTGTTCGACTACTCCGGCGGGCTGCCCGCGGCGGTACGCGAGCCGGACCCGCAGCACCTGCCGGCCATCCAGGAGTCCCGCGACGAGCTGATCGAGGGGATCATCGCGGAGAGCGAGGACGAGACCCTGATGGACCGCTACCTCGGCGGTGAGGAGATCGACCCCGAGGTGCTGATCACCGACCTGGAGACTGCTGTCGCCCGCGGCCACTTCTACCCGGTGGTGCCGGTGTGCGCGGAGACCGGCGTCGGCCTGGACGCGCTGCTCGACGGCCTGGTCGCGGCGTTCCCGTCGCCGCTGGAGCACGACCTGCCCGCCGTCACCGGTGTGGACGGCTCGCCCCGCCCGCCGCTGACCTGCGACCCGGACGGCCCGCTCGTCGCCGAGGTGGTCAAGACGACTGTCGACCGGCACGTCGGGCGGGTCTCGCTGGTGCGCGTCTTCTCCGGCACGCTCCGCCCCGACCAGGTGATCCACGTGTCGGGCCACGGCATGGCCGAGCGCGGCCACCCGGACCACGACGCCGACGAGCGGGTCGGCCACGTCTACAGCCCGCTGGGGGCGACGCTGCGCGAGGTGCCCGCCTGCGTCGCCGGTGATCTGTGCGCGATCACCAAGTCGGGCAGCGCGGAGACCGGCGACACCATCTCGGCCAAGGACGACCCGCTGCTGATCGCGCCCTGGGAGATGCCGGAGCCGCTGCTGCCGGTGGCGATCGTGGCGCGCAGCCGGGCCGACGAGGACGCGCTGGCCCGCAACCTGTCCCGGCTGGTCGCCGGCGACCCGACGCTGCGGCTCGAACGCAACCCGGAGACCCACCAGCTTGTGCTCTGGTGCATGGGCGAGGCGCACGCCGACGTGGTGCTCGACCGGCTGCGCGGCGGCGGCGTCGAACTGGACACCGAACCGGTCCGGGTGCCGCTGCGCGAGACGTTCACCGCCGCCGCGCGCGGGCACGGCCGGCACGTCAAGCAGTCCGGCGGCCACGGCCAGTACGCGGTCTGCGACATCGAGGTGGAGCCGCTGCCCCGGGGCTCAGGCTTCGAGTTCGTCGACCGGGTGGTCGGCGGCGCGGTCCCGCACAACTACATCCCCTCGGTGGAGAAGGGGGTACGGGCGCAGATGGAACGCGGCCTGATCGCCGGCTGCCCGGTGGTCGACCTGCGGGTCACGCTGGTCGACGGCAAGGCGCACAGCGTCGACTCCTCCGACGCGGCGTTCCAGACCGCGGGCGCGCTGGCGCTGCGCGACGCCGCCGAGAAGGGCCAGCCGGCGCTGCTGGAGCCGGTCGACGAGATCACCGTACGGGTGCCCGACTCGTCGGTCGGCGCGGTGATGGGCGACCTGTCCGGGCGGCGTGGCCGGGTGCTCGGCACCGAGCCGGACCCTGATGCCGAGGGCCGCACGCTCGTCCGCGCCGAGGTGCCCGCGACCGAACTGCTGCGGTACGCGGTCGAGCTGCGCTCGATGACGGCCGGCACCGGCACGTTCCGCCGCGAGTTCGCCCGCCACGACCCCATGCCCGCCCACCTCGCCGACCAGGCCCGCAAGGAGTCCACCACCCGCTGACCCCGCCGCCCTCCCCCACCCGCGCCCGCCCTCCCCCGCCCTCCCCCGCGATCTTGCACTTGCGACCCCCGCAAAGGGGGCATTCCCGACAACATGCGGGCCACAACTGCAAGATCGCGCCGACGAGGGCGGGTCGGCGCGGGGACTGTGTAGATCTTGGTAGGAAGTGGCCCCTATGGGGGCGCTTTCGTACCAAGATCTGTGGCGTCTCAGGGGTCGGGAGGCGAATCTCGTCGGGCGGGTGGATCGGCTCGGGCGGGTGGATCGGCTGGCTTGGTCAGGGGCGGACGGCGGGGACCGGGGGCATCGGCCAGTGGGGGCGGTCGGCGTCCCGGAGCGCGGCCGAGCGTACCGCCGCCAGTTGCCGCTCCACCTCGGCGAAGTGGTCCGGGGCGAGCGGGCCCCGGGCCAGCGCGGCCGCGTTCTCCTCGACCTGCGCGACGGTACGGGCACCGGGGATCGGCACGGCCCGGTCGCTGCGCGCCCAGATCCACCCGATCGCCCCCTGGGCCAGGGTGCGTCCGTCGGCGGTCAGCGCGTCGCGCACGGCGGCGACCCGGCGCAGCCACTCCGGGGCGGGCCGGCCGCTGCGGAACCACTCCAGCCAGGTCGGCCCGAGTCCGCGTACGTCGTCGCGGGGCAGCGTGGACTCCGGCGTGTACTTGCCGGTGAGCAGACCCATACCGAGCGGCCCCCGGGCGAGGCCGGCGAGGTCGTGCTTGTCGCAGACGTCGAGCATGGCCGGGGCGTCCCGGAGCACCGACAGCGCGTGCTGCACGGCGGCGGCGCCGCGGGCGACCTGCGCGAAGGCAGCGGCCCGGTCGGCCCGGTCGGTGCTCCACCCGTACGCCCGGATCAGGCCGGCGTCGACCAGGTCGTCGAGCGTGCCGATGAGCGCCTCGGCCCGGGGCAGCGGCAGGTCGCCCAGGTGCAGTTGGTAGAGGTCGATGCGGTCGGTGCCCAGCCGGCGCAGCGAGCCGGTGACCGCCCGGCGCAGATAGTGCGGCGAGGCGTTCTCGCCGGTGGCCTGCCGGGTCCGCTCGTCGAACGTGTAACCGAACTTCGTGGCGATCACCGCCTCGTCACGCCGGCCGGCGAGCGCCCGGCCGAGCACCCGCTCGCCGTGCCCGGCGCCGTACGTGTCGGCGGTGTCGAACAGGGTGACGCCGAGGTCGAGCGCGCGGCGGACGGCGCGTACCGACTCGTCGTCGTCGACCCGGCCCCAGCCCAGCGGCCGGGCACCCTCGGCCCACGGGCCGCCGATCGCCCAGCACCCCATGCCGAGGGCGCTCACCTCGATGCCGCTGCGCCCCAACTGTCGCGTGTCGACTGCCACCGCCGCATCCTGTCACCTTCCCGGCGTACACGGGCCGATTCCTGACCCCTGAGCAAGGTCGCGGTCACGCCGCGTGACACCCGGCGGTGCACGGTCGTGGTGAACGCGATATGCCTCAGAGTCATGAATATGCCTCTGAGGCATATCGGTCCGCGGTCGTCCCTTCGATCCGGCTCCGATGAGGAACGCCGCCCGGCGAGCCGTCAGCGCGCGTAGGCCAGCAGTACCGGCTCGTCCTGACCCGGCCAGGCGCCGGCGAGGCCGCCCGCCTCCGGCACGTCGGCCGGTACGGGCCGCCGGACCACCGCCAGCTCGACGTCCCCCACCCGGACCACCGTCACGCCGCCGTCAACCGGACCATCCGGAACCGGAGCAGCCGAAACCGCGCCGGCCGAAACCGGACCAGCCAAAACCGGACCCGTCGGCACCGGACGGGCGGTACGGCTGCCGGTCAGCGTCATGCTCACCGGGCGCACCTCGCGCTTCCCGTCGACCTCGAAGTACTCCTCGGCCTGACCGGCGTCGGCGAGCACGGCGGCGGCCAGCAGCGGCGCGTACACCGGGTCGCCGCAGGCGTCGTACGCCCAGCGGCGGCCGAGCACCGAGTGCTCGATGACGCCCACCAGGTGCTCGTCCGCCCCGGCCAGCGGCGCGCCCCGGTAGGTCAGCGGCACCTGGAGCACCGGGCCGTCACCGGCGCGCACGAGCAGCGTCTCGATGCCGACCTCGCCGGCCGGGTCGTCGAACCGGTACGCCGCGACGCGGGTGACCGGCGCGCCGGCCTCGCCGGCGAACCACTGCCGGCCGGGCAGCCAGCCGGCGAGCAGCTCCAGTTTCGAGGGGCGCAGTTCCGCGCGGTGCAGGAGAGCCATGCGCGAGATCGTACTGTCGGGGCGGGCCCCCGTCAGGCCGCCGCCCACGCCTTGGCGAGCAGCTCCCGGGTGTCGGCGAGCAGTTGCGGCAGCACCTTCGTCCGGCCGATCACCGGCATGAAGTTGGCGTCGCCGCCCCAGCGCGGCACCACGTGCTGGTGCAGGTGCGCGGCGATGCCCGCGCCCGCCACGCCACCCTGGTTCATGCCAAGGTTGAAGCCGTGCGCGCTGGAGACGTGCCGGACCACCCGCATGGCGGCCTTGGTGAACGCGGCCAGCTCGACCGTCTCCGGCTCGTCCAGCTCGGTGTAGTCGGCCACGTGCCGGTAGGGGCAGACCAGCAGGTGCCCCGGGTTGTACGGGTAGAGGTTGAGCACAGCGAAGACGTGCTCGCCCCGGGCGACCACCAGGCTCTCCTCGGCCGGCAGGCCGGGCGCGAGGCAGAACGGGCAGCCGGCCGGCTTCTCGTAGCCGCCCTCGGGACGGTCCTCGCCGGAGATGTAGGTCATCCGGTGCGGCGTCCAGAGCCGGTCCAGCCCGTCCGCCAGACCGTCGTCGCCGCCGTACCCGGTGTGCCGCTCCGCCCCTGTCACACAGGCGATCCTACGATCCGGGCCGGGTCGCCGCCGAACCGCGCCGCCGCCCGGCGGCGCGGTCGCCGGAGCGTCTACTCGGCGGCGGTGGCGGTGGGACCGGCGTTGGTGCGCGACTCCACCACCTCGCGGACGTGCGCCACCGCCTCGTCGACCGGTACGCCGTTGCGCTGCGAGCCGTCCCGGTAGCGGAACGAGACGGTGCCGGCGGCCACGTCGTCGTCACCGGCGATCACCATGAACGGGATCTTCTGCTGCTGCGCGTTGCGGATCTTCTTCTGCATCCGCTCGTCGCCCAGGTCGACCTCGGCCCGGATGCCGTGCCGGCGCAGCGTCGCGGCGAAGTCGACCAGGTAGTCGCCGTGCTCGTCGCGGATCGGGATGCCGACCACCTGCACCGGCGCCAGCCAGGCCGGGAACGCGCCCGCGTAGTGCTCGGTGAGCACGCCGATGAACCGCTCGATCGACCCGAACTTGGCGCAGTGGATCATCACCGGCTGCTGCCGGGTGCCGTCGGCGGCCTGGTACTCCAGCCCGAAGCCCTTGGGCTGGTTGAAGTCGTACTGGATGGTCGACATCTGCCAGGTCCGGCCGATCGCGTCCTTGGCCTGCACGGAGATCTTCGGGCCGTAGAACGCCGCGCCGCCCGGGTCCGGCACCAGTTCCAGGCCGGTCTCCAGCCCGCACTGCTCCAGTACGGCGGTCGCGGTCGCCCAGTCGGAGTCGGAGCCGACGAACTTGTCCGGCTTCGACTCGTCGCGGGTCGACAGCTCCAGGTAGAAGTCGTCGATGCCGAAATCACGCAGCAGGCTGAGCACGAAGCCGAGCAGGTGCTTGATCTCGGACGGCGCCTGCTCGCGGGTGCAGTAGGAGTGCGAGTCGTCCTGGGTGAAGCCGCGTACCCGGGTCAGGCCGTGGATGACGCCCGACTTCTCGTACCGGTAGACCGTCCCGAACTCGAACAGGCGGATCGGCAGTTGCCGGTAGGACCGCCCGCGCGACCGGTAGATCAGGTTGTGCATCGGGCAGTTCATGGCCTTGAGGTAGTAGTCGCTGCCCTCCATCTCCATGGGCGGGAACATCGTGTCCTTGTAGTAGGGCAGGTGTCCCGAGGTGTGGAAGAGACCTTCCTTGGAGATGTGCGGCGTGCCGACGTAGTCGAAGCCCTCCTCGACGTGCCGCGCGCGGACGTAGTCCTCCATCACCCGCTTGAGCACGCCGCCCTTGGGGTGGAAGACCGGCAGGCCGGACCCGATCTCGTCGGGGAAGCTGAACAGGTCGAGGTCCGCGCCGAGCTTGCGGTGGTCGCGGCGGGCGGCCTCCTCCAGAAGCTTCAGGTACGCCTTGAGCTCGTCCCGGGTCGGCCACGCCGTGCCGTACACGCGCTGGAGCTGCGGGTTCTTCTCCGACCCGCGCCAGTACGCGGCGGCCGAGCGCATCAGCTTGAACGCGCCGATCAGCCGGGTGTTCGGCAGGTGCGGGCCCCGGCACAGGTCCGACCAGCAGACCTTGTCCTCGTTCGCGGCGAGGTTGTCGTAGATGGTCAGCTCGCCGCCGCCCACCTCCATCACCTCGGAGGAGTCCAGCCCCTCCCCCTTGACCTCGATCAGCTCCAGCTTGTACGGCTCGGCGGCCAGCTCGGACCGCGCCTCGTCCAGGTCGGCGAACCGGCGGCGGCGGAACCGCTGGCCGGACTTGACGATCTCCTGCATGCGCTTCTCGAGCTTGGTCAGGTCGTCCGGCTGGAACGGCTTGTCGACGCCGAAGTCGTAGTAGAAGCCGTTCTCGATCGGCGGGCCGATGCCGAGCTTGGCGTCCGGGAAGACGTCCTGCACGGCCTGGGCCAGCACGTGGGCGGTGGAGTGGCGCAGCACGTTCAGCCCGTCCGGGCTGTCCAGCGTGACCGGCTCGACCGCGACGTCCTCGGCCGGGCGCCAGTCCAGGTCACGCAGCTGGCCCTGCGGATCGCGGACCACCACGATCGCCTTCGGCCCGCTCATCGGCAGGCCGGCCGCGGCCACCGCGTCGGCCGCCGTGGTCCCGGCGGCGACGACGACGGGGTCGGCCACGACGGGGGTACGGGGTGCGGACACGGTGACTCCTGTCGTCGACGGTACTGGTGGGCCGGTGACCGGCCCCTGCGATGCTATCGGTCGCCCGGACCCGGACCGCCGCCGACGCCGGTGCCCGTCCTCGGCGAGTTCCGTGCCGTGTTGAACCTTTTCGCCCCGCCGCCCGAACTACCAGGTGGGGCCGGAGCCGGTGCCGACCCCAGCCGAGAAGGATGGGGACGACCATGAGGATGATCCGTCAGGGCCGGTGGGCGGCTGCGCTGCTGGCGGCCGTACTCGCCGGGACGGTGGGCTGGCCGGGCGCGGCGAACGCGGCCGGGGTGACCGTCACGACCTCGCCCGCCCAGGTACGCCAGGGCGACGCGATCGAACTGTCGGTGCTGGTCCCGGCGGACAAGCCCGGCACCCGGACCACCCGGATCGAGCTGACCATGCCCGCGGACGCCCCGATCGGCGAGGTGTACCCGCTGTCGGTGCCGGACTGGGCGCCGACCATCACGACCCGCACGCTCGACCAGCCGGTCCCCGGCATGCACGCGGCCGAACTGAACCAGGTGACCCACTCGGTGAGCTGGCTGCGGATGCCCGGCACCGGCACCGGGGCGGCCCGGCTGCCGCTGGGCATGGGACCGATGCCCGCCACCGACCGGCTCACGTTCACCGTGACGCAGACGTACGACGACGGCACTGTGGTCCGATGGGCGGACCCGGCGGGTGGCGCGCACCCCGCGCCGACGCTCGACCTGCTGCCGCCGCTGCCGGGCACCGTGACGCACGACGGCGGCGCCGGTACGAACGGCGGCGCGCACGGCGGTCACGGCGCCGCGGGTGCCCCCGGCGATGCCGGTGGGGCGCAGGGCGGCGCACCGGGCGGCACGGCACCGGCGGCCGGTGCGGCGGACGACGGGCCGAGCGCGGACCTGCTGCTCGGCGGCGGCCTGCTCGCCGGGCTGGCCGGTGGCGCGGCGATCGGCTGGCTGCTCAGCCGCCGCCGGCGCGACACCATGACCCTCCCGCCCGACGACAGCCCTTCCCCCGACGAGCCCGCCGCCACCGGACGCCCGGACACGGACCCCCGCTCCGGCTCCCCCGAGCCGGCCCCCGCCCCCGCCGCCGACGTCCCCGCGACCGTCGAGCCCGTCCCCGCTGGTGGTGCGCGCCGGAACGCATGATCGACTCCACCTCGCCGAGGTGGCTGCATCCCTCCGCCGCCGACCCCGCCACTTCCCCGAACCGGCGCGCGCACCCACGACCACCACGGCCGGCGAGGGAGGGCGGGCGGTCAGGCGGGAGTGGGGAGCCAGGTGGGGAGCGGCTCGCGGGCGGTCAGCCAGCCCTCCGGCACGCCGCCCGGCGCGCCCACCCCGGTGTACGCGGCAACGATCCCGCCCACGATCGCGGCTGTGGTGTCCACGTCGCCGCCCGCCTCGACGCAGGCGCGGATCGCGGCGGGGTAGTCGTGCAGCAGCGTGGCGGCGACCCACAGCGTGAACGGCACGGTGTCCTGCGCGGTGACCCGGGAGCCGTTGCCGAGCGCGTCGGCCGCCTCGGCGGCGGAGTGACCGAGCAGCGCGGCGGCCCGGCGTACGCCCCGGTGCACCTCACCGGCCGGGTCGAGCGCCCCGGCGACGGCGGTGAGCAGCCGGGCCGGGTCGGGGCGGCCGCCGTCGAGGCGGGCGCGGGCGGCGAGCGCGGCGGCGACCGCGACCGCCACCGCACCGGCGACGCCCTCCGGGTGGGCGTGTGTCACCTCGGCGGAGGCGCGGGCCTGCTCGGCGGCGCGGCGGGTGGAATCGGCGTGCCAGGCGCCGAGCGGCGCGACACGCATGGCGGCGCCGTTGCCGCAGGAGCCCTGCCCGTCGAACGCGGACGCGGCGGCCACCGGCCAGGGCGTGCCGGTGCGGATCAGCCGCAGCACCGTCACCGCGCCCGGCCCGTACCCCCGGTACGGCTCGCAGCGCTGCGCGAACGCCAGCGCCAGCCGGTCCCGGTCGATGCGGCCGTCGGCGGCCAGCTCGGCCACCACCGAGCACGCCATCTCGGTGTCGTCGGTCCACTCCCACGGCGGCGCGGGCAGCCGCCCGGCGGCGAGGTCGTCCGGGTGCCGGCCGGGGACGAAGAACTGGGAGCCGAGGGCGTCGCCCACCGACAGGCCGGCCAGCGCGTCGCGGGCGAGCGTGAGGCGGGTGTCGGGGAAGAGCGTGAACGTCATCGCCGTCCCAGCTTGCCCGGTTGGCCGGACCGCCGCAACGCGACCGGCTTGCCACGCCGAGTACGGTGCTGACGTGGCAACCGTCCTGCTGGTCGAAGACGACCACGTCGTGCGCGGCGCCATGCTGCGGTCGCTGACCGACCGCGGGCACGCGGTGCACGCGGTCGGCACCGCGCTGGACGCACTGCGCCGGGTCGCCGCGGAGACGCCGGACCTGGTGGTGCTCGACCTCGGCCTGCCCGACCTGGACGGCTCGGACGCGCTGCGCATGCTGCGCGGCATCACCGATGTGCCGATCATCATCGCCACCGCCCGCGACGACGAGCAGTCGGTGGTACGGCTCCTGCGCGCCGGGGCGGACGACTACATGGTCAAGCCGTTCACCGGGGCGCACCTGGACGCCCGGATCACCACTGTGCTGCGGCGGGCCGGCCGGGCCAGCCGTACCGTCGCGCCGGCCGTGCACACGGTCGGCGGCCTGCGGGTGGACGTGGGCGAGCGCAGCGCGGTGCTGGACGGGGAGGCGCTGGCCCTGACCCGCAAGGAATTCGACCTGCTGGCGTATCTCGCCGCGCGTCCCGGCCGGGTAGTGTCCCGGCGGGAACTCTTGGAGGAGGTATGGCGGCAGCCATCGGTCGGCGAGGACCAGACCATCGACGTTCACCTGTACTGGCTCCGCCGCAAAATGGGCGAGTCCGCGGCGAAGCCGCGCTACCTGCGCACCGTGCGGGGGGTCGGCTTCCGGCTGGTGGCGCCGGACTGAGGTTCAGCCTCGCCGGGCTCACCGCGGGGCTGTGCGGCCTGATCGCGCTCGCCTTCCTCGTCCCGCTCGGGCTCACCCTCGCCGACCGCACCCGGGAGGCGGAACTGGCCGACGCCGCCCGCCGGGCCGCGCTGGTGACCGGCGCGCTGGCGGTCAGCACGGACACCGCGACGATCGAACGGGCGGTGGCCGCCGCGGCCGGCGACGATCCGGCCATGCGGCCGGTCGTGCACGGCATCGGCGCTGACGAGTCGGCCGGCCGCGCGAACCCGCAGGTGCTCGCCGACGCCGCCGCGCAGCGGCGGTCGGTGGTGACCGAGGTGGACGGCGGGGTGCTGCGGCTGGACCCGGTGGTGCTGGGTGACCGGGTCGCCGTGGTGGAGGTCTTCGTCCCCGACGAGGTGCTCGACTCCGGCGGCGGCGGGCGGTGGCTGCTGCTGCTCGCGATCGGCCTGGCGCTGGTCGGCGCGGCGGTCGCCGTGGTCGACCGGGTGGCGGCCCGGGCCGTGGACGCCACCGGCGACCTGGTCAAGGCGGCGCTCGCGGTGGGTGACGGCGAGCTGGGGGTACGGGTCGAGCCGACCGGCCCGCGTGAGCTGGCCGAGGCCGGGCACGCGTTCAACCGGATGACGGAACGACTGGTGGCGCTGCGCGCCGACGAGCACGAACTGGTCGCCGACCTGTCGCACCGGCTGCGTACGCCGCTGACCGCGCTGCGGCTGGACGCCGAGGCGCTGGAGTCCGACGACACGAGCATCGGCACGTTCAGCGAGGCGGAGCTGGACCGGCGGCGCGGCATCCGGCGTATCCGGCAGGCGATCGTCACGCTGGAGGGCGAGGTCGACCAGCTCATCAAGACGACCCGCAAGGCGGTCGCCCAGGAGTCGGCGCCGGCGTCGTGCGACGTGAGCGAGGTGGTCCGGGACCGGATGGTCTTCTGGTCGGCGCTGGCGGGTGACCAGAACCGGCCGCACCGGGTGGTCGGTGCGCAGTTGCGGATCCCGGCGCCGGTGCCCCGCGCCGAGCTGGCCGCCGCGCTGGACGCGGTGATCGGCAACGTGTTCCGGTACACGCCGCAGGGCACCGCGTTCGAGGTGGCGGTGAGCCGCCGGGACGGCTGGGTGGCGATCCGCATCGACGACGCCGGGGCCGGCATCGCCGACCCGGACCGGGCGTTGCGCCGGGGCGAGAGCGACAAGGGCTCCACCGGGCTCGGGCTGGACATCGCCAAGCGGGTCGCGTTGCAGGCGAACGGTTCGGTGAGCATCGACCGGGCCCGGCTCGGCGGGGCGAGTGTGGTGATGCTGCTGGCCGACCCGGACGCGGCGCCCCGGCCGGTGAACCGGTTCGGGCTGGTCGGGCGGATGGCCCGGGAGGCACGCGAGCCGCGTCCGGGGCGGCGCTGGCCGCGCCCGCGCTGACCGCTGACTGTGTACGGGCGCAAGTTCTCCTTAAAGGTGGTTTAACGACGGCCGGAAAACCGGCGTGAACTGCCAGGATCGCTGACAGAACCCATCAGTTCCGTCGGCCGGGACGCCCCGTAAGACCTTCCGGCCGACGGATCATGCGCGCGGCGGGAGTCCGGTCCCCCCACACCTCGCTCCCGTCGCGCGCGCTCTCCCGTCGATCCCGGGCGCGAGGTGACCGTCATGCCACCGGCCGTCAGTCGTCTGCTCCGCTGGGCCGCCGTCATCGGCCTGGGCATCGCACTCACGCTCGCGGTCTGGCAGGACCCGGTGCTCGCGCACGGTCCCGTCCGGCCCGTGCCCGTCGCTCCCGGTCCCACTGCCGCGCTCGCCGCGCTGGCGCTGTCCGGGCTGATGCTGACCGCGCGGCGCCGGCCGCCTCGGGGATCGCGACGACCGGCACCGGTACGGCCGCTCAGCGTGCCGCGCTCGCCAGGTACGCGTCGATCTCGGCGGTGATCCGGGCCTGCTCGGCCGGCGTCAGGAACGCCGCGGCCACCGCCTCCCGGGCCAGCGCGGCCACCCCGTCCGGGCCGAGCCGCAGCAGCCGGGCGGCCACCGCGTACTCGTCGTTGAGCGTGGTGCCGAACATCGGCGGGTCGTCGGAGTTGATGCTGACCGGCACGCCGGCCTCGACCAGCAGCGGCAGCGGGTGCGCGTCCAGGCTGGGCACGGCGCGGGTGCGCACGTTGGACGTCGGCGAGATCTCCAGCGGGATCCGCCGCTCGGCGAGGTGGGTCAGCAGCGCCGGGTCCTGCGCGGCGGAGATGCCGTGGCCGATCCGCTCGGCGCCCAGTTCGCGCAGCGCGTCCCAGATCGTCTCCGGGCCGGTGGTCTCGCCGGCGTGCGGCACCGAACGCAGCCCGGCCGCCCGCGCCTGGTCGAACCACGGCTTGAACTGCGGCCGGGGCACCCCGATCTCGGGGCCGCCGAGGCCGAAGCTGATCAGCCCGTCCGGTCGTTCGTCGAGTGCGATCCGCAGCGTCTGCTCGGCGGCGGGCAGGCCGGCCTCGCCGGGGATGTCGAAGCACCAGCGCAGCGCGATGCCGAAGTCGGCCTCGGCGCGCTTGCGGGCGTCCTCGATCGCCTCGCAGAACGCCGGCGCCGGGATGCCACGGTTGACGTGCGAGTACGGCGTGACGGTCAGCTCGGCGTAGCGGACCTGCTGGCGGGCCAGTTCCCGGGCGACCTCGTGGGTGAGCAGCCAGACGTCGTCGGCGTCGCGGATCAGGTCCACGACGCTGAGGTAGACCTCGATGAAGTGGGCGAAGTCGCGGAACGCGAAGTAGTCGGCGAGCGCCTCCGGGTCGGCCGGGACCGGGCTGCGCCCCTCGTGCCGGGCGGCCAGCTCGGCGACGATCCGGGGCGAGGCCGAGCCGACGTGGTGCACGTGCAGCTCCACCTTTGGTAGTCCGGCGATGAAGGTGGGCAGGTCGGTCACGAGTTCTCCTCTGCGCGGGCGCCGGTGCGGGCCACCATGAAGATCCGGCGGAACGGGAAGTACACCTGACCCTGCCGCACCGGGTACGCCTGCGCGAGCCGTACCCCCAGCTCGGCGCGGAAGGCGGCCCAGCCGGCGGCGTCCAGCGCGGCGCGGACCGGGCGCAGCGCGGTGCCCTCCATCCAGGCCAGCACCGGGTGGTCGGCGCCGGTGGCGGGCAGCAGATGCACGTACGTAGTCTCCCAGGCGTCGACCGCGCAGCCCGCGCCGGTCAGCAGCGTGGCGTAGCCGACGGGCTCGTCGACGGGGGCCTCGCGCAGCTTCCCGGCGAGCGCGTCGCGCCACCGGTCCCGGGCGGCGACGGAGCGCAGCAGCCGGTGCGACGGCGCGTCGAAGTTGCCGGGGACCTGGAACGCCATCCAGGCGCCGGCCGGCAGCGCGGCCGCCCAGCGGCGGAGCAGGTCGCGGTGTTCCGGCACCCACTGGAGCACGGCGTTGCCGACCAGCACGTCCACGTCGGGCTCCGGCCGCCAGTCGCGGACGTCGGCGACGGCGTACGTGACCGGTCCGCCCTCGGCGGTCGCGCGCTCGATCATCTCCGGGGAGGAGTCCAGGCCGGTGACCCGGCTGCCGGGCCAGCGGGCGGCGAGCGTGGCGGTGAGGGTGCCGGGGCCGCAGCCGAGGTCGACCACGGCGCGCGGGTGCTCGTCGCCGACGCGGGCCAGCAGGTCGTGGAACGGCCGGGAGCGCTCGTCGCCGTAGCGCAGGTAGGTGCGCGGATCCCACATGACAGCCTCCAAACCGTACGTACGTCTTGTTAGACCGTACGGCCCGGCGCGCGCCACGGCAAGCCGCTCACTAGGCTCGACCGGGTGGAACAGCGCAGCTTCGACCGGCTCGGCCGGCACGTCGGCATCATCGGACTCGGCGCGTGGCAGCTCGGCGCGGACTGGGGCGAGGTCAGCGAGGACGCGGCGCTCGCCGTACTGGCCGCCGCCGTCGACGCGGGCGTCACCTTCCTGGACACCGCCGACGTGTACGGCGACGGCCGCAGCGAGGCCCTGATCGGCCGGTTCCTGCGCTCCCGCCCCGGACACGGGCTCACCGTGGCCACCAAGATGGGCCGCCGGGTCGAGCAGACGCCGGAGGCGTACACCCTCGACAACTTCCGGGCCTGGACCGACAGGTCCCGGGCCAACCTCGGCGTCGACACGCTCGACCTGGTGCAGCTGCACTGCCCGCCCACCGCCGTCTTCGCCGACGACCGGGTCTTCGACGCGCTCGACACCCTCGTCGCCGAGGGACGCGTGGCCGGGTACGGCGTCAGCGTGGAGACCTGCGACCAGGCGCTCACCGCCATCGCCCGGCCCGGTGTGGCGAGCGTGCAGATCATCCTCAACGCGGTCCGGCACAAGCCGCTGGAGCGGGTGCTGCCCGCCGCCGCTGCCGCCGGGGTCGGGATCATCGCCCGGGTGCCGCTGGCGAGCGGCCTGCTCTCCGGCCGGTACGACGAGAACACCACGTTCCCGGCGAACGACCACCGCACGTTCAACCGGCACGGCGAGTCGTTCGACGTGGGCGAGACGTTCTCCGGCGTGGACTACGACAGCGGCCTGGAGGCGGTACGCCGGCTCGCGCCGCTGGTCGGCGAGGACCGCACGATGGCACAGTTCGCGCTGCGGTGGGTTCTCGACCAGCCCGGCGTCACTGTGGTGATCCCCGGCGCCCGCTCCCCCGAGCAGGCGCGGCGCAACGCCGAGGCGGCCGGGCAGCCGGCACTGACCGAAGTGGAGCTGGCCGCGGTGCGGGCCACCTACGACGAGCTGATCCGCCCGCAGGTGCACGACCGGTGGTGAGCCGGCCGTCCGGCGCGGCGTCGCCGGGCACCCGCGGCGGCGGGCATGCTGGAGCGGGACTGTCGTCGTCGGAGGGGGAACGATGAGGGGTTGGTTCCGGCTCACCCTGGGGCTGCTCGCCGTGGTGCTCGGTGCGCTGTGGACGGTGCTGGGCCTCGGGTACGTCGAGGGCAGCATCATGAGCGACCAGCGGATCTGGGCGCTGGTCGGCCCGGTGCTGGTCCTGTTCGGACTGGCCGGGCTCTGGTGGGGCATGCGGGCGCGACGCCGCTGAGGCACCGGGTAAGGCGAAGCCCCGCCTCCCGTGCGGGATGCGGGGCTTCCGGCACCGGCCGGCGCGGCCGGTGCGGTCAGCTCAGATGGGGCGGACCTGCTCGGCCTGCGGACCCTTCTGACCCTGGGCGATCTCGAACTCCACCCGCTGGTTCTCCTCCAGCGTGCGGTAGCCGCTGGTCTGGATGGCCGAGAAGTGGACGAACACGTCAGCACCCCCGCCGTCGACGGTGATGAAGCCGAAGCCCTTGTCAGCGTTGAACCACTTCACGGTTCCCTGCGCCATGTGTATCTCCTTCTAAAACTGGCGGCCGAGCACGCCGTGCGGCCGATTGGCCGTTTTCGAGCAGCGGCGCCTGAGGCGGCCCCCAATGCAGGAGACTTCTCTCAACCCACGCGTCTCTCAACAGCGTGAGACAGCAAACCACGTACGCAAAAACTTCGCACAGCCTAGCGGACGAAATTCTCCGACATGTGACCTGAAGGTCGTGCGGACGGCGCTGCGCGGCCCGCCGGAGCCATGCGAAAGGCCCCTTTCCCGCGCTCGGGAAAGGGGCCTTTCCGGCCTTTTCGTCAGTCCGGCCAGCGACCGGTCAGACGGCGTACGCCCACCGCCCCGCCCCTGTCGACGGCGGCCCGCACCACCGAGAAGATGGCCCCCTGCAGGGCCGCGGCGGCCAGCACCTCGCCCCAGCGGCGGTCCTCGTCGGTGGCGCTCGGCGCCTCGCCGTCGCCCGCCGTCACCTTCCAGACCTGACGGAAGATCGCCCCGGCGACGGCACCGGCGGCCAGGCCGAGCAGCACCCCCACCGGCTTGTACGCCGCCTTGCCGACCCTGCCACTCACCTGCGCCTCCCTCGGACGATCACCAGCACCACCGCGGTCACCAGCGCGCCGGCCGCGATGGCCGCCCACGGCAACGGGTTGCGCCCGACCGCCTCACCCTTCTCGTACGCCTGCGCCCGGACCAGCCGGGCCCGCTCCGCCGCCCGCCCGCGCACCCGGGCCGCGGTCAGCGACGCCTGCTCCCGCATCCGCGCCTTCGCCGCCTCGGCGGAGTGCCGCACCAGCGCCTTCGGATCGGCCCTGGCCGCGAGCAGCTCCATCGTCTCACCGAGCTCCACCCGGGTCCGGCGGATCTCCTCCCGGAGCGCCGCCACGTCCCCGGTCCCGTTACCGGTCATGCCCGCCTCCCGTCCTTCACCGCGGCGGTGACCGTGTCGACGTCCGCCCGAACGCTGCGGACCGCCGCCTGGGGCACCGGCGGGACGGCACGGCTGACCTGCTTCTTGCCCACCAGCGCCAGGATCCCGGCGAGCAGGAACAGCGCCACCGCCACGATCAGGGCGGCCAGCCACGCCGGCATGACAAGCGCCAGCAGCAGGATCACGGTGGCGACCAGGGCGCCGGCGCCGTAGAGCGCCATCACCCCGCCGCCGCCGAACAGACCGATCCCGATCCCGGCGTGCTTGCCCTTCTGGGTCAGCTCCGCACGGGCCAGGGCCAGCTCGTCCCGCACCAGGCGGGTGACCTGCTCGGTGGCGCGCTGTACCAGTTCGGCGGTGGACGGCTCGCTCCCGGTCCGCGACGTGCTGCGACTCGCGACGTCAGCCATGCTGTCCTCCTTTCGTCATCACCGCGCTGTATGCCCGGAGTCGCCGCCCGTCAATCCTGCGCGGAGCAGCCGGTCCGCCCGGCCGCGCGCCGCCGGAACCCGGTGCCGGGCACCGGATCCGGGGCGTGCGCACCACGTCCCCCGCAGCGGCCCGGCCAAACCCGCCCGGCCGGAAAGCCGCTCGTACGCGCCGAACCCCCGGCGCCGTGGGCGGCCGGGGGCTCCGATCGGGGGTACGGGGTCAGCGACGTGCCTCGGCGTGCTCCTCCCGGCCCACGAACACCTCGCTGCGGGCCTCGCCGTCGTCGCTGCCGCCGAAGACACGCGCGTCGTCGGGCGCCTCGGTGCCGGTCGGGCGGCGTACCGGGCGGCGCGGCTGCACCGCCTGCCAGGGCAGCGGGCCGGTGGCCTCGCCGACCTCGGCGCGCAGCCGGGGCAGGGCGGTCGGGCGCTGGTCGCGTACCCAGGTCACCAGGTGCTCGCGGACCAGGCACCGCAGGTCCCACAGGCTGCCCGCGTCGGCGGCGCTGACCAGCGCGCGGACCTTGACCATGCCGCCGGTCGCGTCGGTCACCTGGAGCACGCAGACCCGGCCGTCCCACAGCTCCGTGCCCTCGCACAGGCGGCGCAACTCCTCCCGCATCGCCTGCACCGGAATCGCCCAGTCCAGCTCGAACTCTGCGGTGCCGAGCACCGCCGCCTCGGTCCGGGTCCAGTTCTGGAACGGCCGGCTGGTGAAGTACGAGGTGGGCAGGATCAGCCGGCGGTCGTCCCAGATCTGCACCACCACGTAGCTGAGCGTCAGCTCCTCGATCCGGCCCCACTCCCCCTCGACCACCACCACGTCGTCCAGGCGTACCGCGTCGCTGAACGCGAGTTGGAGACCGGCGAAGACGTTGGCGAGCAGGCTCTGTGCGGCCAGCGCGGCGACCGCGGCGATGACACCGGCGGAGGTCAGCACACCGGCGCCGACCCCGCGTACGGCCGGGAACGTCATCAGCATCACGCCGACCGTGAGGATCACGATCACCGCGATGGTGAGCCGGCGCAGCAGCACCACCTGCGTGCGCACCCGGCGGGCGTGCCTGTTGTTCGGCACGTCGACCCGGAACCGGGCCAGCGCGGTGTCCTCCGCCACCACCAGCAGCGAGGCCACCAGCCATGCGGTGGCGGCGATCGTCGCCAGCACCAGCGTGTGCAGGACGAACTGCCGCCACGGGCTGCCGACCGCGTACGCGGTGGTGAACCGGACCGCAAACTGCACCGCCGCCACGGTGAGGGCGAGCTGGAACGCGCGGTGCGCGTGCTCGGTCAGCTCGGTCATCAGCAGCGAGCGGCGGCCGAGGCGGCGGATGACGCGGTGCACCACCTGGGCCAGCACCAACGCGATCGCCGCCGCGGCGAGCGCGGCGGCGACTGTCACGACGTAACTCTGCACGAACTCTCTCTCCCTCCGACCGGGCGGGAATCGGGCAAAGGCCCAATGGTGCCCGGCGGCCCGGGTATCGACCAGGATCAGACCTTGCGGTACCGGGACTGGAAGAAGCAGTAGACACCGAACGCGGCGATGCCGAGCGCCATGAGCGCCAGCAGCCACGGCCCGTACGACTGGTCGCGCAGCGTCCGCAGCGCGGCGTCGAGGCCACGCGCCTTCTCCGGGTCGTAGTTCACAGCGGCGACCACGATCAGCAGGCCGGCGATGGCGAACACGGCGCCCCGGGAGGCGTACCCGGCCATACCGAGCCGACGGGTGAGCTGGCGGGTCTTCGGGCTCATCTCGCCGGTCTTGAGGTTGCGCTCGAACTTCTTTTTCAGGCCGTAGACGACCATGCCGATGCCGAGCGCGGCGAGCGCGAGCCCGGCCAGGCCGACCAGCCACCGGCCGCCGTCGGAGGCCATCAGCTTCTCGGAGAGCTGCTGCTGCTGGTCGGAGGCGTTGGAGCTGGCGTCCTGGAAGACCTTGATCGCGGTCCAGCCCAGCCAGACGAACACGACGACCCGGACCACCGAGGCGATCCGTTCGAACAGTCGTTCCTTGCCCGTCCTGGACACGTGGCCGGAGATCGCCTCGAAGGCCTGCCAGATCGCCATGGCGAACAGGCCGACCGCCATCGCGATCAGGAGGAACTTCCCGAGCGGCTGTTCACCGAGAGTGCGCAGCGCGCCGTTCTGGTTTCCCTCCTCGCCCGAGTTCCCGAAGGCGATCTGCAGCGCCAGCCAGGCGAGGAGCAGGTGCACGATTCCGTATCCGATGAAGCCGGCACGGGTCAACAGTTCGAGCCACCGGCTGTTTCGAGCCTGGGCGGCGGTGGCTCCGGCGTTCCGGGTGAGAGACATGAGCCCTCAATCTCCCGGCGGGCGATTTTCCAAACGTCGCCGCCCGCCGGGACGGCCGAAACGGATCAGGCGCTGAGGTCGCGGGCGACCCGCACCACCACCTGCTGATCGTTGACGCTGTCCAGGCTGACCTGGAAGCCGGCGACCTCGGTGGCCTGCTGGCCCACTGTGAGCGAGAGCTGTTCCCCGGCGACCTCGACCGTGACCTGGTCGCCTTCGGCGCCGATCAGCTTCGCCTCGACGCCGAGGATCCGGGCGCTGGCCTCCACGCCGCGGTCGAAGGTGATCGTGCAGGCGTCCAGACCGCAGTCGGTCTCGGCACCTTCGGAGCTGCATCCGGCGAGCAGTGCGGCGCCGAGGGCGAGACCGGCGAGCAGACCGGCGGCGCGACGGGCGGGGGCGGAGGTGGCGCGTCGGATCGTCACCCGTCCAAGGATAGGCGGCGAACGCCACAGCGGCCTCGCGGGCGAGCGCGGGACGGCCACGCCGGGCAGGGCGTCCGGGGTGCGCGCTAGGGTGCCGGAATGGCTTTCGACGTCGCCCGGGTCCGGGCCGCCTACCCTGCCCTGAGCGAGGGATTCGTCCACTTCGACGGCGCCGGGGGCACCCAGACCGCCGCCGCCGTCGTCGAGGCGGTGGCCGGGGCGAGCGCGCCGCGACGGGCAACCGCAGCACCGCCTTCCTGCCCGGGCGCCGGGCGCTGGATCTGGTCGCCGGGGCGCGGGCCGCGGTCGCCGACCTGCTCGGCGCGCAGCCGTCGGGCGTGGTGCTCGGGCCGAGCGCGACAGCGCTGACGTACACGCTGGCCCGGACGCTCGGCGCCGGCTGGCGTCCGGGCGACGAGGTGGTCGTCTCCCGCCTGGACCACGACGCGAACGTCCGCCCGTGGGTGCAGGCCGCGCAGGCGTCCGGCGCCACGGTGCGCTGGGCCGAGTTCGACCCGGCGACCGGTGAGCTGCCCGCCGGTCAGTACGCCGACCTGGTCACCGAGCGCACTAGGCTGGTCGCGGTGACCGCCGGCAGCAACGCGATCGGCACCGTGCCGGACGTGGCGGCGATCGCCAAGACCGCGCACGCCGCCGGCGCGCTGGTGTGCGTGGACGGCGTGCACTCGGTGCCGCACGGTCCGACCGACCTGGCCTCGCTCGGCGCGGACTTCCTGGTGACCAGCGCCTACAAGTGGTCCGGGCCGCACCTGGCGGCGATGGTCGCCGACCCGGCGCGCTGGGAGGCGCTGCGCCCGGCGAAGCTCGTGCCCTCCGCCGACGCGGTGCCGGACCGGTTCGAGTACGGCACGCCGAGCTTCCCGCTGCTGGCCGGGGTGAAGGCCGCGGTGGACCACCTGGCCGGCCTGGACCCGGAGGCGACCGGCGACCGGCGGGAGCGGGTACGCGCCGGTCTGGCAGCCGCGCAGGCGCACGAGGAGGCGGTCTTCGACCGGCTGCTCGCCGGGCTGGCCGACCGCCCGTTCGTGACCGTGTACGGCGCACCGGCGCGGCGCTGCCCGACCGTGTCGTTCCGGGTGGCCGGCCTGGCCTCGGCGCAGACCGCGGCGGCGCTGGGCGAGGCGGGCCTGTGCCTGTCGCACGGCGACTACTACGCCTACGAGTACTTCGAGGGCATGGGCCTGCGGGGCAGCGGCGGCGCCGTGCGGGCCAGCGTCTACCACTACAACACCGCCGACGAGGTGGACCGGCTGCTGGCCGAACTGGACCGGCTGGCCGGGCCCGAGGGGAGAATGATCCGGTGAGCTTTCTGGTCGAGGAGAACACCGCCAAGCGCCGCTTCGAGATCCTGGTGGACGACGCGCTGGCCGGGTTCACCGCGTACACGCTCCGGGGCGAGACGCTCGTGTTCACGCACACCGAGGTCGATGACCAGTTCCAGGGTCAGGGCGTCGGGGCCGCGCTGGTCCGGGGCGCTCTGGACCAGGTCCGCGCCCGGGGCGGCCGGATCGTGCCGCAGTGCCCGTTCGTGGCCTCGTTCATCGAGCGCCACCCGGAGTACGCCGACCTGGTGGCAGACAAGCCGTGAGGCCCGGTCCGGCCGGGGGACCTCCCCACCCGGCCGGACCGGGAGTCAGCGCGCCCCGGTCAGCACCTCGGCGGCGGCCCGTGCCGCCGCGGCGGTGGCGCCGTGGGTGGCCAGGTGCACCGCACCGGTGACCAGCTCGGGCACGCCCAGCTCGACCACCACCGCGTCCGGGCGGGCGGTGAGCGCGCGGCGTACCGCGTCCCGCATCCAGTCGTGCCGGTGCAGGTCGCGCACCACGAGCACCAGCGGCCGGCCGGCGGGCGTCGCGCCCGGGTCGGCCGGTAGGGCGTCGGCGGCGTAGCGGGCGGTGGTGGTGCCGGGCGCCAGGTGGGCCAGCGGTGCGGCGATGCCCCACGGCGTCTCCTCGCCGATGGCGATGTTGCGCGGGGGCGCGAACTCCACGACGTGGGCCGGACCGGTCAGCGGCAGCAGCCCGGCGTCGCCGGTGACCCGGACCGCGCGGCGGGCGGCGGCGAGCCCGATCGGTGAGCCGTCGGCGGGCGGCGTGCCGGTGGCCCGGCGGGCGCGGGCGGCGACGCTCCACGCGGCGAGCTGACCGACGCGCTTGGCCGCCTCGGCGAGCCGCTCCTCGGGCAGCTCCCCGCTGATCACCGCCGCGACGATCGCGTCGCGCAGCTCGCGGGCGTCGGCCTCGGTGGCCCGTTCCCCGCCGACGCAGATCGCGTCCGCGCCGGCCACGAGCGCGCGCACGGCGGCGCCGGTGAAGCCGTACCGGTCGGCCACCGCGCGCATCTCCACCGCGTCGGTGACCACCACGCCGCCGAAGCCCATCTCCTCGCGCAGCAGGCCGCCGAGCACGCGCGGGCTGAGCGTGGCGGGCAGCTCCGGGTCCAGCGCCGGCACCAGCAGGTGGCCGGTCATCACCGCCTGCACCCCGGCGGCCACGGCGGCGCGGAACGGGGCCAGCTCGACCGCGTCGAGGCGGGCCAGGTCGCCGCCGATGCGGGGCAGGTCGTGGTGCGAGTCGACACGGGTGTCGCCGTGCCCGGGGAAGTGCTTGGCGCAGGCGGCGACGCCGCCGGCCTGGAGGCCGCGTACCCAGGCGGCGGTGTGCCGGGCGACCATGTCCGGGTCGGCGCCGAAGGAGCGCACCCCGATGACCGGGTTGGCCGGGTTGGAGTTGACGTCGGCGTCCGGGGCGTAGTCCAGCGTGACGCCGACGGCCGCGAGTTCGGCGCCCAGGTCGCGGGCGACCTCCTCGGTCAGCGCCGGGTCGTCGACAGCGCCGAGCGCGTAGTTGCCGGGACGGGAACTGCCCCGGGCGGACTCGATCCGCGTGACGTCGCCGGCCTCCTCGTCGATCGCCACGATGACGTCGGGCCGCTCGGCGCGCAGGTTCGCGGTGAGCGTGGCGACCTGCTCGTGGTCGACGACGTTGCGGGCGAACAGGACCACCGAGCCGAGGCCCTCGCCGAGCCAGCGGCACACCCACGGCGGCGGTGTGGTGCCGACGAACCCCGGTTGCAGGACGGCGGCGGCGAGCGCCGCCAGGTCTCCGGTCGATCCCTCGGTCCGCTCGCTCATGTGCTGTCGTACCCCCGTCTCCCCCACGGACCCGCCGGGGCCGGCGGGTGCTGACATGGTCACACCGCGCAGCTAAATAGTCAACAATCCTTACTGTTAGCCGCTGGCGCCCCCGGACCTCGCGTGGGAGAGTTCCCACATGTCCGCTCTGCCGCTCGCCGACGCCACCAGCGCCGCCGACATCCCCGGCGTACGCCTGCTCGGCCTGGTGGTCGGCGGCCTGTTCCTTCTGATCGCGATCCGGGCCATGTTCCGCCGCTGATCCGCGCCGGGCGGTGAGCGGCGGTGCCGGTTTCGCACGGGATCGCCGGGGGTAGCTGAGGCGCTTGATGAAACTGACCACGCACTCCTCCAGCCTGCGCCGGGCGGCGCGGAACCTGTTCGGCTGGACCGCGCTGCGGCCCAACCAGCTCGCCGCCATGCGCGCCGTGATGAAGCGCCGTGACGCCCTGGTGGTGCTGCCCACCGGCGCCGGCAAGTCGGCGATCTACCAGATCCCGGCCAGCCTGATCCCCGGCCCGACTGTGGTGATCTCCCCCCTGCTGGCGTTGCAGCAGGACCAGATCGCCGCGCTCAACGAACGGCAGCGCCCGGAGCTGCGCGCGGTGCGGATCAGCTCGGACGAGAGCGCCGCCCAGCAGGCCGAGGCGATCGAGGACATCCGCGCCGGGCGCGCGGAGTTCCTGTTCATCACGCCGGAGGCGCTGAGCAACCCGGACCGGCTCGCCGAGGTCCGCGAGCTGAAGCCGGCGCTGGTGGCGATCGACGAGGCGCACTGCATCTCCGCGTGGGGCCACGACTTCCGGCCGGACTACCTGGCGCTCGGTCACCTGATCGACGGCCTGGGCCGCCCGCCGGTGGTGGCGCTCACCGCGACCGCCTCCCCGCCGGTACGCGACGACATCATCGCCCGGCTGCGGCTGCGCGAGCCGGAGGTGGTGGTCTCCGGGCTGGACCGGCCCAACCTCTTCCTGGAGGTGGCCCACTGCCCGACCGACGACTACCGGTGGCGGCGGCTGATCGCGCTGCTGCGCGACGACGAGCGGCCCGGCATCATCTACGTGCCGACCCGGCGGGCGGCCGAGGAACTGGCCGAGCGGCTCACCGGCGCCGGTTTCCCGGCCGAGTTCTACCACGGCGGCATGCCCACCGCGGCCCGGCACGAGCTGCACGAGGCGTTCCTCGCCGACCGGGTGCCGATCATGGTGGCCACGTCGGCGTTCGGCATGGGGATCGACAAGCCGAACATCGCCTGGGTGGTGCACATGGCGCTGCCCGACTCGCCGGACAGCTACTTCCAGGAGATCGGCCGGGCCGGGCGCGACGGCTCACCGGCCCGGGTGCTGCTGCTGTGGCGCGCCGAGGACGTCGGCCTCCAGCGTTACTTCAGCGGCGGTCTGCCGGACGAGAAGGAACTGACCGAACTCGCCGCGGTGCTGCGCGGCAAGGCCCGCAACCGCAAGGAGCTGCGCGAGCTGACCGGCCTCGGTCCGCGCAAGCTGGGGCAGTACCTGTCCCTGCTGGAGCAGGTCGGCGCCGCCGAGCCACGGGCCAAGCAGCGCATCGGCGCACCCCGGTACGCGCCGGCGGCCGCCGACTCCGGCCGCGCCGCGCTGGCCGAGGCGGAACGGCAGCAGACAGTGACCCGGTCGCGTACCGACATGATGCGCGCCTTCGCCGAGACCACCGGCTGCCGGGGGCAGGCCCTGCTGGCGTACTTCGGTGAGCAGATGCACGAGGTCTGCGGGCACTGCGACAACTGCCACGCGGGCACCAGTGTGGCGGGTGACGGCGCGGTCGGGCCGTTCCCGGTGCACAGCCAGGTACGCCACCCGGAGTGGGGCGCCGGTCTGGTGCTCAGCTACGAGGAGGACCGGATGACGGTGCTCTTCGACGAGGTGGGCTACAAGACGCTGTCCGTGCGCGTGGTGTCCGAACAGGGCCTGCTGGAGCTGGACTAGCCTGACCCGGGCGCCGCGGGGGCGCCCGTCGACAACGACGACCACGGCGAAAGGGGCCTGATCGTGATCGAGCAGCCGGCGTACACCCGGTTCGGCGTCTCCGACGAGGAGTGGGGACTGCTTGTGGGGCTGCCGCAGTCGGTGCTCACCGCGGCGGCCGCCGCCGAGTCCGACGGCACCCGTCGCACCATGGCCGAGAACGCCGCCGGGCTGGAGACCATCGCCGCCGGCCGGGAGTCGGCCAGCCCGCTGGTCGCCGCGGTGGCCGGTGAGGTCGTCGACCGGGTGGGCGACCCGGAGACCGGCGCGGAGCTGCCGGTGATCACGCCGCAGGACCCGAAGGCGATGATCGAGGACGTGCTGGCCCGGGCCGGGCAGGCGTCCGCGCTGCTCGCCGCGCGGGTGGACGAGGGGCAGGCCGGGGCGTACCGGCACTGGCTGGTGGACATCGCCGAACAGGTGGTGGGCGCGGCCTCCACGGGCGGCATCCTGGGCCTCGGCGGCGACGCGGTGACCGACTCCGAGCGCCGTTTCCGCGACCGGCTGTCCCAGGTGCTGAACGACTGAACGGACTCCTAACAGAGGTTTCCCCGGTCCGTCAATGACGGACGTCACGGCCCCACGGGTGTCGCTTTCGGCCCCGTGGGGCGTCCTGTTTGTGCAGGGCGTGACGAACACGGGGAGTCGTTCTATGGACGGGAAGCTGCACCGGCAGGTCCTCGACACGCAGGCGCTGCCGCCGCGGGAGCGGTTCGGCATGTGGCTGGACATGATGGCGAGCACCCCGACGCCGCTGCGGGTGCGCACCGCGCACGCCGACGACTTCGTCGCCCGGGCCGAGTTCGTCGACCTGGGCCGGATGCAGCTCATCCGCTACCGCTACCCGTCGGTGGACTGCGTGCGCACCTCGAAACTGATCCAGCGCTCCGACCCCGACTACTACCTGCTCGCGCTGACGCTCAGCGGCACCAGCCAGGCCGACCAGGAGGGGCAGCGCGCCCGGTGCCGCCCCGGCGACCTCACCTTCTACGACTGCTCCCGCCCGCACGAGGTCAGTCACCACGCCGACCCCGCGGGGTCCGCGTACGCCCATTCGATCGTGGCCCTGATGCCGTACGACGCGCTGCCGTTGCCGCCCCGCCGGCTCGCTCCCCTGTTCGCCGGCCGGATGTCCGGCTCCGAGGGCGTCGGCGGGCTGGTCGCCGACTTCCTCATCCGGATCACCGCGAACCCCGAGCAGTACCACGCGGCCGACGCGGAGCGGCTCGGCGCCGTCGGTCTCGACCTGGTCGCCACGCTGCTCGGCCGCAACCTCGTCTCCGAGGACGAGATGCCCACCGAGGTCCGGCGCCGGGCCCTCCAGGCCCAGGTACGCGCGTACGTGCGCCAGCACCTCGGCGACGCCACGCTCGACCCGGGCGCGATCGCCGACGCGCACCACATCTCGGTGCGCTCCCTGCACCGGCTCTTCGAGGACGAGGAGACCACAGTTGCCGCGTACATCAGGGACGAGCGGCTGGCCCGGTGCCGCCGCGACCTCGCCGACCCGGCGCTGAGCGACCGCTCGATCCAGGTCATCGCCGCCCGCTGGGGCTTCCGGGACAAGGCGCACTTCAGCCGGGTCTTCCGGACCACGCAGGGCGAGACGCCGCAGGAGTACCGGGCCCGTCACCTGGAATCAGCACGGATCGTCAACAGCACGGCATCCGCCGTCAACCTGTCCCGTACATACTGAAACCCGGGCCTGTACCGCTCGCGGTGGGCCCGCGGATATCGGGGGGCCGGGCGCGGCGTCCGCGGCGGTCCCGGCCGCGGGCGGCCCCGCCCGGTGATGTTTCCCGGGACCGCACCGGCGGCCGAGATTTCCGGCCCCGTCGCGCTTCCCCCAGGACCGACGGGGCCGGTCGGCGGTCAGCCGGCCTCCTCCTCCAGCAACGCCAGCACCGACTTCTCCACCGCCTCGCGCGGCATCTCCGGCTGCACCGGCGCCAGCACCCCGTCGTGGTAGAGGTCGACCACGCGCGGGTCCACGTACGAGGTCCGGGCCACAGTCGGGGTGTTGCCGAGCAGTTCGGCCACCGAACGCATCACCCCCGCCACGGCGCGCCTGCGGGCGGTGGCGGAGCGCTGCGGACCCACAGTGGCCAGTTCGGCTGCGGCGAGCACCGTCGCGTGCCAGGTACGGAAGTCCTTCGCCGTCATCTCGCCGCCGCTGGCGTCGCGCAGGTAGTCGTTCACCTCGTCGCTGCGCACGTCGCGCCAGGAGCGGCCGTCCCAGTAACCGAACAGCCGCTCCTGGGCGCGCCGGCGACGGCGCAGGTTGAGCAGCACCCGGCACAGTTCGGCGTCCTCGATCCGGCGGACCTGGTCGATGCCGCCCTTGGCCGGGAACTCGAACACCACGCAGCCGCCCCGGGAGCGGGCGTGCTCAGGGCGCAGCGTGGACACGCCGAACGTGGGGTCGTCGCCGGTGGCGTACTGGTCGCTGCCGACCCGGAACGCGCCCATGTCGAGCAGCCGGGCGACGGTGGCCAGCACCCGTTCGCGGCGCAGGCCGCGCAGCGCCAGGTCGTGCGTGACCCGGTCGCGCAGCGCGGGCAGCCGGTGCGCCACCTCCAGCACGTGGTCGAACTTGGCCTCGTCGCGCTTGCGCCGCCAGCCCGGGTGGTAGAGGTACTGCTTGCGGCCCGCCGCGTCGATGCCGGTGGCCTGGATGTGGCCGTTCGGGTACGGCGAGATCCACACGTCCCGCCAGGCGGGCGGGATCACCAGCTCGCGCAGCCGGGTCAGCTCCCCGGCGTCGCGCACCGGCTCGCCGGCCGGGTCGAGGAAGAGCCAGCCCTTGCCGCGCCGCCGGCGCGCGTATCCCGGCCGGCCCGGATCGCTACGCCGCAACCGCACCGGAGACCCGTTCCACGTCTGCCACCGCAGCCACCACCTCGTCGATCCCGATGGCATCCAATGTCGGGTGGGTTCCTACCCCGCCTGACCCGGTCGAATCCGGGTTGACGGGCGTGGGCTCGATCGCACCCAGCGCCCGGTGCCGGGGCCGGTCCGGCGGCGGGCCCCAGTGCGCCGCCGGCACCGGGCCGAACAGCACCACCGACGCGGTGCCGTAGCCGGTGGCGAGGTGCGCCACGCCGGTGTCCCCGCTGACCACCAGCCGCGCGCCCGCGACGAGCGCGGCCATCTCGGCCAGTCCGGTCCGGCCGGCCAGCACCGCCTCCGGCGGCAGCCCGGCGTCGCGGGCGACCCGCTCGGCCAGCGCCCGCTCGTCCGGCGAGCCGGTGACCGCCACCCGGTGCCCGCGCGCGGCCAGCTCCCGGGCCAGCCCGGCGAACCGGTCCGCCGGCCAGCGCTTCGCCGGGATCTTGCCGCCCGGGTGCAGCAGCGTCACCCCGGCCGGTACGCCGGTCAACGCCGGACGCCGCAGCGCGAGGTCCCCCGGGTCGGCCGGCAGCCCGTACGCGTGCAGCAGCCGGCACCAGCGGCGGACCTCGTGCTCGTCGTCGTCCCAGGCCGGGCCGTCCGGGTGCCCGGCGCCCGGGTTGCTGTGGGCGAGCAGCCGGCCGGGGCGTACGGCGGCCAGCGCCCGGTGCGACTGCGGCCCACGGCCGTGCAGGTTGACCGCCACCTCGGGGGGCGGGCCGGTCCACGCGATCCGGTCCGGCCCGGCGGTGGGCAGCACCCGGTCGACCGCCCCGGTCAGCTCCGCCAGCGGCGCCAGCCAGCCCGGCGCGGCGAGCACCAGCTCCCGGCCCGGCAGGCCGGCGCGCAGGCCACGCAGCGCCGGCACGGCGGTGGCCAGGTCGCCGACCCCGAGCGCCCGCAGCACCAGGATCACGGGTACGAGGACTCCTGCGCGGCGCAGACCACCATCTCGCGTACCGCGCAGCCGGCCGGCTGGGACAGCGCGAACATGACGGCGGCGGCGGTGTCGGCCGGCTCGTTGAGCACCGCGTCCGGGCCGGGGCGGTACTGCGCGTCCCGCTCGTCGAAGAACGCGGTCCGCATCCCGCCCGGGATCAGCAGCGTCACGCCGACAGCGCCGGCGAGTTCCGCGGCGAGCGCCCGGGTGAAGCCCACCACCCCGAACTTCGCCGCGCAGTACGCTGTCGCGTCGCTGACCGCCTTCACCCCGAGCGTGGAGGCCACAGTGACGATGCTGCCCCGGGACGCCTCCAGCCAGGGCAGCGCGGCCCGGATCACCGCGGCGGTGGCGAGCAGGTCCACTGTGACGATCCGCTCCCAGGTCTCGGCCGGGATGTCGGCCAGCTTCCCGGGCACGTCCATCCCGGCGGCGGTGACCACGGCGTCCAGCCCGCCGGAGCGTTCCGCGAGGTCGCGGGTGGCGGCCTCGGCGGCGCGGGTGTCGGCCAGGTCGCACTCGACCCAGGGCACCCCGTCGGCGGGGCGCTGCCGGTCCAGCACCAGCGGGCGCCCGCCGGCGCGGGCCACCGCGGCGACCACCGCCGCGCCGAGCCCGCTGGAGCCGCCGGTGACCAGGACGGTCGGCCCGGCTCCGGGCGCGCCGGCGCTCACGCCGCCACCGTCGGACCGGCGGGCGCGACCGCGCCGGGTCGGATGCGTCGCTCGTTCATCGTGCTCCCTTCGCCGTGGACCGGACCTGCGCGACGGCCTCGGCCGGGTCGCCCGACGCGGCCGGCCAGCCGCCGCTGCCCCGCCCGGCCCGCGCCGCCGCGATCATGTCGGTGGTCGAGCGCCCGTCGAGGTACGGCACGACCACCGTGTGACCGCCCCAGCGGGCCAGGATCTCCGTCTCGGGCAAGGTCTCCGGGCCGCCGCCGCTGGCGTAGTCGCCGCCCTTGACCCAGATGTCCGGGCGCAGCCAGGACAGCGCCGCCTCCGGTGTCGGCTCGTCGAAGATCAGCACCGCGTCGACGCAGCCGAGCGCGGCGAGCAGCCGCCCCCTGTCGCCCTGCGGCACGACCGGGCGCTCCGGACCCTTGAGCCCCGCCACGCTGGCGTCGGAGTTGAGGCAGACCACCAGGCAGTCGCCGAGCTGCCGGGCCGCCTGGAGCGTCGCCACGTGCCCGGCGTGCAGCAGGTCGAAGCAGCCGCCGGTGGCGACCACCGTTCCGCCGGCCGCACGTACCCGCGCCACCACCTCGCCGGCCGCCCCGGCGCCGATCCGGTCCCCGCCGCCGGTGACCACCGCCGGGGCGACCGCCCGCACCGGCGCGGGCAGCGCGGCGGCGACACCGCCGCCGGCCACGTACGCCGACGCCTCGGTGACCGCCTCCTGCACCGCCTCGGACACGAGCGCGCCCCGGGCCAGGGCCAGCGTCGCGGTGGACGCGAACCGGTCGCCGGCCCCGCAGGTGTCCCCCTCGGCGGGCGGCGCCGGCACCACCAGGGGCGTGGACCCGGCGTGGCTGAGCAGCGCGCCGTCGCCGCCGAGCGTCACCGCCACCGCGCGCGCCTGCCAGCGGCGGCGCAAGGCGTGCGCGCTACGCGACGCGACGGCCAGGCGGGAGCCGCCCGGCGGCGTCTTGGCCAGCTCGCGGGCCTCCGGCTCGTTCGGGGTGGCCAGGTGCACCCCGGGTACGGCGGCCGGCCCGCGCGGATGCGGATCCCAGACCACAGGCGCCCGGGTTGCGGCCAGCGCCGCCCGCAGCGCCGGATGCCCGGCCACGCCCCGGCCGTAGTCGCTCACCAGTACGGCGGACGCGTCGGCGATCAGCCGCAGCACGGCGTCGCTGGGCTGACCGGGCGCACCGGCGCTCCCGCCCCGGTCGTGGCGCAGCAGCACCCGTCCGCGCGCCCGCAGCCGGATCTTCTCCGGGGTGGCGCCGGCCAGCGGAAGCGCGTACAAGCGGACCCCGGCGGCGGCGAGCAGCGTGCCCAGCCGGGCCCCGCCCGCGTCGTCGGCGACGGCGGTGACCAGCGCGACCTCGGCGCCCTGCGCGGCGGCGAAGACGGCGGCCAGCCCGGCGCCACCGGGCCGGTCGACGGATACGGTCTCGTCCAGCACCGGCACCGGGGAGTCCGGGCAGAGCCGGTTCACCAGACCTTCGACGTCGCGGTCCAGCAGCGTGTCACCGAGCACCACCACCGGTCCCCTCATGCCGGGCCTCCCCGGCCGGCCGTCGCCGTCGGGTCCGGCTCGCCGACGACGACCTCGACACCCGCGCGTACCGGCCCGGCCGCCGGCTGGGCGGCGAGCGCGGCGGGCAGCGCCAGTTCGACGTACTCGCAGAGCACGTGCGAGGCCACCAGGTGCAGTTCCTGCACCACCTGCCCGTCCGGCGAGTCGATCGCCAGATGCTCGTGGCAGAGGTCGGCGAGGGGGTTGGGTGCGGGTCCGGTGAAGGCCCAGCAGCGCAGGCCCGCCTGGTGTGCGGCGTGGGCGGCGGCGAGGAGGTTGGTGCTGGTGCCGCTGGTGGTCATGAGCAGGAGGTGATCGTGGGGCCGGCCGTGGGCGCGGACCTGCCGGGCGAAGGTTTCGTCGTATCCGTAGTCGTTGGCGATGGCGGTGACGGCGCTGGTCTCGGCGTGCAGGGCGATGGCGGAGAGGGGTTGGCGGTCGTGGCGGAGTTTGCCGACGAGTTCGGCGGTGAGGTGCTGGGCTTCGGCGGCGCTGCCGCCGTTGCCCGCCACCAGCAACCGGCCACCGGCGGCGAGCCGCTGCGCCAGCTCCTCGCCCCAGCGGGCCAGCATCTGCTCCGCCTCCCGCAGCGGCAGCAACGCGGCGGCCAGCAGGCTCAGGTGGTCCTCCAGCACCGTCGCGCCGGCGGCCGGCGTCCCGGCCGTCATCAGGCGACCACCCGGGTCGGGCGGCGCACGGTGGCCACCTCGCCGTACAGCTCGGTGAGGCGGTCCGCGGTGGTGGCCCAGGAGTAGCGGGTGCGTGCCCGCTCCAGCGCGGCGGTGGCGTAGGCGAAGCGGCGGATCCGGTCGCCGAGCAGACCCCGGATCGCCGCGCCGAGCGCCGCCGGCTCCCGGGGTGGCACCAGGTCGCCGGTGCGTCCGGCCACCACCGTGTCGATCAGCCCGCCGACAGCCGTCGCGACCACCGGTACGCCGCAGGCCATCGCCTCCAGCGGGGTGAGCCCGAACGGCTCGTACCAGGGGGCGGCCACGAGCACGTCGGCCGACCGGTACCAGCGGCCCATCTCCTCCCGGGGGACCGCGCCGACCAGCCGTACCCGGTCGGCGACGCCGAGCGAGTGGGCCAGCGCGCGCAGGCGCAACGCGTACGGGTCGGTCTCCAGCAGCCCGGCCGGCGGCCCGCCGACGACCACGCACTCGGCGTCCGGCACCTCGGCGACGGCCCGGATGACGTCCTGGAAGCCCTTGCGTTCGACCAGCCGGCCGACGGTGAGGACGCGGGCCCGGCCGCCGTCACGGTCGGCGACCGGGCCGAGCGGGGAGAACGTCGTGAGGTTCACCCCCGACGGCACGACAGTCATCCGGGACCGGGGTACGCCCATCCGGACCAGTTCGGCGACCTCGTCCTGGCACTGGGCGACCACCCGGTCCACCGAGCGGCCCAGCTTCCGCTCGTGCTCGACCCGGCCCGGCGGGCTGGTGTCCTGCACGCCCTGGTGGCGGCGCTTGACGGTGCCGAGCGCGTGGTACGTCTGCACCATCGGCACGCCCGCGCGGCGGGCCGCGGCGAGACCCGCCAGCCCGCTCATCCAGAAGTGCGCGTGCACCACCTCGGGCTGCCAGTCGCCGGTGCGCCACCGGTCGGCCAGCCACTGCCCGAACGACGGCATGTACGGCAGCAGGTCGTCCTTGGCCACCGGTTCGGCCGGCCCGGCCGGTACGTGGACCACCTCGTACCCGTCCGGGGTGCGGACGCTCACCGGCAGATCCACCGCGTCGAGGCGGGTGTAGACGCGCACGTCGTGACCGGCGGCCGCGAGCGCGGCGGAGAGCTCCGCGACATGCGTGTTCTGGCCACCGGCGTCCTCCCCGCCGAGGACGGCGAGCGGGCTGGCATGCTCCGAGATCATCGCGATGCGCATACTTCCTCCTCCAGCAGCCGGTCCCAGTCGGCGAGGAATCGATCCAGGCCGTAGCGGTCCCGGGCGGCGGCCCGGGCCACGGCGCCCGCCCGGCGGGCGGACTCCCTGTCGTCCAGCAGGCCACGGGCGGCGTCGACGAGCGTGTCGACGCGGGTGGACAGCGCGCCCGCGGCGGGCGGCACCGCCTCCACCGCCTCGGTCGTGGCCAGTGCCACCACGGGCATGCCCATGGTCATGGCCTCGACGAGGCTGAGGCCGAGTGAGGTCCAGCGGCACAGGTGCAGGTACGCGCGCCGTTTGGCGAGTTCGGCGTGCATGGCGTGCTGGGGTACGTCGTCGTGGCTGGTCAGCCGGTCCTCGGGCAGGCCGAGGTGGGCGGCGAGACCGTCCACTTTCATCCCGTAGACGTCCAGCGGCGCCAGCGCGGCGAACCGGGCGAGCAGGTCGGTGCCGGTGACGCGCCAGCGGCGTACCGGCTCGTTGATGACCACGGCGAGGCGGTCGAGTTCCCCGGTCCACTCGACGTTCGGCGGTACGACGCCGTGGTCGACGACTGTGGTCCTGGTCGCGCCGTTGTCCCAGAACAGCTCGTTGAACGCGGTGACGTGCGTGAGCAGCAGGTCGTCGCGGTCGGCCATCGGGTGCCGGGTGTTCGGCACGTCGCCTTTCGGGGTGTTGTGCTCGACGTAGATGGCCGGCACGTCCCGGCCCGGCCGGCGGCCGAGCCACTCCGCCGCCAGGTCGAGTTCCTCCGGGCGTTGCAGGATCACCAGGTCCACGTCGGTGTCGCGCAGGTCTTCGGGAGTGACCTCGACGGCGCTGTCCGGCCACGGGTAGGTGCGCGCCCGGCCCAGCCCGTACGGACCCCGGTCCGGCGTGACCGGCACCAGGTAGCGGTGCTTGCCGTGCACGAAGGAGGTCGTCCACGACCCGTGGACGTGCCACAGCAGGATGTTCATCCGGCCACCCCGCCCGCCACCGGTGCCGGCACGCCGAGCAGCCGCAACGCCTCCAGGACCCGTCCCGGCTCGACAGCCGACAGGCACGGGTGGCCGGGGACCGGGCAGACGGTGGCGCGGGTGTCCCGGCACGCCGCCCCCGCGTCGCCCAGCCGCACCGTCGGCACCCGGTAGGGCCCCCACTGCCCGAACGGCACCGTCGGCGCGAACAGGCTCACCACCGGCACGCCGAGCGCGGCGGCCAGGTGCGCCGGGCCGGTGTTGCCCACCACGAGCGCCCCGGCGTCGGCGATGACCGCCGCCAGGTCGTCCAGCCCGGTCCGCCCGCCCAGGTCGACGCCGCCCGCCGCGGCGACGCGCGCGGTCAGCTCCCGCTCGTCCGGTCCGCCGGTGACCACGACCCGGTAGCCTGCGGCGCCGAGCACGCGGACCACGCGGGTGGCCAGTTCCTCGGGGCAGGCGCGGGTCTCCACCGAGGAGCCCGGGTGCAGGACCACGTAGCCGGGCTCGCCGGCGTCGGCCGCGCGCGGCGGAAGCCGGTCGGTGCGGATGCGCAGCGCCGGTTCGTCGTGGCCGGGCAGCGCGAAGCCGGCTGCGGCGGCGAGGGACAGGGCGCGTTCGGGTTCGGGTACGCCTGCCGGAACGCGGTGGCGGACGTCGAGCAGGCTGCCGGGGTAGTCGTCGCTGATGGCGCTGATCCGGGGTACCCCGGCCAGGCGCAGAAGCAGGGCCAGGGGCAGGGCGGACTGGTGGAAGGAGGTGAACACGACCGCCTCGTCGGCGCGTACCTCCGACAGCCGGTCGGTCAGCGCGCGCACGGCGCCGGGGTCGACGGGTGGGGCGGGCGCGTCGATCCACGGCAGCGGCGCCTCGATGATCTCGTCCACGCCTGGGAGCAGTTCGGCGGCGGCCCGGCCACGTGGCCCGCACAGCAGCACCACCCGCTCCGCTCCGGCCGCGACCGCCCGGATGCCCGGCCCGGTCACCAGCACGTCGCCCGCCGCGTCGCTGCGCACCACCAGCACCGTGTCCCGGCCTGACCGGCGCGCGGGCTGCGGCGCGGCCGTCAGGCGCATCCGGGCCAGCACGATGCCCACCGCGTCCGGCAGGTCGGCCGCGACAGTGGGCGCGGCAGCCACCTCGGCGGCCCGGGTGGCGGGCGTGGGCACCATGATCGCCGCGGCGCCGGCCGCGGCGGCGGCTGCCGTGTCCGCGCCGATGTCCCCGATCAGCACGCAGCGGGTCGGCGTGGTCCCCAGCGCGGCCGCGGCCTCGTGCACGAGGCCGGGCGCGGGCTTGCGGCAGACGCACCCGTCGGCCTCGGCGTGCGGGCAGATCGCCCAGTGGTCGAAGGGCCCGAGCAGTTCCTCCACCCGGGCGTTGACCAGACGCAGGTCGTGCGCCGTGAAGCAGCCCCGGGCCAGGCCGGACTGGTTGGTGACCACCGCCAGCCGCAACCCGGCCGCCCGCAACCGGTCCAGCGCCTCCCGGGCGCCCGGCACCGGCCGGACCTTCTCCGGGTCGCCGTTGTACGGCACGTCCTCCACCAGCGTGCCGTCCCGGTCCAGCAGGACCGCGTCGTACAGGCCGGACGGGAACCGGTCAGCACCCGGGTCAACCCGGGCTGACCTGCACTGATCCCGCTCGTGGTCCCGTCGCACGGGCGGCGGGTTCCCGAGGCCCCGAGGAGTAAACGTCGACGTCGGCGCCAGGCCGCCCCGCCGGTGCCGCACAGCCGGGTGCACGCCTGCCACGACCGGCCCGGTCCGGCGATACCCGCCGCCCCGGAGAAGCTAACCCGGATCGCCGTTAGCGACGGCCCACGCCGGGGTACCGCTCGGTGATGGCGGTTGTGGAGAAGGTGATCGACGCGCCCCCGGAGCAGGTCTTCGAGGTGCTCGCGGACGGGTGGACGTACAGCGACTGGGTGGTGGGCACCGCGCACGTGCGGGACGTGGACGACACGTGGCCGCGCGTCGGCAGCCGGCTGCACCACCGGGCCGGGCCGTGGCCGTTCTCGCTCCAGGACAAGTCGACGGTGCTGGAGTGCCAGTCGCCGCACCGGCTGGTGCTGCGCGCCGGGCTGTGGCCGGCCGGGGAGGCGATCGTGGCGTTCGCCCTGGAGCCGCTGGACGACGGCAGGACCCGGGTGACGATCGGCGAGGACTTCGCCGCCGGACCGCTGCGGTGGGTCCGGACCAAGCTCAACGACCTGGTGCTGCATCTTCGCAACCGGGAGACGCTGGCCCGGCTGTCCGACATCGCGACGAGGCAGAAGCCGGAGCGGTGATCGATCGGTGGCGGGGCGTCTGTGCGGCTGCCGCGCAAGGGACTGGCTACCCTCTCAGGTGAACCTGTCGGCTGACCGAGGATGTCCGTGATGATCGAACCCGTGCAGTTACCCTCCCCGTGGGGGGATGCGCGCCTGACCGTCGTCGTTCCGACCTACAACGAGGCGGGCAACCTCCCGGTGCTGGTCGAGCGCCTCCTCGCGCTGCCGCTGCCGGGGCTGAAGGTGCTGGTCGCCGACGACAACTCCCCGGACGGTACCGGCGAGGTCGCCGACAAGCTGGCCATCGAGCACCCGGACCGGGTGACGGTGCTGCACCGCCCGGGCAAGGAGGGTCTCGGCCGGGCGTACGTGGACGGCATCGGCCGGGCGCTCGACGACGGCGCGGACTTCGTCGCGCAGATGGACGCCGACCTGTCGCACCCGCCGGAGGCGCTGCCCGGCATGCTCGGCGCGCTGCTGTCCACCCAGGCTTCGGTGGTCATCGGCTCGCGCTACGTGCCCGGCGGTGAGCTGGACGAGAACTGGCCGCTGTACCGGCGCGCGCTCAGCGGCTGGGCGAACCTGTACGTGCACACGCTGCTGCGGGTACGCATCCGAGACCTGACCGCCGGCTTCAAGATCTGGCGGGCGGATGCGCTGCGCGCGATCGGGCTGGACCGGGTGCAGTCCAACGGCTACAGCTTCCAGGTGGAGATGCACTACCTCGCCACCAAGCTGGGCCACACGATCCTGGAGGTGCCGATCCGCTTCGAGGAGCGCCGCGACGGCGACTCGAAGATGACCACCGCCACGAAGATCGAGAGCGCGCTGATGCCGTTCAAGCTGCGCAGCCGGCACCGCAACCTCGACTCCTGACCCGCTCTACCGCACCTCCACCGCGCCCTCACGCTGCGTCATTGTCACCGCGCGTGAGGGCGCGGTCGTCCCGCCACTTTCCTCGTCGACCCCTTTGCTCTGCAGCCATCGGCGCAGCACCGCCCTGAGCAGGGACGCTGTCCGGGACACCGTTTCGCCGGGCGCCCGCTGCGGACACGCTGCGTGACCGATGCGTATGCGGGTGCAGAGCAAAGGCGGTGGTGCGTTGATACCGCCGGGGCAGCGCCGAATACTCAGCGTGACGCACCGTGAACGGTCGTCAGCCGTCGATTGCGCGGCGGCGGTCAGCCGTCGGCGCAGGCGGCGGTCAGCCGACACCGCTTGAGCGCCTCGTCGCGAACAGCTCGCAGATCTTGGTAGGAAACGGCCCCCACAGGGGCACTTTCGTACCAAGATCTATGGCTGCATCCGGGTGGAGGCGCGGTCGGGTCAGCGGTAGACGGTGCGGTGGGCGGCGGCGATCGTCCGGGCGTACACCGCGCCGGTGACGGCCCGGTCGCGGGCCAGCGCGGCCCGCGCCGCGTTCGCCCCCGGCGCGCCGTGGACGCCGCCGCCCGGGTGGGCGGAGGCGCTGGCCAGGTAGAGCCGGTCGACCGGGGTGTCGGCCCGGCCCAGCCCGGGGATCGGCCGCAGGAACAACTGCTGGTACGCCGCGGCAGTGCCGCCGCCCAGCGCTCCCCCGACCAGGCTCGGCTCGGCGGCCTCCAGGTCGGCCGGGCCGGCCACGTGGCGCCCGACGATCGACGCCCGGAAACCCGGCGCCGCCGCCTCCAGCACCTCCTCCATCCGCTCCACGTGCCCCGCCACCTCCTCGGCCCGCCAGTTCCGGCGGAACGGCAGGTGGGTGTAGGACCAGAGCGACTCGGTGCCGGGCGGTGAGTGGCTCGGGTCGGCTACCGACATCTGCCCCACCAGCAGGAACGGATCCCGTGGCAGCTCGCCGCGGGCCAGCTCGGCCGCGTACGTGGTGAGGCCGTCGAGGTCGGCGCCCAGGTGCACGGTGCCGGCGCCGGCCAGGTCGCGGTTCTTCCACGGCACCGGCGCGGACAGCGCCCAGTCGACCTTGAGCGTGGAGCCGTCCCACTTGAAGTGCGCCAGGTCCTCGACCATCCGGGGCGGCAGCGCCGCCGCGCCGACCAGGTCGAGGAAGAGCGCAGGCGCTGGTACGTCGGCGAGCACGGCGCGCCGGGCCCGCCAGTCGGTGCCGCCGGCGGTGCGTACGCCCATCGCCCGGCCCCGGGCGGTGAGCACCCGCTCGACCCGGGCGCCGTACGTGATCCGCCCGCCCCGCTCGACCAGCCGCGCCACCAGCGCGTCGGTGATCTTCTGGGCGCCGCCCACCGGCACCGGCCAGCCCACCTGCTGGCCGAGCATGGCGAGCAGCCAGCCGTACACGCCGGAGCCGGCCTCCTCCGGGGACAGGTCGGTGTGCAGGGCGCATCCGGCCAGCAGCACAGTGCCGCCCTCGCCCTCGAACAGCTCCGCGCCGAGCTTGCGGACCGGGAGCACGAGGCGGCGGGCGAGCCGGAGCGCGCCGCCGACCCGGAGCTGCCGCAGCAGGCCCAGCCCGCCGCGTACCGGCGGGAACGGGGTGGTGATCGTCTGCAACATCGGCTCGGAGACCTGGCACCAGTCGGCGTACGCGTGCCGCCAGCGCTCCCCGTCGCCGGGCGCGAACGCCTCCAGCGAGGCGGCGGTGGCGTCCAGGTCGCGGTTGACCACTGCGGCCCGGCCGTCCGGTAGCAGGTGCGCCAGCACGTCCGGCGCGTGCGTCCAGGACAGGCCGTGCCGTTCCAGGCCCAGCCCGTCGAGCACCGGGGAGGCGTAGCCGAGCGGATAGAAGGAGCTGTAGAGGTCGCTGAGGTAACCGGGCGCGGTCACGTACGCGGAGCGGACGGCCCCGCCGGGCGCCTCGGTGGCCTCCAGGACCTCGACGTCCCAGCCGGCGTCCACCAGCAGGTTCGCGGCCACCAGCCCGTTGTGCCCGGCCCCGATGACGACGGCGTCTGCGGTGGAGGTCATCCGATCCGCCTACCCGGCCGGTCACCGGGCGAAACGCGTTTGCCCAGCCCATGCCGGGGCAAGCACGGCCGCATGTACACGGTTGCGCAGCTCATTGGTGGAGTGTGGGGCGCCGGCGGCGAGGGCGGCGAGCTGGTCGTCCACGATCCGGCGGACGGGTCGCCGGTGACGCGGACGCCCGTCGCGACGGCCGACGAGGTGGCCAAGGCGGTGGAGGCGGCCCGGGGCGTGGCGGCGGAGTGGGCCGCGACCGCACCCGCGGACCGGGCCGCGGCGCTGCACCGGGCGGCGGACGCCGTCGAGGCGGCGGCCGACGAGTTGGCCGAGGCGACCACGGCGGAGATGGGCAAGCCGCTCGACGACGCGCGGGGCGGGGTGGCGGCGGGCGTCGGCACGCTGCGACAGTACGCCGAACTGGCCCCGCTACGGGGCGGCCGGACGCTGCACGGCGCGCACGGCGCGCTGGACTTCATGGCTCCCGAGCCGCGCGGCGTGGTCGCCGCGATCACCCCGTGGAACGACCCGGTGGCGGTGTCCTGCGGCCTGCTCGGCGCGGCGCTGGTCACCGGCAACGTGGTGGTCTACAAGCCGAGCGAGCGGACCCCTGCCACCGGCTGGCTGCTCGCCCGCGCGCTGGACTCGGCGTTGCCGGCCGGGGTGCTGTCGCTGATCACCGGCGGCGGCGAGGTGGGTGCCGCGCTGGCCGGGCAGGAGCTGGACGTCATCGCGCACGTCGGTTCCACTGCGACCGGCCGGGTGATCGCCGCCGCGGGCGCGCGTACCGGGGCGAAGGTGCTGCTGGAGAACGGCGGCAGCGATCCGCTCGTGGTGGACGCGGACGTCGACCCGATTTGGGCGGCCGAACAGGCGGCGCTCGGCTGCTTCGCCAACGCCGGTCAGATCTGCGTGGCGGTGGAGCGGATCTACGTGCACCGCGACGTCGCCGAGGGCTTCCTGGACGCGCTCGTGGCGCGCGCCGAGGCGCTCACAGTGGGCCCCGGCCGTGACCCGGGCACACAGCTCGCGCCGCTCGTGGACCGGCGGCACCGGGACCACGTGCACGGGCAGGTGACCGCCGCGCTCGCCGACGGTGCCCGGGTACGCGCCGGCGGCGTGCTGCCGGACGGACCGGGCGCGTTCTACCCGGCCACCGTGGTCGAGGGCTGCCGCCACGACATGGCGCTGGTCCGGGAGGAGACGTTCGGGCCGGTAGCCCCGGTGGTGGTGGTCGACTCGTTCAGCGAGGGGCTGCGGTGCGCGGCCGACTCCCCGTACGGGCTGGCCGCCACAGTGCTGACCGGCTCGATGAGCCACGCCCAGCGCGCCTGGCGGGAACTGCCGGTCGGCACCGTGAAGATCAATTCGGTGTTCGGCGGGGCGCCGGGTGGCGCGGCCCAGCCGCGCCGGGGCAGTGGCCAGGGCTTCGGGTACGGCCCGGAGCTGCTGGACGAGTTCAGCACCGTCAAGGCGGTGCACCTGGAGGCGCCGGGCGGCGGCCACTGGTGAGACGGCACAGAGCGAGCCCGGGACCGCCTCGGTCCCGGGCTCGACGCGTACCCCCAGGGGTCAGCGACCCCCGCGGGCCTTGCGGGTCGCGTTGTTGTTGGCCTTCTCGATCGCCGTGACCAGTTCCGGCTTGGTCATCCGGGACCGGCCACGCACGTCCAGTTTCTTCGCCACCTCCATGAGGTGGTCCTTGGTGGCGTTGGCGTCCACCCCGCCGGCCGTCGGCGCGCGCCGGGCCGGGCCGCCGCCTTCGGCCTGCTTGTCGCTGGGCCCCTTGCGGCCCTTGGGCTCCCAGTGGTCGCCCACCTTCTCGAACTCGTGCTTGACCGCGGCGAAGGCGGTGCGGTGCGCCCGCTCCCCCTCGCCGTACGTCTCGACCGCCGAGTCGTGTGTCTTCTCCCAGGTCCGCTGCGCCTTCGCCGGGGAGCGCCGCAGCGTGCTGGGCAGTACCTCGCGCCCGGGCATCTCGTCCTCCTTCTGGAGTCTCGATCGGGTGTCTGGTGTGGTTCCCTCCCGCCCGGCGGGCAAACCGGCACCCGGTTTGTCGATTTCCCCCCGGGGGTACCGCCCGGCCACGCCCGGTGGCGGGGCCTGGAGGAGGCGGACATGACCGTGACGACACCACAGACGGTCGACGGCCGGACGCGGTCCCGTCTCCCCCGCCGGATCCGCCAGCTCAACTGGCGCACCTGGCGCGGTGTGCTGGTACGCAGCGGCAAGGGCTTCGTCACCGACAACTGCGCGGACTGGGCCGCGGCGCTCACCTACTACGGCGTGCTGGCCCTGTTCCCGTCCACGATCGTGGTGGTCGCGCTGGTCGGCCTGGTCTCCGACGGCCCGCGCACCGTCGACACCGTGATCGACCTGGCCCGGGAGATCGGCGCCGGCTCGGTGGTCGGCAACGACGCGTTCGTGGGCGTGGTGCGCAACGTGGTCGAGCAGCAGGGCTCGGCGAAGGTGCTGCTCAGCTTCGGTCTGCTCGGCGCCCTCTGGTCCGCGTCCGGGTTCATCGGCGCGTTCACCCGCGCCTCCAACGCGATCTACGGGGTACGGGAGGGACGGCCGTTCTACCGGCTGCGCCCGTTGCAGATCGGCATGGCCGCGGTGACGATCGTGCTGCTGGCGGTGGTGGCCACCGGGCTGATCGTCAGCGGCCCGGTCACCGACGCGGTGGGTGACCTGCTGCACGCCGGGGCGGTGGCCCGCACGACATGGTCGGTGGCGAAGTGGCCGCTGCTCGCCGTGGTCGCGATGACGCTGCTGTCGCTGCTGTTCTGGATCGCGCCGAACGTCCGCCAGCCGCGGTTCCGCTGGCTCACCCCGGGCGGCGCGCTGGCGCTCGCGGCCTGGGTGCTCGCCTCCTTCGGCTTCGGCCTGTACGTGGCGAACTTCGGCTCGTACGACGTCACGTACGGCAGTCTCGGCGCGGTCATCGCGTTCCTGGTGTGGCTCTACCTGTCCAACTGCGCGCTGATGCTCGGCGTGCAGGTGAACGCCGAGCTGCAACGCGGGCGGGCGATGCAGGCGGGGGTCGAGGAGCCGGACGACCCGGTGCTGCCGCCGCGCTCCCCGGCCGACGACGAGAAGGCGGACGGGGAGAAGACGGCCGACCGGTTGCCGCCCGGATGACCGGCTCTCCCGGCCCGCGCCGGTTTACCGGCGATCCCCCGGGGCATCTCCCAAGGCATGGAACGTGGCAGCAGCAAGCACTCGCCCAGGGTCGACGACCAGATGAGCAGCGAGGTCAGCGGTCTCGTCCAGAGCACCGGGACCGGCGGTTCGCGGGCCGAGGAGTTCCGGATCCCCGAGCCGGCCGGCGAGGACCAGCCGGAGGCCACCACGGCGCCCGCCGGGGAGCTGCGCAGCGGCACGCCGCAGGGCATGAGCTCCGAGGACGTCGAGGCGCGCAGCCGGCTGGGACGGTTCATCACCATGACCGCCCTGCCCGGTGACCGGGAGGCGCTGCTGGCAAACGCGCGGGAGAACGAGGCGCCGACGGACATCGTCGCCGCCCTGGAGACCCTGCCCGCGGGGGCCCACTACCAGACGATCTCCGAGGTGTGGGCCGCACTCGGGCACAGGAACGAGACGACGCGCTGGTGAGCGGGCCGGCCCACGGCCCGTACGAGACACACACCGGCGGAAGAGGAGGAACCCCGACATGAGTGGCGTTACCGAGCACGTGGACGTGGACGTCCCGATCCGGACCGCGTACGACCAGTGGACCCAGTTCGAGGAGTTCCCGCACTTCATGGACGGCGTGCAGGAGGTGCGGCAGCTCTCCGACACGATGACCCACTGGACCGTCGAGATCGCGGGCGTGAAGCGCGAGTTCGACGCCGAGATCACCGAGCAGCTGCCGGACGAGCGGGTGGCCTGGCGCTCCACCGGGGGCACCCAGCAGGCGGGCGTGGTGACCTTCCACCGCCTCGACGAGGGGCACACCCGGGTCACGCTCCAGATGGAGTTCGAGCCGCACGGCGTGGTCGAGCAGGCCGGCGACAAGCTGGGCGTGGTCGACCGGCGCGCCAAGGGCGACCTGGAGCGGTTCAAGCAGTTCATCGAGCGGCGCGGTCAGGAGACCGGCGCCTGGCGCGGCGCTGTCGACCGCCCCACCCCCTGAGCCACCTCCCCCGTACCCGAGTTTCGATGGCCGCCGGCGGTGCCGGCGGCCATCGCCGTGTCCGGCCGTTTGCGATCATCCGGTCCGGGTACCGCAGGGGAATGACCGACAACGACCGCCACGTGTGGCGCGACGAGGACCGCACTCCCCTGCACGAGCTGGACCAGGCCATCGCCCGGTCGGCCACGGACGGCCAGGGCGACGACGTCACCGCCAACGACGCCGGCGAGGAGGCCGCGTTCGGGCACGGCCCGGAGGCGGTCGACCGGGGCGCCGGCCTGGAGGCCGAGCGGCGTGAGATGACCGATGCGGACCGGGCCTACCGGCCGTCGACGATCGGGCGGACCGGCCCCGACAGCATGTGATCCGCCGGCGGCTGCGGCACCCGTGCCGATGCCCGCAGCCGCCGGATTCATGCTCGGCCGAAACGACAAAAAGTGCGGTACGGACGGCCGGGAAAACGGACAGCCCATCTAGAATCGGCCGAACGGCTGACGGCACTCCCCCTGATGCGCGCAAGACTTTCGGGATGCAACAGGGCTCCGGTTTCCTCTCCAACCGTCAGCGCAAGCTCGCGTGGCTGGGCTTCCTGCTCGCCGCGCTCCAGGCTCCGGTCTCCGCCCGGTTCACCGAGGACAGCTCCTGGCTGTTCAGCCTGGTGGTGGCGCTGATGGTCGCGACCGTGATCATCGCCGACGACGGCGCCCGCCGCCGCCCGGCCGACGCCCGCTCCTCCGACTGAGTCAGCGCGTGCCGGGGCGCGCCTCGTGCCCCGGCATCCCCCGGCTGCGGCGGCGCTCCTTCATCTCCGCCTCGTAGAGGTGCCGCCGGCCCTCGACCAGCTCGTCGCGGGCCTGCCGGTCCAGCTCCCGGAAGAGCGCGTAGTACCCGTCGTCGAAGTCCTCGACGATCTGGAACGTCCACCGCCCGGCGATGACGTTGCGGCCGAGCAGTTCCCTGTCGATCCGCTCGGCGAGCGCCGGGTGACCGGCGGCGCGGAACATCTCCACCGCGTCGTCGAGCATCAGGTCGGCGTGGCCGATGAGCTGGTGCAGCTCGTACAGGTGGCCGCGGGCCCGCTCGACGCACTCCAGGGCCTCGCTGAGCTTGCCCAGCGCCTCGACCGTGGCGTCACTCACTCCCTCCGGGCGCCGGTGTGCCCGGTCCGGTCCGTCGGCCCGCTGTCCCATCGTGTCCCTCCGTGACCCCGGTCGCGTGGTCTGCGTACCGGACTTCTGCCCCCGCACGGGCGACTCAATCCCGCCGGACGACGAGACCGCTCCCCCGGACGACCCGGGCATCCCCCGCTCGGCCGAGGCCGGCCCGCGGCGGGCGGCGTTAGCCTCGGACACCATGCGCGTGCCGAACAACCGGGTCGCGACCCGCCGCTCCGCGGCCGTGGCCGCGCGGACGACCCTCACCTCGCTGACCGCCACCGTCGGCACCGCCGGCCTCGCCGCGGCCCACGCGAACCCCGGGCTGCTCGCCGAGGTCGACCAGCACGCCGCCGGGGTACGCGACAGCCTCGACGGCGACCGCCGGCCACTGACGGTGGCGGCGCTCGCCGGGTACGTCGAAGGGCTGCGCGACGCGGCGGCCGAGTACGGCTGGACGCCGCCGGCCGAGCCGGTGGACTGGTCCGAGCCGGACTGGACGCTCACCCGCCTGCTCGCGGTGTGCCTGCTGGCCCGCGGGCTGGACCCGCGCCACCTGGCCTGACCCGGACACGGCTACGGGGCGCCCGCGATCGCCCCGCGGACACCCCGTCACCCGTTGCCGTCAGCCGTTCGGCCGGCGGAACTGCTGTGTCTCGTCCCCTGCCTCGCCGGAGCGGTACGTGCCCGCGCCCGACATGGACGACTGCGGCGCCGCCGGTGCCGGTTGCCCGCCCCGGTCGGCCATCCGCCGCTCGTAGTCGCCGCGGCCGGCCTGCTGCGCCTGCCGCTGCTGCCGGATCGCCCGGGACTCCTCGGCGGCCCGGTGCAGCCAGCCGTCCCAGCGGTCCTGCATCGGCTTGACCAGACCACCACCGACACCGACGATCAGGATGCCGGCCACGGTGGCGAGGAACGCCACGAGCACCGGTGTGGTCACCGTGGTGGCGATGCCCACCTGGTTCAGCGCGGCGATGATGCCGAGCGCCAGGATGAAGATCGCCGTCACGTCGGCCAGCACCCGGCCGTACGAGAGCCCACCCAGCGCGCCGGAGACCAGGTCCCGGACGGCGTTGGCGATGGCGGCGGCGATCACCACGATCACGATCGCCACGAAGGCCCGCGGCAGCCAGGACACCACCCCGCGGATCAGGTCGCTGATCGCGTTCGGTCCCCACACCCCGAAGGCGAACTGCAGGGTGAACAGCAGGACCGCGTAGTAGGCCAGTTTGGCCAGGATGTCGCTGGCGTCGTACTTGGTGCGTTCCAGGGCCCGTTTGACGCCGCCGCGTTCGACGGCGCGGTCGAATCCCACCCGTTCCAGTGCCGCGTCCACGATTTTGAGGACGGCTCGGGCGATGAGCCAACCCACGACGAGGATCGCGATGAACGCGATCGCCCGCGGTACGAAGAGCAGCACCGACCTCCAGAAGTCGGTCCAGGCCGCACTGATGTCGACCTGTCCGACCGCGAGGGTTTTCGGCATGATGTCCCTCCTGTCGCGTGAACTGCGCCGCCCGCATACCCGGTGACCTGGGCAGCACGCCGAGCCGGACCGGGGCAATTTCCCGACATGCCCTGCCGAACCGGTCTGACCTGCCCGAACATCCGCGCCGCCCGGCACCCGCACCCGCCACGGACGCATGATCGGAACCACCCGGCCACGCTCCGGTTAGGCTGCGGTCATGCCAGGCACCGTCGGTCGGGTTCCCACACCGTCCGCCCCCGCACCGGGAGCGCCCACCGATCCCGTCGTCGGCGGGCAGGCGGCCGGGACCGCCCACCCGTGGGCCGGCACGTCGCTGGGCGCTCCGCACACCTGGGATCCCGCGGTACGCGCCGTGACGGACGTGGTACTCGCCTCCCCCGTACCGATGGCCCTGCTCCTCGGCGACGACCTGGTGGTCTTCTACAACGACGGGTACGCCGAGCTGATCGGCGACCGGCACCCGGACGCGCTGGGCCGGCCGGCGGCCGAGGCGTTCGCCGAGGTGTGGCGCGACCCGAGCGCCGGCGAGGCGCTGGAACGGGTCTACCGGCACGGCGAGCCGTTCCTGCAACGGGAGGCGGTGCTGCCGGCCGACCGGCAGGACCCGGCCGAGCCGGCCGTGTTCACCAGGGGCCACTGCCCGGTACGCGACTCCACCGGCCGCATCGTCGGCGTGCTGACCGTCTCGGCGCAGACCACCCAGCTGACCCAGCAGTTGCAGAGCCTGAGCGACTTCGCGGCGGCACTGGCCGGCACGCTCACGCTCGACGACGTGGCCCGGGTGACGTTGCGCTACTGCCTGCACTCCTTCGACGCCGACCGGGTGTCGTTCGCGGTGGACGAGGGCAGCGCGTGGCGGCTGGTCCGCCGCATCCGCGGCGAACTGCTCGACGAGGCCGACGAGCGGCTGCCCCCGCTGTGGCGCCGGATGTCCGCCGAGTCACCGCTGCCCGCGGTGGTGACCGCGCGCAGCGGCGTGGCCTCTTTCACCGCCGACGGGCAGCCGCTGCGCGGCGTCGCGGCGGACCGGCACGACGAGAAGATCCGCGCGCTGGCGGCGCTGCCGCTGCGTACCACGGTGGTCCGGGGCTCGCTGACAGTGGGCTACCGGACGCCGCGCTCCTGGTCCCCCGCCGAACGGGCGCTGCTGACCGCCTCCTCGGAGCTGGTCGGCCAGGCCGCCGAGCGGGCCCGCCGCTTCGAGACCCAGCACGGCACCGCCCAGATGCTGCAACGCAGCATGCTGCCGGAACGGCTCCCGGACCTGCCCCGGCTGCGCATCGCCGCCCGCTACGACCCGGGCGTGGACGGCAACGCGGCCGGCGGCGACTTCTACGACGCGTTCCTGCTGCCGACCGGCGCGCTGGGCGTGGTGCTGGGCGACGTGGCCGGGCACGACGTGCAGGCCGCCGCCCGGATGGGCCAGGTACGCGCCGCGCTGCGCGCGCTCGCCCTGGTCGACTCCCGGCCGGACGCGGTGCTCGACGGGCTGGACCGGCTGGTCGCCAGCCTCGGCGTCGAGGGCGGCACCCAGGAGCTGTTCGTGACAGTGGTCTTCGGCGTGGTCGAGGCGGACCGGGAGCTGGTCACGCTGGCCAGCGCCGGTCATCCCGCGCCGCTGATCCGGCGCGCCGGACCCGGCGCGGCGGTGGCCGAGTTCGTCGACGTGCCGCCCGCTCCTCCGCTGGGCCTGGGTGGGCGGGCGCGTACCGCCACCGTGCCGTTCCGGCCCGGCGACACGCTGCTGCTCTACAGCGACGGCGTGGTGGAGCGGCGCTGGCAGGACCTGGCCGCCGGGATGGCCGGGCTGGGCGCGGCGGTGACCGGGGCGGCCGGCGGCGACCCGCGCGCGCTGTGCGCGGTGGCGACCGCGTCGGTGCCGGGCGCCACCGAGGACGACGTGGCGGTGCTCGCCGTCGAGTACGCGGTGCGCCCCAGCCGGTCGGCGAGCATGGAGGTGCCGGCCGAGCCGACCGCGCCGAGCCGGGTCCGGCACTGGATGACCGCGCAGCTCGGCGAGTGGCGGGTGCCGGAGGCGGTGATCGGCGCGGCGGTGCTGTGCACGAGCGAGCTGACCACCAACGCGCTGCTGCACGCCGGCACCGCCGCCCGGGTCGAGGTCGACCTGTCCGCCGAGCGGTTGCTGGTGTCGGTTGCCGACTCGGGCACCCGGGGTCAGGTCACCCGGGCGCAGACCGACACGCTCAGCAGCCGCGGCCGCGGGCTCGGCCTGATCGAGGAGCTGAGCGACGCCTGGGGCACCGACCCGACCGTACGCGGCTCGACGGTCTGGTTCGAGATCCTCATTCCGGCGGGTGAGCCGCGCGTCGGCGACGCCCCGGCCGGGTAGGAGCCGGACATGGCCGACGACAAGCGACGCGGTGTCCTGTTCGACGTGGACGGCACCCTGGTCGACACGACGTACCTGCACACGGTGAGCTGGTGGGAGGCGCTGCGCCAGGCCGACCACCGGGTGCCGATGGCGCGGATCCACAGGTCCATCGGCATGGGCTCGGACAAGCTGCTCGACCACCTGCTCCGCGCCGAGCGGGACCGGGACGCCGACGGCCGGCTGCGCGACGCGCACGACGCGCTGTACGCGGAGTACTGGGAGCGGCTGGCGCCGCTGCCCGGTGCCCGGGAACTGCTGCGCGCCTGCGCCGAGCGCGGGCTGCGGGTGGTGCTGGCGACCTCGGCCGCCGAGCACGAGGTGACAGCGCTGCGGGCCGCGCTGGACGCGGACGACGTGATCGACTCGGTCACCTCGTCGGCCGACGCGCAGGAGAGCAAGCCGGCGCCGGACATCCTGGTCGCCGCGCTGGACCAGTCGGGGCTGACCGCCGAGCGAGTGGTGTTCGTCGGCGACTCGGTCTGGGACGTGGCAGCGGCCGGCAAGCTGGACATCCCGTGCATCGGGCTGACCTGCGGCGGCACCGGCCGGGCGGAGCTGGCCGGCGCGGGCGCGGTGGCGGTCTACGACGACCCGGCGGCGCTGCTGCACGCCCTGCCGGACAGCGCCATCGGCACGCTCGGCTGACCGCCGGTCGACCGGCGGGCACGCGCACGCTTAACCGGACCCGCTTCGGGGCACTGCTGGACTCCACCGCCCGGCCGCCGGGCGCCGGAAGGGTGGTGTCGTGGAACCGGTCGATGTCGCGTTCGCTCTGCTGGGCGTCGGTGCGCTGCTGGCCGGGGTGCTGCCCCGGGTCCTGGAGCGGCGGCCGCTGTCGATGCCGATCGCGTTCCTCGGGCTCGGCATGCTCGTGTTCGTGCTGCCCACCGGTCTGCCCACACCGGACCCGCTGCGCTGGCCGGAACTGACCACCCACCTCACCGAGGTCGGGGTGATCGTCGCGCTGATGGGCGCCGGCCTGAAGATCGACCGTCCGCTGAGCTGGGCCCGCTGGTCGTCGACGTGGCGGCTGCTGGCGATCGCCATGCCGCTGTGCATCGCCGCGGTGGCGCTGCTCGGCTGGTGGTGGGCCGGTCTGGTGCCGGCCGCGGCGCTGCTGCTCGGCGCGGCGCTCGCGCCGACCGACCCGGTGCTCGCCTCCGACGTGCAGGTGGGCGAACCGACCGATGTGGAGGACTCGGAGGACGAGGTGCGCTTCGCGCTCACCTCGGAGGCGGGCCTGAACGACGGGCTCGCCTTCCCGTTCGTGTACGCGGCCATCGCGATCGCCACCACCGGGCTCGCGCCGTCCGGCTGGCTCGCCGAGTGGTTCGCGGTGGACGTGTTCTACAAGCTCGCCGCCGGGGTGGGTGGCGGGCTGCTCGTCGGCTGGCTGCTCGGCAAGCTGTTCTTCCGTGCCCCGAGCAAGCTGCGGCTGGCCCGGCACTCCGAGGGCTTCCTCGCGCTGGCCGCGACGTTCCTCGCGTACGGGCTGGTCGAGGTGATCGGCGGGTACGGCTTCCTGGCCGTGTTCGTGGCCGCCCGCGCGATCCGGGCCGCCGAACGTACGCACGAGTTCCATTCCGTGCTGCACGACTTCGCCGAGCAGGTGGAGCGGCTGCTCACGGTGCTGTTGCTGCTGCTGTTCGGCGGCGCGGTGATCGGCGGGCTGCTCGCGCCGCTGACCTGGCCGGCGGCACTGGCCGGGCTGGCGCTGGTGCTGGTGGTCCGGCCGCTGGCCGCGTGGCTGTCGCTGCGCGGGGCGCCGGGCAGACCGGCCGAGCACTGGGTGATCTCGCTGTTCGGCATCCGCGGCGTCGGCTCGTTCTACTACCTGGCGTACGCCACCAGCAAGACCGACTTCCCGCAGGCGGATCTGGTCTGGGCCACAGTCGGTCTCGTGGTGGTGGTGTCGGTGGTGGCGCACGGGATCGCCGCGACACCGGTCATGCAGTTGCTGGACCGGGAGGGCGAACGCACCGGCGAGGACACGCGGGCCGGGTCGGCGGCGCAACCGGTGGGCGCCACCGGCTGACCGGCCCGGGCCGAGGGCTGTCAGCCCAGCCGGGCGGCGAGCGCGCGGCCCAGGTCCCGTCCGGAGCGCCAGGCGGTCTGCACGCGCGGGCGGCCGAACGCGTCACCGGCCAGACCGATGCCGTCGTCGTCCAGGTGGAACGTGGCGCTCCCGGCGTGCGCGGCCGGGGACGCGTACGTCCAGCGGTGCACGTGGGCCGACACCGCCGGCTCGGGCAGTCCGAGCAGGTCGCGGACCGCCTGCTCGATCGCCGGGCGGGCGGCTGTGGGCTGGAGCAGGTGCCCGGCGGCGAACTCGGCTGTGGTGTGCGCGACGAGCACCGGCGCGCCGTCACCACGGCGGTCGCCGTCGTCGCAGACCAGGCTGAGTACGGGGTGGCCGTTGACGAACGCCCCGCGGAAGTCCGTCCAGCGGCGGGCCGGGAAGTGCAGCACCCCGCTCAGCGCCGGCGACCAGCGTTGCGCGGCCACCGCCCGGGTCGCCTCGGCCAGCGCCGGGTCCAGCAGCAGCGCCGCCTGCGGGCCGGGCATGGCGAGCACGACCGCCTCGGCCTCGGCGCCGTCCACCCGGAGGCCGGGCTCGACGCTCATCACCAGCCGGTCGTGCGTCACCGGCAGGTCGCCTGCGAGCTGCTCGACGAGTGAGCGCAGCCCGCGCGGGGCGGCCCAGCGCATCGGGCCGGTGACCTGCTCGCGCCCGCCCGGCCCGTACGCGACGAGCGTGTCGGTCCACTCCCGCGCCAGCCCGGCGGCCCGCCACCGGTCCACCACGGCGGCGAAGTCCGGGTCGTCCACCGTGAAGTACGCGGCGCCCAGGTCGGCCGGGCGGCCGTCGAAGCGCTTGCTGGCCATCCGCCCGCCGGTGACCCGGGCCCGTTCGCGTACCCGCACCGGGACACCGGCCCGCGCCAACTCGGTCGCGCACGCCACCCCGGCGATGCCCGCGCCGACCACCACCACGCCCGCCCGCTCCGCCGTCACCAGCTGATCGTAGGCGGCGGGCGGCATGAACCCGCCGGGCCGGGGGTAGTGGTACACCTGTTCGAGGAGAGGTGATCAGCATGGCCGACCGCGCCAACACCAACGACAGGAACGTGAACCCGGACGCCGCCGTCAAGGACCCGGACGACTGGGTCACCGGCGACGAGCCGCCCACCGCCGCCCAGGAGTCGTACCTGCACACCCTGGCCCAGGAGGCGGGCGAGCCGGTGCCGGAGGGCCTGACCAAGGCCGAGGCGTCCCGGCGGATCGACGAGCTCCAGGCGGAGACCGGCCGGGGCCGCTGAGGTCAGCGCGGGGGCAGGCGGTGCAGCTCGACGCGGTCGAGCCGCCCCGCCACCACCCGGGCGGTCAGGTAGGTGGCGTACGGCTGCGCCCGCCGGTCGGTGGGTGAGCCGGGGTTGAGCAGGCGCAGACCACCCGGGGCGACGGTGTCCCACGGGATGTGCGAGTGCCCGAAGACGAGCAGGTCGCAGTCGCCGTACGCGGCGGCGCAGCGCTCCTCGCGGCGGGTCTTCGGGCCGGTCTCGTGCACCACGGCGACGCGCAGGCCGTCCAGCTCGACCCGGGCCACCTCGGGCAGCCGGGCGCGCAGCTCCGGCCCGTCGTTGTTGCCGTACACGCCGACCAGGCGGCGCGACCGCTCCTCCAGCGCGTCCAGCAGCGCCACGTCCACCCAGTCCCCCGCGTGCACCACGACATCCGCGGCCTCCACGGCCCCCCACAGCACCGCCGGAAGATCCCGCGCCCGCTTGGGCACATGCGTGTCCGCCATGATCACGAGTTCCACCCCCTCATCCTCCCCCACCCCCCGTTGCCCGCGGCGATCATGAAGTTGGCGGCACTCAGGGAGATCGACTTCGGCGTCAACCTCATGATCGACGCGAAGCGGGCGCGGGGTGGCGGTGGGAGGTGGGGGCGGGGGCGCGGGCGGCGGCGTCGGTGATGCGGCCGGCGGCGATGATCAGGCCGATGTGTGAGTACGCCTGCGGGAAGTTGCCGACCTGCTCGCCGGTGTCCTGGTCGATCTGCTCGGCGTACAGGCCGAGGTCGTTCGTGCGGGCGGCCAGCCGTTCGAACAGCCGCCGGGCCCGGTCCAGCTCCCCCGCCTCGGCCAGGCAGGCGGCCAGCCAGAACGAGCAGATCACGAACCCGGCCGGGTCGCCGTCCCAGCGGCGCAGCAGCCCGTCGCGGGACAACCGCCGCTCCAGCACGTCCATCGTGGCGCGCATCCGCGGATCGTGCGCCGGCAGGAAACCGACGAGCGGCATGACCAGAACCGAGGCGTCCAGATCGTCGGACCCGAACGCCCCGGTGTACGCGCCGACCCGCTCGTTCCAGCCGTGAGTGAGCACGGCCGCCCGTATCTCGTCGCGCGCGGCGACCCAGCGCGCCACGTCGGCGGGCTCGCCGATGCGGGAGCCGAACCGGACCGCCCGGTCCAGCGCGGTCCAGCACTCCACCTTCGACGACACGTAGTGCCGCTCCGGCCCGCGCCCCTCCCACATCCCCGCGTCGGGCCGGTGCCAGCCGCGCTCGGCCTGGTCGGCGAGCGTACGCAGCAGGTCGCGGACCTCGGGTGACATCGGGTCGAGGTAGTACCGCATCAGCCAGGCGGCGTCGAGCACCTCGCCCAGCACGTCGTTCTGCCGCTGCCGCCAGGCGTCGTTGCCGACGAGCACCGGCCGGCTGTGCTCGTACCCGGCCAGGTGGTCGAGGTCGTGCTCGGTCAGGTCCCGCTCCCCCTCGACGCCGTACATGATCGGCACCGGCTCGTCGCCGATCCGGCCCATCGCCCGCGCCACCCAGGTGAACTGCCGGTCCGCCTCGTCCGGGCAGGCCGCCCGCCAGAGCGCCTGGAGGGTGAGGCTGAAGTCGCGCAGCCAGACGTAGCGGTAGTCGTAGTTGCGGTCGCCGCCGAGCCGCTCCGGCACCGAGGTGGTGGCCGCCGCGACGACCGCGCCGCTGGGCGCGTACGTCATGCCCTGCACCGCGAGCGCGCTGCGCCGCACCTCGTCGCGGTACTCGCCCCGGTAGTCGTGCAGCGCCGACCAGGACCGCCAGCCGGCGACCGTCCCGGCCACCACCTCGGCGGCGTCGGGCAGCGCGGGCGCGGCGCCGGCGTACGTCGGGGCGTACCCGAGGGTGAAGCGGTGGGTGCTGCCGGCGCGGGCGGTGAACCGCCCGGCGGCGGCCCCCTCGGCGACTGTCAGCGGAACGTCGGCGCGCAGCTCCAGCCGGCAGGCGCCGGCGGTGGCGGCCACCACCCCGTCGCGATCGGTCAGGTAGGCGCCGACCCGGCCGTACTCGAACCGCGGCGCGTACTCGACGCGCATCGGCACCTCGCCGGTGAGCCCCTCGACCAGCCGGGCGAGCACCCGGGGCGAGTGCATCCCGATGTCGTGACCGCGCGCGCCGGGCTCCAGCGCCAGCGCGTCGGTGACGGCGACCGTGCCGGTCGCCGTGGTGAAGACGGTACGCAGCACCAGCGTGTCGTCCAGGTAGGACCGCGTGCTGGTGGCCGCGCCCTCGGGGCGGATGCTCCAGTGCCCGGCGCCCTCGTCGAGCAGCCGCCCGAACACCGACGGCGCGTCGAACCGGGGCGGGCACCACCAGTTGACCGAGCCGTCGCGGTCGACCAGCGCCGCGCTACGCCCGTCGGCGAGGAAGCCGTGCTCGCTGATGTGTCGGGTCGGCACGGGTGTGGCTACCCGGCCCGGGGCACCGGCATGCCTCGCCACATCGGTCCGGCCCGGCGCGTTACCGCTGCCCGGCGCCGGGAACGCGGCGGGTTGACGAAGGAGGATGCTCATGACCAGACCCTCGACTCCGACCGCGGCCTGGCAACCCGGAATGCCGGGCAGCGACAACCTCCCGTCCGGACCGGGCGGTCGCCCGACGCCGCCGAGCGGGGACGGGCACGGCCCGCATGCCGGGGCGCCGACCGTCACGATCGGCTCGTACCCGGACTATCCGTCCGCCCAGCGCGTGGTGGACTATCTGGCCGACAACCGGTTCCCGGTGGAACGTACCTCGATCGTCGGTACGGACCTCACGCTCGTGGAGACCGTGATGGGACGGCTCACCACGGGCCGGGCGGCCCTGCTCGGGGCCGGGACCGGCGCCTGGTTCGGCTTGTTCATCGGCTTGTTGTTCGGCATCTTCACCGCCGGGAACTGGCTGGCGGTGATCCTGGTCGGGCTGGTGATCGGCGCGATCTGGGGAGCCGTGTTCGGCGCTGTCGCGCACGCCATGAGCGGTGGGCAGCGTGACTTCACGTCGGCCAGTTCACTGCGCGCCGCCCAGTACGCGGTGACTGTGGACGCGGAGATGGCCGGCCAGGCCCAGCAGCTGCTGAGCCGGATGCACCTGACACCGACCGGTGCCACCGCCCGCTGACCGGCGGTACGCGACATCGAGGGAGGGCCCCGCCGGGGTCCTCCCTCGCCGCGTCAGTGGTACGCCCGCTCCCCTGCACGCAGCGGCACGTCCACCCGGTTCTCCGGCGGCGCCAGCGGGCAGGCCCACCTGTCGTCGTAGGCGCAACTGGGGTTGTAGAGGTAGTTGGCGTCCAGGCGGACCCGGTCACCGGGGAGCACTGTCAGGCCCCGGCCGAAGGTGCCCTTGACCGTGTCGGTGAGGTACCGGCCCCCGCCGTACGAGCCGTCGCCGCAGGTGCCGTCGCGCAGCGGCAGGAACAGCCCGCCCCCGTACGCCTCGATCCACCACAGCGTGAGCGGTCCCCACGGCGTCCCGGCGACCGCGACCCGCCGGTACGCGACCACCCCGTCCGGGCCGCCGGTGTCGATGCGCAGCTCACCGGAGGCGGGGCGCAGCGGCGCCTCCACCACCGCCGACGGGTCGGGCGGGTACCAGCGCAGGCCGGTGAAGCCGGGCCGGTCGGCGGGCGGCACCGGGCTGCTCGGATGGGTGCGGAACAGCTCGTCGCGCGCGGCCCGGAAGCCGGTCAGGTCGAGGTCGGACAGGTAGAGCCGGGCCACCCGCTCCCGCCAGTCGAGCAGGTCGAGATCGTCCATCCCCCGACCCTAGCCGGGGTCACCCGTTCAAGTTTTGAAGAGTCATCCCAGCCTGGCCGGCCGAGCACGACAGGGCACTTGTTTAAATTTTAAATAGTGCTAGTCTCGGAGGCATGACGGAGAGCCTGGACGCGGAGCGGATGGCCTGCTGGCGCGCGTACATCGAGTCGAGCCAGCGGCTGTTCACCCGGCTCGAGGACGACCTGCGCGCCGACAGCGACCTGAGCTTCGCCGACTACCACGTGCTGGTGCTGCTCTCCGAGGCGCCCGGCCAGCGGCTGCGCATGGGTGAGCTGGCCGACCGGCTGGTGTTCTCACCGAGCCGGCTGACCTACCAGATCACCACGATGCGCAAGCGCGGCCTCGTCGCGAAGGAGGCGTGTCCGGCGGACCGGCGCGGCAGCGAGGCAGTGCTCACCGCGGCCGGCCTGCTCGCCCTGCGCGAGGCCGCGCCGCACCACCTGCGCTCCGTACGCGCCCACCTGATCGACGACCTCGACGACGCCGAGGTCGCCTGCCTCACCCGGGTCTTCGAGCGGCTCGGCCGGCGCCTGCGCGCCGACCGCACCGCGTCGTCCACCCCGGCCGACAAGTAAGGAGTCCCGCGATGCCCGCGATCACCGTCGACGACGTCCTCGTCCTGCCCCGCCTGCCCGAACTCGGCGAGGCCACCGAATACCGCCAGGTCCGCCGGGTCACCACCGCCCCCAGCGGGTACGAGGGCGAAGGCTTCCCGGTCCGCCGGGCCTTCGCCGGCGTGCCGATGACCGAGCTGGACCCGTTCATCCACCTCGACCAGATGGGCGAGGTCGACTACGCGCCGGGCGAGCCGAAGGGCACCTCCTGGCACCCGCACCGCGGCTTCGAGACGGTGACCTACATGATCGACGGGATCATGGACCACCAGGACTCGACGGGTGGCGGCGGCACCATCACCGACGGCGACACCCAGTGGATGACTGCAGGCAGTGGCCTGCTTCACATCGAGGCGCCGCCGGAGCACCTGGTGATGAGCGGCGGGCTGTTCCACGGCCTCCAGCTCTGGGTCAACCTGCCCCGGGTCGCCAAGATGAGCGCGCCGCGCTACCAGGACATCCGCGGCCGGGAGTCGGCGCTGCTGACCACGCCCGACGGCGGCGGCCTGATCCGGGTCATCGCGGGCGAGGTCGCCGGGCACCGGGGTCCGGGCTCGACGCACACGCCGATCACCATCGCGCACGTCACGTTGCAGCCCGGCGCCGAGCTGAGCCTGCCCTGGCGGTCCGACTTCAACGCGCTGGTGTACGTGCTGGCCGGCCGCGGCACGGTCGGCACCGACCGGCGGCCGATCCACCTCGGCCAGCTCGCCGTGCACGGTCCCGGTGAGGCGTTGCGGATCACCGCCGACCGGACGCAGGACTCCAACGCCCCGGCGCTGGAGCTCTACCTGATGGGCGGCCAGCCGATCCGCGAGCCGGTGGCGCACTACGGCCCGTTCGTGATGAACACCCGCGCCGAGCTGATCCAGGCGGTCGAGGACTTCCAGGCCGGCCGGCTCGGGGTGATCCCGACCGGGCGGGTGCCGCACAGCGACGGCCAGGGCGACCGGCCCTGACCTGCTACGGGCGCCCCGGTTCGCCGGGGCGCCCGGCCGCGGTCTCAGGAGACGGCGAAGATCCCGGCCACCCCGAGGATCACCATCAACAGGACCGCCACCAGCGCACCCCGCTCCCCCTCCACCGCCTGGTCGCGGTCGGTCACGGTGTTCGTCGTCTCGGCGGGCATGTCGGTGCCTCCTCGGTATCGCGATCCAGGGGTCCGGCGCACCCCTGACGCGCGGCACCCACGCCGACCTGCTGCTCGACGTGCGGGGCCCTGCCGGGGGTCCTACCGTGTGAGGACGTCGTCGACCTCGGGGGGTGGAACGTGACTCTGCGGGACTGGTTCCTCACCGCACAGGAACGCGCCAACCCGAGGTCAGAGTTACCCGTCTGGACCGATGGAAACCTCGCCGAGCCCCTCATTCACGGTGCCGCGTACTTCGACCGCCTGGTCAGCGAGGTGGAGTCGCTCACAGCAGGCGACCACCTGTTCTTCACCGACTGGCGTGGTGACCCGGACGAGCGGATGCGCCCGGACGGCCCCACGGTGGCGCAGTTGTTCGCCCAGGCCGCCCAGCGCGGGGTCATCGTCAAGGGCCTGATCTGGCGCTCCCACCTCGACACGCTCTCCTACAGCGAGGAGGAGAACCGCGACCTCAGCGAGGCGATCCGCGCCGCCGGCGGCGAGGTGCTGCTCGACCAGCGGGTCCGGCGCGGCGGCTCGCACCACCAGAAGCTCGTGGTGCTGCGCCGCCCCGGCGAACCGCGCCGCGACGTCGCCTTCGCCGGCGGCATCGACCTGTGCCACAGCCGCCGCGACGACGCCGGCCACGCCGGCGACCCGCAGCCGATCGGCATGTCCCCCCGGTACGGCCCCACGCCGCCCTGGCACGACGTGCAGCTGGCGGTGCGCGGGCCGGTGGTCGGCGCGCTGGACACCACGTTCCGGGAGCGGTGGACCGACCCGATGCCGCTGGACTCGGAGAACCCGATGGCGTACCTGCGGGACCGGCTGCGCGGCTCCGACCTGCGCCCGGACCCGCTGCCCGAGCAGCCCGCCGACCCGCCGCCCTGCGGGCCGCACCACGTGCAGGTGCTGCGCACCTACCCGGCGGTGCGGCCCCGCTACTCCTTCGCCCCCGACGGCGAGCGCACGGTGGCCCGCGGCTACACCAAGGCGGTACGCCGGGCCCGGCGGCTGATCTACCTGGAGGACCAGTACCTCTGGTCGACCGAGGTGGCCGAGCTGTTCGCGCAGGCGCTGCACGAGCACCCGGACCTGCACCTGGTCGCGGTCGTGCCCCGGCACCCGGACGTGGACGGCCGGCTCGCGCTGCCGCCCAACATGGTCGGCCGGGAGCAGGCGCTGTCGCTGTGCCACCGGGCCGCGCCGGAACGGGTGCACGTGTTCGACGTGGAGAATCACGACGGGACGCCGGTGTACGTGCACGCCAAGGTCTGCGTGGTGGACGACGTCTGGGCCAGCGTGGGCAGCGACAACTTCAACCGCCGGTCCTGGACGCACGACAGCGAGCTGTCCTGCGCGGTGCTCGACGACACCCGCGACGAGCGGGCGCCGGCCGACCTGGCCGGACTGGGCGACGGCGCCCGGGTGTTCGCCCGCGACCTGCGGCTGAGGCTGTGGCGCGAGCACCTGGACCGTGATCCCGGCGGCGCGCAGGACGACGACCTGCTGGACCCGGCGGACGCGGTCGCGGCGATCACCGCGGCGGCGGAGGAACTGGATCGCTGGCACGCCGGGGGCCGGGCCGGTCCCCGTCCGCCGGGCCGGTTGCGGCCCCACCGTCCGGAGCGGTTGCCCTGGCGTACGCGGCTCTGGGCGCTGCCCGCGTACCGGCTGGTCTACGACCCGGACGGCAGGCCGCTGCGGGCCCGGCGGGCGGGCACCTGGTGAAGGTCCGCCACCTCGTCCGGCACGTTCGGGCGGGCCGGGTACGCGAACGACACGCGTGGCGAGTAGAAGCCCCAGCAGACGTGCAGCGGGTTGGCCGGCCGCAGCGCGTGGACCGGGTGCTCCGGCGCCGGGAACTCCACCGACTCGACCTCGAACGGTGACACCGGCTCGGCCACGTACGGGTAGTCGGTGACGATCAGCTCGCCGTCGCGGCGGGTGAGGTAGCGGTGGTGGCCGTTGTGCGCCTCGGTGCCGGTGTGCCCGATCCGGGCGGTGACCCGGATCAGCAGCGTGCCGTCGGCGGCCCGGGTCTCGGCGGTGAGCTGATCGCCGCGCAGGTCGAGGCGGGTCTCCCCGGCGGCGGCGGGAGCGCCCCGCGCGGCCGCGTACCGCCGGACCCGCTCGCTGGAGGCGAGGTAGTGCGTCCACAAGCCGCCGGGCGTCTCGCCGTCGGGCGGGTCCATGTCCGCCAGTGAGACACCCAGGTAGGTGAGCGAGTACGCCCCGAAGCCGGAGGTCTGCGTCTCGTCGTCGACCACGTACTGGTTGACGAACACCTGCCGCTGCGGGTGCGGGCGCAGACCGGCGGGCACCAGCGTCTCGACCGCGCCGGGATCCGCCGGGAGCCAGCTGAACAGCAGCGTCCGGGCGTTGATGACGAGTTGCGGCGCGGCGGGATCCAGCACGGTGCCTCCGTTGACGTGTCGCTACGGACGCTACGGGCGGTCCCGTCGGCGGGACAACGACAGAAAGGCGACACTTCGCCCACCTGTCGGATTCCACGTTGACCGGTCGGGGTACGACCGGGGCCGACCGGTCAGCGCCACCCCACCAGCCTGCCGAGCGCGATATCGACCGGCTCACGTCTTTCGTGGCTGCTTACACCTTAAGTACATCGTACTTTCGGCTAGATTTCCGCAGCACGATCGGGCTATGGTGGCTTCCGAACGTACGACCGAAACCTAAACCTAAGCGTCACGTCTTTTTTCTTCCGTGGACGAGGTGCAGGGAGGACCACCCATGACCGCTCCCACGATCAGCGCCCGGGCGACCACGCCGGCCGCCTCCGCGAAGCTCGACCCCCGCTCGCTCACCGACAGCGCCGCCGACCTGCTCGCCGCGATGGCCGCGCTGCCCGCCGACCACCCGTCCCGGCCGGCGCTGCGCGACCGCGCCATCGAGGCGTGGCTGCCGCTGGCGAACCACCTGGCCCACCGCTACAGCGGCCGGGGCGAGCCCAACGACGACCTGGCGCAGACCGCAGCGATCGGCCTGATCAAGGCGATCGACAAGTTCGACCCGTCGCGCGGCGTCGACTTCGCCGGCTACGCCATCCCCACCATCATCGGCGAGCTGAAGCGCCACTTCCGCGACCGCACCTGGGACATCCGGGTGCCCCGCCGGCTCCAGGAGCTGCGCCTGGCGATCTCCGACGCCAACAGCACGCTGCTCCAGACGCTCGGCCGCTCGCCGACGGTCGCCGACATCGCCGCCCACCTCAAGCTCACCGAGGAAGAGGTGCTGGAGGGCCTGGAGGGCGCCCGCGCGTACAACGCGGTGTCGCTGTCCACCCCCACCGGCGACGGCGAGCGGGCCACCGAGCTGGGCGATCTGCTCGGCGGCGAGGACGGCGAGTTCGAGCTGGCCGAGATGCGTGTCGCCCTCGGCCCGGCGCTCGCCACGCTCGACCAGCGCGAGCAGAAGATCCTCACACTGCGCTTCTACGGCAACCTGACCCAGTCGCAGATCGCCGAGCAGATCGGCGTCTCGCAGATGCACGTGTCCCGGCTACTGGCCCGGGCGCTCACCAAGCTGCGCGGTCAGCTCGACGGAACGTACTAGCAAGGGGGGCGGCGGCCGGGTCGGCGGACCCGGCGCGGCGGCCCACCCGGCCCGGTCGGCGGTGCGCCGGCCGGGCCGTTCCGCGTTCCGGGGGCAGCGCGGACCGACCGACGGAGCGGTGCGAGAGTGGGGCCGTGCTCGCCGACATCCCGCTCGACCTGCCGGTCCGCCCGGTCCTGCCGGCGCTCGTCGGCGCGCTGCGCGAGCGCGGCGCCGCCGTCCTGGTGGCGCCGCCCGGCACCGGCAAGACCACCACCGCGCCGCTCGCGGTCGCCGACGCGGTCACCGGCCGCGTGGTGATCGCCCAGCCCCGGCGGGTGGCCGCCCGCGCCGCCGCGCACCGGATGGCCGCCCTGCTCGGCGAGCGGGTCGGCGACCGGATCGGGTACGCGGTGCGCGGCGAGCGCCGGACCGGGCCGCGTACCCGGGTCGAGGTGGTGACCACCGGCCTGCTGGTCCGCCGCCTGCACCACGACCCCGAGCTGCCGGGCGTGGACGCGGTGGTGCTCGACGAGTGCCACGAACGGCACCTCGACGCCGACCTGGCGCTGGCGTTCAGCGTCGAGGCCCGCGCCACACTGCGCCCGGACCTCTGGCTGCTGGCGATGTCGGCCACCCCGCAGACGGACCGGTTCGCCGCGCTGCTCGGCGCCGGCGACCCCGCCCCCGTGGTACGCGCCGAGGCCGCGCTGCACCCGGTCGAGCGGGTGTGGGCGCCGCCGCCGCGCCCGGTGACGCCGCCCGGTGCCGGCCGGGTCGACCCGGCGCTGCTCGACCACGTGGCAGCCACGGTCCGCCGGGCGCTGCGCGAACGCGACGGTGACGTGCTCGTCTTCCTGCCCGGCGCGGGTGAGATCGGCGCCGTCGCGCGCCGCCTGGCCGACCTCCGCGACATCGCGGTGCTGCCGTTGCACGGACGGCTGCCCGGGGCCGCCCAGGACGCGGCGCTCACCCCTGCTGCCGGACGGCGCGTGGTGCTCGCGACGGCGGTGGCGGAGAGCAGCCTCACCGTCCCCGGCGTCCGGGTGGTGGTGGACGCCGGACTGAGCCGGGTGCCCCGCACCGACCTGGCCCGAGGGCTGGGCGCGCTGGTGACCGTGCCGGTGTCGCGGGCCGGGGCCACCCAGCGCGCCGGCCGGGCCGGACGGGAGACGCCCGGGGCGGTCTACCGCTGCTGGTCGGAGGCGGCGCACGAGCGGCTCGCCCCGCAGCCCGAACCGGAGATCGCCACCGCCGACCTGACCGGGTTCGCGCTGGAGCTGGCGGCCTGGGGCACACCGGACGGCACCGGGCTGGCGCTGCCCGACCCACCGCCGCCGGCCGCGCTCACTGTGGCGCGGGAGACGCTGACCACGCTCGGCGCGGTGGACCACGACGGCCGGATCACCGCGCGGGGACGGGCGGTCGCGGCGGCGGGCACGCATCCCCGGCTGGCGCGGGCGCTGCTGGACGGCGCGCCCCGGGTGGGTGCCGACCGGGCCGCCCAGGTGGTGGCGATCCTCGGCGAGGACACGCTGGGCGGGACGGGAGACGACCTGCCCGCCCGCTGGCGCCGGCTGCGCGACGGCGCCGACCCGGCCGCCACCGCGCGCTGGCGCACCGAGGTACGCCGCCTGCGCGCCGCCCTGCCCGCCGACCGGCATTCCGCCGGCACGCGCGCCGACTCGACGCCGCACCGCAGCGTGAGCGGCGGACGGTCGGCGGGGAACGAGCGGGAGCGCCTGCCGGACGATCTGGCCGCGGGGCTGCTCGCCGGACTGGCGTACCCGGAACGGCTGGCCCGCTCACGGCGGCCGGGCGGGTCCGCGTACCTGATGGCCGGCGGGACCGCCGCGGAGCTGGCGCCCGGGTCGGGGCTGACCGGAGCGGCGTGGCTGGCCGTCGCGGTGGCCGACCGCTCCCCCGGCGCGCCCGCCGCCCGGGTGCGGCTGGCCGCACCGATCGACGAGGCGACCGCCCGGGAGGCCGGGGCGGCGCTGCTGGACACCGGACGGGAGGTGGCCTGGTCCGGCGGGGACGTGGTGGCCCGCGAGGTAGTCCGGCTCGGCGCCGTCGAACTGGTCGACCGGCCGCTCACCGCGCCGGACCCGGAGCTGGTCGCGGCGGCTCTGCTGGACGGGCTGCGGCAGGAAGGGCCGGGCCTGCTGCGCTGGACGCCGGAGGCGACCGGGCTGCGCCTCCGGCTGGCGTTCTGCCGCCAGGCGCTCGGCGACGGCTGGCCGGACGTCTCCGACGCCGCGCTGACCGCCGGCGCGCCCGTCTGGCTGGGCCCGGAGCTGGCCCGCGCCCGGCGCCGGGCCGACCTCGGCCGGGTGGACGTGGCGGCGGCGCTGCGGCGGCTGCTCGACTGGCGGCAGGCCGCGCGGCTGGACGAGCTGGCTCCGGAGCGCCTGGAGGTGCCGAGCGGCTCGCGGATCCGGATCGACTACGCGGACCCGGCCGCGCCGGTGCTGGCGGTCAAGCTCCAGGAGACGTTCGGCTGGCGGGACGTGCCGCGCATCGCCGACGGGCGGGTGCCGGTGCTGCTGCACCTGCTCTCCCCCGCCGGGCGGCCGGTGGCGGTCACCGCGGACCTGGCCTCGTTCTGGCGCACCGGATACCCGCAGGTACGTGCGGAGCTGCGCGGACGCTACCCGCGCCATCCGTGGCCGGAGGACCCGACCACAGCCGAGCCGACCCGCCGTGCCGCTCCGCGACGGCGGTGAGGGCTACTCCTCGACGACGTCGGCGATCACGACGGTGATGTTGTCCGGGCCGCCGGCCCGCAGCGCCAGGTCGATCAGCCGGGCCGCGCAGGCGTCGCGTTCCGGCTGCTCGCTGAGCACCTCGGTGAGCGTGTCCGCGCGGACCACGTTGGAGAGGCCGTCGCTGCACAGCAGCCAGCGGTCACCGGCCCGGGGCACCATCGTGGCGTACGACGGGGAGACCTCGTCGCCCTGCAACGCCTGGGTCACCACCGCGCGGCGGGGGTGGCTGCTGGCCTGCTCGGCGGTGATGACGCCCTGGTCGACGAGCATCTGCACGAACGTGTCGTCCCGGGTGACCTGCTTGAGCACGCCCTCGCGGTACAGGTAGGCCCGGGAGTCGCCGACGTGCGCCAGCGCGAGGCAGCTGCCGGTGCGGGCGAACAGCAGCGCGGTGAGCGTGGTGCCCATGCCCTGGCGTTCCGGGTCCTCCTCGACGGCCTGCCGGATCTGCGCGGTGGCCAGCTCGATCCCGCCCTGGAGCGCGGCGACGAGCGCGTCCTCCGGCGTCTCCACGTCCAGCGGGGCGATCGCGTCGATGGCGATGCGGCTGGCCAGGTCGCCGGCCGCCATGCCGCCCATGCCGTCGGCGACCGCGACCAGCCAGGCGCCCGCGTGCTGCGCGTCCTGGTTACCGCTGCGGATCAGCCCACGGTCGCTCGCTCCGACGGAACGAAGCTTCAGGGTCATGGGTCGCAGCCTGCCAGGTCGAGGGCTCGGATGTCTCTAGGAGATCACTGACATCGTACGTGGCGCGCCGAATCCCACCGCGCGCGGGCGCGCGGCGCTCATCGGGCCGGATCGATTGACAGCGGCGGAACGCGATGGAAACATCGGGCTGATATTGGGAGCGCTCCCAGCTCCTGGCCTCCCCCACCACCCCCGAGCACGGAAGGAACCTCCGTGACCCGATCCCGTCGTCGGCTCGCCGCACTCGCGGCCACCACGCTGGCGCTCACCGGCCTCACCGCCGGCCCGGCGAGCGCCGAGGTGCCGCCGGACGCCCCCGAACAACTCCGCAACGGCGACTTCAGCGCCGGTGTCTCACCCTGGTTCTCGTACGGCACCGGCGACCTCGCGGTCGTCGACGGCCGTCTCTGCACCTCCGTCGCGGCGGGCACCGCCAACCCGTGGGACGCCGGCATCGGCCAGGACGCGGTGCCGCTGACCCAGGGTGCCGAGTACGAGCTGTCCTTCGACGTCTCCGCGACCCCCGGCGCGGCCGTCAAGGCGGTGCTCCAGCTCGGCAGCGCCCCCTACACCACGTACGCGAGCGTCGACGCGACCGCAACCGGCACCGCGAAGCGCGTCACCACCACGTTCACCTCGCCGGCCGACAACCCCACCGCCCAGCTGATCTTCCAGGTCGGCGGCAGCGCCCAGGCGCAGACGTTCTGCCTGGACAACGTGTCGCTGCGCGGCGGGGAGCCGGCGCCGCCGTACGAGCCGGACACCGGCCCCCGGGTCCGGGTCAACCAGGTCGGCTACCTGCCCGGCGGGCCGAAGCACGCGACTGTGGTCACCGAGGCCACCGAGGCGCTGCCCTGGCAGCTCAAGTCCGCCGGCGGCGCGGTGGTCGCCAGCGGGCGGACCACGCCGCGCGGCACCGACGCGGCCTCCGCGCAGAACGTGCAGACGGCCGACTTCTCCGCGTACCGCACTCCGGGCACCGGCTACACGTTGACCGTCGACGGCGAGACCAGCCACCCGTTCGACATCTCCGGCGCGCTCTACGACCGGCTGCGCGCCGACTCGCTCCAGTTCTTCTACGCCCAGCGCAGCGGCATCGAGATCGACGGCGACCTGATCGGCGAGGAGTACGCCCGCCCGGCCGGCCACCTCGGCGTCGCGCCCAACCAGGGCGACACCGACGTGCCGTGCCAGGCCGGCGTCTGCGACTACTCGCTGGACGTGCGCGGCGGCTGGTACGACGCGGGTGACCACGGCAAGTACGTCGTCAACGGCGGCATCGCCGCCTACCAGCTCCTGAGCACGTTCGAGCGGACCAAGACGGCCGAGACCGCCGGCGGCGGCGCCGCACTGGGCGACTCCACGCTGCGGCTGCCCGAGCGCGGCAACGACGTGCCGGACGTGCTCGACGAGGCCCGCTGGGAGCTGGAGTTCCTGCTGCGCATGCAGGTGCCGGCGGGTGAGCAACTGGCCGGGATGGTCCACCACAAGATCCACGACCGGAACTGGACCGGCCTGCCGCTGCAGCCCCAGGACGACCCGCAGCCGCGTGAGCTGCACGCGCCGTCCACAGCCGCCACGCTGAACCTGGCCGCCGTCGCGGCGCAGTGCCAGCGGCTGTACGCCCCGTACGACGCCGCGTTCGCCGCGCGCTGCGGCACCGCCGCGAAGACCGCGTACGCGGCGGCCAAGGCGCACCCGGCGATCTACGCCTCGGCCAGCGACGGCACCGGCGGCGGCGCGTACGACGACACCAACGTCACCGACGAGTTCTACTGGGCCGCCGTCGAGCTGTGGCTGACCACCGGCGACAAGGCGTACCTGGCCGACGTCACCGGCTCGCCGCTGCACACCGCCGACGTGTTCGCCCCGAACGGCGCGTTCGGCTGGCAGAGCGTCGCCGCGCTGGGCCGCCTCGACCTGGCGACCGTGCCGAACACGCTGCCCGCCGCGGAGAAGACCCGCATCCGCGAGTCGATCACCGCCGCCGCCGACAGCTACCTGGCCACGATCGCCGGCCAGGCGTACGGGCTGCCGTTCCCGGGCAGCGCCGACGCGTACGTCTGGGGCAGCAACAGCAACCTGGTGAACAACGCCATCGTGCTCGCCACCGCGTTCGACCTGAGCCGGGACGCGAAGTACCGGGACGGCGCGGTGCAGGCCGCGGACTACCTGTTCGGCCGCAACGCGCTGAACATGTCGTACGTGACCGGGTGGGGTGAGCAGCACGCCCGCAACCAGCACAGCCGGATCTTCGGCCACCAGCTGAACCCGGACCTGCCGCGCCCGCCGGCCGGTTCGCTCGCCGGTGGTCCGAACGCCGCGCTCCAGGACCCGTTCGCGGCGAACCTGCTCGCCGGGTGCGCGCCGATGTTCTGCTACGTCGACGACATCAACTCGTACGCGACGAACGAGGTGGCGATCAACTGGAACTCGGCGCTGGCGTGGCTCGCGTCGTTCCTGGCCGACCAGGGTGACGCGGGCGCGGTGCCGGCGCCGTCCTGCGCGGTCACCTACACCACGCACGGGAGCTGGCCGTCCGGCTTCACCACCCAGGTGACGGTGCGCAACACCGGCACGACGGCGGTGAACGGGTGGAGCCTGCGCTGGGCCTTCCTCGGCGACCAGAAGGTGGGCCACGCGTGGTCGGCGCAGCTCGGCCAGAGCGGCGCCACTGTCACCGCGAAGAACCTGTCCTGGAACGCGAAGCTGGCACCGGGCGCGTCCACCACGTTCGGCTTCAACGGGACCGCCTCCCGGTCTCCCAACCCGGATCCGGGGCTTGTCACGCTGAACGGAAAGGCCTGCACGGTCTCCTGACCGGGATTCGAGCTCCACTCAGGCGCCATCGCAGGACCGGGTACGGTCCTGCGATGGCGTACCTGTTCCTGCTCGGCGCGATCACCGCCGAGGTGATCGGCACCAGCCTGCTCAAGGCCACCGACGGCTTCACCCGGCTCTGGCCCACTGTCGGCCTCGCCGTGGCGTACCTGTCCGCGTTCGGCCTGCTCTCGCTCGCAGTGAAGGACATCCCGGTCGGCGTCGCGTACGCAGTCTGGTCCGGCCTCGGCACCGCCGCCATCATGGCGATCGGCGCGGCGTTCCTCGGTGAGCCGCTGAGCGTGACGAAGGTGGTCGGGGCGGGACTCGTCATCGCCGGGGTGGTGGTGCTCAACCTCGGCGGCGCGCACTGAGCGCGGCCCGGCTCAGGCCGCCCGCCCTGCCGCCCGCATAAGCCGGAGCTGCCCGATCTCGGCCACGTTCTTCATCAGCTCGGCGTTCACCCACGCGGCCAGGTCCGCGACGGTGAGCCCGGCGTCGGCGGGCCAGGGGTACGCGGACGGCCGGTCCAGGCCGGCCTCGGTCAGCCCGTCCAGCGTGTCCGTCCACTCCGACCGCAGCTCCCGCAGCCACGCCACAGTCTCCGCGCCCGGTCCGGGCCAGCGGATGTCGTCGCGCTCCCGCGCCGGCCGCTGCCGCACGTGGTCGGCCGCCACCGACCACCACCAGCCGATGTGCCAGGTCAGCCACGCGATCGTGGGCACCGGGACCGGGTCCGGCTCGGTGTCGGCCCAGTCGGCACGCCACCCGCCGGCCGGGTCCTGGCGCATGGTCCAGCACAGCGCGGCCGGTTCCCAGAGGAAATCACCCGGCTCCAGCCGGTCGAGGTGGTACTCGGCGAGCGCCCAGGTCAGGTCGAACTGCCGGCGCAGCAGGGCGGGCACGGAGGCGGTCACGGAGGCGGGCACCGCGCGATCGTGGCACGGTCCGCGCCCCCGGTCGACCGGTTAACGCGCCCGCCCGGAAGCGGCGTGTCGCGCCGGAACAGAAGGGTTGTCCCTCCGGCATTATGCCTCTCGGTCATATTTATGACTGAGAGGCATAACGCTCGGAAGCTCATCCTTTCCGCGGGGAGCTGCCGGCCGCGATTGACACAGCCACGCCGGGCCGAGCGCCGTTTCGGTGCCGCCACGTCACCGGCCGGCCGAGAATCGGGTGTGAGCGGCAATGCCAGCCGGTAGCCGCCACGCGCTCGCCGACACGGTCCGTCCGATGCTCGGCGACGGCGGTTTCACCGACTGGACCGGACGGCTGCTCGGCGACGCAACATGCCTCCCGAGCCCTCGGGTGTGACAGGGGTCGCCGGTTCCGGGACGCCGCGACAGCTGGCCCACGCTTAGCGTCGATCGCATGGCCCTCGCCGGACGCCGCTGATGGGACGCGTCTCGCCGCTCCCGCCGCCCGGGCCGCTGCGCACCCTCGCGTACGCCACGCTGGTGAACACCGTCGGCGCGGGGCTGTGGCTGGCGGGCGGTGCGCTCTACCTGACCCGGGACGTGGGCCTCTCCGCCACCTCGGTGGGCGCCGGGCTCACAGTCGCGGGGCTGGTCGGGCTGAGCGCCAGCGTGCCGCTGGGCGCGCTGGCCGACAGATGGGATCCGCGTACGCTCCGGGCCGTCCTCCAGGTGGGTCAGGCGGTCGCCGCGCTGGCGTACCTGCTGGTCGGTTCGTTTCCGGCGTTCCTGGCGGTGGCGGTGCCGGAGGCGCTGCTCGCGGCCGGCAACCTGGCGGTACGGGCGGCGCTCGTCGCGGCGGTGGGCGGCCCGGACGGCCGGGTGCACGCGTTCGCGACGCTAAGGGCGGTGGCGAACCTGGGCATCACCGTCGGTACCGCGCTGGCCGGGATCGCGCTCGCCGTGGACACGCACCGGGCGTACCAGGTGCTGATCGTCGGCAACGCGGCCACGTACCTGCTCTCGGCGGCGCTGCTGCTGCGCCTGCCGCCGCAGCCCGTCGCCGCCGCGTGGCCGGCCGGCGCGGCGCACCGGTCAGCCGGCCCACACGGGCCAACCGGTACGCGACGGGGACCGCTGCGGGACGGGCGGTTCCTCGCGGTCAGCGGCGTCTCGGCGGTGCTCAGCACGCACGTGACGGTGCTCGTGCTCGTCGTGCCGCTGTGGACTGTGGACCGGGCCGGCGCGCCGCCACCCGTGGTGTCGGCGGTTCTGCTCGCGAACACGGTCCTCACCGTGCTGCTCGCGGTCCGGCTGAGCCGGGGCGCCGAGCGGGCCGCGCCGGCCGCCCGGAAGCTGCGCCGGGCCGGGCTGGTGCTCGCGGCGGCCACACCGTTGTACGCGGCGACGGCCGTCCTGCCGGTGCTCCCCGCGGTCGTCCTGCTGCTCGTCGCCACTGCGGTGTGGACGGTCGGCGACCTGTGGCACGGCGCGGCCGGCGCGGGCCTCGCCTACGACCTGGCACCGCCCGGCGCGATCGGCGCCTACCAGGGTGCGGACGGCCTGCTCGCCGGGCTGGCCCAGGCGCTCGGCCGAGGGCTGCTCACGCTGCTGGTGCTCGGTGGCGGTCCGGTCGGCTGGCTGGTGCTCGGCGGGATCCTCGCCGCCGCCGGGCTGGCCGCCCCGGCTCTGGCCCGCCGGGCGATCGCGAACCGGCCGGCGCCGGAGGCACGGGCCGCCGGTGTGCCCGGGTGAGCCGCGTGTAGCAGCATGGCGGGATGACCGACCAGCAGAGCATCACCATCCGTCCGGGTGGGCCCGGCGACGCGCCCACGCTGCTGCGGCTGCTCGACAGCGCCACCGCATGGCTGACCGAACTCGGGCGTACCGACCAGTGGGGCACCGAGCCGGCGTCGATCGACCCGCGCCGCGTCGCCCAGGCCGAGGCGTGGGCCGCCGGCGACGGCCTGTACCTCGCCGAGATCGACGGGACGGTGGCGGGCGCGCTGGTGGTGGGCGCGGCGACCGAGTACGTGCCGCCCGCCACCGAGCCGGAGCTGTACGTGAACCTGCTGGTCACCGACCGGGCGTACGCCGGGCGCGGGGTCGGGGCGCGGTTGCTGGCGTACGCGGCGGAGCTGGCCCGCGAGCGCGGCGTCGGCCTGCTGCGGGTGGACTGCTTCCGCAGCCCCGACCGGGCGCTCGTGCGGTTCTACGAGAGCTGCGGGTTCACCGCCACCGAGCCGTTCACGGTGGAGCGGCCGGGCCGCCCGACGTGGACCGGGCAGGTGCTGGAGCGCCGGGTCGGCTGAGTCAGCCGATCTCCTCGTCCACGAAGCACCAGCGCCACGACTCCCCCGGCTGGACCGACCGCATCACCGGGTGGCCGCTCGACTCGAAGTGCTTCGTGGCGTGCTGGTACGGCGAGGAGTCGCAACAGCCCACGTGCCCGCAGGTCAGGCAGGCGCGCAGATGCACCCAGTCCGGGTTGCCGATCGCCACGCAGTCCGGGCACTCGGTGGTGGTGTCGGGCTCGGCCGTGCCCGCCTCGGCCAGGTGCCGGCAGCTCATTCGACGACCTCCTGTCGCAGCATGGACTCCTCCAGATCCAGATCACGATAGGCGCGGGTGAGCACCTCCTCCGGGATCTGGCCGGAGTCGCGGGCGGCCCGGAACACCTCCCGCTCCGCGTCGATCATCTCCTGCCGCAGGCGCGCGTACGCCTGGGAGGGGGTTTCCCGTTCGGTGCCGCCGAGCCGTTCCCAGGCCAGGTTGGCCCGGGAGGTGGTCAGCCCACGAAGGCGTTCCACCACCGCCGCCGGCGCGCCGGCGGCCAGTTCGTCGAGCCGTTCCCGGGCCGCCCGGCTGGCCCGCTGCTGCACCCCGGCGGCGGACAGCGCGTCCTGCACCGGGTCGTCCGGGGGCAGCCGCAGCCGCCGGGCCACCCAGGGCAGCGTGGCGCCCTGCCCGACGAGCGTCGCGACGATCACCGCGAAGGCCAGCCAGATGAGCAGCGCACGCGGGTACGGCGCGTCGTCGGCCAGTGTGAGCGGCAGGCCCAGCGCGGCGGCGAGCGTCACCACGCCCCGCATGCCGGCCCAGCCGATGACGACGGGGAACTGCACCGGCGGCGCCGGGTCGCGCTGCCGGATCCGGGGCACCAGCCGGGCCAGGTAGGTGGCCGGGAACACCCAGACGAACCGGGACAGGAAGACGGCGGCCAGCACCGCGGCGGTGATCGCGGCCAGCGAGCCGAACGGTTCGTCGAGGTCGCGGACCACCTCCGGCAGTTGCAGGCCGACCAGCAGGAACACCAGTCCTTCGAGGAGGAACCGGATCAGCCGCCAGAACGCGGTCACCTGGAGCCGGGAGGCGGCCGACAGCAGCGTGGGCAGCTTGTGCCCGATGCCGAGGCCGGTCACCACCACCGCGACGACGCCGGAGGCGTGGATCTCCTCGGCGGCGAAGACCACGGCGAACGGCACGATCAGCGACAGCGCGTTGTCCAGCACCGGGTCGGTGATGCGCTTGTGCAGGTACCCGAAGACCACCACGCCCAGCAGGCCGACCAGGATGCCGCCGCCGGCCGCGACGACCACCTCGCGGGCCACGTCGCCGACGCCGACGCCGCCGGTGGTGGCGGTCGCGGCGACGATCGCCACCCGCAGCAGCACCAGCGCGGTGGCGTCGTTGACCAGGCTCTCGCCCTCCAGGATGGTGACGACCCGCCGGGGCAGGCCGACCCGCCGGGCCACCGCGGTGGCGGCGACCGCGTCCGGCGGCGCCACCACCGCGCCGAGCGCCAGGCAGATCGCGTACGGCAGCTCGGGCAGGAACCAGTGCACGACGGTGCCCACCACGAACGCGGTGAAGACGACCAGTCCGACGGCGAGCAGCAGGATCGGCCGCAGGTCGAGCCGGAACGCCGGCACCGACGTCTCCAGCGCCGCCACGTAGAGCAGCGGCGGCAGGATGCCCACCAGCACCAGGTCCGGGTCCAGCCGCACGTGCGGGAAGAACGGCAGGAAGGACAACGCGAGGCCGAGCACGACCAGCAGGATCGGCGCGAGCAGGCCGAGCCGGCGGGCCAGCGCCGCACCGAAGGTCGCGATGGCCAGGAAGACCACGACCTCGAACAGAGCATCCACGAACGACGAGCCTAAGCGCCGACGGGGTGATGTGTGATCAGGCGGCGGAGCGCAGCTTCGGCAGCACCTCGGCGCCGAACGTGTCGATGAACGCGCGCTGCTCCTGCCCGACGTGGTGCAGCGCGATCTGGTCGAAGCCCAGCGCCACGTACTCCTCCAGCCAGCCGATGTGCCGGCCCAGGTCGGCGGAGACGTTCACGGTCTCGGCGACCTTGGACATCGGCACGTCGGCGCTCGCCACGTCGAAGTGCTCGGGGGTCTCCAGGTCCCAGCAGACCGGCGGCGCGAACACGTTGCTGCGCCACTGCTCGTACGCGATCGCCTCGGCCTGCTCCTGCTCGGGCGCCCAGCTCACGTGCACCTGGAGGTGCAGCGGGCCGCGTCCGCCCGCGTCCCGGTAGGCGTCGATCATCTGCCGCAGGTGCTCGACCGGCGCGTTGACGGTGATCAGCCCGTCGGCCCACTCGGCGCACCAGCGCGCGGTGGCGATGCTCACGGCGGCGCCGACCAGTGCGGGCGGCTCCTCCGGCCGGGTCCACAGCTTCGCCCGGTCCACCGTGACGAGGCCGTCGTGGCTGACCTCCTCGCCTGCGAGCAGCGCCCGGATCACGTCGACGCACTCGCGCAGCCGGGCGCTGCGGATGTCCTTGCGCGGCCAGGCCTCGCCGGTGATGTGCTCGTTCGCCGCCTCGCCGGTGCCCAGCGCGGCCCAGAACCGGCCCGGGTACATGGCGCCGAGCGTGCCGATGGCCTGCGCGATGATCGCCGGGTGGTAGCGCTGGCCGGGGGCGTTCACCACGCCGAAGGACAGGTTCGTGGCCTGGAGCGCGGCACCGAGCCAGGACCAGGCGAACCCGGACTGGCCCTGTCGCTCGCTCCACGGCGAGAAGTGGTCGGAGCACATGGCCGCGTCGAAGCCGGCGCGTTCGGCGTGGATCACCGCCTCCAGCAGCCGGGCCGGGTGGATCTGCTCGTGGGATGCGTGGAAGCCGAACGCCGTCATGGTCGCCACTCCTACCCGTGACGGCGTCCGGCCAATCGCGTCTACTCGGAGTGCGCCCCGGCGCCCGCGCCGGCCTCGCCCTCGCCGATCCACACGGTCTTGGTGTTGCAGAACTCGCGCATGCCGGCGGCGGACAGCTCGCGGCCGTACCCGGAGTTCTTCACACCACCGAACGGCAGCTCCGGATAGGACGTGGTCATGCCGTTGACGAACACGTTGCCGGCGTCCAGGTCGACGGCGAAGCGCTCCTGCTCGGCCGGGTCGTTCGTCCAGGCGTTGGAGCCGAGGCCGAAGCTGGTGCCGTTGGCGACCTCGATCGCCTCGTCGTACGAGCCGACCCGGTAGAGCCCGGCGACCGGCCCGAACACCTCCTCGGCCCACATGCGCATCTCCGGGCGCAGGTCGGTGACCACCGTCGGCGGGTAGTACCAGCCGTCCCCGGCCGGCTTCTCGCCGCCGCAGAGCACAGTCGCGCCCTGGTCCACCGCGTCGGTGACCTGGGCGTGCACCTCGTCGCGACCGCGTTCGCTGGCCAGCGGGCCGACGTCGGTGCCGTCGTCCATCGGGTCGCCGACGCGCAGCGCCGCCATCCGTGCGGCGAACTTCTCGGCGAACGCGTCGAACACGTCGGTGTGCACGATGAACCGCTTCGCGGCGATGCAGGACTGCCCGTTGTTCTGGCAGCGGGCGGTGGTGGCGACCTCGGCTGCGGTGTCCAGGTCGGCCGAGGGCATCACCACGAACGGGTCGCTGCCGCCCAGCTCCAGCACCGTCTTCTTGATCTCCCGGCCGGCGATCTGGGCGATGGACCGGCCGGCCGGCTCGCTGCCGGTGAGCGTGGCGGCGCGCACGCGGGGGTCGCTGAGGATCCGGTCGACCGCGTCGGAGCCGACCAGCAGCGTGGTGAACGCGCCCTCGGGGAAACCGGCCCGGCGGAACAGGTCCTCCAGGTAGAGCGCGGTCTGCGGCACGTTCGAGGCGTGCTTGAGCAGGCCGGTGTTGCCCGCCATCAGGGCCGGGGCGGCGAACCGCATCACCTGCCACAGCGGAAAGTTCCACGGCATCACCGCGAGCACCGGACCGATCGGCTGGTAACGCACGTACGCCCGCTTCGCCTTGACCGCGGCGGCGTCGGCCGGCTCGTCCGCGAGCATCCGGGGCGCGTTCCCGGCGTAGAAGCGGCAGGCGGTGGCGCACTTGGTGACCTCCGCCTTCGCGGCGGCGTACGTCTTGCCCATCTCGGTGGTCATCAGCCGGGCCGTCTCGTCGCGCTCGGCGTCGAGCAGGTCGGCGGCGGCGAGGAGCCACCGGGCCCGCTGCGCGATCGTGGTGCCGCGCAACTGCCGGAAGGCGAGGTCGGCCCGCTCGATCGCGGCGTCGATCTGCTCGTCCGACATCGCCTCGTACGTCTTGAGCACCTGTCCGGTGGCGGGATTGGTGGTGGCGATGGGCATGTCGTACTCCTGTCACTCGAACAGCGAGTGCCGCACGCCCGGCTCCTCCCGGCGGCGCGCGGCGCGGCGGCGCTGGATCACGACCAGGTCGACCACCGCCACCACGGCGAGCAGCGCGCAGACGACACCCAGCCAGGCGATGTCCGCGGCGAACGCGAGCACCGCGAAGACGGTCATCACGACCAGACCGAACGTGGCGAGCGCGAGCCGCAGGTTCAGGGCGCTGTTCGCGTGGCCGACCGTGCCGCGGGCACGGCGGGGCTGTGATCGGGTCATTCCTGGGGCCTACCCCGGCACGGGCGGGGATAACCGGCCGGTGCGGGAACACCGGTGATCCGGGACACCCGGCGGGCAGGCGCCGGATGCGGCCGGCAGGCGGGTGCGTTACATCGGTCTGCCGGTTCCGGCGGAGATCCCGCGGAACGGTGGAGAGGATGGCATGACCACGACTCAGGCCGTACCCGTGACCGTCGCCGTGTCCCGGCGCGCCGACCCGGCGCGTACCGACGAGGTGGTGGCGTGGATGCGGGCCGGGACGGCGCTCGCGGAGAGCTTCCCGGGCTTCCTCGGCGCCGGTTTCGTCCGCAGCGCCCCCGGTTCCGGCGAGTGGCACGTGATGTACCGCTTCGCCGACGCGGACACCCTGCGCGACTGGGAGGACTCGCCGCAGCGGCGCTGGTGGCTCAGCTCGGCGCAGGGCATCGTCGAGCACACCCGGGTGGAGCGGCGCACCGGCATCGAGGGCTGGTTCGCCCCGCCGGTGGACCACGTGGTCGAGACGTTCGGCGAGCCGGAACCGGCCGCGCCGCCGCGCTGGAAGCAGGCGGTCACGATCTGGCTGGCGTTCTTCCCGCTCAGCCTGGCCGCCACGCTGCTGACCACCCGGTTCCTCGCCGGCGTGCCACTGGCCGGGCGGACGCTGCTGATGACGCTCGTGCTCACCCCGCTGATGACCTACCTGGTGCTGCCCCGGATCACCCGGGCGCTGCACCGGTGGCTGCACGGCCGGCCTGCGCCGACACGACAGATGTGAACGACAGTGGTCGATGCCCGATAGCCGACAGAACCGCCACCGGCTCTCCGCCGGGGCATAGGGTCGACGCGCCCGTTGCCGCCGCCGGACGGGGGACCGATGAGACGCTGGATCGCCGCGCTGGCCTGCCTGGCGGCGCTCGTCGCGCTCGCCTGTGACGGCTCCGGCGAGGCGTCACCCCGGCCCTCCGGCACACCCGCCCCCGGCGAACCCCGGGCGCTGGTCGCGCTCGGCGACTCGGTCAGCACCGGCTACGGCTCCTGCCTGGTGCTGGTGAGCTGCGAACGCAACTCCTGGTCAACGGGGGACGGCCTGCGGGTGGAGAGCCTCTACCGGCGGCTGCGCGCCGACGCGCCGGGGCTGCGGGCGTACAACCGGGCCGTGCCCGGGGCCCGCGCGGCCGCGCTGACCGGCCAGGCCCGGTCGGCGGTACGCGACAGGGCCGACCTGGTCACCGTGCTGATCGGCGCGAACGACGCCTGCCGGGGCGACGTCGACGACATGACGTCGGTCGCGAACTTCCGCGACCAGGTCGACGCGGCGCTGGGCGTGCTGCGCGAGGGCCGGCCGAAGGCCCGGGTGCTGGTGGTCAGCATCCCGGACCTGTACCGGCTCTGGCAGATCGGGCACACCGAGCCCCGCGCCGTGCGGGCCTGGTCGCGGGGCGTCTGCCCGTCGCTGCTCGCCGACGCCACGTCGACAGCGCCCGCCGCTGCCGCCCGCCGGGCCCGCGTCAGGGACCGGATCGAGGCGTACGACGGGCAACTGCGCGCCGCCTGCCGGGCGTACGGGTCACGCTGCCGGTGGGACGGCGGCGCGGTGCACCGCCATCGCTTCGACCTGGACCAGGTCAACGCGCTCGACTGGTTCCACCCGAACGCGACCGGGCAGGGCCGGCTGGCCGAGGTGGCCTGGAACGCCTCCGGCTGGTCAGGGCTGGCGCGGGCCCGGTAGCTGCCGGGGGCCGGCGGCGCGGTAGAGGGCGCGCGTACGGTCGGCCAGTTCCTTGGTGGCCGACGAGTTGGCCCAGGTGCCGAGCACGATCGCCGCGCCCGGCACGACCTTGGCGAACATCCGCTTGGCGGCACGCACCCCGGCCATCCGGGCCAGCCGGACCCCGAGCTGGAGCATCACCCGGCCCAGCGCCCGGTCACCGGCGGAGCCGAACAGCGCACCGGCCCGCTCCCGGCCGGCGGCCACGCCCAGCGCGAGACGGGCCGTCTCGGCGACCTTGTGCACCCGCTGGAGCACCAGCAGGTCGGTGGCCCGGTCCGGGTGCGCCGGGTCGACGCCGTAGGCGGCCGCGACGTGCAGCACCAGCCGGGCCTGGGTCCAGGCCAGCACGCCGACGTCGATCACCGCGCCGGGCAGCCCGGCCGCGCCGGACACCGCACCGGAGAGCCGGGCGTGGTTGACGAACTTGCGTACCGCCTGGTCGGCCAAGTGCTCCGGCGGGGCGTCCGGTCGCAGCGCCCGCTCCCGGGCGGCCCACTGGGCGGCCTCCGGGCCGAGCCGGCGTACCGCCTCCAGGGCCAGGTGCTCCGGCGCGTACTGCGGGTCGTCCCGCATCCGGTCCCACAGCTTGGCCGGTGGTGCCTCGGGCGCCTCCACCGGCGGGACGGGGGCGGCGGGGACGGCGTTGGGCTCCCCGTCGACGGGGGCGGGGTCGGTCACGAAGGGCTCCGGAGGCTCGTGCGGCGGGGGTGACGCGGGTCAGCGCCGGCGCGACTGCAGCCGGTTCGCGATCTGCCGCAGCCGGGCCTGGTTCTCCGGCTTCGACATCTCACGCCGGCCGCGGTCGACCAACTGCTGGCCCCGCGGCGACCGCAGGAAGGCGGTGATCCGTTGCATCAGCGACATGAGGGTCCTCCCGTCCTGCGGTCCCCTTCATGTGTACCTGGGACCGGCAAGCCCTTGATACCCGAATCGGCCCTTCGGCAACCACCCGTCCGGGTCAGCCCAGGATCTCGGCCACCACTTCGCCGGCGCGCCACTCGTGCTGGGCGTACGCGTCCGGGAACGCCGAGATCTGCACGGCCTGGGCGGCCACGGAGAGCGGCAGGCTCTGCCAGCCGGGGATCTCCGCCAGCGCGGACAGGAACGCCTTCGTCGCGTACTCCGGGTCCATTAGCTGCTCGACGGTGCCCCAGCCGCTGCTCGGGCGCTGCTGGAACAGCCCGACCGAGTCGTGGTCCCAGCCGATGGCCTGGTGCGGGTAGCTCTGCGACTCGGGCAGCACGCCGCTGGCGTAGTTGAGCAGGGTGCTCTCCTGCATGGCGGTCGCCACCGCGATGACGAGGGCGCGGCGCGGCATGCCCATCTCCTTGCCGGCCTGCACGATCTTCTTCGCGTTGTTCATCTGGGTGCGGTCCAGGCCGGCGACCGGGACGATCTGCCGGACGGTCTTCTTCGGCTTGGGCTTGGCGGTCGCCTTCGGGCTCGCCGTCGCGGACGGGCTGGCGCTGGCGCTGGGGGCGGCGGGGGCGGTGCTCGGCCGGGCCATGGCCCGGGACGCCGGGTCGACCGCGGCACGCTCGGCGACCTCCGCCGAGGGCGCCGGGTCGGCGGCGCGGTCCGGGGCACCGAAGCCGGCCTGGCTGACGCCGACCAGGCCCAGGCAGCAGGCCGCGCCGGTGGCGACCGCCAGCTTCGTCCGGCCGGGCCGGGGGTTCGTGGGTGCCCAGAAGCGGGTACGCCGGACCAGTCCCCGGAGTGTGGCCAACCGATTGGTGGAGGGGGTATCGTCCGAACGGTCAGCCGGGCGGCCGGAGCCGAACGGGTCGTCGAGGTTGCCGTCGTTACGCATCCGACGAGGCTAGGCAGGGCAAACCGGGATCACCCAGGCCCAAAGGGTGGCCCTCGCCACACTTTGGCCGTTCCGAAGCGGACGGCCCATCCCAGTGCGGCCCGGCGGACCACGGACCTCGGGAACCGGACCAATCACCCGGCCTGCAACCCGCGCAGCGGCCCGGGCAGGAACGCCGCAGACCTCCCGGTCCTGCCCGATGATCGACTAACTCGTCCGTTCGGACGATCCGGATATGGGTCGCCGGACCGGGGCGTAGCCGAATCGTGATCATCATCCGGGCATCGGACGTGGCCGTAACGGAATGGACCACCCGCCCCGGTACGTTGGCCGAACCGGGGACGCCGCACGCTCGGCGCTCCCCCGTACGCGTCGACAGGGAGGACCCACCGGTGCTCGATCCACACGAGCTCTACGAACTCACCGACGAGCTGCCCGAGCTCGGCCAGCCGGTGCTGATCCAGGCGCTCACCGGCTTCGTCGACGCCGGCAACGCCACCCGGCTGGCCCGGGAACAGCTGCTCACCTCGCTCGACGCCCGGGTCATCGCCCGCTTCGACGTGGACCAGATCTTCGACTACCGCTCCCGCCGCCCGGTGATGACCTTCGTCGAGGACCACTGGGAGTCCTACGACGCCCCGGCGCTGGAGCTGCACCTGCTGCACGACGACGACGAGACCCCGTTCCTGCTGCTCACCGGCCCCGAGCCGGATCTCCAGTGGGAGCGTTTCGTGGCCGCCGTCGCCGGGCTCAGCGCCCGCCTCGACGTCCGGCTCACAGTCGGGCTCAACTCGATCCCGATGGCGGTGCCGCACACCCGGCCCAGCGGCGTCACCGCGCACGCCACCCGCAAGGAACTGATCGCCGGGCACGAGCCGTGGCTGCAGAAGGTGCAGGTGCCGGCCGGAGTCGGCCACCTGCTGGAGTACCGCCTCGGCGAGCAGGGGCGCGACGCCCTCGGCTTCGCCGCGCACGTGCCGCACTACGTGGCCCAGGCCGAGTACCCGGCCGCCGCCGAGGCACTGCTGTCCGCCGTGTCCCGCAGCACCGGCCTGCTGCTGCCCGTCGAGGCGCTGCGGACCGCCGCCGAGGCGGTCCGGGTGGAGATCGACCGCCAGGTCACCCAGACCGAGGAGGCGGCGACGCTGGTCCAGGCACTGGAGGAGCAGTACGACACGTTCGCCCGCGGCCGGGGCGAGAAGAGCCTGCTCGCCGGCGAGACCGGGCCGCTGCCCACCGCCGACGAACTCGGCGCCGAGCTGGAACGCTTCCTCGCCGAGCAGACCCGACCCGGCGACACCCCGGAGCGCTGACCGGGCGGGGCGGGCGGGGATGCGGCAGGCTGGGGGCATGCGCCTGGCGACCTGGAACGTCAACTCGGTGAAGGCCCGCCTGCCCCGGCTGCTCGACTGGCTGGCCACCACGAAGCCCGACGTCGTGTGCCTGCAGGAGACCAAGTGCCCCGACGGGGCGTTCCCGGTCGCCGAGGTGGGCGAGCTGGGCTACGAGGTGGCCAGCCACAGCGACGGGCGGTGGAACGGCGTCGCCGTGCTGTCCCGGGTCGGGCTGGCCGACGTGACTGTCGGCTTCCCGGGCGAGCCCGGGTTCCCCGAGCCCGAGGCCCGCGCCATCTCGGCCACCTGCGACGAGCTGCGGGTCTGGTCGGTGTACGTGCCGAACGGCCGCGCGCCGGACGACCCGCACTACGCGTACAAGCTGGCCTGGTTCGCGGCGCTGCGCGACGCCCTCGAACCGGAGGTGGCCGGCGCGCTGCCGGTGGCCGTCTGCGGTGACTTCAACGTGGCGCCCACCGACGCCGACGTCTGGGATCCCGCGCTGTTCGTCACCTCCACCCACGTCACCCCGGCCGAGCGGGCCGCGCTGGCCGCGCTGCGTGACCTGGGGCTGAAGGACGTGGTGCCGACGCCCATGAAGGGGCCGCACCCGTTCACGTACTGGGACTACCGGGCCGGGATGTTCCACCAGAACAAGGGCATGCGGATCGACCTGGTGTACGCGAGCGCGTCGTTCGCCCGCGCGGTCCGCTCCGCGTACGTGGACCGGGAGGCCCGCAAGGGCAAGGGCCCCTCCGACCACGCCCCGATCGTGGTCGACGCGGACCTGACACCGGCCGTCGAGACGTTCTGAGCGCGGCGCTCGTTAGGGTGGACACATGGCTGTCGTGAAGATCAACGCGATCGACGTCCCGTCCGGCGTCGGCGAGGAGCTGGAGAAGCGGTTCGCGGCCCGGGCCGGCGCGGTGGAGAACTCCCCCGGTTTCCTCGGCTTCGAGCTGCTGCGCCCGGTCGCCGGGGACACCCGCTACTTCGTGTACACGCGCTGGGAGACCGAGGAGGCGTACCAGGCGTGGGCGCAGGGCCCGTCGCGGGCCGCGCACGCCGAGGGCGGCGAACCCCGCAAGCCCGTCGCCACCGGCGCCACCCTGCTGGAGTTCGAGGTCGTCCAGCAGGTCCCCGCCAAACCCTGACCCGCCCTCCCCCGTCCCACCCGGCCCCCGGCCCTCCCGGCCCCCGGCCCTCCCCGTCGATCATGAAGTTGACGGCGTTCGCGGTCCGAATTGTCGCCGCCAACCTCATGATCGTCGGAGTGAGGGCGGGAGCGAGAGCGTCGGGCAGCGGTCAGCTCGCCAGGGACGCGAAGACGATCACGTTGTCCTGGTAGCCGGTACGGCCGCCGACCCACTCGCCGCCGCACGTGATCAGGCGCAGCTCGGCCGGACCCGAGTCGCCGTAGACCCGGGCGGCGGGCAGGTTCGCCTTGTCGAAGTACTCGACGCTGTCCACCTTGAAGGTCACCACGCTGCGGTCGGCGCGGGTCACCTGGATCCGGGCGCCGGGCTTCAGCGAGCGCAGCCGGTAGAAGACGGCCGGCCCGCTCTTGGTGTCGACGTGACCCACGATGATCGCCCGGCCCGGGTCGCCGGGCACCGCTCCCCTGTCGTACCAGCCGGTCTGGTCGTGCTCGGTCAGCGGCGGCACGTCCACCGAGCCGTCCTTCGCCTGCCCGACCGGGGTGACCGGCGCGTTGACCTTGATGGCCGGCACCGCCAGGCGTACCGGCCGGCTCGCCGGCTTCCGGACCGGGGCGGCGGCACTCGCCGGGGCCACCGCGCCCGACCCGTTCGACCGGCTCGACCCGGTGGACGCGTCGGCGAAGTCGAACGGCCCGGCCGTGCGCCCGAGCCCGGCCCCGGTGGCGAACACACCGACAAGCACCAGCACCACTGCCAGCGGCTTCGACCAGGAACCCCGGCCCCGGTCCCGCCCGCCCGGCGACGCCGGTGGCGGTTCTACAGGCGGCGGCCCGGCGGGCCGGGGACGCAGGGCCGGCGGATCGGCCGACGGCGGGTACCACGGTCGCGACGCGGCGGGCGGCGGCATCCACGGCCGCGACCCGGAGACCGGCACGGCCGACGACCCGGTCCCGGCGGCCGGCCTGTCCCCCGAGGGCGGGCCGGTCCGGGGCGCGGCGGCCGGGTCAGCCCTGGAGAACCGGGCGACCTCGGCAGGCGGGCCGGCCCGGGACGGGCGGGCGGCGTCGGCCGGTGGCGCGGCGGGCGGGGGCAGTGCCAGGAACGGCCGGCCGGAGCGCCGTGCTCCGGCGGGCGGCGGAACGAAGTGCTCGGCCATGACCGGCCTCAGCGTCCGGCGGCGCCGCGGGCGTGCCGGCGGGACGCGGCCACGCCGAGCCCGGCGCCGACCACTGTCACCGCCAGCCCGACGGGCACCAGCAGGCCGCCGAGCCCGGGGCCGGCGGTGCCGCCGAATCCGGTCGCCGGGCCACGGCTGGGCAGGTGACTGGGCGGGTGGGTCGGCTGCCGGGTGGGCTGCCCCTGCTTGACCACCTGGAGCATGGTGGAGGCGGTCTCCCCACCCGGGCACTCCAGCTTCACCCGGTAGTTGCCGGGCCGGGTGCGCTCGTGGACCATCGGCGAGGCGGTGAGCAGGCCGCGCTGCGGCTGAACCTGGATCCTGCCGAACGCGTCCGAGGTCACGATCGCCGGCACGGTGTTGTTCCGGCAGCTGGCCCGGATGCCGACGAGGTAGCCGGGCGAGACGGTGCCCGGGGTGACCTCCACGAAGATCACGTCGGCCGGGGGCTGTTCCGGCACCGGCTCGGCGGCGCGCGGCGCGGCCTGGGCGGGCAGCGCGCCGACCAGCGGGGCGGCGCACGCGGCGACCGCGACCAGCAGCGCCTCACGTACCCTGAACGACCCCATGACCCCTCCCGGCGTACGGGATGAATCCTCTCACCCCCGGCCGCACATCACATCCGATCCGGGTCGCGTAGGCTCGGGTCGCTGTGACCCTCCCCGACATCGCCGCCGGCCGCATCCGTACCTTCCATCCGCGTCGCGGACGGATGAGCGAGCGGCAGCGCGACGCGCTCACCCGGCTCTGGCCCGCGTACGGCCTCGAGATCGCCGCCCTCGACGGGCCGTGCGATCCGACGGCGCTGTTCGGACGACGGGCGCCGCTGGTGCTGGAGATCGGCTCCGGCATGGGCGACGCCACCGCCGCGATGGCGGCGGCCGACCGGGACCGACACTATCTGGCGGTCGAGGTCCATACGCCGGGAATCGCCAACCTGCTCGACCTGGTGGAACGCCACGGTCTGGACAACGTGCGGGTGGCCGAGGGCGACGCGCTGGACCTGGTCCGCGCCATGCCGGAGGGCTGCCTGGACGCGGTGCACGTCTTCTTCCCCGACCCGTGGCCGAAGACGCGCCACCACAAGCGGCGGATCATCGCGCCGGCGCACGTGGCGCTGCTGCGGTCCCGGCTGGCTCCGGGCGGCACGCTGCACTGCGCGACCGACTGGGCCGAGTACGCCGAGTCGATGCGCGAGACGCTCACCGCCGACCCGGAGCTGGTCGACGTGTACGGCGGCTACGCGCCCCGTCCGGCGCACCGCCCGGTGACGAAGTTCGAGCGGCGCGCGCTGACCGCGGGCCGGGAGGTCTTCGACCTGATCCACCGGCGGCGCTGAACCCGGTTGGCGCGGCGTGGTGTGATCCAGGCACGATGGGAGCCGCCATGACTCTCACCGCCGCGCTGCCGAAGACCGCCGATCCCGACACCCTCTACGACGCGTTCGCCTCCTGGGCGTCCGAGCGCGGCCTGGACCTCTATCCCCATCAGGAGGAGGCGGTCATCGAGATCGTCTCCGGCGCGAACGTGATCATGAATACGCCGACCGGCTCGGGCAAGAGCCTGGTGGCGATCGCGGCGCACTTCGCGGCGCTGGCCGACGACCGGACGACCTTCTACACCGCGCCGATCAAGGCGCTGGTCTCGGAGAAGTTCTTCGCGCTCTGCGAGGTCTTCGGCGCGGAGAACGTCGGCATGCTCACCGGCGACGCCAGCGTCAACGCGGACGCGCCGATCATCTGCTGCACCGCGGAGATCCTGGCCAACCTGGCGTTGCGCGAGGGCCGCCGCGCCGACGTCGGCCAGGTGATCATGGACGAGTTCCACTTCTACGCCGAGCCGGACCGCGGCTGGGCCTGGCAGGTGCCGCTGATCGAGCTGCCGCAGGCCCAGTTCGTGCTGATGTCGGCCACGCTCGGCGACACCACCCGCTTCGTCGACGACCTGACCCGGCGCACCGGGCGGCCGACCGCCGTCGTCCGCTCGGCCGAGCGGCCGGTCCCGCTCCTCTTCTCGTACGCGACCACGCCGCTGCACGAGACGCTGGAGGAACTGCTGGAGACCAAACAGGCCCCGGTGTACGTCGTGCACTTCACCCAGGCCGCCGCGCTGGAACGTGCCCAGGCGCTGATGAGCGTGAACGTCTGCACCCGCGCCGAGAAGGACATGATCGCCCAGGCGATCGGCAACTTCCGGTTCACCTCCGGCTTCGGCAAGACGCTGTCCCGGCTGGTCCGCCACGGCATCGGCGTGCACCACGCCGGCATGCTCCCGAAGTACCGCCGCCTGGTCGAGACGCTCGCCCAGGCCGGCCTGCTCAAGGTCATCTGCGGTACGGACACGCTCGGCGTCGGCATCAACGTGCCGATCCGTACCGTGCTGTTCACCGGCCTGAGCAAGTACGACGGCACCCGCACCCGGCTGCTCAAGGCCCGCGAGTTCCACCAGATCGCCGGCCGGGCCGGGCGGGCCGGGTTCGACACGCTGGGCCGGGTCGTGGTGCAGGCCCCCGAGCACGTGATCGAGAACGAGAAGGCGCTCGCGAAGGCCGGTGACGACCCGAAGAAGCGCCGCAAGGTGGTGAAGAAGAAGCCGCCGGAGGGCTCGATCGGCTGGGGCGAGCCGACGTTCCAGCGGCTGGTCGAGGCCGAGCCGGAACCGCTCACCTCCAGCTTCCAGGTCAGCCACTCGATGCTGCTCAACGTGATCGGCCGCCCCGGCGACGCGTTCGCCTCGATGCGGCACCTGCTCACCGACAACCACGAGGACCCGGCCGCGCAGCGCCGGCACATCCGCCGGGCCATCGCCATCTACCGGGCGCTGCGCGCGGGCGGCGTGGTCGAGGAGCTGCCCGAGCCGGACGAGACCGGCCGCCGGGTACGCCTCACCGTCGACCTCCAGCTCGACTTCGCGCTGAACCAGCCGCTGTCACCGCTGGCGCTGGCCACCGTCGAGCTGCTCGACCGGGAGTCGCCGTCGTACGCGCTCGACGTGCTCAGCGTGATCGAGTCGATCCTGGACGACCCCCGCCAGGTGCTGTCCGCGCAGCAGTTCAAGGCCCGCGGCGAGGCGGTCGCCGCGATGAAGGCCGAAGGCATCGAGTACGAGGCGCGCCTGGAACTGCTCGACGAGGTGATCTGGCCCAAGCCGCTGGCGGAGCTGCTGGACTCCGCGTACGAGATGTACCGGCAGGGACACCCCTGGGTGGCCGACCACCAGCTCTCCCCCAAGTCCGTGGTCCGGGACATGTACGAGCGGGCCATGACGTTCCCCGAGTACGTGCAGTTCTACGGGCTGTCCCGCTCCGAGGGGCTGGTGCTGCGGTACCTCGCCGACGCGTACAAGACGCTGCGGCAGACCGTCCCCGAGGACGCGAAGACCGAGGAGCTGGTCGACCTCATCGAGTGGCTGGGCGAGTTGGTCCGCCAGGTCGACTCCAGCCTGATCGACGAGTGGGAGCGGCTGCGCAACCCGTCGGACGTGGCCGAGGTGGCCGCCTCGCTGGACGACCGGCCGCCGGCGGTGACCCGCAACGCGCGGGCGTTCCGGGTGCTGGTGCGCAACGCGATGTTCCGTCGCGTCGAGCTGGCCGCGCTGCGCCGCTGGGACCTGCTCGGCGAGCTGGACGCGGGCGACGGCTGGAACGCCGACGCCTGGGCCGACGCGCTGGAGCCGTACTTCGAGGCGTACGACTCCATCGGTGTGGGGCCGGACGCGCGGGGGCCGGCGCTGCTGATGATCGAGCAGGGCCGCGAGCGGTGGACCGTCCGGCAGATCCTGGACGACCCGGACGGCGACCACGACTGGGGCATCAGCGCCGAGATCGACCTGGCCGCCTCGGACGAGACAGGCGCGGCGGTGGTCCGCGTCACCGACGTCGGCCAGTTGTAGCGGCGTCGGCTGACGTACGCCGCGGGGGCGGAACCGGTCCGGTTCCGCCCCCGCGATCGTGTCCGATCAGTCGCGCGGGGCCTGGAACGCCACGCGACGACGACGGAACACGACGAACAGGACCGCGCCGGCCGCGAGCACGGCGGCGCCGACACCGGCGAGCGTGGCCGCCGGCGCACCGGTGATCGGCAGGCCGCCGCCGGTGCCACCGCTGCCGTCTCCGGAGCCACCGGTGCCCGGGCCGCCGTTGCCGACGGCGACGACGATGCGAGCGGTGTTGTTCGCCGGCTTCGACTCGGTCGAGGACGTGGCGCCGTCGACCACGATCGTGCCGTCGGTACCCGGCGTCGACTTGATCTTCAGCTGCACGGTGGGCTTGATCCGGCCGTAGCCGGAGGCCACGCTCGGGAACTCGCTCTCGAAGTTGCACCGCAGCTTCGCCGACTCGGGCAACGTCGTGCCCGGCTGGCCGTCGGTGTAGCACCACTCGCTGGGCAGCAGGACGGTGCCGCTCGGTGCGGTGATGAGGACACCGGGGCCGCCGCCGTCGGACGGGCCGTGGTTGACGACCTCGTAGGTGAGGTCGACGGTCTGGCCGACCGCCCCCTTCACCGGCGCGGCGGTGACGGCGACGTCGAGGCTGTTCTTCTTGCTCCAGAACCGGAAGTCGGCGTAGTTGTCCGACTCGTCGAGCTCGCGCTCCACGACGGCCTTGCGGGCCTGACCCGCCTTGACCGCCTTGGCGTGCAGCTTCTCGGCGGCGGTGGCGAACGACGGGCCGTTGCCCTTGGTCGCCGCGGCCTTCTTCGCCGTCTCCGCCTCACCGGCCAGCGCGGTGCTGAACAGGGCGTAGTTCTCGTCCGGGCCCGGCAGGTTGCGGCCGAACGTGATGTTGAACAGCGACTCGCCCGTCTCGTCGTCGAACAGCAGCAGCCCCTCGCCGGGCTTGAGCGTCAGCGGCACCGTGCAGGTGACCTGGCTCGGCCCGTAGACGTACGGCGGACCGCTGGCCTTCGGGTAGTAGCCGACGTAGGTGCAGTCGCTGTACCGCTCGACGAAGGTGGCGCCGGTGGGCAGGTCGACCCGGACGGTGAAGTCGGTCGCCGGGCTGTCGCCCTCGTTGAGCACACCGCTGTAGAGCGGGACCCGGTCGCCCTCACCGACCGGCTTGGACTTGTCGTTCAGGTCGTCGGCGGCGGCGACCAGATCGGGGCCCGAGGCGCGGATCGTGACCGGGAAGCTGATCGTGTTGTCGCCGGGGTTGGCGTCGTCCTGTGCGCCGGCGATGGTCACGCCGACCGAACCGGCGTCACCGGGGGTCGCACCGGTGCGGCTGGCCAGCGAGAGCGGATAGATGAGATCGGTCTGGCCGGCCACCAGGCCACCGACGGTGCAGGTGACCTTCCCCGCCGCGAGCTTGCAGGAGTCGTTCCAGTCCGGCACCGAGGCGACCACGTCGGACGACAGCTTGCCCAGGTCGAGCGTGACGGTCACCGCCGTCGCGTCGGCCTGGCCGTAGTTGTAGACGTACATCCCGACCGTGGTGCCACTGTTGTCGATCTCCGCGACGGGGTCGCTGCTGAAGGACACGAACAGGTCGGGCAGTTCGTCGGCGGCGTGCGCCGGGGTCGACGGGGCGAAGAGCGCGGTCGTGGCCAGCAGCGCCGCGGCGGCGGCGAGGCGGGGCCATCGGGCCGTGAGGGATCGCATGGGTACTCCGGGAGAGAGGTGTGGAAGAACCGCACTCTAGGGGACGGATCGATCGCGCGGTGTCCCGTCCGGATCGGCGGGCCGTCGGCGAACGGATCGACAATGCCCCTTTCGCACCCTGGGCGATGTCAGACCCGTCGATTAGAATGTATGTACTAATCGAGCTGCTGACCTGGGAGGATGCTCGTGACTGCGCCCACCTCCGCGACCCCTGTCACCCCCTACGCCACCCTCCTCGGATTCACCCGGTACGTCGACCGCACCGGCCCCACCAAGGCCACCTTCGTCGGCGGGCTGCGCCGGCAGCGGGCCAGCCGGCACGGCTTCAACCCGCACGGCCAGTTCGTCAAGGCGCTCAAGGCCGACGTCGCCTTCCACACCGGCGGTACGCACCTCGCGCAGGTCGCCGACCTGGTCAAGCCGCGCTGGCGACCGCTCTACGAGGCGCTCGTTCCGGGCGCGACCCGCTGGCTGCACTCGCTCGGCGAGCCGGCCGGCGTCGACCTGGCCCAGACGCGCGACGCGCTGGCCATGCTGGGCGACCTGCCCGTGAAGATCAACCCGCAGTTCGGCGTCCGGTACGCCGACGGCCGGGCCGAGGCGATCCGGCTGCACTTCGACGAGGCGCCGCCGAGCGAGGAGACGACGCTGGCCACACTGCACCTGATGGCCCGGCACATGGACGCGGTGCTGCCGCACGCCGAGCCGGTCCTGGTCGACGTGCGGCGCGGCGAGGCGCACCGGATGCCCGCCGACGTCAAGCCCGAGCAGATCGAGCAGTGGCTGGCCGGTGAGGCGGCCGCGTTCCGGGCCATCTGGTCCACCGCCGCCTGACCGGCCGCCGCGGCACGCCATCCGGCGCACCGCGACCACGCCGCCGGACCGCGTACCCGGCGGCGACCGCCGCACCGCCCACCTACCGAACGGCCGCCCCGCCACCCGGGGCGGCCGTTCGTCGTCCCGGGCGGTGCGCCGCACGGCGCCCAACCGGTGGGCGTACAGCGGACGGCATCGTCCCGTGTCTGCTTTCCTCCTCCGGGCTCAGGTTGGTGGCATATATGGGCATCCGTCGGGAACACCCCCGCGTGGCCGCCCTCCCTGACACCCCCCGCCGTTCGCCGTTCGCCATCAGTCGTCCGTCGTTCGCCGTCGTCGAGGAGCAACAGTGGTAACAAACGACTCGTCCGTCGTACCCCCGCTACGGACCGCTCGCACCCCGCGCCCGGTACGTGGCCGGCTCATCCTGCTCGGGCCCGCGTTCGTGGCGGCGGTCGCCTACGTCGACCCCGGCAACTTCGCCACCAACTCCACGGCCGGTGCCCGGTACGGCTACCTGCTGGTCTGGGTGGTCGTGGCGGCGAACCTGGCCGCCATGCTGGTGCAGACGCTCACCGCCAAGCTCGGCCTGGCCACCGGGCGCAGCCTGCCGGAACTGTGCCGGGAACATCTGCCCCGGCCGCTCAACCGGGTCATGTGGGCGCAGGCCGAACTGGTCGCCATGGCCACCGACCTGGCCGAGGTGATCGGCGGGGCGGTCGCGCTGTACCTGCTGTTCGGCGTCCCGCTGCTGCCCGGCGGCCTGATCATCGGCGCCGCCTCGTTCGCCATCCTGGCGCTGCGCGCCAGGGGTTTCCGGACGTTCGAGATCGCCATCGCGGTGCTGCTCGGCGTGATCGTGCTGGCGTTCGCTGTCAACCTGGTCAGCGCACAACCGGACGTGTCCGACGCCGCGGCCGGGCTGCTGCCCCGGATGCAAGGCACCGACAGCATGCTGCTCGCCGCCGGCATCCTCGGCGCGACGGTGATGCCGCACGTCATCTACGTGCACTCGGCGCTGACCCCGAACCGGCTGCCGGCGGAGGGCGAGACGCAGCGGCGCGTCGTCGCCAAGGGCCTGCGGGTCGACGTGCTGATCGCGCTGGGCATCGCCGGCGCGGTCAACCTGGCCATGCTGCTGGTCGCCGCTAGCAGCTTCCACGGCACGTCGATTCCCGGCACCGACACCCTCGAAGGCGTCCACGCCGGGCTCGCCACCACGCTCGGCACGGCGGCGGCGGTCGGCTTCGCGGTCGCCCTGCTCCTGTCCGGGCTCGCCTCCACGAGCGTCGGCACGTACGCCGGCGAGATCATCATGCAGGGCTTCCTGCGCCGCCGGATCCCGCTGCTGGTCCGCCGGATGATCACCCTGCTGCCCGCGCTCGCGGTGCTCGCGATCGGCGTCGACCCGACCCGCGCGCTGGTGCTGTCCCAGGTGGTGCTGAGCTTCGGCATCCCGTTCGCGCTGATTCCGGTGGTGATGTTCACGCGCCGCCGGGACCTGATGGGCAGCCTGGTCAATCGCCGGGCCACCACCGCCGCCGCGGTCGCGATCACGGCGTTCGTGGTGGCGCTCAACGCGTTCCTGCTCTGGCAACTGGCGGCCTGAACACACCCGCGCCCGTCCGGCCGACGACGGCTGGACGGGCGCGGGTGATCGGGGCTCAGGCGGCCAGGTACTTCTCCAGGTCGTCCAGGATCTTGTTGGCGGCGCCCACGCCGATGCCAGTCATCCAGATCTCGTCGGAGACCACGTGCGCCTTGCCGGCCTTGACCGCGGACAGGCCCTTCCACAGCGTGCCGCCGGTGACCTTGGCCTGCTCGGCGGCGGCCTTCTCGCCGTACGCGGTCACGAACACCACGTCGCCGTCGGCCTCGGCGATGCGCTCCGGGCTGACCCGGTCCATCCGCTTGTCCTCCTTGCCGGCGAGCATCTGCCGCTCGGGGCGGCCCAGGCCGGTGTCGCCGACGACGATGCCGGAGAACGAGTCCGGCCCGTACAGGCGGATCTCGGTCGGCATGAAGCGCACGATGGAGACCTTGCGGGACGAGGCGTCGCCGAGCTTCGCGCCGAAGTCCTTCGCCCGCTTCTCGTACTCGGCCAGCAGGTCCTTGGCCTGCTGCTCCTTGCCCAGCGCCGCGCCGTCGAGGAGGAAGTTCTCCTTCCAGGTGACACCCACCTTCTCGGTGAACACGGTCGGGGCGATCTTGGACAGCTCGTCGTAGAACTTCTCCTGGCGGAACTTGCTGCCCAGGATCAGATCCGGGTTGAGCGCGTTGATCGCCTCCAGGTCCGGCTCGGTGAGCACGCCGACCTCGGTGATCCCGGCGAGCTTGTCCGCGCCGAAGTAGGTGGGCCAGCTCTTCGCCTCACCGGCGGTCGCCGCGCCGACCGGGGTGACGCCCAGCGACAGCGCGGTGTCGATCTTGTCGGTGTCGAGCACGACCACGCGCTTCGGCTCGGCGGGCACCTTCGTGGTGCCCATGGAGTGGGTGATCTCCCGGGTCTCCCCGGTGCCGGTACCGGCGACGGGGTCGCTCTCCCCGCAGGCGGTGAGGCCGACGCCGAGAGCGAGGGCGGCGGTGAGTGCGACGGCGAGACGACGCATCAGGTTCCTTTCGGTGGTGCGGGTCGGCGCGCTCAGGCGTCGCCGACGGGGGCGCCGGCCGTGGCCGGCGTGACGGCCGGAACGGCCGAGGTCTGGGCGGATCCGGCCTGGGCGGATCCGGTCTGGGTGAGGGCGGGCACCACGAGCGGGGCGCCGCTGACCGGGCAGGGCACGACCACGCAGTCCAGCCCGAACACGTCGCGGACCAGATCCGCGGTGAGGATCTCGCGCGGCTTGCCGGCGGCCACCACCGCGCCGTCGCGCATGGCGATCAGGTGGTCGGCGTACCTGGCCGCCTGGTTGAGGTCGTGCAGCACGGCCACCACTGTCCGGCCGCGTTCGGCGCGCAGCCGGTGCAGCAGGTCCAGCACCTCGACCTGGTGGGCCAGGTCGAGGAACGTGGTCGGCTCGTCCAGCAGCAGCGCGTCGGTGTCCTGGGCCAGAGTCATGGCGATCCACACCCGCTGGCGCTGCCCGCCGGAGAGCGTGTCCACCGGGCGGTCGGCGAGCGCGCTGACGTCGGCCAGCCGCATGGCCTCCTCGACCGCCCGTCCGTCCTCGGCCGACCACTGCCGCCACCAGCGCTGGTACGGCTGCCGGCCGCGCCCGACCAGGTCGGCCACGGTGATCCCCTCGGGCACCAGCGGGCTCTGCGGCAGGACGCCGAGCCGCCGGGCCACGTCCCGGGTCGGCAGATCGCGGATCGCCGCGCCGTCGAGCAGCACCGCGCCGCGCCGGGGCGTGAGCAGCCGGGCCATCGTGCGCAGCAGCGTCGACTTGCCGCAGGCGTTCGGGCCGACGATCACGGTGAACGTGTCGGCCGGCAGGTCGAGGTCCAGTCCGTCCAGCACTGTGCGGCCCTCGTAGCCGACGACCAGGTCGCGGGTGGACAGCAGCGCGGTCACGACCGCCTCCCTCGGGTGCGGAGCAGCACGAAGATCAGGTACGGCCCGCCGATCGCCGCGGTGAGCACGCCGGCCGGCAGTTGGGTCGGCGCCAGCAGCCGGCGGGCACCGAGGTCGGCGAGGACCAGCAGCAACGCGCCGAGCAGCGCGGCGCACAGCAGCGGCGGGCGCTCGGCGCGGACCAGCCGGCGGGCCACCTGCGGGGCCACCAGCGCCACGAAGTCGACGGCGCCGACCTGGGCGGTGACCATGGCGGCGGCCAGCACACCGGTACCGGCCAGCCCCATGCGGCGGGCCACCGGCCGCAGGCCGATCCCGCGCGCGGTGTCGTCGTCGAGCGCGCTGCTGCGCAGCGCCCACCCGGCCCAGAGCAGCACCGGCAGCAGGACCGCGAGCATGCCGGCGATCCAGGCCGCCTCGCTCCACCCCTTGCCGGCGAGCGTGCCGATGAGCCAGATCTGCGCGCGCAGCCCGTCGATCGGGTCGGCGGTGAGCATGACCACCTCGATCAGCGCCCGGAACGCGAACGCCACCGCCACACCCGCGAGCACGAACCGCTGGGCCGCCAGGCCGTGCCGGGCGCCGAGCGCGAACACCGCCACCGCGGCGGCCAGGCCGCCGAGCAGCGCCGCCGGCGCCACCAGCACCGCCGCCGCGCCGCTGGTCAGCGCGATCGTCGCGGCCAGCCCGGCGCCCTGCGTGACACCGATGACGTCGGGGCTGGCGAGCGGGTTGCGGGCCACGCTCTGGATCAGCGTGCCGGCGACGCCGAAGGCCGCCCCTGCCACCGCCGCGAGGACCGCGCGAGGCAGTCGCAGGTCGCGTACCACGAGGTCGTACGGGGTGCCGGCGCCGGAGAGCGACCGCACCACGTCCACCGGGGCGACGTACGGCGTACCCAGCGACAGGCTGACCACCACCGCGACGCACAGCAGCACGAACAGCACCGCCGCCACCACAAGGGGCCGCCACCGGAACGGCACCACCACCGCCCCGACCCGCAGCACTCCACGCCCCCGTGGCCGTCGCACCCCACCCCGTTGATCTTGCACTTCGGGCCCCTCGGGTGACCGGAATGCCCCTTCCGCCGGGGCAGCAAGTGCAAGATCGCGGGAGCCGGGGGTGGGGGTGGGGGCGGGGGTGGTCATGTCGTCACCGTCTTGGCTCGGTGGACCAGGAAGGCCAGGAGCGGGGCGCCGAGCAGGGCGGTGATGATGCCGGCCGGGATCTCGCCGGGCGGGGCGACGAGGCGGCCGGCCACGTCGGCGGCGAGCAGCAGCGCGGGGCCGAGCAGCGCGGCGACCAGGAGCGTCCACCGCTGGTCCGCGCCCACCAGCGCCCGGGCCAGGTGCGGCACGGCCAGCCCGACGAAGGCGATCGGCCCGGCGGCGGCCACCGCCGCACCGGTGAGCAGCACGCCACCGGCCCCGGCGGCGAGCCGGACCAGTGCGACCCGGTGCCCGAGTCCCCGGGCCACGTCGTCGCCGAGGGCGAGCGCGTCCAGACCGCGGGCGGCCAGCGCGGCCAGCAGCACCCCGGCCACCACGAACGGCAGCACCTGCCCGGCCACGCCGACGCCCCGGCCGGTCAGCCCACCGACCACCCAGAAGCGGTACTCCTCGAACGTGCGGGCGTCGATGCTGAGCAGCGCGTACACGATGGCGCCGAGACCGGCGTCGAGGGCCGCGCCGACGAGCGCGAGGGTGACCGGGCTGGCGCCCTCGCGGGTGCGGTTGGCGATGGCGAACACGAGCAGCCCGGCGAGCAGTGCGCCGGCGATGCCGAACCAGACGTACCCGGCGAGCGTGCCCACCCCGAACACGGCGATGGCCAGCACCACACCGAACGACGCCCCGGCGCTGATGCCGAGGATGCGCGGCTCGGCCAGCGGGTTGCGGGTCACCGCCTGGAACAGCACCCCGGCCAGCGCCAGCGCCAGGCCGACGACGAGCCCGAGGGCGGTACGCGGCAGCCGCAGTTCCCGGACCACTGTGGTGGCGTCGCCGCCGTCCGGGGACACGAGCGCGTGCCACACCTGGTCGACGGGGAGGTGCCGGCTGCCGAGCGCGAGGCTGGCCAGCAGCGCCAGAAGGAGCAGGAGCGCCGCCGCCACGGTGACCGCGACGCGGCGGACGGTGCCGCGGCGGACGGGAGTCCCGGCCCGCGCGGGCCGGACGGCGACGGTGGTCACGAGGGGTTCTTCGCCTTCCGATTAGGTGCGCCTTACCTTAGCTGACCTGGTAAGGCGTACCTAAGCGGGCATTGTCGATGGGGTTGCGCCTCCACCGGGGGGAGGCGCGATGGTGGGCGCATGGACGGTGCGGAGCGCTACTCGATCGGTGACCTGGCCCGGCGGACCGGGCTGCCGGTGAAGACCATCCGGTTCTGGTCCGACCGCGGCGTCGTGCCGCCCACCGACCGGGGACCGGCCGGCCACCGCCGCTACGACGCGGCGGCGGTGGCCCGGCTCGACCTGGTACGGACGCTGCGCGAGCTGGGCGTGGACCTGCCCACCGTGCGCCGGGTGGTGGCGCGGGAGGTCAGCCTGGCCGAGGTCGCCTCGGCGCACGCGGACGCGTTGACCGCGCAGATCCGCCTGCTGCGGTCGCGCCGCGCGGTGCTGACGGTGATCGCCCGGCGCGGGGCCTCCCCGTCCGAGGCCGACCTGCTGCACCGGCTGGCCGGCCTGGCCGCGCGGGAGCGGCGGCGGCTGGTCGACGAGTTCCTCGACGCGGCGTTCGGCGGCCTGACCGATCCGGGGTTCGCGGGGATCAGGCGGTCGCTCACGCCGGAGCTGCCCGACGATCCGGACGACTGTCAGATCGAGGCGTGGGTGGAGCTGGCCGAGCTGGCCCTGGACCCGGGATTCCGGTCCGGGCTGCGCCGGCTGGCCGAGCAGCACGCGGCGGACCGGGAAGGCGCCGAGGGCGTAAGCCGGGACGTGGTCGCCGTGGTCCGGGAGGAGGTGGCCCCGGCGCTCGCCGACGGCATCGAGCCGGCCGCACCGGAGGCCGATCCGATCCTGGCCCGGGCGGCGGGCCGGTACGCGCAGCTCTGCGGCCGCTCGGACGACGCCGACCTGCGCCAGCGGATGCTGGACCGGTTGAGGACCGCGAGCGACCCTCGCCGGGAGCGGTACCTGGAGCTGCTCTCCGTGGTCAACGGCTGGCCGCCGGCCGAGAGCCTGGCGCCGGTGCTGGACTGGTCGATCCGGGCACTGCGCGCCCGGCAGCACCTAGCCTGAGGACATGCGATTCGACAGGCACACGGTGGTGCTCCTGGTCCGCCCGGACGACGCGCCGGACCTGCCGCAGGACGCCCTCGACCGGATCCAGGACGCGCACCTGGCGCACCAGGCCGGGCTGGTGGAGCAGGGCGCGGTGCTGGCGGCGGGGCCGTTCCTGGACGGCGACGACGGGCGTGTCCGCGGTTTCGTGGTGCTGTCGGTGGACCCGCAGATGGCCCGTGAGCTGTACGCGAACGACCCGGCGGTCCGCGCGGGACGACTCGTCGCGCAGGTCAGCAGCTGGATGGTGCCGGAGGGTCAGGTCCGCTTCGAGCAGGTGCCGGTCCCCCGCTCGATGCTGGAGGCAGCGGCCGGCGACTGAGTGTCGCGGCCGGCAGCGCCCGGGGCGGGGCGCGGTCAGTCCTCCGGGGCCTGCCGGCTGCCCGGCACCACAGGCGTCGGCCACACCCCGGCGCGGGCGGCCACCGGCACCTCGACCTGCTGGTCGGCCCAGACGTACGTCTCGGGCAGCAGGTCGGTGATCGGGATCGCGCGCAGCCCGTCGGGCGGGCCGACGATCACCTTGATCGACGGGAAGTAGTCGAGCAGCACCTGACGGCAGCGTCCGCACGGCGGGAGGACGCCCCGGCCGCGGTCCCCCACCGCGACGATCGCCTCCAGTTCGCCCGCGCCCTGGGTCGCGGCGGCACCGAGTGCGACCACCTCGGCGCACGGGCCGCCGGTGAAGTGGTAGACGTTCACGCCGCTGAACACCCGGCCGTCGGTGCTGCGGACGGCGGCGGCGACTGTGTGGTTGTCGCTGCGGCAGCGCAGCTTCGCGACGGCGGTGGCGGCCTGCACGAGCGCCCGGTCGGTGTCCCGCATGATCATCCCCGCCCCTCGTCGGCCTCGTCCGTCGGCCTCGTCGGCGGCAACTTTATCCGGCGGGGACGGCCGCACCAGGGAGGGCACGCCCAGCGCCGGTAACCCGGGGGCGGTCCGCCGCGCGGCTGCCTATCCTTGGCGACGACATGCAGAATCCAGCCGTACCCGCCGCCCCTGAGACCGCCCGCGACCTGCACCGCCGCCTCGCCCCCCTGATGTTCCGCGATCAGCGCCGGATCCAGCGGCGGCTCGACGGCGTGCGCCGGCTGCGCGACCCGCAGCGGCGGGAGGCGGCGCTGGCCGAGATCGGGGCCGAGGTGACCCGGGCCGAGGCGCGGCTGGAGTCGCGCCGCGCGGCCGTCCCGGCGATCACCTACCCGCCGCAGTTGCCGGTCAGCGAGCGCAAGGACGACATCGCCGCCGCGATCCGCGACCACCAGGTGGTGATCGTGGCCGGTGAGACCGGCTCCGGGAAGACGACCCAGCTCCCCAAGATCTGCCTGGAACTGGGGCGCGGGGTCACCGGCCTGATCGGGCACACCCAGCCCCGCCGGCTGGCGGCCCGCACGGTCGCCGACCGGATCGCCGACGAACTCGGCACCGAGCTGGGCGACGTGGTCGGCTACAAGGTGCGTTTCACCGATCAGGTGGGCGACAACAGCCTGGTCAAGCTGATGACCGACGGCATCCTGCTGGCCGAGTTGCAGACCGACCGGATGCTGCGGCAGTACGACACGCTGATCATCGACGAGGCGCACGAGCGCAGCCTCAACATCGACTTCATCCTCGGCTATCTCAGGCAGCTCCTGCCCCGACGGCCCGACCTCAAGGTCGTCATCACCTCGGCCACCATCGAGACCGACCGGTTCGCGAAACACTTCGCCGACGCCGAGGGCAACCCGGCGCCGGTGGTCGAGGTGTCCGGGCGCACGTACCCGGTGGAGGTCCGCTACCGGCCGCTGGTCGAGGTCACCGAGGCCGACGAGGAGGACGAGGCCGACGAGGAGAACGTCCGGGACCAGATCCAGGCCATCGGCGACGCGGTCGAGGAGCTGGCCGCCGAGGGGCCGGGCGACATCCTCGTGTTCCTCAGCGGGGAGCGGGAGATCCGGGACACCGCCGACGCGCTGGGCAAGCTGGTGCAGTCCAAGCGGTCGCTGCTCGGCACCGAGATCCTGCCGCTGTACGCCCGGCTGTCCACCGCCGAGCAGCACCGGGTCTTCGCCGCGCACTCCAACCGCCGGGTGGTGCTGGCCACGAACGTCGCGGAGACCTCGCTGACGGTGCCCGGCATCAAGTACGTGGTGGACCCGGGCACCGCCCGGATCTCCCGCTACTCCAGCCGGCTCAAGGTGCAGCGGCTGCCGATCGAGCCGGTCTCGCAGGCCAGCGCCAACCAGCGCAAGGGCCGCTGCGGGCGTACCTCGGACGGCATCTGCATCCGCCTCTACGACGAGCAGGACTTCGACTCCCGCCCCGAGTTCACCGACCCGGAGATCCTGCGGACCAACCTGGCCTCGGTCATCCTCCAGATGACCTCGATCGGGCTCGGCGACGTCGCGGCGTTCCCGTTCATCGACCCGCCGGACCGGCGCAACGTCACCGACGGCGTGAACCTGCTGCACGAGCTGGGCGCGCTCGACCCGGCCGAGACCGACCCGGCGAAGCGGCTCACCGCGCTGGGCCGGCGGCTGGCCCAGCTCCCGGTCGACCCCCGGCTGGCCCGGATGGTCCTCGAAGGCGAGCGCAACGGCTGCGCCACCGAGGTCGTGGTGATCGCCGCCGCGCTGTCCATCCAGGATCCCCGGGAACGCCCGGCCGACAAGCAGGCCCAGGCCGACCAGGCGCACGCCCGGTTCGCCGACAAGGAGTCCGATTTCGTCGCGTACCTGAACCTGTGGCGCTACCTGCGGGAGAAGCAGCGGGAGCTGTCGTCCAGCGCGTTCCGCCGGATGTGCAAGGCCGAATACCTCAACTACCTCCGGGTACGCGAGTGGCAGGACATCGTCAGCCAGTTGCGCCAGGTGCTGCGTACCTCCGACAAGGGTGAGGGCCGGCGCGGCGCCGGCGCCGACCTGCCGGAGGAGATCGACACCCCGAAGGTGCACCAGTCGCTGCTGCCCGGCCTGCTGTCGCACCTCGGCCTCAAGGACGCGCAGAAGCACGAATACCTGGGCGCTCGGGGCGCGAAGTTCGCGATCTTCCCCGGGTCGGCGCTGTTCAGGAAGCCGCCGCGCTGGGTGATGGCGGCCGAGCTGGTGGAGACGTCCCGGCTGTGGGGGCGGGTGGCCGGGCGGGTCGAGCCGGAGTGGGTCGAGCCGCTGGCCCAGCACCTGGTGAAGCGCAGCTACAGCGAGCCGCACTGGGAGAAGAAGCAGGCCGCGGTGATGGCCTACGAGAAGGTCACGCTGTACGGCATCCCGATCGTCACCTCCCGCAAGGTGAACTTCGGGCGGATCGACGCAGGTCTGAGCCGCGAGCTGTTCATCAGGCACGCCCTGGTCGAGGGCGACTGGCAGACCCACCACCAGTTCTGGCGGGACAACCAGAAGCTGCTGACCGAGATCGAGGAGCTGGAGAACCGGGCCCGGCGTCGCGACATCCTGGTCGACGACGAGACCATCTTCGCCTTCTACGACCAGCGGATCCCCGCCGACGTGGTCTCCGGCCGGCACTTCGACTCGTGGTGGAAGAAGACCCGCCGGGAGCGGCCCGACCTGCTCACGTTCACCCGCGAGCTGCTCGTCAACGACGGCCGGGGCGGGGTGGACGAGGAGGACTTCCCGGACCAGTGGCGGGCCGACGGGGTGACGCTGCCGCTGACGTACACGTTCGACCCGACCGCGCCCACCGACGGCGTCACTGTGGACATCCCGCTGCCGCTGCTCAACCAGGTGCCGGCGGAGAGCTTCGACTGGCAGGTGCCGGGGCTGCGCGAGGAACTGGTGATCGCGCTGATCCGGTCGCTGCCCAAGCCGGTACGGCGCAACTTCGTGCCGGTGCCCGACTACGCGCGCGCCGCGCTCGCCGCGATCACACCGGGCGAGGAGCCGCTGCTGGCCGCGCTGACCCGGCAGCTGCGCCGGATGACCGGGGTGACGGTCCCGGCCGACGCGTGGGACCTCGGCAGGCTGCCGCCGCACCTGCGGGTCACGTTCCGGGTGCTCGGCGACGACGACAAGCCGGTCGCCGAGGGCAAGGACCTGCCGGCGCTGCAACGTGAGCTGCGCCAGGAGGTACGCCAGGTCGTGGCCGCCGCCGCGCCCGACGTGGCCCGGACCGGGCTGACCGAGTGGTCGATCGGCGCGCTGCCGCGCACCATCGAGCAGGTACGCGCAGGCTTCGCGGTGACCGCGTACCCGGCGCTGGTGGACGAGGGCGCGACGGTCGGGGTGAAGGTGTTCGACTCCGCCGCCGAGCAGGAGGCCGCGCACTGGGCGGGCACCCGGCGGCTGCTGCGGCTGACGATGCCGTCACCGGCGAAGTTCCTCCAGGGGCGGCTGAGCAACGAGGCGAAGCTGGCGCTGTCCCGCAACCCGCACGGCAGCGTGCCGGAGCTGATCGAGGACGCGGCCGGCGCGGCGATCGACAAGCTGATCGGCGACGCGGGCGGCCCGGCCTGGGACGCCGAGGGCTTCGCCGCGCTGCGCGACAGGGTCCGCGCCGACCTGGTGGACACCGTGGTCGAGGTGATGGAGCGGGTACGCCGGGTGCTCGCTTCCGCGTACGCGGTGGAGCAGCGGCTCGGCGCCACCCGCAACCTCGCCGTGGTGGCCGCGCTGGCCGACATCCGCAACCAGCTCACCGGCCTGGTGCACAAGGGTTTCATCACCGAGACGGGGTACGCGCGCCTGCCCGACCTGCTGCGCTACCTGACCGCGATCGAGCGGCGGCTGGACCGGTTGCCGGGCAACCCGCAGCGGGACAAGCAGCAGCAGGATCGCGTCGCCGTGGTGCAGAAGGAGTACCAGGACATGCTGGCCGCGCTGCCCCCGCCGCGACGTGCCTCGGCGGCGGTCCGCCAGATCCGCTGGATGATCGAGGAGCTGCGGGTGAACGTCTTCGCCCAGGCCCTGGGAACCCCCTACCCCGTCTCGGAGCAGCGAATCTACCGAGCCATGGACGACGCCGAGGCCCGCTGACCCACCCCGCCCGCCGCCCCGCCTCGTCGATCTTGCACTTGGTGCCCCCGCGCAGTGGCATTCGCACCTTTCGCCGGGGCCGAAAGTGCAAGATCGCGCGGGAGAGGGGCGGCGGGAGAGGGGCGGTCAGAGGGGCTCCACGCCTGGGGGGAGTTCGGCGGTGGCGGTGGCGTCGTGGACGTACTCCAGGAGGATGCGGCGCAGCTCGCGCCCGGCGTGGGTGGGCACCACGTCGCGGCGGCGGGCCACCGCGATGGTCCGGCGGACGCCGGGCGGGACGAGCCGGGTGACCCGGATGCCGGCGCGGCGGGCCACCACGATGCCAGGCACCAGCGCGACGCCGAGCCCGGCCTCGACGAAGCTGAGCACGGCGTCCATCTCCCCGCCGTCGACGGACAGGGTCGGCTCGAACCCGGCCGCCCGGCACGCCTGGAGCGTGGCGTCGCGCAGGTCGTAGCCCTCGCGGAACATGACGAGCGGCTGGTCGCGCAGGTCGGTGATGCGCAGCTCTCCGGCCTCCGAGGCGCCCGGCAGCGGGTCGACCGAGGCGACCACCAGGCTCTCCCGCAGGATCGGGTCGGCGCGCAGCCCCGGGTCGGTGCCGGCCGACGGCATGATGATCAGGGCGAGGTCGAGGTCGCCGCGGAGCAGGTCCCGGACGAGGTCCTGCGAGCCGCCCTCCTCCACGCGCAGGTCGATCGTGGGGTGCGCGTCGCGGAACCGGCGCAGCACCGGCGGGGCGAGCGAGGTGGCGAGGCTGGGGGTGGCGCCGAGCCGGACCCGGCCCCGGCGCAGCCCCACCAGCTCCTGCACCTCGCGGGTGGCGGTCTCCACGTCGGCGAGGATCCGCTTGGCCAGCGGCAGCAGCACCTCACCTGCCGCGGTCAGTGTGATGTTGCCCCTTACCCGCTCGAACAGCGGTGCCCCCAGGTCGGTCTCCAGCGCGTGAATTTGCTTACTCAACGAGGGCTGGGTTATGCCGACAAGATCGGCCGCCTGGGTGAAATGTCGTACTTCGGCGACCGCCACGAAGTACCGAAGCTGATGGAGCTGCATCTACATAGCCTACGGCTATCAACGCTGCGATTTCGATGCATTGGACGCCTGATCGAAGTGCTCCTAGCGTCGACCGCGTGGTAATCACGAAAACTCGGTCGCCCATCCGCTCGAACGTCGGCCTCAAGGCCGTCATGGCGGTGACGGGCATCATCCTCGTGCTGTTCCTGATCGCGCACATGCTCGGCAACCTGAAGATCTTCACGGGTGAGACGTCGTTCGACCACTACGCGCACTGGCTGCGGGACATCGGCACGCCGCTGCTGCCGACGACGTGGTTCCTGTGGATCCAGCGCACCGTGCTCACCGTCGCCGTCCTCGGGCACATCGGCGCGGCCACCGTGCTCGCGATGCGGTCCCGGGCCGCCCGCCCGGTCCGGTACGCGCACCGCCGCAAGATCCACGTGAACTACGCGGCCCGCACGATGCGCTGGGGTGGTGTGATCATCCTGCTCTTCGTGATCTACCACATCCTCGACCTGACCACGGGTCACCTGAACCCGCAGGGCGACCCGGCCAACCCGTACGGCAACGTGGTCGCCGGCTTCGCGCCCGAGCGCTGGTACGTCACGCTCTTCTACACCCTCGCGCTGGTGACCCTCGGCTTCCACCTGCGCCACGGCGCCTTCAGCGCGTTCCGCAGCCTCGGCCAGCAGACGCCGAAGGGCGAGCGCCGGGCCCGGATCGCCGCGCTCGTCTTCGCCGTCGCGCTCGTCGGCGGCTACCTGCTGGTTCCGTTCGCCGTGATCACCGGATTGGTGTCCTGACATGGATCTCTACACCGAGGGCGACCCGATCGCCGACACCCGGGCCCCGGACGGCCCGATCGAGACGCGGTGGGACCGCCACCGCTTCGAGATGAAGCTGGTCAACCCGGCCAACCGCCGGAAGATGACGGTGATCGTGGTCGGCACCGGCCTGGCCGGCGGCTCCGCCGCCGCCACCCTGGCCGAGCAGGGCTACCAGGTGCGGTCCTACTGCTACCAGGACAGCCCGCGCCGGGCCCACTCGATCGCCGCGCAGGGCGGTATCAACGCCGCCAAGAACTACCGCAACGACGGCGACTCGGTGCACCGCCTGTTCTACGACACGGTCAAGGGCGGCGACTTCCGCTCCCGCGAGTCGAACGTGCACCGGCTGGCCGAGATGTCGGTGAACATCATCGACCAGTGCGTGGCCCAGGGCGTGCCGTTCGCCCGCGAGTACGGCGGCCTGCTGGACACCCGCTCCTTCGGCGGCGCGCAGGTGCAGCGCACCTTCTACGCCCGGGGCCAGACGGGTCAGCAGCTGCTGCTCGGCGCGTACCAGGCGCTGGAGCGGCAGATCGGCCTGGGCAACGTGGAGATGAACGCCCGCCACGAGATGCTCGAACTGGTCCTCGTCGACGGCCGCGCGCGCGGCATCGTGGTCCGCGACATGGTCACCGGCGAGATCAGCACCGAGATGGCCGACGCGGTCGTGCTCGCCTCCGGCGGCTACGGCAACGTCTTCTATCTCTCCACCAACGCCAAGGGCTGCAACGTCACCGCCTCCTGGCGGGCGCACCGCAAGGGCGCGTACTTCGCCAACCCCTGCTACACGCAGATCCACCCGACCTGCATCCCGGTCTCCGGCGACCACCAGTCGAAGCTGACCCTGATGAGCGAGTCGCTGCGCAACGACGGCCGGGTGTGGGTGCCCAAGGCCAAGGGCGACCAGCGCAGCCCGCGGGACATCCCCGAGGACGAGCGGGACTACTACCTGGAGCGGATCTACCCGTCCTTCGGCAACCTGGTCCCCCGCGACATCGCCTCCCGCGCCGCGAAGAACGTGTGCGACGAGGGACGCGGCGTCGGCCCGACCGGCCTCGGCGTCTACCTGGACTTCGCCGACGCGATCAACCGGCTCGGCCGTAAGGCCATCGAGGCCAAGTACGGCAACCTCTTCGAGATGTACGAGCGGATCACCGGCGAGGACCCGTACGAGGTGCCGATGCGGATCTACCCCGCCGTGCACTACACGATGGGTGGCCTCTGGGTCGACTACGACCTCCAGTCGACGATCCCCGGCCTGTTCGTGATCGGTGAGGCCAACTTCTCCGACCACGGCGCGAACCGGCTCGGCGCCTCGGCGCTGATGCAGGGCCTGGCCGACGGCTACTTCGTGCTGCCGAACACGCTCGCCAACTACCTGGCCTCCAACTCGCTGGACAAGGTCGACGCCAGCCACCCCGAGGCGGTCGCGGCGCGCACCGAGGTCGAGGACCGGATCAAGCGGCTGCTGGCGATCAACGGCGACCGTACGGTGGACTCGTTCCACCGCGAGCTGGGCCAGATCATGTGGGAGCACTGCGGCATGGAGCGCTCCGAGGCCGGGCTGCGCAAGGCGATCGACGAGATCCGCGCGCTGCGTGAGCAGTTCTGGCAGCGGGTGCGCGTGCCGGGTGACGGCGAGGGCCTCAACCAGTCGCTGGAGAAGGCCGGCCGGGTGGCCGACTTCTTCGAGCTGGCCGAGCTGATGTGCATCGACGCCCTGCACCGCGAGGAGTCCTGCGGCGGCCACTTCCGGGCCGAGCACCAGACGCCCGACGGCGAGGCGCAGCGCGACGACGACCGGTTCGCCTACGTGGCGGCCTGGGAGTTCACCGGCACCGGTGAGCCCGTGCTGCACAAGGAAGACCTGACCTTCGAATACGTCCACCCCACGCAGCGGAGCTACAAGTGAACCTGACCCTGCGCATCTGGCGCCAGACCGGCCCCGAGGACAAGGGTCGGATGGTGACCTACCCGGTGCAGGACGTGTCCCCGGACATGTCCTTCCTGGAGATGCTCGACGTGCTCAACGAACGGCTCATCCTCGACGGCGAGGAGCCGGTGGCGTTCGACCACGACTGCCGCGAGGGCATCTGCGGCATGTGCAGCCTCATGATCAACGGTGAGGCGCACGGCCCGCAGCGCGGCACCACCGCCTGCCAGCTGCACATGCGGCAGTTCTCCGACGGCGACACGATCGACATCGAGCCCTGGCGGGCCCGCGCGTTCCCGGTCGTCAAGGACCTGGTGGTCAACCGCAACGCGTTCGACCAGATCATCGCCGCCGGCGGCTACGTCACCGCGCCGACCGGCAGCGCCCCGGAGGCGCACTCGGTGCCGGTGCCGAAGGCCGACGCGGACGCCGCGTTCGAGTCGGCTGCCTGCATCGGCTGCGGCGCCTGCGTGGCGGCCTGCCCGAACGGCTCCGGCATGCTGTTCACCGCCGCGAAGATCACCCAGCTCTCGCTGCTGCCCCAGGGCCAGCCGGAGCGCTACACCCGGGTGATCGGCATGGTGGACGCGCACGACGAGGCCGGCTTCGGCGGCTGCACAAACATCGGCGAGTGCGCGGCGGCCTGCCCGAAGGGCATCCCGCTGAACACCATCGGCCGCCTCAACCGGGACTACCTGAAGGCGACGGCCAAGCGCTCCGGCTCCTGACCGGACACCGCACCACCCCACGCGACCGCCGCGCCCCGCTTCCGGGGGCGCGGCGGTCGCGCTTGTCCGGGGGTACGCCCCGGCGATTGGTACGGTGAAGCGCCAACCGCGTCACCGTCTCCCCCGGGAGGGCACCCATGGCCCGGACCGCTCCCGCGCAGGCGTCCTCCCCCGAGGCGGGTCACGACGAACCGGCCGACCGGCCCGAGTCGCTGCTGGAACGCGCCTTCACCGAGGCGTTGCACAGCGCCGACGACAGCGACGAGGTGGCGACCCGGATCCTCGACGCGGCCTACGAGCAGTTCTGCCGGATGGGCATCCGCCGCTCCACGATGGAGGACGTGGCCCGGCGGGCGGGCGTCTCCCGGATCACCGCGTACCGCCGGTTCGCCACCAAGGACCGGCTGGTCGAGCAGGTGGTCCGCCGCGAGTTCCGGCGCTACTTCGACCGGTTCCTGGTCGACATCCAGCAGGCGGCCACCGTCGGCGACCGGGTGGTGCTGGGCTTCGTCAGCGCGCTGGACGCGATCCGCCGCAACCCGCTGATCGGCGGGCTGATGAGCGTCGAACCGGACGTGCTCATCCCCTCGATGATCAGCGACGGCGGGCGGACCCTGGCCACCGTGCAGCGGTTCGTCGCCGGGCAGCTGCGCCGCGAGCAGCGCGCCGGCACCATCGCCGCCACAGTCGACGTGGAGGTGGTCGCCGAGCTGATGACCCGGCTGTCCTGTTCCTTCCTGCTCACCCCGAGCCACGTCATCGACCTGGACGACGCCGACGAGCTGCGGACCATGGCCCGCCGGTTCCTCGTACCCATGCTGGAGCCCGGCTCACAGGCCGAGTGACCGGCCGATCACCTCCTTCATGATCTCCGTGGTGCCGCCGTAGATGGTCTGGACGCGGGCGTCCAGGTAGGCGCGGGCCACCGGGTACTCGCGCATGTAGCCGTAGCCGCCGTGCAGTTGGAGGCACCGGTCCACGACGCGCTGCTGCAACTCGGTGCACCACCACTTCGCCATCGCCGCCGTCTCCGCGGTGAGGTCCGGCGCTACCAGGCAGTTGTCGACGAAGACCCGGCCCAGGCGCAGCTCGGTGGCGAGTTCGGCGAGTACGAACCGGTTGTGCTGGAAACTGCCGATGGGACGGCCGAACGCCTGGCGTTGCCTGCAGTAGTCGAGCGTCTGCGCGAACACCGTCTCGGCCCCGGCGAGCGCCGCGACGGCTATCGACAGCCGCTCCAGCGGCAGGTTGCGCATCAGGTAGGCGAAGCCCTCGCCCTCCGCGCCGAGCAGGTTGGCCGCTGGTACGCGGACGTCGGAGAAGAACAGCTCGGCGGTGTCCTGCGCCTTCTGCCCGAGCTTGTCGAGGTTGCGGCCGCGCTCGAATCCCGGCATGCCGCGCTCGACCACGAGCAGGCTGATCCCCCGCCGCCCGGCGCCGGGATCGGTACGGGCCACCACGACGACCAGGTCGGCCAGGATGCCGTTGCTGATGAACGTCTTCTGCCCGTTGAGGACCCAGTCGTCGCCGTCGCGTACCGCTGTGGTGGTGATGCCCGCCAGGTCGCTGCCCGCGCCCGGCTCGGACATGGCGATGGCGGTGACGATCTCGCCGGAGCAGAAGCCCGGCAGCCAGCGCTGCTTCTGCTCCTCGGTGGTCAGGTCGGTCAGGTACGGGCCGATGATGTCGTTGTGCAGGCCGAACGCGGGCCCGCTCGCACCGGCCCGGGCGAGTTCCTCGGTCAGGACGGCGTGGAAGCGCCGGTCGGTGACCCCGGCGCCGCCGTACCGTTCGTCGACGAAGAAGCCGAGCAGGCCGGCGGCGCCGGCGGCCCGCCACACGCCGCGGTCGACGATGCTGTCGGCCTCCCAGCGCTCGTGGTGCGGGGTGATCTCCTTGTCGATGAAGGCGCGCACCAGTTCGGCGAACGCGAGGTGGTCGGCGGTGAAGATCGCGCGGTCCATGTGTGTGGGCTCCTCCCCTGCGCTACCGGGCCATGTCCGCGACGGCGGCGACGAGGCGCCGCGGGTCCTCGCCCAGCGGCGCGACGTTGAGGATCGTCACGCCCGCGTCGCGGTACTCCTGGACCCGGTCACGCACGTAGCTCTCCGGTCCGATCAGGCTGGTGCGTTCCAGCAGTTCCGCCGGCACCGCGGCGGCGGCCTCGGCCTTGCGGCCGTCCAGGTAGAGCTCCTGGATACGGTCCGCCTCGGCGGCGTAGCCGTAGCGGCACAGCAGGTCGTGGTAGAAGTTGCGGCCCTTGGCGCCCATCCCGCCCACGTACAGGGCGATCAGCGGCCGGGCGAGGTCGCGCAGCCCCGTCACGTCCGGGCCGATCGCCAGCGGCCCACCGGCCACCACCTCCAGCGGCCCGAGGTCAGCCGGCCGTTTCGCCCGGCCGGCCGCCAGCGCGGCACCCCAGACGTCGCCCGCGCGCTGCGGATCGTAGAGGAACGGCAGCCACCCGTCGGCGATCTCGGCGGTCATCCGGACGTTCCGGTCCCCGAGGCTCGCCACGTGGATCGGGATCCGGTCGCGGACCGGGTGGGTGAGGATCTTCAGCGGCTTGCCCAGCCCTGTGCCCTCGCCGGGCGGCAACGGCAGCCGGTAGAGGCCGTCGTTCGTCAGCGTCTCGCGCCGCCACACCCGCCGGCAGATGTCGATCACCTCGCGGGTGCGGGCCAGCGGCCGGTCGTACGCGACGCCGTGCCATCCCTCGATCACCTGCGGTCCGGACGCGCCGAGGCCGAGGATGGCCCGGCCACCGGACATCGCGTCCAGGCCCGCGGCGGTCTGCGCGAGCAGAGCCGGGGTACGCGAGAAGATCGGCAGGATCGCGGAGCCGATGTGGACCCGGCTCGTCCGGGCGGCGAGGTAACCCATCACGGTGGGCGCGTCGAAGCCGTACGCCTCGGACACCCAGACCACGTCCAGGCCGTCCTGTTCCCAGGCGGCCACGTCGTCGGCGCCGCTTCTGGGGTCGGCGGCGTACGCCAGTGTCGTCCCGATACGCATCAGTACGCTGCTCCCTGCTTCCGGCCGACGACGCCGTCGTCCAGCCATCGCGGTAGGTGTGCGCCCAGTCCCCAGTCGGTGAGGACGGGCTCGGTGTCGGCGCCGGGCGCGGGCGGCGGGCCGCCGACCCGGCCGGGTGTCCCGGACAGGCGGGGCGCCACGGCCGGCTGCCGGACGCCGAAGTGCTCCTCGTACGTGCCGCGCGCCGCCAGGTGCGGGTGGCCCGGCGCCTCGGTGAGCGACAGCACCGGCGCGACGCACGCGTCGGTGCCGTCGAACACCGCTGTCCACTCGTCGCGGGTACGGCCGGCGAACACCTCGGCGAAGCGGGCGCGCAGCACCGGCCATCCGGCCACGTCGTGCTGTGCCGGCAGGTCCGCGCCTGCGAGCCCGAGCAGCCGCAGCAGTTCGGCGTAGAACTGGGGTTCCAGCGCGCCCACAGCCATGTGCCCGCCGTCGGCGGTGGCGTACACGTCGTAGAACGGTGCGCCGCCGTCGAGCAGGTTGCGGCCCCGCTCGGGTCGCCAGGTGCCCTGCGCGAGCATCCCGGCGAACGGGGTGGTGAGGTGGGCCGCGCCGTCCACGATGGCGGCGTCGACGACCTGGCCCCGGCCGGTGGCGGCGGCGACGTGCAACGCGGCCAGGATGCCGACGACCAGGTAGAGCGAGCCGCCGCCGAAGTCGCCGACCAGGTTGAGCGGGATCTGCGGCGGCCCGCCGGCGCGGCCGATCGGGTGCAGCGCCCCGGCTACGGCGATGTAGCCGATGTCGTGGCCGGCGGCGCGGGCCAGCGGCCCGTCCTGTCCCCAGCCGGTCATCCGCCCGTACACCAGGCCCGGGTTGCGGGCCAGCGCGGCCTCCGGGCCGACGCCGAGTCGTTCGGCCACGCCGGGGCGCCAGCCCTCGATCAGGATCGCGGCCCGGCCGGCCAGCGCGAGGACCACCTCGGCGCCGTCGGGGTGCTTCAGGTCCACCACGATCGAGCGTTTGCCCCGGTTGAGCAGGTTCCGCCCGGGGTCACCGGCCGGGAGCGCGCCGGGTTCCGGCCGGTCGACCCGGACCACGTCGGCGCCGAGGTCGGCCAGCAGCATGGCGGCGAACGGGCCGGGTCCGATCCCGGCCAGTTCCACGACCCGGACGCCGTCGAGCGGGCCGCTCACGCGCCGCCCCGTGGGGCGAAGCGGGGTGCGCGGCCCTGGGCCCGGCTGAGCAGGGCCTCGCCGAAGTCGGCGCCGGCCAGGGACTCGACCATGAGCCGGATCGCGTCGGTGGCGGCCTCGGCGGCGCCGGTCTCCGAGCCCGACCACACCTGCCGCCGGATCACCGCCATGGACGCCGGTGAGCAGTGCTCGGCCAGGGCCACGGCATAGGCTTGTGCCTCGGCCAGCACCTCGTCGCGCGGGAGCACGCGTTGCACAAGTCCGATCCGGAACGCCTCCACGGCGTCGACCTTGCGGCCGGACAGCAGCAGGTCCAGCGCGGCGCCGACGCCGATCAGCCGGGGCAGCAGCCAGGCGCTGCCGTACTCGGCGACGAGGCCGAGCCGGCTGAACGAGGTGGACAGGCGCGCCTGCGCCGCCATGAACCGCACGTCGGCGTAGAGCGCGTGGACCAGGCCGAGGCCGGCCGCGCCGCCGTTCATCGCGGCGACGATCGGCGTGCCGAGCGTCAGCGGCAGGTGCGGCGGGAAGCCGAACTCGCCGGCGAGCAGGTCGCGGTTGCGTTCGTCGAGCAGCGCGGCGAGCGCCTCCGGGTCGGCGCCGGAGCAGAACCAGTCACCGGAGCCGGTGACCACGACCGCCCGGACCTCCGGGTCGGCGTCCGCCGCCACCAGGGCCGCGTAGTAGTCGCGGAACATCTCCAGCGACATCGCGTTGCGCCGGTCGGGCCGGTCGAACCAGATGGTGCGGACGCCGTCTCTGGTGGCGGCCCGCAGTCCGGCGCCGGCCGGTTCGGACTCCGGCACGGTCGAGCTCATCGGCGCTCCTGTTCTGACATTTGACATTTGATACCCTGGGCTGGTGGCGGACCGCGGCAGGATCCAGAACGTCTCTCAGCCCCAGCTCTCCGAGACCGTGGCGAGCCTGCTGCGCGATCGGATCATGTCCGGCCAGCTGCGCCCCGGCGAACGCATCCGGCTCGAAGAGGTCGCCCAGGAGACCGGGCTGAGCATCACGCCGGTACGCGAGGCGCTGCTGATGCTGCGCGCGGAGGACATGGTCGAGCTGCAACCGCGTCGCGGGCACGTGGTGGCGCCGCTGTCGCGGCAGGACATCATCGACGTGTTCAGCCTCCAGGGCCACATCGCCGGTGAGCTGGCCGCCCGGGTCGCCGTCAGCATCACCCCGGAGCAGCTCGACGACCTGCGGCAGCAGCACGAGCGGCTGCGCCGCGCCGCCCAGGCCCGGCAGGTCAGCCGGGTCGAGCAGCTCGAATACGAGTTCCACCGCCGGATCAACCGGCTCGCCGACGCACGCAAGCTGTCCTGGCTGCTGCGCACCGTGACCCGCTACACGCCGTCGCGGTTCTACGCCGCGGACGCGGAGTGGCGGGCCGGCATGGTCGCCGATCACGAGGCGCTGCTCGACGCGCTCGCGGCGGGCGACCCGGAGGCGGTCCGGCCGGTCATGGCCCGGCACTTCACCGACGGCGCGGAGCGGCTGGTCAAGCACCTGGACGGCCTGGGCGTGTGGAACGAGTGAGTCACCGGCGGCCATGACGCCACGCGAACATCGCCAGCGAGCGCTTCATCGCGGCGGCGGACGGCTGAAGCGTCATCACCTCGATCAGCGGCCGGAACCGCTGCCACGTCACCGATCGCGCCCGGGCGAACTCGCGCAGGCCGTCCGCGCCGTGGACCCGCCCGAACCCCGAGTCGCCCACGCCCCCGAAGGGCAGTGACGGCACGCCCGCGTACCCCAGCACCGAGTTGACCGACACCGCGCCGGCCCGCAGCCGCCCGGCGAGCGCGAGGCCACGACGGCGGTCGCGGGTGAAGATCGAGCCGGAGAGCCCGTAGCTGGTCGCGTTCGTGCGGCGTACCGCCTCGTCCGCGTCGGCCACCGGGTTGACCACGAGCACCGGGCCGAACGTCTCCTCGGTGACGGCGGTGCTGTCCTCGGGCACGTCGGTCAGCACGACCGGCTCCACGAACGGGGGCCGCACCGAAGCCGCGTCACCGACCACCGCCCGGCCACCCCGGTCGAGCGCGTCGGTGACGTGGCGCCGCACGACCTCGGGCTGCGTGGGCGTGGTCATCGGCCCGTACGGCGCGTCCGGCTCGGCACCCGGCCGGACCTGCCGCGCCAGCTCGGTGAGCGTGGCCAGGAACGGCTCGTAGACGGACCGTTCGACGTAGACGCGCTCGACGCCGGCACACGTCTGCCCGGCGTTGCCCAGGCCGCCGAAGACCGCCGCGTGCGCTGCCGCGTCGAGGTCGGCGTCGGCGGTGACGATCAGCGCGTCCTTGCCGCCGCCCTCGATCACCACCGGTGTCAGGCTCTCGGCGCAGGCGGCCATGACGGCGCGCCCGGTCGCTGCCGACCCGGTGAACGCGATCTTGTCGACCGAGGCGCGGCACAGCGCGGCGCCGGTCGTGCCGTCGCCGGTGACCACCTGGAGGACCGGGTGGTCGGGAAGCAGCTCGTGCCAGCGCTCGGCCAGCCACACCCCGACGCCCGGGGTGAACTCGCTGGGCTTGAACACCACCGCGTTGCCGGCGGCGAGCGCGTGCGACACCGCACCCATCGGCGTGTAGACGGGGTAGTTCCACGGCCCGATCACGCCGACCACGCCGTACGGCACGTACTCGACCGAGGCGGCCTGGTTGAACGCGAGCAGGCCGGAGGAGACCGACCGTCGCCTGAGCACCCGCCCGGCGTGCCGGGCCGCCCAGTCCAGGTGCTCGACGGCGAGCATCACCTCGAGCTGGGCCCCGGCGAGGCTCTTGCCGGTCTCGCTCCGGACGATGCCGGCCAGCTCCTCGATGCCACCGGCGACCGCCGCCTTGTACGCCAGCAGGTGCCGGCGGCGCTGCCTGGCGTCCAGCCCGGCCCACCAGCCGGCCGCCTCGCGGGCCCGCGTCACGGCGGCGCGCACGGCGGCGTCGTCGGCGATGTCGTAGTCGGCGCGGTGCTCACCTGTCACCGGGTCGACGACGCGCAGCCGGCGGGGGTGCTCAACGAGGGACGTCATCGGCGGCCTCCTGACATTTGATATTCGATAGTTTAGCCTTGCTGTCAATCCCTCACGATGCGCTGGAGGTACCGCGGTGGAGTGGAGCGACGAGCAACTGTCACTTGTCGAGGCGGTGCGGGACTTCTGCCGCCGCGAGGTCGGCACCCGCGAGCAACGGCACCGTCTCACCGACGGCGGGCGGGAACCGCACAGCCCGGAGCTGTACCGGAAGATGGCCGAACTCGGCTGGCTCGGCCTGTCGCTGCCGGAGGAGTTCGACGGCGGCGGCGCCGGCATGACGGAGCTGTGCCTGTTCCTGGAGGAGACCAGCCGGGCGATGGCGCCCATCGGCGGGTTCACCACCTCGATCATCGTCGCCGCCACCTACCAGCGGTTCGGCACGCCGGAGCAGAAGAAGCTGATCCTCAGCGGCGTGGCCCGCGGCGTGGTCGAGGCGGTCGCGATGTCCGAGCCCGAGGCCGGCTCCGACGTGGCGAACCTGAGCTGCCGGGCCGAGCGGCGCGGCGACGGGTGGGTGGTCAACGGGCAGAAGACGTGGTGCTCGAACGCCCACCTGGCCGAGCACATCCTGCTCGTCGCGCGCACCTCGGGCCGGGCCGGCGACCACCAGGGCCTGACCATGTTCCTGGTCCCGGCCGGCGCGCCCGGCCTGACCGTGTCCGGCATCGACACCATGGGCGGCCGCGAGGTCAACGACCTCTACTTCACCGACTGCCTGCTCCCCGCCGACGCGGTGGTCGGCCGGGTCGACCACGGCTGGCGGCAGCTGATGGCCGGGCTCAACATGGAACGGCTGATCCTCGCCAGCGTGGTGCTCGGCATCGCCCGGCGCGCGTTCGACGACGTGGTGGCGTACGTGAAGGACCGCCGCCAGTTCCGCCGGCCGATCGGATCGTTCCAGGTGATCCGGCACCGCCTGGCCGACCTGGCCACCGAGATCGAGTGCGCCCGGCTGCTCGTCTACGACACCGCCGCGAAGGTCGACAAGGCACCGGACACGGTGCTGCCCCGGGAGAGCTCGATGGCGAAGCTCAAGGCCACCGAGACGGCCCGGCGCGTCGCGCTGGACGCGATGCAGATGATGGGCGGCTACGGCTACACCACCGAGTTCGACATGGAGCGCCTGGTCCGCTCGGCGATCGTGTCCACCGTGTACGGCGGCGCCAGCGAGATCCAGCGCGAGATCATCGCCAAGACGTACGGCCTGTCCGAGCAGATGTCCTGACCCACCCGGCCCTTCGGTCGATCGGAGGCACCGTGCACCTGTCCGACCGCCAGCGCGCCGCCCTGGCGAGCATCTGCGACACGTTCGCGCCGGGTGACGGCGCCGGGATCCCGTCGGCCAGCCGGCTCGGCGCGACCGAGGTGATGGCCGCACTCGTCCTGCACAATCCGCGCGCCGCCGAGGTCCGGCAGTTCCTGCGGCTGCTGGACCGGTGGGACTCCCCCGCCACCCAGTTCGTCCTCGGCGGTTCCGCGCGGCCGTTCTCCCGGCAGTCGCAGGAGCGCCGGGAGAAGACGCTGCTCGCGCTGGCCCACTCGCGGATCACCGCCAAACGGGCGCTGTTCCAGGCGCTCAAGGGCGCCGCCACCCTCTCCTACTACCTGACGCCGGGGCCGGCCGGGCACTCGCCCGTGTGGGACGCCATCGGCTACCCCGGACCGCTCGGGGTCCGGCCCGACGCGCCCGCGCCGCCGCTGACCCCGGTCCACCCGTCCGCGCCGACCACGCTGGACTGCGACGTCGTCGTCGTCGGATCCGGCGCCGGCGGCGGCACTGCCGCCGCGGTCCTCGCCGGGCACGGCCTGGACGTGGTCGTCGTCGAGAAGGGCGGCTACTACGACGACCGGGACTTCGACGGCGGGGAGCTGTCCGGACTGTCCCGGCTCTACGCCCCGGGCCCCGCCGCCACCGCCGAGGGCCAGCTCAGCCTCCTCCAGGGGCAGTGCCTCGGCGGGGGCACAGTGGTGAACTACACCACGTCGTTCCCCACCCCGGTCCGGGTACGCGAGGAGTGGGCCGCGCTCGGCGTGCCGCAGTTCGCCACCGACGAGTACGACAGCTGCCTCGACGCGGTGTGGTCGAGGCTCGGCGTCAACCGCGAGCACGGCCGGATCTCCTCCCGGGACGCGCTGATGGAGCGCGGACTGAACCGCCTGGGCTGGCACGTCGACGAGATGCCCCGCAACGTCGACGGCTGCGACACCGGTGTCGAGTGCGGGCGCTGCGGCCTGGGCTGCCGGATCGGCGCCAAACGGTCCGCGACGAAGACCTGGCTGGCCGACGCGGAGCGCGCCGGTACGCGGCTCGTCGTCGGCGTCGACGTGCGGACCGTCACCGTCGAAGCGGGCCGGGCGACGGGCGTGACCGGCCGCACCGCGGACGGCCACCCGGTCGCCGTACGCGCCCGCGCCGTGGTGGTCGCGGCCGGCAGCGTGCAGACACCCGCCCTGCTCCGCCGCTCCGGGCTCACCAACCCGAACATCGGCCGGCACCTGCACCTGCACCCGGCGACCGGCGTGTGGGGCGTGTTCGCCGAGGAGGTCCGGCCGTGGGAGGGCGGGATGCAGACCCGGTACTCCACCGAACACGCCGACCTCGACGGCCGCGGCTACGGCGTCATCTACGAGACCGCCGCCACCAACCCGGCCACCGCTGTGTCGTTCATGAGCTGGACGGGCGGACGGGCACATCTGGACCGGATGCGCGCGCTGCCGCACCTCGCCGGGGTCGGCGTGATCACCCGCGACCGCGACAGCGGTGAGGTCCGGGTCGGCCGCGACGGCGAGCCGGTGGTTCACTACCGCCTTTCCCCGTACGACGCGGCCCATCTGCGAGCAGGGATCGCCGGCGCGGCCCGGATCGTCGAGGCGGCCGGAGCGCTGCGGCTCTGGTCCGGACACCAGCGCGGCCCGGTCTGGGAACGCGGCACGGGTTCCATCGACGAGTTCGTCCGGCACGTCGAGACGCTGGGGACCGCGCCCGGGCAGGTCGCCATGGCCGCCCTGCACATCATGGGCGCGGCCCGGATGGGCGGCAGCGCGGCGACGTCGGTGGCCCGGCCGGACGGCGCGACGTGGGAGGTCCCCAACCTGGTCCTCGCCGACGCGTCGACCTTCCCGGGGTCGCTGGGCGTCAACCCGATGATCTCCGTGGAGGCCATCGCGTACATGAACGCCCAGCGACTCGCCGCCGCGCTCTGACCGCCGCTACTCGAACCGTTCGCCCCGCTCGGCCATGGCCGTCAGCAGCGGCGGCGGGTCGAACCGCTCGCCGTAGCGCTCTGCGAGCACCCGGGCACGGGCCACGAAGCCCGGCAGCCCGCCGTCGTACTGGTTGACGTACTGCAGGACGCCACCGGTCCAGCTCGGGTAGCCGATGCCCAGGATCGAGCCGACGTTGGCGTCGGCCACCGAGGTCAGCACGCCCTCGTCCAGGCACCGCACCGACTCGATCGCCTCGATGAAGAGCATCCGCTCCTTGAGGTCCTCGAAGGGCGTGTCCAGGTTCGTGCCGCCGAACTGCTCCCGCAGCCCCGGCCAGAGCCCGGCCCGCTTCCCGTCGCGGTAGTCGTAGAAGCCGGCACCGCCGGAGCGTCCGGTCCGGCCGCACTCGTCGATCATCCGGTCGATCACCGCGTCGGCGGCGTGCGGCTGCCAGGTGCCCCCGGCGGCCACTGTCGCGGCGGCCGTCTCCTGGCGGATCTTCCGGGGCAGGGTGAGGGTCAGCTCGTCCATCAGCGCGAGGACCGGCGCGGGATAGCCGGCCTGGCTGCTGGCCTGCTCGATGGTCGCCGCCGGGATGCCCTCGGCCAGCATCGCCACGCCCTCGTTGGTGAACGTGCCGATGACCCGGCTGGTGAAGAAGCCCCGGCTGTCGTTGACCACGATCGGCGTCTTGCGCAACTGGCGGACGACGCCCAGCGCGCGGCCCAGCGTGGCCTCGTCGGTCCGCTCCCCGCGGATCACCTCGACCAGCGGCATCTTGTCCACCGGGGAGAAGAAGTGCAGCCCGACGAACTCCTCCGGCCGGCTGACGCCCTCGGCCAGCAGCGTGATGGGCAGCGTGGAGGTGTTGGAGGCGATGAGCGCGTCCGGCGCGACCTGCTCGATCTCGGCGTACACCTTGTGCTTGAGCGCCGGGTCCTCGAAGACCGCCTCGATGGCGAGGTCGACGCCGGCCAGGTCGGCGAGGTCGCCGGTGGCGTGGATGCGGCCCAGGATCTCGTCGCGCTTCTCCGGCGTGGACCGGCCCCGCGCGACCGCCTTGTCGAGCAGGCCCGCCGAGTACGCCTTGCCTCGCGCCGCACCCTCGGCGGTGACGTCCTTGAGCACCACCCGCATCCCGGCGCGGGCGCAGACGTACGCGATGGCGGCGCCCATCATGCCCGCGCCGACGACGGCGACGCTGCGTACCGGCTCGTGGTCGCCACCGGCGGTGCGGGACCGGGCGGTCTGGAGGTCGAAGAAGAGCGCCTTGATCATGTTCTTGGCGACCTGGCCGGTGGCCAGCTCGGTGAAGTACCGCCCCTCGATGACGAACGCGGTGTCCAGGTCCACCTGGGCGCCCTCGACGGCGGCGGCGAGGATGTTGCGGGGCGCCGGGTAGGGCGCGCCCTTGAGCTGCTTGCGCAGCAGCGCGGGCATGGCCGGCAACTGCACCGCGAGGCCAGGGCTGGACGGGGTGCCGCCGGGCATCCGGTAGCCCTTGCGGTCGTACGGCTGGGTCGCGTCCGGGTGGGCGGCGATCCACTCACGGGCGGCGGCCATCAGGGCGTCCCGGTCGGCGGCCAACTCGTCGACCAGCCCGTGCGCGAGCGCGTCCTGCGGCCGGCGGCGCTGGCCGCGCAGCAGCCAGTCGGTCAGCGCGGCGGTGACGCCGAGCAGCCGGACGGTACGCACCACGCCGCCGCAGCCGGGCAGCAGGCCGAGCGTGACCTCGGGAAAGCCGATCTCGATGGCCGGGTCGTCGAGCACGACGCGGTGGTGGCAGCCCAGGGCCAGTTCCAGTCCGCCGCCGAGGGCCGATCCGTTGACGGCGGCGACGACCGGGCGGCCGAGCGTCTCCAGCCGGCGTACGGTCTGCTTGAGCGCGGCCGCGTCGGCCGCCGACGCCTCGGCGTCGGCGGGCGTGAGCCGCACCAGGGTCTCCAGGTCGCCGCCGGCGAAGAACGTCTTCTTGGCCGAGGTGACGATCACGCCGGTGATCCGGTCACGCTCGGCTTCGAGCCGGTCCACGGTGGCCGCCAGGCTCGCGCCGAACTCCGCGTTCATCACGTTCGCCGAGCGGCCGGGGTGGTCGAGGGTGAGCAGCACGATGCCGTCGTCGCCGTGCTCCCACCGGATGGTGTTTGCCATTCGTGCTCCTCAGATTCGTTCGATCACGGTCGCGATGCCCATGCCGCCGCCCGCGCAGAGCGTGGCCAGGCCGTAGCGGCCGCCGCGTCGTTCCAGTTCGTCGACGAGCGTGCCGAGGATCATGGCGCCGGTCGCGCCGAGCGGGTGGCCCATCGCGATCGCCCCGCCGTTGGCGTTGACGATGTCCGGGTTCAGGCCGAGGTCGGCGACGAACCGCAGGACCACCGCGGCGAACGCCTCGTTGATCTCCACCAGGTCGAGGTCGTCGACGCCGAGACCGGCCTTCGCGAGCGCCTTGCGGGCGGCCGGGGCCGGGCCGGTGAGCATGATGGTGGGGTCGGCGCCGCTGAGCGCTGTGGCCACGACGCGGGCGCGCGGGGTGAGACCGGCGGCGGCGCCTGCCGCCTCGCTGCCGATCGCGACGAGCGCGGCGCCGTCGACGATGCCGGAGGAGTTGCCCGCCGTGTGGACGTGCTCGATGCGCTCGACCCAGTGGTACTTCTGCAACGCGACCGCGTCGAAGCCCGCCTTCTCACCGATCTCGGCGAACGAGGGGCGCAGCGCGCCGAGGCTCTCCGCCGTCGAGTCGGCCCGGATGTGCTCGTCCCGGTCCAGCACGGTCAGCCCGTTGCGGTCGCGTACCGGCACCACGGACCGGGCGAAGTAGCCGTTGGCCCACGCCTTCGCGGCCCGCGCCTGCGACTGGAGCGCGTACGCGTCGACCGTCTCCCGGTCGAAGCCGGCGATGGTGGCGATGAGGTCGGCGCTGATGCCCTGCGGCACGAACCCGGTGGTGAAGTTGACCTCCGGGTCGAGCGCCCAGGCCCCGCCGTCGGAGCCCATCGGCACCCGGGACATCGACTCGACGCCACCGGCGAGGACGAGGTCCTCCCAGCCGGAGCGCACCTTCTGCGCGGCGATGTTCACCGCCTCCAGCCCGGAGGCGCAGAAGCGGTTGAGCTGGACCCCGGCCACCGTGTCGGGCAGGCCGGCGGCGACGGCGGCGGTCCGGGCGATGTCGGCGCCCTGGTCGCCGAGCGGGGACACCACCCCGAGCACGATGTCGTCGATCAGCGCCGGATCGAGGCCGGGCATCCGCCGCAGGGTCTCCTCGATCAGGCCGGTGATCAGCGAAACCGGCTTCACCCCGTACAGCGATCCGGTCGGCTTGCCCCGCCCGCGCGGCGTGCGCAACGCGTCGTAGATGAACGCATCGGTCGTCATGCCAAGCTCCTCATTGCTCACCCGCATGCGAATTTCGCCTAACTTTTCTTGAGCCTGCCGCCGCTTGTCAAGACGCGTTCCGCGCTGTCCGGCTCCGACCCCGCCGGGGAAACGGCCGAGGGGCGTCACCGGATGCACGCGAGGGGGCGCTAACGTGTAGCTGTGCGACAAGCAGCCAGCGACACCGCCCCGGCACCGGTCAGACGGCCCAAGGACCGCAAGGCCCGGATCGCGCTCGCCGGGGCCGAGTTGTTCTGCGAGCGGGGCTACCACGGCGTCTCGGTGGACGAGATCGCCGCCGCCGTCGGCATCAGCGGGCCGGCCGTCTACCGGCACTTCCCGAACAAGTACGCGATCCTGGTGCACGCCACCCGGGAGGTCGTCGGTGCCCTGCTCGCCGCGACCGGACAGCCGGCGGCGAGTAACGCCGACGGGCTGCTCGACGAGCTGCTGCGCGCGCTCGCCGAGGTCGCGGTGAGCAGGCGGCGGGTGGCCGGGCTGTACCAGTGGGAGGGCCGCTACCTGACGCCCGAGCACCGGCAGGAGTTCGCCGCCTCGATGGCCACGCTCGTCGGCCGCGTCGCCGCGCCGCTGCGCGAGTTGCGTCCCGAGCTGACCACCGCGCAGGCCGACCTGCTGGTGAACGCGGCGCTGAGCGCGTTCGGCAGCGTGACCACGTACCGGGCCGCGGCCACCGGCACCGACACCGAGCACCTGCTCACCCGGGTCGCCTGGACGCTGCTGCGGACCGACGCGCCGACGGTGCCGCTCCGGCGGCGTACCGCGCCGGAGGACATGCCCGCCACCGGGCCGGTGCGTCCGGCGTCGCGGCGCGAACTGCTGCTCATCGAGGCGATGCGCCTGTTCCACAGGCACGGCTACCACGCAGTCGCGGTCGAGGACATCGGCCGCGCCGCGGGCATGCAGGCGTCCAGCGTGTACCGCTACTTCCCCGGCAAGGCCGACCTGCTCGCGGCCGCCTACTACCGGGCCACCGACCGGCTCACCGGGGCCACCACCGCGGCGATCGCCGAGGCGAGCGACCCGGCCGACGCGCTGCACCGGGTGGTACGCGCCTACGTCGACTTCGCGTTCGGCCAGAGCGACCTGGTCGCGGTGTACCTGGCGGAGAACAACAACCTGCCGGACCGGGACCGCCACCAGTTGCGCGGCGCGCAGCGGCTGCACGTCGAGGAGTGGGTGGGCCTGGTCCGGGCGGTACGACCGGACCTGCCGGCCGCCGACGCCCGTGTGCTCGTCCACGCCGCGCTGAACGTCGTCACCGACGTCGGGCGGCTCGGCCGCTTCGACCGCACCGCCGGCTACGACGACCAGACCGCCCGGCTCGCGCTCGCCGTCCTGCACGCCTGACCGGCGTCACCGCGAGCGCGCGGGCGGCGTGAGGCGCTGTGGTTGACTGACACCCATGGTCCCGTGCCCGTCCGCGTCCGCCCGGACGATCCGGTGACCACCGGGCCGGCCGCGGCCACCCGGCCCCGCAACCGCAGACAGGTCATCGTCGAGTCGGCCGGGCAGGTGTTCAGCGAGCGCGGCTACCACGGCGCGTCGATGGAGGAGATCGCCGCGGCGGTCGGGATCAGCGCGCCCGCGCTGTACCGCCACTTCCCGAACAAGTACGCGTTGTTCGCCGAGTGCGCCAACGTCATGGTGGACAACCTGGTCGGGGCCATCGACGAGTGGCCGCCGGACGCGGCGCTGGCCGACGTGCTGCTGGCCCTCACCCGGGTCACCGTCGCGCACCGCGCCTCCGGCGGCCTCTACCGGTGGGAGGCCCGCTACCTCGGCCGCGCGGACCGCCACCTGCTCCGCGCGAAGTTCGGCCACGTCGTGGGCCGGGTGACCGAGATGGTACGGCGGGAGTACCCGCTGCCCGACGAGCGCCTGCGGGCGGTGGCCGCGCTCGGTGTGATCGGTTCGGTCACCATGCACCACACCTCGATCGCCCAGCGCCGGATCGAGGATCTGGTGCTGCGGTCCGCGATGCGGGTGGTGGCCACCGATCCGGCCACCGCTGCCGGGACGGCGCGGCTGGTCGAGCTGCCCGCCCAGCCGGTGCCCCGGACGCGGCGTGCGGAGATCCTGGCCGCGGCCGTACCGCTGTTCGCCCGGGACGGGTTCGCCACAGTCACCAACGCGCAGATCGCCCAGGCGGTGGGGCTCGCACCGTCCGCGATCTACCGCCACTATCCCGGCAAGGTGGACATCCTCGTGGCCGCCTGCCTCCAGGCGGCGGAACTGCTCGCCCAGGCGGTGGACCGCAGCCTCCAGCGGGCGGCCGACCCACGGCAGGCGGTGGTCGCGCTGGCGGCGGCGTACGTGGCCTACTGCTTCGAGCACAACACCCTCAACAGCGTCGCCGAGGCGGAGGTGGCCGGCCTGCCGGACGACGTACGGCGTCCCCTCATCCTCGCCCAGCGGGAGCACATCGCGGTCTGGGAGCAGCAGTTGCGCGCGGTCCGGCCGGACCTGGACCGGCGGCAGGCCCGGCTGCTCGTGCACGCCGGGTTCGGCGTGGCGGTGGAGGCCGGGCGCGCCCTGCGCTGGCAGGACTCGCCCGGCCACCGGGACGCGGTCACCGCGCTGGTCACCGGCGCCCTGACGCTCTGAACCGGCACGGACTCAGGTGCCCGGCCGGTTCATGACCGGAATCGTGATCGGGGTGTGCGACGCGGACGAGCCGTTGTTGAGGAACAGCATCGCCAGCCCGCGGATGAACCTGTCGAACAGGCCGAACGTCTCCGGCATGAGCGGCGAGAGCCCTTCGCGGAACATCACGTACGTCGGCCAGCCGGCCTCGATCACGCCCCGGGAGATGTAGTCGCGGGGCAGCCGCAGCCAGTCGCCGATCCGGTCGGTGAGCACGTAGCGCGCGAACTCCCGCTGGAATCCCCGGGTGACGCCCAGGTCCACCGAGGACGTCAGGTTCAGCAGGATGTCGGCCAGGTCGATGCCCTCGGGCGTCGGCGCGAGCAGCGGGGACAGCGCGTACCGGGACTGCTCCTCGGCGGCGGCCCAGCTGTTCGGGATGAACTCGTCGCGCACGCCGAGCAGGTGCAGCGCGACCTGCCACATGTGCAGGTAGGCCTCCTCCTCCGCGGCCGACATCCGCAGTCCCCAGCGACGCCAGTCGAGCAGCTTGCGGTGCACGTACGTGCCGAGGCTGTGGAAGGTGATGAGGATGTCGCCGTTGCTGATCGGGATCGGGTGGTCGGTGACGCCGCGCCACGGCGCGGACTGCGGCAGCAGGTGCCGCACGGCCGCGTGGGTGAGCCGCGTCTTGTGCGAGGTGACCACGAAGCTGCCGGTGGCCTTGAACGCGTCGGGGGCGCTCAGGTCGTACCCGTAGGTGAAGGTCTTCGCGGCGCGCGACTTCATGTCCGCGCCGCCCTCGGACCAGTAGACGTTGCGGGCCTCGCGCGGGATCACCGTGCTCATGATCCCGCTGCCCAGGCCGTAGAGCAGGAACAGGTACATGCTCATGCGCTTGTTGAACTGGGCGGCGCGGTCCAGCTTGGCCTGGTCGGCCCAGGACGGCAGCGTGTTGACCCGCCGCAGGTAGGTGGTGAGCGCCGGGGGCAGGCCGGCGGGCAGCGCGTCGCCGTTGCGGATCCAGGACGCGAACGCGGTGTTCACCGCCGGGATCTGACCGGCGTCCAGCATCGAGGCGACGAGCGGGTCGGTGTCGTCGTCCCAGACGTCCCACGGGTCGGTGACCGTGTCGGTCCCGGCGATCGAGCCGGACGACGACCACGCCCACGCCTTCGGGGCGTCCGCCACCGCTACCAGTCCCAGCGCGGCGCCGAGCGTCAGGACGCTTCGTCTACTGAGATTCTCCATTAGCACCACTTCCCGGTTCGACCGGACATCGCCCTGAACACCGGCCCGCGAGGTGCGCACAAGCAGGTTTCGAGTTATCCGGGGATGTGATTTTCTATTAACATAGAGGAGCTTGACTGCATCGGCAAGGGTGGACGGTGGGGGTGGTGGCGATGGCTCGTGAGGGGCGGTACCGCTGGTTGCGCCGGATCGAGACGCTCGATCCGGTCCGCGACCACCACGAGATCTACCGGCTCTCCGCCGGCTACGAGTTCCCCTTCGACTACCAGCGGGCACTGGAGCTGGCGCTGCTGCGCACGTTCTGCGTACCGAGCATCTCCGCGCTGCTCGACGCGACCGGCGAGTTCCGGCTGCGGGCGCAGCAGCGCTACGACGACACCGCGCTGCTGATGGCCGAGCTGCTGGAGCACGGGTACGACTCGCCGCGCGGCCGGGAGGCGCTGCGGGTGGTCAACCGGGCGCACGGCCGGTACGCGATCTCGAACGACGACATGCGGTACGTGCTGTCGACGTTCGTCTACGAGCCGATCGACTGGCTGGACCGGTACGGCTGGCGCCCGCTGCACGAGCACGAGCGGCTGGCCGCGTTCCACTACTACCGCGCGGTCGGCGCGCGCATGGGCATCCGCGACGTCCCGGCGGACTTCGACGCGTTCCGGGCGTTCAAGGACGCGTACGAGCGGGACACGTTCCGCCGCACGCCGAGCAACGAGCGGGTCGCGGCGTACACGCTCGATCTGTTCGCGTCCTGGTACCCGGCGCCGCTGCGCCCGGCCGCGCGGCTAGCGGTGCGCGCGCTGCTGCCGCCCGAGATGCGGGCCGCCTTCGGGCTGCCGGCCGCGCCGCGACCGCTGACCGCGCTGGCCGGCGGCGCGCTGCGCGCCCGGGCCGCCGTGGTGCGGCTGCTGCCCGCGCGGACCGTGAGCCGGCTGACCCGCGCGCCGCGCAACCGCACCTATCCCGGCTACCCGCGGGGGTACCGGCCCGCCGACCTCGGCGCGCCGCCACCCCCGCCCGGCATCGACCCGGCGCTACTCCGTGACGGGCTCCGCCACCGCGTCGCCCGGCCGGTAGAGGGCGTCGATCCGGTCGCCGTACCTGTCGACGATGACCCGGCGCCGTAGCTTCAGCGTCGGGGTCAGCTCGCCCGACTCCGGCGTCCACGCCGACGGCAGCACCTGGAACGTCTTGACCTGCTCCGGCCGGGCGAGGCGCGCGTTCGCCGCGTCCACCGCGGCCTGGATCTCGGCCAGCAGCACCGGGTCCGAGGCCAGCGTGGGCAGCTGCGGGTCGCTGACGCCGTGCGTGCGCGCCCACTGCGGCGCGACCTCCTCGTCCAGCACGATCAGCGCCGTGACGTACGGCCGCCGGTCGCCGATCGCGACGGCCTGACCGATGAGCGGGTGCGCCCGCAGCAGGTTCTCGATCTGCGCCGGCGAGATGTTCTTCCCGCTGGACGTGATGATGAGTTCCTTCTTGCGGTCGGTGATGGTGAGGAAGCCGTCGTCGTCGAGCGTCCCGACGTCGCCGGTGGCCAGCCAGCCGTCCGCGTCGACGACCGGCTCGACGCCGCCGTCCTCGCGCAGGTAGCCGGAGCACACCAGCGGACCCCGGACGAGGACCTCGCCGTCGTCGGCGAGGCGTACCTCCATGCCCACGTTCGGGCGGCCGACCGTCCCGGTGCGGAAGCGGTCGGGGGTGTTGAGGGTGGCGGTGCCGGTGGTCTCGGTCAGACCCCACACCTCCAGCACGTCGACGCCGAGCCCGGCGAGGAACCGCAGCACGTCCACCGGGATCGGGGCGGCGCCGCTGCCGGGCCAGGTCATGTTCTGCAGGCCGAGGGTGGCCTGCAACGGCCGCAGCACGGTGTCCCGGGCCTGCGCCACCCGGGCGGCCAGCTCGTCCGGCACCGGCTCTCCGGCCGCGCGCAGCTCGTACGCCTCCAGTGTCACCGCGGTCGCGGCGGCGACGGCGGCGCGGACCGCGGGCTCGGCGGCGGCCAGGTGGGCCTGGACGCCGGCGGCCATCTTCTCCCAGACCCGCGGAACCCCGAAGAACGAGGCGGGGCCGACGGTGCGCAGCGCCGCGACGAGCTGCGTGGCGTCGGGGCAGATCGTCACGTGCCCGGCGCGGTAGATCGGGTTGTAGATGCCGAGGAACCGTTCGGCGATGTGCGCGAGCGGCAGGTAGGCCACCGTCGGCGCGTGGTCGGGGACGGACACCATCGCATCCAGCGCCACCGCCTGGTAGATCACGTTGTGGTGGCTGAGCACGACGCCCTTCGGGTTACCAGTCGTGCCGGACGTGTAGAGCAGCGTCACCGGCTGCTCGGGCCGGATCGTGCGCCAGCGCCGCTCGAAGGCGTCCGGGTCCGCCTCGCGTGCGGCCCGGCCGAGGGTACGCACGCGCGACAGCGGCACCGCGTCGCCGGCCGGTTCGGCGGGCTCGTCCACCAGCACCACCCGCAGCAGGTCGGGCAGGTCGGCCGGGATCGGCCGCCAGCGCTCCAGTTCGGCCGGCCCTTCCAGCACGAGCACCTGGGCGGCGCTGTGCCGGGCCAGGTAGCGCATCTGCTCGGCGCTGAGCGTCGGGTAGATCGTGGACGGCACCGCGCCCAGGTGGACCGCGGCGAGGTCGACGAGCCAGTGCTCGGTGCGGCTGGACATCATGATCAGCATGTGCCGCCCGGCCTCCAGGCCGATCTCGGCCAGGCCGGCGGACAGCTCGGCGACCTCGTCGCGCAGCGCGGCCCAGGTGCGGGTGTCGTCCCGGCCGAGCGTGGTCAGCGCGGGCCGGTCGGCGTACTCGGTGGCGTTGCGGTGCAGCAGCGCCGGGACAGTCAGGTCGGCGGCTTTCTTGGCGCAGTCCTCGGCGAGGACGTGGGCGGGGTCCATGGGCTACTCCTTCACACGCAACCGGGCCTGGTGGTGGCAGGGCTGGCCGCACCCCTCGCCGTGGTGCCCGCGCGGGTTCCGCAGCCGATGGCAGCACTGTAAACGAGGGTTAACTTCCTGGGAAGGAGTGGCCGTGATCTGGCGCGGTATCGCGTCGTGACGGCAACCTGGCGACGAACGCGGACTAACCAAACGGCCCGCCGGTCACTGCGCGGTCCAGCCACCGTCCACGTGCAACACGCTGCCGGTGACGTAGCTCGCGGCGTCCGAGGCCAGGAACAGCACCGCGCCGACCACCTCCTCGGGACGGCCGAACCGGCCCATCGGGATACGGTCGCGCAGCCGCTTCGACCACTGCTCGTGGCCGCGCAACCCTTCGGTCATCGGGGTCTCCAGGTAGCCGGGCGCCACCGCGTTGACGCGTACGCCGACCGCCGCCCACTCCAGCGCCAGCGTGCGGGTGAGCTGCTCGACGCCGCCCTTGCTGGCGCTGTACGCGGCCAGGCGCGGGAAGCCGACCTGACCGTGCACGGAGGACATGTTGACGATGCTGCCCGCGCCCTGCTCGACCATGAGCGCGCCGGCCGCGCGGGCGCAGACGAACACCCCGGACAGGTTGGTGTCGATCACCTGCTGCCAGTCACCGAGGCTGAGCCGCTCGCTGCGGTGCAGCGCCGGGCTGATGCCGGCGTTGTTGACCAGGACGTCGAGCCGCCCCCACCGCCGCCGCGCCAGGGCCACCACGGCGTTCGCGGCCGACTCGTCGGCGACGTCACCGGCGACCACCTCCGCCGTGCCGCCGCCGGCCGTGATCCGGTCGCGCACCTCGTCCAGCGCGTCCGGCCGCCGGGACTGGAGGATCACCGACGCGCCGGCCCGGGCCAGCCCCTCGGCGACCGCCGCGCCGACGCCCTGACTGGCGCCCGTCACCCACGCCACCTTGCCCGACAGCATCCCCTCGACCAGCGCCACCGTGGACTCCCCTCATCGCAAACCATCGACAGTTGTCGTCATGAGCCTTGTGGACACCGTTACCACGTGCTCTCATGTGATACACGGGCGCAACATTCGTTTCACCGTATCAGCGGCCTCGACCCCGAGGAGTGAACGTGGAACCGGTAAGCAGGCGCAAGATGTTGAAGGCCGGTGGGGCACTGGGCGCGCTCGGCGCGCTCAGCGTCGCCGCTCCGGCACAGGCCCGGTCGGCGTGGACCTGGTCTCCGAAGGGATCGGTGGCCGGCGCCGGCGCGGGCGTGGACCCCCGCTGGGTGTGGGACGAGGAGGCCGACCCGCTCGTCGCCTCCCTCCTGGACCGGGGCGAGGCGCCACTGGTCAACCAACTGCTGCGGACGTGGACGAAGAACGGCCAGCCGCTGCCCTCCGGCCTCCCGGCGGACGTCCGCGCGTTCATCGAACGCGCACGCGTGCTGCCGTCCTGGGTGGACCAGGGCAAGCTGGCCACCGCCGTGCGCTTCAACGAGAAGCGCGGGCTCTACCTCGGCGTGCTCTACGGCCTGGCCAGCGGCATGATGAGCACAGTCATCCCGAAGGAGGCGCGCGCCGTCTACTACTCCAAGGGCGGCGCGGACATGAAGGACCGCATCTCCAAGACCGCCAAGCTCGGGTACGACATCGGCACCGCCAACGCGTACCAGCCCGACGGCTCGATGATCGTGACCGCCGTCAAGACCCGGCTCGCGCACGCCGGTGTGCGTCACCTCCTGCCGCAGTCGCCCGAGTGGGCCGACGTCGCGCCCGAGGACATCCCGATCAGCCAGCGGGACATGATGGTCACCTGGCACAGCCTGCCGACCACGGTCATGCGGAAACTGACCGACTGGCGGGTGCCGATCCCCGCCGCCGAGTCGACGGCCTTCCTGCACCTGTGGCAGGTGGCCGCGCACATGCTCGGCATCAGGGACGAGTACATCCCGGCCACGTGGAGCGAGGCGAACTCCCAGGCCGGCGAGGTCCTCGACCCGATCCTCGCGCCCACCCGCGAGGGCAACGCGCTCGCCGACATCCTGCTCGGCCTCGGCAAGGAGATCGACGCCGGGCTGCTCAGCAAGCCCATCCTCGGCTCGTTCACCCGGTTCATGCTCGGCAACCAGATCGCCAACTGGCTGGAGATCCCGCGCGACCTGCTCTGGGACACGCTGCTGCGGACGAGCTGGGGCCCGTTCATCGCGGTCCGGGAGGCGCTGCTGCCGTTCCCGCTCGCACCGGAGTGCTACTGGCTGTTCGACGAGTTCCTGCGCAAGCTCGCCCTGCTGTTCCTGTCCGAGGGGCAGTCCATCAACATCGAGATCCCGCTCGGCAACCGCGAGTTCTGACCACCGCGTCGCAGCCGGGGCACCTCCCGTCCCCGGCTGCGACGACGAGCGCCCGGGTGAGCACCATGACCGTGTCCCTCCCTCCGTTCCTGGGGTACGTGCTGGCCGCGCCGGTCCTCGTGGCCGCTGCCGAACTCACCGCCGCGTACCCGGCCGCCGCCCGGACGCCGTCGCCGGACGTGGCCGGGCTGCTCGGACTCGGCGAGATCATGACGGCCACGGCCCTGCCCGGGGCGGCCCTGATCTCCGTCGAGGTCGCCCCGGACGGGACCGTGTCGTTCACGCTGCCGCCGGACCGGTACGACGGCGACACCTCGGCCGCCGAACTGATCGCCGACGGGCTGTCGGTACCGCGCCGGCGCGTCCGTGTGCCACCGCCACGGCCGGCAGCGGGCCGGACACGTGGCGCACCCCATCCGGCCGTCGGAACCCGTACCCCGCTCCGGGTCGCCGTGGCGGTGGCCCGGCGGCGGCTGCTGGAGGCCGCGTCGGCGACGCTCGGCACGCCCGTCGCCGGCCTGCAGCTCGCGGCCGGCGCCGTCACCGACCGCGCCGGCCGCCGCCTCGACATCGGCGCCCTCGCCGCCACCGCCGCCAGCACCAGCACGATCGCCGTGGCTGTCGACCTCACGCCACGGTGACCGGCGCCGCCGATTCAACGGCCCTCTGCCGGGTAGCAGTCCGATGGACGGCACCGGAGAGGGGACAGACAGGCATGAAGGCACTGACCTGGCACGGCAAGCGGGACGTCCGCGTGGAGGACGTCCCGGACCCCCGGATCGAGGAGCCGACCGACGCGATCGTCCGGATCACCTCGACCGCCATCTGCGGTTCCGACCTGCACCTGTACGAGGTGCTCGGGCCGTACCTGAAGCCCGGCGACATCCTCGGGCACGAGCCGATGGGCGTCGTCGAGGAGGTCGGGCCCGGCGTGACCCGGCTCAAGAAGGGCGACCGGGTGGTCGTCCCGTTCAACATCTCCTGCGGCTCGTGCTGGATGTGCGAGCGGCAGCTCTACGCGCAGTGCGAGACCACGCAGGTGACCAGCCAGGGCAAGGGCGCGTCCCTGTTCGGCTACACCTCGCTGTACGGCTCGATCCCCGGCGGCCAGGCCGAGTACCTGCGCGTGCCGCAGGCCCAGTTCGGCCCGATCACGATCCCGGACAGCGGCCCGGACGAGCGCTGGCTCTACCTCTCCGACATCCTGCCCACCGCCTGGCAGGCGGTGAAGTACGCGGACACCCCGCCCGGCGGCACGCTCGCCGTGTTCGGGCTCGGCCCGGTCGGGCAGTTCAGCGCCCGGATCGGCCGCCACCTCGGCGCCGGCCGGGTGATCGGGCTGGACCTGGTCCCCGAGCGGCTGGAGATGGCCCGCCGCCACGGCATCGAGGTGCTCGACGTCAGCCAGCTCGACGACGTACCCGGCGCGCTCATCGACCTGGTCGACGGACGCGGCCCGGACGCCGTGATCGACGCGGTCGGCATGGAGGCGCACGGCGCGCCGCTGGGCAAGATGGCCCAGACCGCCGCCGGGCTGCTGCCGGACAAGCTGGCCCAGGCGATGACCGACAAGGCCGGCGTGGACCGGCTCGTGGTGCTGCACGCCGCGCTCAAGGCCGTACGGCGTGGCGGCACCGTGTCGATCTCCGGCGTGTACGGCGGCGAGCAGGACCCGATGCCGCTGATGGAGATGTTCGACAGGGGCATCCAGCTGCGCATGGGCCAGTGCCACGTGCGGCGCTGGGTCGACGAGATCATCCCGCTGCTGGAGCGCGACGACGACCCGCTGGGCGTCGAGGACCTGCGGACCCACCGGCTGCCGCTGACCGACGCGCCGCGCGCGTACGAGATGTTCCAGAAGAAGGAGGACGGCTGCGTGAAGGTCGTGCTCGCGCCGTGACCCGGACGGTGGTCGTCACCGGCGCGACCAGCGGGATCGGCCGGGCGACCGCCAGGGAGCTGGCGGGCCGCGGGGACCGGCTGGTCCTCGCGGCCCGCTCCCCCGCCACGCTCGACGAGGTACGCGACGAGTGCCGGGCGGCGGGCGCGCGGGCGATCGCCGTACCGATGGACGTGACCGAGCCCGGCGCGGTGGCCGCGCTCGCCGACGCGGCGCGGGCCGAGTTCGGCCGCGTCGACGCCTGGGTGCACACCGCCGCGGTGATGTCCTACGGCCGCTTCGACGAGACCCCGGCCGAGGTGTTCGAGCAGGTGGTCCGCACCGACCTGCTGGCCGCCGCGGCGGTGGCCCGGGAGGCGCTGCGCCGTTTCCGGACCACCGGCGGCGGCACGCTCGTGCTCACCGGCTCGGTGCTCGGGCACATCACCGCGCCCTACATGAGCGGCTACGTCGCAGCCAAGTGGGGCCTGCAGGGACTGGCCCGCACGCTCCAGCAGGAGGCGCGGGAGACACCCGGCGTCGCGATCTGCCTGGTCAACCCGGGCAGCGTCGACACGCCCGTCTACCGGCAGGCGGCCAACTACCTGGGCCGCGTCGGCCGGCCGCCGCCCCCGATCGCCTCGCCCGAACGGGTGGCGCGGGCCATCGTCCACTGCCTCGACCGGCCCCGCCGGGAGGTGTCGGTGGGCCGGCTCAACGTGGTCATGCGCTTCGGCTTCACAGTCCTGCCCGGCGTGTACGACGTGCTGGTCGGGCCGCTGATGCGCCGGGCCGGACTGACCCGGACGCCGGTCGCCGCGCACCAGGGCATCGTGTTCACGCCCAACCCGGCCGGTGAGGCGGTCCGGGGCGGATGGCTGCCCGACGTGTCCCAGGTGGTCCGGGCCGTGGGCGGACGCGCGGCGACCGTGGCGTCCGCGGTACGCCGCCGGCTGCCCTGACGTCCTGTGGGCGGCTGTCGTGCGGGCGGGCCGTCGTGCGGGCGGGTCGCCCCGTGGGCGGACCGGGACGAGGGTCGTTACCGTGTACGACGGGACACGGCGGAGGGACGAGCATGCGGGAACCAACGGGGCGGGAACCGGACCGGACGCGCGGCGGGCGGGTGTGGAAGCTCGCCGGGCTGGCCGCCGTCGCCGGGATGGCCTGGGCGGCGCGGGACGTACCGGCCCAGCTCGGCGGCCGGCTCACCGGCGCCCGGGCGGAACGGGCGGCCCGGTCACCGCGCTTCCGCGACGGCACGTTCCACAACCCGGCCGGCGCCAGCGCCACGATGGTCGCCGACCCGGGCCGCAACCTGCTCCGGGAGCTGGTCTTCGGCAAGCAGAAGCGGCGGCCGGGCAGCCCGGTGCCGCTGCTGCACCCCGGCGCCGCGCCGGCCGGCGACCAGGCCCGCGAGCTGAACGTCGTCTGGTACGGCCACGCCTCCACGCTCGTCGAGATCGAGGGGCACCGGGTGCTGCTCGACCCGGTGTGGAGCGACAGGTGCTCCCCGTCCGGGCTGGTCGGCCCGCGACGCATCCACGAGCCGCCGGTCCGCCTGACCGACCTGCCCCCGCTCGACGCGGTGCTGATCTCGCACGACCACTACGACCACCTCGACATGGAGACCGTCCGCACGCTGGCCGACCTCCAGTCCGCGCCGTTCGTGGTGCCGCTCGGCGTCGGCGCGCACCTGGCCCGCTGGGGCCTACCCGAGCACCGCATCGTCGAGCTGGACTGGTCGGAGAGCCACCGGGCCGGCGGGCTGACACTCACCGCGACCGCCGCGCAGCACTTCTCCGGGCGCGGGCTGCGCCGCGACGGCACGCTCTGGAGTTCCTGGACGATCACCGGTGCGCACCGGAAGGTCTTCTACACCGGCGACTCGGGCTACTTCGACGGGTACGCCGCGATCGGCGCCGAGCACGGCCCGTTCGACGTGACGCTCATGCAGATCGGCGCGTACGACAGGGCGTGGCCGCACATCCACATGTTCCCGGAGGAGGCGGTCGCCGCCCACCTCGACGTGCGCGGCGGACTGCTGGTGCCGGTGCACTGGGGCACGTTCAACCTGGCCCTGCACGACTGGTCCGAGCCGGTGGACCGGCTCTGGGCCGAGGCGAAGGCGCGCGACGTACGGCTGGCCGTGCCGCGTCCCGGCGAGCGGGTCGTGGTGGACGAGCCGCCGGCGGTGGACGGGTGGTGGCAGTCGGTCGCCTGACCCGGCGCGGTCCCTGGGTGGCGCTGACGCCTTCGTGCTCCGCGCCGGCTCAGAGCACGAAGGCGTCCGTCCACAGCGCCCCGGAGCGGCCCGACAACGCGTCGAGCATCGCCACCGCCTGACCGTCGGTGAGCTGCGCGACGAAGTCGATGATCGCCCGGCCCCGGGCCCGGCCGATCCGGTCCGGGGTACGCGGGTGCAGCTCCGCCTCGGCCAGCTCCACCAGGTCGTGCAGGCGGCGCGGCAGCCGGGACTCCTCGTCCGGGTCCAGCAGCCACTCCCACAGCGCCTCGACCAGCGTGCCCAGCAGCCGGGCCTGGCCACGCTGGTGCAGGGCCAGGTCCGGGCGGGCCAGCACGAACCGGTGGTGCACGAACTTGAGCACCTGCACCTCGTGCCACTGCGCCTTCGCCAGCAGCACGTACCCGGAACGGACCCCCGGGTCCGGCGTCACGGTGATGGCGTCCACGAAGCGGGTCGACCAGCGGGCGGAGAACCGGGCCACGTACTGCTCCGCCTCGATCGAGCCGTCGAACGGCAGCGCCAGCAGCCCTTCCACCAGCTCCTCGCGGACGTGCTCGACGGCGGCGGCGAACGCCTCGTCGTCGGCGATCCAGCCGTCCTTGCGGTGCAGTTGCCGGCGCAGCCGCTCGATGGCGGCTCCCGGCCGCCGGCCCGCCCCCTCCAGCGCCGACGCCGTGATCGACCGCAGGTGCCCGCACTCGCGCTGCCAGGCCATCAGCTCGGCCGCCACGGCGCCCTGCTGGAGCACCCCGACGCGGTAGAAGTCCTCCACGTCGTGGATCGCGTACGCGATGTCGTCGGCCGTGTCCATCACCGACGCCTCGGGCGTCTGCTGCCAGTCCGGGATACGCCCGGCGAACGGCTCCCGCGCCTGGCGCAGGTCGTCCAGCTCGGTGCGGTACGCGCCGAACTTCACCGACCCGCTCTCCGGGTCCTCCGGCGGCGCAGCCGCGCCCCGGGGCGCCGGGTCCAGGTGGCGCGGGTGCGGATCGGGATGGTCCAGGCGGGTCCACGGGTACTTCAGCATGGCCGCCCGGACCGCGGCGGTCAGGTCCAGCCCGGTGGTCGCCGCGCCGCGGATCTCGGTGCTGGTGACGATCCGGTACGACTGGGCGTTGCCCTCGAAGCCGTCGGGCAGCCCGAGGCGCTGCCGGGCCAGCCGGTCGAGCACCCGCTCCCCCAGGTGCCCGAACGGCGGGTGCCCGAGGTCGTGCGCGAGCGCGGCGGCCTCCACCACCTCCGGGTCGCAGCCGCCGAGCTTGTCCAGCAGGTCCCGGTGCGCCGGGTCGGCCGTCAGCCGCTCCGCGATCGCCCGGGCCACCTGGGCCACCTTCAGGCTGTGGGTGAGCCGGTTGTGCACCAGCAGCCCGGAACCACCAGGGCTGATCACCTGGGTCACGCCGCCCAGCCGGGCGAAGAACGGCGACCCGACGATCCGGTCCCGGTCGGCCCGGAACGGGCCGGCGGCCAGGTCGCCGAGCGCCCGGGCGCTGCCGCCGAACAGCCGCCGGGCCCGCGGATCCGCAGGTGCCTCCATGATCGCCACGCTAGCGCAGCCGACGGCGGGGCGGGCAGGGTGTGCCTAGAGGCGCTCGACCACCGGTCCGGAGCACCGGTTGCGGGCGTCGAACACGTAGCGGGCGCGGCGGGAGACCATCTCGTAGTCGAAGACGTCGTGGTCGGTCGTGACGACCACCGCATCGGCCGCGTCGACCTCCTGCTCGGTCAGCGGCACGACGAGCACCCCACCCGGGATCTGGTGCGCCTCGGCGTACGGCTCGACGGCGCGGACGTCCGCGCCGAGGTCGCACAGCCGCCGGGCGACGTCCACCGCCGGCGAGTCCCGCATGTCTCCGGTGTTCTTCTTGTACGCCAGGCCGAGCATCAGCAGGCGCGCGCCGTTGACGGCACGGCCGGTGCGGTTCAGGCCGGTCATCACCCGCTGCGCCACGTGCTCGGGCATCTCGTGGTTGACGTCGTTGGCCAGCTCGATGAACCGGAACTGACGGCCGAGACGCCGCTTGACCTGCCAGGACAGGTAGCAGGGGTCGATCGGCAGGCAGTGTCCGCCGACACCGGGTCCGGGCCGGAACGGCATGAACCCGAACGGCTTCGTCTCCGCGGCATCGATCGCCTGCCAGACGTCGATGCCCAGGTGGTGGGAGAGCACCGTGAGCTCGTTGATCAGGCCCAGGTTCACCTGACGGAAGGTGTTCTCGATCAGCTTGGTCAGCTCCGCGACCCGGGTGGAGGACACCGGAACGGTCCGCTCCACGATGCGGCGGTAGAAGCCGTCCACCCGTTCCAGCGCGGGCGCGTCAACGCCGGAGACCACCTTGGGCGTGTTCTCCAACCGCCAGGTCGGGTTGCCGGGGTCGATGCGTTCCGGGCTGTACCCGAGGTGGAAGTCGCCCGGCGCGTGCAGCCCGCTGGCCGTTTCGAGCAGCGGACGCAGCAGTTCCTCGGTGGTGCCTGGGTACGTCGTCGACTCCAGCACCACTGTGCTGCCCGGCCGCACGTGCGGGCCGATACCCCGGCCGGCCTGCTCGACGTAGCTCAGGTCCGGCGTGCCGTCGCGCAGCGGGGTCGGAACCGTGATGACGCAGACGTCAAAGCCCTCGGCGTCTGCGTACTCGGTGCTCGGCAGGTAGCGGCCGCTGCCGAGCGCCCGCCCCAGCCGGTCGGCGGGGATGTCCTCCACGAAGGACTCGCCGGAGGCGAGCCGCTTGACCCGGTCGGCGTCGACGTCCAGCCCGACCACGTCGAAGCCGGCCTCGACGGCCCGCATGGCCAGCGGGAGACCGACGTACCCCTGACCGATGACGACCACTTTCTCAGCGCTCACCCGGGCTCCAGACAACCGTAGGAAATCACCTGATTGGAGGCTAGAGGGGTTTCTGAGGCTGGAAGTCCGTTTTCGGGATATCGGCCCGGACCCGCCGTCCGGCCGGTGCGGCACGTGCCGCAGCAACCGGCAGAATGCACGACGGAACCCACCCGAGAAGGCGGATCAGATCGTGACCCAGTCTGTGCACCAGCGGATCGCCGAGGAACTCGGCGTCGCCGAACGGCAGGTACGGGCGGCAGTCGAGCTGCTCGACGGCGGCGCCACAGTGCCGTTCATCGCCCGCTACCGCAAGGAGGCCACCGGCCTGCTCGACGACGCGCAGCTGCGCACGCTGGAGGAGCGGCTGCGCTACCTGCGCGAGCTGGACGAGCGCCGCGCGGCGGTACTGGAGTCGATCCGGAGCCAGGGCAAGCTCGACGAGGCGCTGGAGGCGCAGATCCTCGCCGCCGACTCCAAGTCCCGCCTGGAGGACATCTACCTGCCCTACAAGCCGAAGCGGCGCACCCGCGCGCAGATCGCCCGCGAGGCCGGGCTGGAGCCGCTCGCGGACACGCTCCTGGCCGATCCGGCCCAGGACCCGAAGACGGTCGCCGCCGGGTTCGCCGACCCGGACAAGGGCGTCGCGGACGCCGCTGCCGCGCTGGACGGGGCGCGGGCCATCCTGATCGAGCGCTTCGCCGAGGACGCCGACCTGATCGGCACGCTGCGCGAGCAGATGTGGTCGCGGGGCCGGCTGGTCTCCCGGGTACGCGACGGCCAGGAGACCGCCGGCGCGAAGTTCGCCGACTACTTCGACTTCGCCGAGCCGTACCCGAAGCTGCCCTCACACCGCATCCTCGCCGTGTTCCGGGGCGAGAAGGAGGGCGTGCTGGACCTGACCATGGACCCGGAGGCCGAGGGCGACGCCGACGCGGCCACCGGGCCGAGCCGCTACGAGGCCGCCGTGGCCGGACGCTTCGGCATCAGCGACCAGGGGCGGCCCGCCGACCGGTGGCTGGCCGACACGGCGCGCTGGGCCTGGCGTACCCGGATCCTGATCCACCTGGGCGCGGACCTGCGGATGCGGCTGTGGCAGGCGGCGGAGGAGGAGGCCGTGCGGGTCTTCGCCACCAACCTGCGTGATCTGCTGCTGGCCGCGCCGGCCGGGGCACGGGTGACGATGGGCCTCGACCCGGGCCTGCGTACCGGCGTGAAGGTGGCGGTGGTCGACGCCACCGGCAAGGTGGTCGCCACCGACACCATCTACCCGCACGAGCCGCGCCGGCAGTGGGACGCGTCGCTGCACACGCTCGCCACGCTGGCCGCCGCGCACGGCGTCGAGCTGGTCGCGATCGGCAACGGCACCGCCAGCCGGGAGACCGACAAGCTGGCCGGCGATCTGATCAAGCAGCACCCGGAGCTGAAGCTCACCAAGGTGGTGGTCTCCGAGGCCGGCGCGTCGGTCTACTCCGCGTCCGCGTACGCCTCGCAGGAGCTGCCCGGCCTGGACGTCTCGCTGCGCGGCGCGGTGTCGATCGCCCGCCGTCTTCAGGACCCGCTGGCCGAGCTGGTGAAGATCGACCCGCGGTCGATCGGCGTCGGGCAGTACCAGCACGACCTGTCCGAGGTGAAGCTGTCCCGCTCGCTCGACGCGGTGGTCGAGGACTGCGTCAACGCCGTCGGCGTGGACGTCAACACCGCCTCCGCGCCGCTGCTCACCCGGGTGTCCGGCATCGGCGCCGGGCTGGCCGAGAACATCGTGCTGCACCGCGACGCCAACGGGCCGTTCCGCACCCGCGCGGAGCTGAAGAAGGTGCCCCGGCTCGGGCCGAAGGCGTTCGAGCAGTGCGCCGGCTTCCTGCGCATCCCCGGCGGCGACGACCCGCTGGACTCCTCCAGCGTGCACCCGGAGTCGTACCCGGTGGTGCGCCGCATCCTCTCCTCCACCGGGCAGGACCTGCGGGCGCTGATCGGCAGGTCGGCCATCCTGCGCGGCCTGCGCGCGACCGACTTCGTCGACGACACGTTCGGTCTGCCCACCGTCACCGACATCCTGGCCGAGTTGGAGAAGCCCGGCCGCGACCCGCGTCCGGAGTTCCGGACCGCGACGTTCGTCGAGGGCGTGGAGAAGATCAGCGACCTGCAGCCCGGGATGATCCTGGAGGGCGTGGTCACCAACGTGGCCGCGTTCGGCGCGTTCGTCGACGTGGGCGTGCACCAGGACGGACTGGTGCACGTCTCGGCCATGTCGCACACCTTCGTCAAGGACCCGCGCGACGTGGTGAAGTCCGGCGACGTGGTCAAGGTCCGGGTGCTCGACGTGGACGTGCCGCGCAAGCGGATCTCGCTGACGCTGCGGCTCGACGACGAGGCGCCGACCGGTGGCCGTCCCGCGGCCGGGGGTCCGGGCGGCGAGGAGCGCGGCGGCCGGCGCGGTGGCGGGCAGCGCGGCGACGGTGGCGGGCAGCGCGGCGACCGTGGCGGGCAGCGCGGCGACGCCGGCGCCCGGCGTGGCGGCCAGGGCGAACGGGGCGGCTCGCGCGGTGGTCAGTCGCCGCGGCAGGGACGAGGTGGCGGAGCGGCGGCGCCGGTGAACGACGCCATGGCGGAGGCCCTGCGCCGCGCCGGTCTGGCCTGACGGTCTGCGGCCGCCGGTCGGGCTGACGTCACGAACGAGTCAGCTCGACCGGTGCCCGCCCGACGACGGATCGGTCCGGGCGGACGCGGGGTCACGGTCGGCCCGCTGCCGGGGCACCGGCTGCCGGGACCGCCGCGCCACACGCCGCCACCAGGAGCGCTGGACCAGCAGCGTGAGCAGACCCGCCAGCACGATGGCGGCCAGGTTGACGACCAGCTGGAGCGCGGAACCGGCCGCCTCGTGCCAGACGCCGTACGCGGCGGCGACCGCCACGTTCGCGGCCGCCGGCACGGTGGTCACCGAGATCAGGACGCCGACCAGGGAGCCGGACTTCTTCGAGGTCAGCGACAGCATCCCGGCGATGCCGGCGAGCAGGCCGACCACCCACGACAGGGCGTCCGGGCGCCAGATGAAGTCCGTCAACGGCCGCTCGGCCAGCAGCATCTCCCGGCTCACCAGACCGGCCGCGTCCAGCGCCCAGGTGCTGACCACGGTGGCGAGCATCGCCGCCACGAAGCCGACGACGAGCGCCTGCACCGACCGGACGACGACACCCCCCTTGCCGCGCAGCAGCGCCACGCAGAGCGCCGCGAGCGGGCCGAACTCCGGGCCGACGACCATCGCACCGACGATGAGGATGGGCTGGTCGAGCAGCACGCCGATGCCGGCGATCATGGTGGCGACGACGATCAGCGCCAGGAAGATGCCGGTGAGCACCGTCTGCTCACCCGTCTTCGCGGCGACCTCGTCCCAGATAAGCGCGTCGTCACCGTGGCCCGGAGCGGCCTCGGCGGCCCGGTCCGCGGCGGCCGAGAGGGTCAGCTCCACGTCGTCGGCGGCGATCGCCCCGCGCGCCTCGACCCCCATCTCCCGCAGCCGGCGCAGGACACCGTCGGCGCTCTCCCGGACCACGTCGCAGGTGATGTAGTCGCCGGCCGGCTGACGCGCCGCGCCCGGCAACACCACCAGGTGGGTCACACCGGGGTCCGCGGCAAGCATGTCGGCGATGTCGGACGAGCGGTCCGCTGGTGCGATCACCCGGATGTGCAGCACGAACCAGGCTCCTCGATGGGCGCGACGGACGTCAGCACTCTAGACGATCCACGCGGCGGCGGGTGGTCGCGCGACGACCGGGCACGCCTTCTCCGCCCGGCCCGGGAGCGGCCGGGTCGGGCGGGCGCGGCTGTGGGCGTACCCTCGCGGTCGTGGGTGCCGACGACGACGAGCGGTGGCGGGAGCGGCGACGCCACGCGGTGCGGGCGCACGCCGAGGCCGACGCCCGGCAGCGCGCCGCGGAGCAGGCCGAGGCCGCGGAGCTGGTCGCCCGGTTCGCGGCCGAGGCCGCCGGGCGCGGCCTGCGCACCGAGCGGCTCGTGGCCACGCCCTACAGCGGACGCGGCCGCTACCGCACCCCGCTGGTCGGGTGGTACGTGGACCGGGCCCGGAGCCGGGCGGTGGACACCGAGGGCCGCTACTACCTGCTGACCGTGCCGGCCGGGCTGCGCGCCCGGCTGCTCGGCGCCCGGCCGGAGCCGTCCACGCCGTCACTCGTCATCGGCCGCGGCGGGCGCGACGGGGAGTCCCTTCCGCTGACTGCGCTGCTCGGCGCGCGCCTCGAAGCGGGCGACGACTGGCCCTGACCCGGCCCGGCCACCTGTCGACACCGTCCCGGCCGATCCTCGTTACCCAGAACGGACGACACGTGGCCGGCCGCCATCGGGGCGGCCGTGGCCAGGCGACGGGGAGCGCAGATGCGACTGGAGATCCTGGACGCCCGCAAGCCGGCGGACGACGAGCGCTGGCGCGCTCTGCACCGGGACTGGGACCGGCGTGAGGTCTTCGCCCACCCGGCCTACCTCCGGCTGTTCGCCGGGCCGCAGGACGAGCCGCTGGCCGCGTACGCCCGGACCGAGCACGGTTTCGTGCTGTATCCGTTCCTGCTCCGCCCGGTCGACGCGCCGCACCTCGCCGAGCCCGGGCGACGGTACCGGGACGTCGTCAACGCGTACGGCTACGGAGGCGCCTTCGCCGAGGGCGCGACCGAACTCGACGCGAAGGAGTTCTGGGAGGCGTTCGACGCCTGGTGCGGGTCGCGTCAGGTGGTCTCCGAGGTCACCCGGCTCACGCTCTTCGACGAGGACCGGCTGCCCCCGCCGGGACCGGTCCGGCAGAAGCTGGTGAACGTGGTCCGCGACCTGCGCACCGGCGAAGAGGAGATGTGGCGCGAGTTCGACCACAAGGTCCGCAAGAACGTCAACAAGGCCCGCCGCAACGGCGTCATCGTCGTGGTCGATCTCGACGGGGGGCGGCTCGACGACTTCCTGGGCATCTACGAGCGCACGATGGACCGGCGCGCCGCGGCGAGCGGCTACTACTTCCCCCGCGAGTTCTTCGAGCGGATCGTCGACGAACTGCCCGGCCAATTCGCCTTCTTCCACGCCGTGTACGAGGGACGCGTCGTCTCGACCGAACTGGTGCTGGTCTCCGCGCTCAACCTCTACTCGTACCTCGGCGGCACCGACGAGGCGGCGTTCGACCTGCGGCCCAACGATCTCCTCAAGTTCGAGATCTGCCGATGGGGACGCGCTCAGGGGCGGATCCGGTTCGTCCTGGGCGGCGGGTACGCCCCCGACGACGGCATCTTCCGGTACAAGCGCGCCTTCGCACCGAACGGTCTGGTCCCGTTCCACCTGGGCACGCGGGTGCTCGACGAGCCGGCGTACCGGCGGCTGTCAACGGCGCACCGGCGGGAGGGATCCCGGCGGGATCCGGCCTGGTCCGCGTCCTCGGACTACTTCCCCGAATACCGGTGCCCGCTGCCCGAGCCCGCCGGGCCGTGAGGCGTCGGCCGCAGTCGGCCGGCACACCGTAACGGCCGCCACGGTCGGCGCGTTGAACCAGTCGGTCCCGACTCGACGGGCCAGGTCGCAGCGGCGCGACGATCAGGTCCGCGCGTGCGTCCCGTTTCCCTGCGCGTCGCCGGGTGACACCCACACTTCCATCGGAGACCAGCACCGTGGCACAGGACTACTCACTGATGGCTCGACCCGCCCATCAGCAGGACGGCACGAGTGTCAGCAGACGGATCTATCTCTCTCCGCCGGACGTCGGTCCGGCCGAGGAGGCGTCCATCCTGGCGGCGGTCCGTTCGGGCTGGGTCGCGCCGGACGGGCCCGACCTGGCCGCGTTCGAACGCGAGCTGGCGGACCGGGTGGGCAGCGGCCACGCCGTCGGCGTGAGCTCCGGGACCGCCGCCCTGCACCTGGCGCTGACGGTGATCGGAGCCGGGCCCGGCTCCGTCGTGGTGGTGCCCACCATGACGTTCGTGGCGACCGCCAACGTGGTGCGGTACACCGGGGCCGAGCCGGTCTTCGTGGACTGTGACGCCGCAACCGGGCACCTCGACCCCGAGCTGCTGCCGCCGCTGCTGCGCCGGCTGCGGGAGCAGGGCCGCCGCGTGGCAGCCGTGATGACGGTCGACCTGAACGGCGGCTGCGCGGACTACGACCGCATCCTGCCCGTCTGCGCGGACTTCGACGTCCCGCTGGTCGAGGACTCCGCACAGGCGCTCGGCGCGTCCTGGCGCGGCCGCAACGCCGGCACGTTCGGCCGGCTGGGTGTCTTCTCGTTCAACGGCAACAAGGTCATGACGACCTCGAGCGGCGGGATGCTCGTCTCCGACGACGGCGACCTGATCGACCGGGCACGCCACCTGGCGACCCAGGCCAGGGAACCGGTCGCGCACTACGAACACCGGCAGGTCGGCTACAACTACCGGCTGAGCAATCTGCTCGCCGCGCTCGGGCGGGCACAGCTACGGCGGCTGAACGGCATGATCGAGCGTCGCCGGGCGATACGGGAGCGGTACGCCAAGTTCTTCGCCGCGGTTCCCGGCACCCGGATCCTCGGCGACGGCGACCCCGGGTCGAACTGCTGGCTCACCACCCTCGTCGTCGACCCCGCCCGGGCCGGGTGGCGGGCCGACGAGCTGGCCGCGCACCTGGCCCGGCACGACATCGAGACGCGTCCCATGTTCAAGCCCATGCACCAGCAACCCGCTCATCGCGGGCACGAGGCGGTCCTGAGCGGCGCGGCGGATCGTCTCTTCGCCACCGGCGTCTCCCTGCCCAGCGGGTCGACCCTGCTCGGGGCCGACGCGGACCGGCTATTCGGCGCGCTCGACGAATTCCTCGCCGCACGCTGACCATCCGGAGAATCGCATCCGAAAGTGATTCGAATGCGTCGAGGAACGAGTGACGGGCGAACGGGTTACGGCACCGTCCAAGTCAATGCGATAAACGCAATCGCCGCCTATGGGAGACCTTTCCTGCTAGACATTTGAATGCAGCCGGCACGCATGTGGAGCGGAATCCGCTCTCGCCCCCGGCCGCTCCCGGTCCGGAGTGTCCGTACACCGATTTGGAGTCTCCGTGGAGCTGAGCACCACCACCGCGATATGGCTGACCCTCGCGGTCAGTCTGGCGATGCTGCTGGCCCTGTTCCTCCGGTCCGGTCGCACCGATCTCCTGCCCTATGTCTTCGCCTACCTCGCCTTCTTCGGCCTGGGACCGGCGATCAACTACGCCCTCGGCAACGAGATCTACATCGGCATCGTCACCGACAAGATCCCGGCCGCCTGCCTCGTGCTGGCGCTGGCGCTCGGCGGTGTGACGCTGGTCGGCCTGCTCATGCCGGTCCGGGACCGGCTGCCGGACCTGACCGCACTCGGCCGGACACCGCGCGAGAATCCGGTCCTTCCGGTGGTGCTCTACGGACTGGCCGCGTACACCCTCGCCATCCTGGTCACCCGTGGCCCGGCGATGCTGGCCGCCGACAAGCTCGGACGGATCGAACTGGCTGGTCCCCTGCACACCCGCTACCTGGTCGTCGAGATGTGCGCCTGCTCGATCTACTTCCTGGCCCGGGCGGTGCGCCCGGCCCGGATCGCCTACTGGGTGAACCTCGGCCTCTACGTGCTCTACTGCCTGGCCACCAGCGAACGGGACTTCCTCTTCGTCCTCTTCGCCGTCGTGCTGCACGTCCTGTTGCTGCAACGGCGACGGATCTCGCCGAAGTTCGGCATCGCCGGCGTCGCGTTCGTCCTGGCCGCCACCTATCTCAGCGCCGTTCGCAGCGGGGACGCGCTGAACCTCAGCAAGGTTCTCAACGAGGGCTCGACCCTCTTCGTGGACACCTTCGTCCTGACCAACGCGGCCGACAGCCTGCGACTGTGGCCCGGCGAGAGCTACCTCAACGGTTTCCTCACCGCGATGCCGTCGGCGCTGGTCCCGGAACGGCCGATGCTCATGTCCTGGCTGGTCGACGCCTGGCTGCCGGGCTCGTCGTCGGGTTTCGGCTTCTCGCTGACCGCGGAGGCGTACGCCAACTTCGGGTACCTCGGCGTACCCGTCGTCTTCGCCGCGCTGACCCTCGGGCACCGGCTGCTCTTCTTCCGCGCCGCGCAGGGCCACGTCTACGCCTACGCGAGCATCCTCTACACGATCAGCTGGATGTACGGGTTCCGCGGGGAGAGCGCCAGCCTGCTCGCCACTCTCCTGCACGGCGTCGCCTTCTACACCGTCATCTGGCTCGGCTCGTTGAAGGGCCGCTCCGTCCAGCCGACCGCGCGCCCCGAGGCGCGCGTCCCGCACGGCGACCTGGTTCCCGTAAACCGATAGGACATCTCGCGTGAGGCTCACCATCACCGAGGAGTGCCGGTACCTCCGCACTCCGGACAACCGATTCTGGGTGGACTTCGGCACCGGCTACGCGCTCTGGGCGCGATACCTGGCGGCCTTCGACGAGGTACGGGTGGTGGCCCGGGCGCGGGACGTACCGGAGATCCCGCCGAACGCGGTCCGGGTCGACGGCGACGGGGTGACCGTGGCACCCATCCCCCACTACCTCGGACCGCAGGAGTACCTGCGACGCCTGCCCCGCATCGACCGGGCCGTCCGCCGGATCGCCGCGGACGCGGAGGCGGTGCTGCTCCGGGCGCCGTCGTCGATCGCCACGCTGATGCACCGGCACATCACCCGTCGCGGTCTCGCCTACGCCATGGAGGTCATCGGCGACCCGTACGCGGTCTTCGCCCCCGGGGTGATCGAGCACCCGCTGCGGCCCTTCCTGCGTGTGTGGAGCACCCGCAACCTCCGGCGTCAGTGCCGTTCCGCCGTCGCGGTGTCGTACGAGACGAAGCGCTCGCTCCAGGAGCGGTATCCCACCCGCCCGGGGGCGCTCTCCATCGGTCTCAGCTCGGTGAACCTGCCGCCGGCGGCGTTCGTGCGGGAGCCCCGCCCGCCCCGGCTGCCGGCCGGGCCGGTGACCCTCGTGTCGGTCGGTTCCCTGGAACAGCTCTACAAGGGCATCGACACGCTCATCGAGGCGATCTCGTTGCTGCGGTCCTCGGCCCCGCCGGTACGGCACGTGCACATCGGCCCCGGGCGCTGCCAGCCGGTGCTGGAGGATCTGGCCACCCGCATCGGGGTCCGCGACCGGATCACGTTCGCCGGCCTGATCACCGATGTCGAGGCGCTGCGCCGGCACCTCGACGCCGCCGACCTGTTCGTCATGCCATCCCGGACCGAGGGCCTGCCCCGGGCCCTGATCGAGGCGATGGCCCGCGGGCTGCCGGCCATCGGCTCGCGTGTCGGTGGCATACCCGAACTGCTGCCACCGGAGATGCTGGTTGCGCCGGACGACCCCGACAGCCTGGCCAACGCCATCCGCCGTACCCTCGCGGACCCCGACGCCATGGCTGCCGCCTCGCGTCGCAACCTCGCGGTCGCCCACGAGTTCGCCGCGGACCGGCTGACGCCGCGGCGCAGCGAGTTCTACCGGGCGGCCCGGGACCTGATGGCGAACCGCCGTCCGCTGCCGCAGTCCGCCGCCCCCGCCGTGGAGTCCGTCGAGCAGGAGAACCGACCGGTATGAGGACCGGCCGGCCCGACACGGGAGAGACGATGTCCAGCGCGAGCCACAGCGACCCGGCGACGACGAGCGCGTCCGGCGCGCCGGCCCCCCGGCCTCCGGAGATCCGCGTGGTACGGGTCCTCGGCGCGTTCGACATCGGCGGCGCCGAGCAGCGCACCATAGAACTGCTGCCCCGGCTCGCGGCGTCCGGGGTGCGGACGTCCTTCGTCACGCTCAGCGGCGTCAAGGGCGCGCGCGGCGACGAGGTGGAGCAGTTGGGCTCACGGATCCACCCGATCCGGCTGGACCGTCGGTTCCCGGTCCGCTTCTACCGCCTGCTTCGGCAGGTCCGTCCGCACGCCGTGCACTCGGACGTCGCGACGTTCTCCGGTTTCGTGCTGTTCCTCGCGGCACTGGCGCGGGTGCCGATCCGGATCGCGCACTTCCGGTCCGACCGCGACGGACATCCGGACAGCCTGCGCCGCCGGTTGCAGCGGGGCGTGATGGTGCGCCTCATCCACTTCTGCGCGACGGACGTGCTCGGCGTCGCCCCCGGCGCTCTCACCTCGTGCTACCGGCCGTCGTGGGAGAACGACCCGCGGTGCCGGGTGCTGCCCAACGGTCTCGACCTGGGCCGCCTGCACCGCCGGTCGACGCTGCGGCTCCGCGACGAGATCGGCGCCGCCCCGGACGACCTCGTCTGCGTGGTGATCGGCCGCCCGCACCCGCTCAAGCGGCGGTCGATGGTGCCGTCGATCGTCGCCGCGTTGCGCGAACGCGGGATCGGCTGCCGGGCCGTGTTCGTGGGTCCGCACGACGACCGGGACGACGACGCCGTCCGGCAGTCCGCCACCCGGCACGACGTACTCGACCGGATGCACCTGGTGGGTCCGCGGGCTGACGTCGGGGAGTTCCTGGCCCAGGCCGACCTCCTGCTGCAACCCTCCGCGCTCGAAGGTCTGCCCGGCACAGTCCTGGAGGCCCGCGCCGTCGGCACCCCTGTGGTCGCGTCCGACCTGCCCGGCGCACGGTTCATCGACGACCAGCTCGCCGGTGTCGCCCTGGTCCCGGTCGACGCCGACGCCGAGACCTGGGCTGACGCCGTACACCGCCTGGGCCTCGTGCCGGGACGGCCGAGGGGCGGCCGGCGGGCGCTGGCGGCCTTCCAGGACAGCGTCTTCACGATGGAGCGGTCGGTCGAGCAGCACCTGGCCATCTACGGCCGGAACACCGTGGCGCCGCGCGGCGGAGCGGACCGGCCGGCGGTGCCCACCGGATGAGCCGCCGCCATCTGGGCACTATCGTCCTGCTGACCGGCGCCAACGGCATCGCCGCCCTGAGCAGCAGCGGCGTCGCCGTCCTCGCCACCCTGGCGCTGGGGCCGGCCGACCGGGGCGTCATGGTGTTGGTCCTCACGGTCGCCGGCGTGGTGATGCTGGTCGGCCGCCTGGGCTGCGGCACCGCCATGCGCGCGCAGTTGCCGCAGGCCGCCTCCCGGCACCGCCGCGACGAACTGCTCTCCGCGTACTGCTGGATGACAGTGGTGGCCGCGGTCTGCACCGGGGCGGCCGCGGCCGCCGCGGTCCGTCTCTCCGCGCCGCTGCTCGGCCCCGCGCTGACCGATGTACGGCTGCTCGCCGCGGTCGCGCTCGGCGGCGCCGCCAACATCGCGCTCGACCAGCTCACCGATCTCCGGTTCGCGGACGGGGACTTTCGCCGGGGCGCGGTGTGGAACATCGCCGCCACCACCGCCGGCCTGATCGGGATCGCCATCGCGGTCGTCGTCTCGGCGCAGGTGTGGCTCCTCCTGATGTGCCAGGCCACCGCGCTGCTCGCGGTGGCGGTGACGCAGTGGACGCTGGTACGCGGCCAAGGGCTGGCGCGGTTCGCACGGGCGCGGCGGCGGGACGTCACCGGGCTGATCCGGATGGGCGCCCCGTCTCTGGGGTTCTCCCTCGGGACGAGCTTCCTCCAGCGGGCCGACCGCTACCTGCTCGGTGTCCTCGTCGGTCCCGGCGCGGTGGGCATCTACGCCCTGGCCGCGACGCTGAGCAGCGTGGTCGGCCTCCTTCCGGCCGCCATCGGACAGTTGTCGCAGCGGCAGGCCGCGCAGCGCGACGGCGATCCCTGGCCCGTCCGTGCGATCGGCTACACGCTGCTGGCAACGCTCGTCAGCGGCGCCGTCGTCGCGGCTGGCGGCTGGCTGTTGGTGGTGCCGGTCTTCGGCGCGGAGTTCGGGTCCGCCCGCCCGTTGATCGTGCCGCTCCTGCTCGCCGAGTTGTGCCTGGCGCCCTTCGGCATCGCAAGCCGAGCCCTGCTCGGCACCGGGGGCACGAAACAGGCCGCCGGGGTCGGTCTGCTCGCCGCCGTGGCGTCGGTCGCCTGCTACGGCCTCGCCATCTCCCGCTGGGGAACGATGGGCGCGGCGACCGCCTCGATCGCGCTGTATGCGCTGCTCTCCGTCGTCGTTCTGGTCGTCCTGCGCGTACGGCTCAACCGGCGGGCCCGCGTGGCGGCACCTCTCACCGCACCGGCGCCGACGGCGGAACTGGTGCCGGACGCGCGCTGACCGTCACGTGGCGGGTGCCGGAGCCGGCCGTGACGTGGGAGCGGGCTGCCCACAACGCGGCCAGGGACTCGCCCAGCGGGTATCTCGGCGCCCAGCCGAGGGCGTCGCTGATCCGGCTGATGTCGGCGCACATCCACGGCACCGCCGCGGACCGGTCCGCAGTCGGCGAGCGGAGCCCGTCGACGAAGCGTCCGGTGAACCCGGCATGGCGGGCCAGCATCTCGACTGCCTCCCGGGTGGCGACCGCCTGTCCGCTGCCCACGTTGTAGATCGACTCCGGCAGCCGTCGGGCGTTGAGCGCCGCCAGCACCGCCTCCGCCACGTCCCGGACGTCGACGAAGTCGCGGTAGGAGTCGTTGAGCCCCAGTTCGATCCGCCGGTCCCCCCGGGCCAACGCCGCCTGGAGCAGCTCGGCTGCCCGTCCCAGCACGTTGCCACTGGTCGAGCCGGGCCCGACGGGGTTGAAGACCCGCAGCACCACCGCGTCGACCCGGCCACTGGCGGCGGCCAGCCGCACGAGGTCGGTCGCGGCCAGCTGGCTGATCCCGTAGTCGCTCACCGGCCGGGCCGGGTCGGTCTCGGTCGCGACGGCGCCGTGCGGGACGACCCCGTACTCGGCCGCCGAGCCGATCCGGACCAGCCGCACGCCGGGCGAGACCTCGGCCACGCAGTCGATCAGCTTGGCGGTGATCAGAGTGTGCGACTCGACGAACTGCGCGCTCGTCCCGGCGATCCGGCCGGCGCAGTTGACCACCCCGTCGGGTCGTGCCCGGCGCAGGAACGCGGCGAGCCGCGACCGGTCCGCGGCGACGAGATCGCATTCCCGGCGACTGGGCGCGACGACGGTGAAGTGCTCCGCGAGGACCGCTTCGACCGCCCGGCCGAGGAAGCCGGACGCGCCGAACAGCAGGATCCTGGCCATGAGGCTCCGATCGGGTCGGGATCAGCCGGACGTGCCGGACCCGACGGGCTCGTCGACCCGAAGCGACCGGAACCACTCGACCGTAGCCCGCAGCCCTTCGGCGAAGGGCGTCGGCGACGCGGCCGGGAACAGCTCGCGCAGTCGCGTGTGGTCGGCCTGGGACTCGCGGACGTCACCGGGCCGCGCCGGCACGTGCACGACGTCCAGCGGCCGCCCCAGCACGGTCTCCAGTTCGGCGATGAGGTCGAGCAGGGAGATGCGCGCGCCGAACGCGAGGTTCACCACGTCCGGGGCCGCCACCTGCCGCAGCACGGCGTCCACGATCACCGAGGTCACGCTGCCCACGTAGGTGAAGTCCCGGGACTGCCGCCCGTCGCCGTGCACCTGCAACGGCCGGTTCTCCAGGGCGGCGGTGACGAACCGCGGGACCACTGCGGCGTACACGTGGTTCGCCGCCTGCCTCGGTCCGAAGACGTTGAAGAAGCGGAACGGCAGGACCGCCATGCCGTAGCAGTTGGCGAACGCGATCCCGTACGCCTCGGTGGCCAGCTTCGACACCGCGTACGGGCTGACCGGCATGGGCCGCAGGCCCTCCTGGCGTGGCAGTACCGGGTTGGCGCCGTACACCGAGGACGAGGAGGCCAGCACGCACTGCGGGACGCCGTTGCGGTGGGCGGCGTCGAGGACGGTCAGGGTGCCGGTGGCGTTCGCGTGGTGGCTGCGCAGCGGGTCGTCGATGGAGCGGGGCACCGAGCCGAGGGCTCCGAGGTGGACCACGCTGGAGGCGCCGGCCATCGCGCGGTCGAGCAGCGCGGGGTCCAGGACGGTCCCGATCAGGAACTCCACCGGAAGCCCGCGCAGGTTCTCCACCGACCCGGTGGAGAGGTCGTCGACGACGACGATCTCGGCGACCCGGCCCGTTTCCGACAGGGCCCGCACCAGGTTGGAACCGATGAAACCGGCGCCCCCCGTGACGACGACTCTCACGTGCGCTCCTACCGCTCGCCGGTGCTCTCTCCGCAGGGCCAACGAGAGAATCCGACGTTGGTTACTAAACACCACAAAGCTCGTTGCCCTGGGTGGAGCGGCGAACGACGTCGCGCCGACTGTTGGAGGCGAACACGTGAGGCACGATCCCCGGTCCGGCGTCGCCGGCGACCCGCCCGGGCGCCGGTCACTGCGCGTCGCCGTCATCGTCAAGACGAACTACGGCGGACTCTGGACCATCCCGCAGGCCTGCGCCCTGCGGGATCGCGGCCACGAGGTGGTGGTGATCTGCCCGCCCGGCGGCCGGCTGAACGACCGCCTGGCCGAGGCCGGGATCCGGACGGTGGCGTCGCCGTTCTCGTTCCGCTTCCGGCCCAGCCTGAGCACGCTGTCCGAGCTGTGGCGGCTGCGCCGCCTCGTCCGCCGTCTGCGCCCCCAGGTGCTCTACCACCACCTGTACGCGGCCACGCTGGGCGCGCGGCTCGCGACCGTCGGCCTGCCCCTGGCCCGGGTGCAGTTCGTCGCCGGCCCCGCCTTCCTGGAGTCACGGGCGGTCCGGATGGTCGAGCGGCTGCTCTGGCGCCTGGACCGCACGATCATCTGCGGCACCCGCTACACCTCCCGCCTCTACGGCGAGCTGGGCGTACCGGCGTCGCGTCGCCCGGCCGTCACCAGCGGACTCAACCTGGCCTGGGCGACCGCGGACCTGCCGGACGACACGGCGGCGACGCGGGCGGAGGCCCGGGCGAAGTGCCGCGCGGATCTCGGGCTGAGCCCGGACCAGTTCGTCGTGATCATGGTGGCGTACGTCTATCCCCCACGAAAGCTCGCCGCCCACCGGGACCGCGCGTTCAAGGGCCACGACGTCCTGCTCGCCGCGTGGCAGGAGATCCGGTCCCGGCACCCCGAGGCGGTGCTGATGCTCGTCGGTGGCGGCTCGGACCAGGCCGGCGAGGACCACCGGCAGGAGCTGATCCGCCGGTTCGGGGTCGCCGACGACCACTCCGTCCGCTGGATCGACACCGCCGACGACGTGCGGCCCTACTACCGGGCGGCGGACCTCAGCGTCAGCCCGTCACTGAGCGAGGGCCACGGCGCGCCGCCCGAGGCGGCGCTGCTGGACGTTCCCAGCATCGTCAGCGACGCCGGCGGGCTGCCGGAGACGGTGGACGAGAGCTGCGGGTGGGTGGTCCCCCGGGACGACCCGGCCGCCCTGGCGCAGGCCATCGAGCACGCGTACGCCGAGTTCCGGTCCGGGCGTCTCGCCGAGCGCGGCGTACGCGCCCGCGAGCGGTCGCACCGGCACTTCGACAACCGGATCTCCGCGGTGCGGATGGCCGAGGTCATCGAGCACGCCGCGGGCGTCGGCGGACCACCCGGGGAGTACGCCCCGCAGGCCGCCGGGAAGGTGCACTCCCGGTGAGCCCCGCCCGGCGGTCGGTCGAGCTACGGCTCAAGCGGCTCGTCGACATCACAGTGGCGCTCGTCGTCCTCGTGGTGACCGCGCCGGTCGTGGCCGTCGCGGCGCTGCTGGTCCTGGCCCAGTTCGGCAGCCCGGTCTTCTTCCGGCAGGAACGCACCGGCCGGTACGAGCGCCGCATCCGGGTCCTCAAGCTCAGGACGATGTCCGACGACCGCGACGCGGAGGGCCGGCTGCTGCCCGACGGGGTCCGCTGCCGGGGCGTCGGCCGGACGCTGCGGCGGCTGAGCATCGACGAGCTGCCGCAGATGGTCAACGTGCTCCGGGGCGACCTCAGCCTGGTCGGTCCCCGGCCGCTGCTGCTGCGCTACGACCCCTGGTACACCGACCGGGAGCGCAAGCGGTTCGAGGTCCGGCCGGGCATCACCGGGCTCGCGCAGGTCAACGGCCGCAACGACCTGGCCTGGACCGAACGCCTGGAACTCGACGTCCGCTACGTTCTCGACTGGTCCCTCTGGCTCGATCTGCGCATCCTCGCGCGGACGGCGGGCAAGGTCCTGCGCGCCTCGGGCGTGGCGGTCGACCCGTCGGCGCAGATGCTCGACCTCGACCAGGAACGGCGCCTCACCGGCGTCCGCTGAGCCCGTCGGTGCCCCGCCCGCGCCGGGCGGGGCACCGACCGTATTCAGGCCGAGCCGGTGGGCACGCCGGACGGTCGCGGCGCCGAGGCGCCGCTCTGGGCCGGTGCCGCCGGACGTCCGGCAGGCGCGAGCGCGCCGCGCTCGGGGAGTGTGCCCAGCGCCCGCTGGAAGCTCGCGACCAGCGCCGGGTAGTCGGCCGGCGCGACGTCCTGGTGTACGGGGAAGTTGATGATCTGCCGGGACAGCCGTGCCATCGACGGATGGTCCCGCAACTGCGCGATGAGCGTGTGGTAGAGGCTGACCATGCCGAAGCCCTCGCGGTTCATCTCGGCATAGACATGGTCGCGGTTCTCCCGGCCGGTCCCGAGGATCCGCACCGGCAGCGTCTGCGGGGCGTCGTCCGGTGCCAGCTCGGGCCACATCAGCTCGAACGCGACGCCGAGTTCGGGCAGGTCGCGCAGCAGCGCGGTGAGGGCGCGGAAGTTCTCCTGCCGCCGCGCGGCGATGCCCAGCGTGTCGTGGTCGAGCACGTGCCGGGACAGGTCCGGCTCGGTCTCCCGCTGCCCGGTGAGCCGGCCCGGGTCGCGGTAGGTGATCATCCCGCCGCGTGCGCCGGGCATCGGCAGCATCTTGTGCAGGGAGTAGAGCGAGACCTCCCCGGTGCGGCCGGCCGGCCCGCCGAGCGCGTGGGTGAACCACGCGTGTGCGAGGTCTTCGAGCAGCAGCGCGCCGTGCCTGTCGGTCAGCTCCCGGATCCGGCCGATCGCCCGTTCGGTACGGCCGAAGTAGTGGATGACCACCACGACGTCGTAGGGACGCTCCGCGAGCCGTGCCTCCAGCGAGGACACGTCCACCGCGAGGTCCTCGGTCAGGTCGTAGAAGCCGGGGTCGAGCCCGAGTTCGGTCACCGGGTCGAAGACGCCGCTGCCCTCGTTGGCGGACCAGCCGATGAACGACGGCAGCAGGATGTCGCGCCGGTCGCCGCGCCAGACCTCGGGCTGGGCGAGCAGGTCGCGCATGCCCTCCCGGGCCGCCCGGTAGAACAGGCTCGGCGTGCGGAAGGCACCCGGGTCGGTGGCGGTCTTGGGGATCGTCTGCGTCACGGAAGCTCCAGTCTGGCGCGGATCTCGGTGGTGGACATCCTGAGCGAGCGGTTGACGGCCCGCAGCGGGCCGACCGCGCTGGGCGGCGCGTCCTCGCCGGGTGTCATGACCAGGACGCGGTCGATGCCGGGGAAGGCCCGGACCACGGCGGCGACCACCGCCGGCCGTCGCAGCGTCGCCGGGTCGAAGCACCGCAGCACCCCCGGGCTCGGCCGCCCCAGCACGTGGGTGGCGTCTCCGGCGACGACGGTGAGCTCACCGAAGCCGTACGTGTCGAGCCAGGCCCGGGCGGCGTGCAGCCCGTCGAAGCGGACGTCGGCGGCGGGCGCGACCCCGCCGAGCGCGAGGTCGGCGACCCACCACGTGGTCGTGGAGTCGCTGGCGAACCCGAGCCGGTCGTAGAGCGCACGGGCCGGGGCGTTGTCGGCGAACACGTCCAGCCGCATCGACCGGAGGTCGGGGTGGGCGCGAGCGTAGGCGCGCAGCAGCTCCCGGGCGACGCCGCGGCCACGGGCGGCCTCCACCACGCAGATGTAGGACAGGTGCGCCAGGCCCGGCTCGACCCGGGTCAGGTCGGCGAAGCCCAGCCGCCGGCCGTCCTGGTCATCGGCCACCAGGAAACACCGGCCGGGGAACGACTCCGGGTGTGCGAGCACGACCTCCCAGAACCGGCCGACGCCGGGCTGAGCCGAGGTCAGGTAGTCGTGCAGATGCCGCGCGAACGACGCCTGGCTGACCTCGGCCAGCCATTCCGCGTCCGCGACGATGGCCGGGCGCACCCGGAGACCCGGCGCGTCCGCACGGGACGGCACTCCCACGTCGGCGGCGGGGACGATCGACTGGACACCATACGGGACCGGCATGTTCACACCATAGTGGCCACTACCACCCCAAAGGGGGATTTCGGATCACGGCTGCCGGGTCCCGGCATGGTCCGGTTCCGGTAACCGCTGCCGTGCGCCGCCGGTGTGATGAGCTGTAGTGGTGGCGGGTGACGTGCTGGGTCTGGTGCTGCACCCCACCCGGGACGTCTCCGAGGTGGTGGGGATCGTCGCGGACTGGGCCGCCCGGCACCGGATCACCCTCGCGGTACGCGCCGAGGACCGCGCCCGCGTACCGGCAGCGGTGGAGGCGATCGCGGCGGACGAGCTGGCCGACCGCTGCGCCGCGCTGATCAGCATCGGTGGTGACGGCACCATGCTCGGCGCACTGCGGATGGCCGTCCGCGACCCGAAGCCGGTGCTCGGCGTGCACCTGGGCCGGGTCGGCTTCCTGGTCGAGGTGGAGCCGCCGGACCTGCCCCGGGCGCTGGAGCGGCTGGTGGAGCACGACTTCACCGTCGAGTCGCACGCCTGCCTGGCCTGCGACGTCTGCGGCGACGACGTGGTGGCGTTCAACGACATCGCCCTGGTCCGGCAGCCCGGCGCCGGCTTCGTCACGGCCACCCTCGCGGTGGACGGCCAGCGGTACGGCTACTACCGGTGCGACGCGCTGGTGGTGAGCACGCCGACCGGTTCGACCGCGTACAGCTATGCCGCCGGCGGGCCGCTGATCTCACCGGCCACGGAGGCGATGGTGGTGACGCCGTCCGCACCGATGGCCGGGATCTCCCGCTCGGTGCTGCTCTCCGCGCACGAGACGGTGCACCTGGAGCTGCGTGCGGACTCGGCGCCGGTCGCGGTGGAGATGGACGGCCTGCTGATCCGGCAGGCGGCGACCGAGGGTTCGGTGCACATCCGGTACGTCAAGGACGCCGGCCGGGTGGTCCGTCTCGACCCGCGCCGCTACCAGGAGCGCAACCAGCTCAAACTGAGCCTGCTGGACCTGCCGCTGCTGCCCGACCAGTTGCGGGAGCTGTTGCCGGACGGGTTGCGGGAGCAGCTCAGCCGCCGGGAGCTGCCCCCGCCCCGCTGAGCCGGTTCACGCGGTGGCGAGCACGCCGTCGACCAGCGCCTTGGCCTCCTCCTGGATCCGGGCCAGATGCTCCGGGCCCTGGAACGACTCGGCGTAGATCTTGTAGACGTCCTCGGTGCCGGACGGGCGGGCGGCGAACCAGCCCGACCCGGTGGTCACCTTGAGGCCGCCGATCGCGGCGCCGTTGCCGGGTGCGGTGGTGAGGATCGCGGTGATCGGCTCACCGGCCAGCTCGGTGGCGGTGACCTGCTCCGGCGACAGCTTCGCCAGGACGGCCTTCTGCGCCCGGTCGGCCGGGGCGTCGATCCGGGCGTACGCGGGCGCGCCGAAGCGGTCGGCCAGCTCGGCCCAGTGCTCACTCGGCGTACGGCCGGTGGTGGCGATGATCTCGGCGGCGAGCAGGCAGAGCAGGATGCCGTCCTTGTCGGTGGTCCAGGTGCCGCCGTCGCGGCGCAGGAAGGACGCGCCGGCGCTCTCCTCGCCGCCGAAGCCGACGGTGCCGTCGAGCAGGCCGGGCACGAACCACTTGAACCCGACCGGCACCTCCAGCAGCGGACGGCCGAGGTCGGCCGCGACCCGGTCGATCATCGAGGAGGAGACGAGCGTCTTGCCCACCGCCGCGCCCGGGCCCCACTGCTCCCGGGTACGGAACAGGTGGCCGATCGCCACGGCCAGGTAGTGGTTGGGGTTCATCAGGCCGCCGTCGGGCGTGACGATGCCGTGCCGGTCGGCGTCGGCGTCGTTGCCGGTGGAGACCGCGTAGTCGTCCCGGGCGGCGATCAGCGAGGCCATCGCGTTCGGCGACGAGCAGTCCATCCGGATCTTGCCGTCGCCGTCGAGCGTCATGAACCGCCAGGTCGGGTCCACGAGCGGGTTGATCACCGTGAGGTCGAGGCGGTGCCGTTCGGCGATCTCGCCCCAGTACGCCACGCTCGCCCCGCCCATCGGGTCCGCCCCGATGCGCACCCCGGCGTCGCGGATCGCGTCGATGTCCAGCGCGGCGGGCAGGTCGTCCACGTACCGGGCGAGGAAGTCGTACTCCCCGGTGGTCGCGGCGGCGCGCGCCCGCGCGTACGGGATGCGTTTCACCTCCTTGAGCCCGGCGGCGAGGATGGCGTTCGCGCGGTCCTGGATCCACTTCGTGGCGTCGGTGTCGGCGGGCCCGCCGTGGGTGGGGTTGTACTTGAACCCGCCGTCGGACGGCGGGTTGTGCGACGGGGTGATCACGATGCCGTCGGCGAGGCCGCTGGTGCGCCCCCGGTTGTGGGTGAGGATGGCGTGCGAGACGGCGGGCGTCGGGGTGTAGCCGTCGCGGCTGTCGCGCAGCACCGTCACGTCGTTGGCGGCGAGCACCTCCAGCGCGTCGGCCTCGGCGGGCGCGGAGAGCGCGTGGGTGTCCCGGCCGAGGAACAGCGGCCCGGAAAGGCCCTGCTCGCGCCGGTAGTCGCAGAGCGCCTGGGTGACGGCGAGGATGTGGTCGGAGTTGAAGGCGTTGCGCAGGCTGGATCCGCGGTGCCCGGAGGTGCCGAAGGAGACCTGCTGCGCCGGGTCGTCCGGGTCCGGGTGCTCGGCGTAGTAGGCGGTGACCAGCCGGGGCACGTCGACCAGGTCGTCGGGCTGTGCGGGCTGGCCGGCACGGGGGTGGGCCACTGCGGGATCCTCCTCGGGGATGCGGCGGGAATGCTCAGGGCTCGACGCGCTGGCCCTTGCCGATGACGACGATGCCGTTGTCGGACACGGTGTAGCGCTGGCGGTCCTTCTCCAGGTCGACGCCGATCTCGGCGCCCTCCGGGACGTGGACGTTCTTGTCCAGGATCGCGCGCCGGACGACCGCGTGGCGGCCGATCTGGACACCCTCCATCAGCACGGCACCGTCGACGTGCGCCCACGAGTGGACCTTCACCTTCGGCGCCACGATCGAGTTCTCCACCAGCGAGCCGGAGATCACCGAGCCGGGCGACACCATCGAGCTGACCGCGCGGCCCACGCGCTCGCCCCAGGCGTGCACGAACTTGGCCGGCGGGTACGGCGGCTGCTCGGTGTAGATGGGCCAGTCGAAGTTGTAGAGGTTGAACACCGGGTGCACGTTGATCAGGTCCATGTGCGCGTCGTAGAACGAGTCGAGCGTCCCCACGTCCCGCCAGTAGCCGCGGTCGCGGTCGGTGCTGCCGGGCACCTCGTTGTCCTTGAAGTCGTAGACGTTTGCCTCGCCGCGCTCGACGAGCATCGGGATGATGCTGCCGCCCATGTCGTGCTTGCTGGTCTTGTCCGCCGCATCGCGCTCCACCGCCTCGCACAGCGCCTTGGTGGTGAACACGTAGTTGCCCATCGAGGCGTAGATCTCGTCCGGCGCGTCGGGCAGCCCTACTGCGTCGGTGGGCTTCTCCCGGAACGCGCGGATGCGCTTGCCGTCCTCGCCGACCTCGATCACGCCGAACTGGTCGGCCGTCGACAGCGGCTGCCGGATGCCGGCCACCGTGACCCCGGCGCCGGAGGCGATGTGGTCGTCGACCATCTGCCGGGGGTCCATCCGGTAGATGTGGTCGGCACCGAAGACGATCACGTAGTCGGGCTGCTCGTCGTTGATCAGGTTGAAGCTCTGGTAGATCGCGTCGGCCGAGCCGGCGAACCACCACGGGCCGCGGCGCTGCTGCGCGGGTACCGGCGTGACGTAGTTGCCGAGCAGCGTCGACATCCGCCAGGTCTTGGTGATGTGGCGGTCCAGCGAGTGGGACTTGTACTGGGTCAGCACGACGATCTTGAGGAAGCCGGCGTTCGCCAGGTTGGACAGGACGAAGTCGACCATGCGGTACATCCCGCCGAAGGGGACGGCGGGCTTCGCCCGGTCGGTGGTCAGGGGCATCAGGCGCTTGCCCTCCCCGCCGGCCAGGACGATCGCGAGCACCTTGGCAGCCATGCTCAGACGCTAACGACCCGGAACCGACTTCACCACTCGGACGCCCACACTTGCGCACCGCGTGGGACACCCGGCTCTGCACTAGGGTGCGGGCATGGCACCGATGCGCGTCGACCTGCTCACCCGCGAGTACCCGCCGGAGGTCTACGGCGGCGCCGGGGTGCACGTGGAATACCTCGCCCGTGAGCTGCGCCGGCTCGCCGACGTGCGGGTGCACTGCTTCGGCGCGCCCCGCGACGAGCAGGGTGTCACCGCGTACGCCGAACCGGCCGCGCTCGCCGGCGCGAACGCCGCGCTGCGCGTCATGGGCGTCGACCTGGAGATGGCCGCCGGGACGGCCGGCACCGACGTGGTGCACAGCCACACCTGGTACGCCAACCTGGCCGGGCACACCGCGAAGCTGCTGCACGGGGTGCCGCACGTGGTGACCGCGCACAGCCTGGAGCCGCTGCGCCCGTGGAAGGCCGAGCAGCTCGGCGGCGGGTACGCGCTCTCCTCCTGGTGCGAGCGGACCGCGTTCGAGGCGGCCGACGCGATCATCGCGGTGAGCGCGGGCATGCGCCGCGACGTGCTCACCGCGTACCCGGCGGTGAACCCCGACCGGGTACGCGTGGTCTACAACGGCATCGACACCGCGCAGTACGCCCCGGACCCGGGCACCGACGTGCTCGATCGGCTCGGCATCGACCCGGTCCGGCCCAGCGTGGTCTACGTCGGGCGGATCACCCGGCAGAAGGGCCTGCCGTACCTGCTGCGCGCGGCCCGGGAGCTGCCCGCCGACACCCAGCTGGTGCTGCTCGCCGGCGCGCCGGACACCCCGGAGATCGCCGCCGAGGTGGAGGGTCTCGTGGCGGAGCTGCGGGCCACCCGGTCCGGGGTGATCTGGGTGGCGGCGATGCTGCCCAAGCACGAGGTGATCCAGGTGCTCACCCACGCCACGGTCTTCGCCTGCCCGTCCGTCTACGAGCCGATGGGCATCGTCAACCTGGAGGCGATGGCCTGCGAGACCGCCGTGGTGGCGACCGCCACCGGCGGCATCCCCGAGGTGGTGGCCGACGGCGAGACCGGGCTGCTGGTGCCGATCGAGCAGGCCGGCGACGGCTCCGGCACCCCGCTGGACCCGGAGCGCTTCGTGGCCGACCTGGCCGCGCGCATGAACGAGCTGCTGGGAGACCCGGAGCGGATCGCGGCGTTCGGGGCGGCGGGGCGGCGACGGGCGGTGGAGCACTTCTCCTGGGACGCGATCGCCCGCCAGACGATCGAGGTGTACCGCTCGGTGGGCGTGTAAGGAAGGGCACCTTGTTAACGCCTCCGGTAGAGGAAGGGCCCCTTCTTAACAGCCCGCCCGGTCGCGGTCGGCGGCGGATACAGTCCCCGGATGCCGGATGCGATCTTCGCCCATCCTCGGCTCGCGCCGGTCTACGACGCGTTCGACGGCGACCGGGACGACCTGGACGCGTACCTCGCGATCGCCGACGAGCTGGACGCGCGCGTGGTGCTCGACCTCGGCTGCGGCACCGGGAACCTGGCCCTGCTGCTCGCCCCGCACGGCCGTACCGTCGTGGGGGTCGACCCGGCCGGGGCGTCCCTCGCCGTCGCCCGGTCGAAGGACCGCGAAGGCCGCGTGCGCTGGGTGCACGGCGACGCCACGACGCTGCCACCGCTGCGCGCCGACCTGGCCGTGATGACCGGCAACGTGGCTCAGGTCTTCCGCACCGACGACGACTGGGCGCGAACGCTGCGGGGCGTGCACGGCGCGCTGCGGCCGGGCGGGCACCTCGTGTTCGAGACCCGCCGTCCCGAGCGCCGCGCGTGGGAGGAGTGGGCGGCGGACACCGCGCCGGTGACCCGGGACGTGCCGGGCGTCGGGCCGGTGGAACGACGTCTCGAGGTCACCGCTGTGGACCTGCCGTTCGTGACCTTCCGGTTCACGTACCGGTTCCCGGCCGACGGCGCCGTCGTCACGTCGGACTCGACGCTGCGGTTCCGCGACCGGGACGAGGTCGAGGCGAGCCTGGCGGCCGCCGGCTACCGGGTGCTCGACGTGCGGGACGCGCCCGACCGCCCCGGCCGGGAGTTCGTCTTCGTCGCCCAGCGGTCGACCTGAACGTCGCTGTCGGACGGGCCAGAGCGCCCGGAGCCCGCCGACCCTGTGCCCGAGGCGCGGGAAGAGGCCGTTCGTGGCACCGGGGCCGGCCGCCGGAAGTCCGCCACCCGTTCGGTGGAACGCCATGGGTGCCTCAGCGCCCTTTTGACACCCATAGCGTTCCACTCACCGCAGCCCACGCTCGTTCGGTGGAACGGCACGGGTGCCTCACCGGCACGGACTCGACGCCCTCGTGAGCGGGTTGAGGGCTGAGGTGAAGTCGCCGAGCGCGAGAGGATCTCGCGCAGTAGGTTGAGCGGGTGACTGGACGGTTCCCGATCGAAGACGTCTCCCCCGTCGTCTCCTGCGGTCGCTACCCGGCCAAGGCTGTGGTCGGCGAGGTCGTACCGGTGTCGGCGCGGGCCTACCGCGAGGGCCACGACGCGCTCGGGTGCAACGTGGTCTGGCTCGGCCCGGACGGCGCGGCCCGCCCGTTCACCCGGATGCGCCCGGGTGAACCCGGCCAGGACCGATGGCACGCCACCATCCGCCCGGACGCAGTGGGCCTGTGGCGCTTCGCCGTGGAGGCGTTCGGAGACCCGTACCTCACGTGGCAGAACGCGGTCACGAAGAAGCTCGCCGCCGGCCAGGGCGCGGCCGAGCTGGCGAACGACCTGGCCGAGGGCGTACGGGTGCTCACCGCCGCGCTCGACCTGGTGCCGAGGGCCGACCGTGATCGCGTACGCGAAGCCGTGCGGGCGCTGGCCGACGACGACCTGGACCTGCCGCGGCGGGTGAGCGCGGCGCTGGACCTGGCCGACCTGCTGTGGGAACACCCGGTGCGCGAGCTGGTCACCACCGGCGAGGAGCGCACGCTGTGGGTGGACCGGCCGCGGGCGATCTTCTCCGCCTGGTACGAGTTCTTCCCCCGCTCCGAGGGCGCGGTCCCGGCCACAGTCGACGCGCCCGCGCGTTCCGGCACGTTCGCCACCGCTATGGAGCGACTGCCGGGTGTCGCGGCGATGGGTTTCGACGTGCTCTACCTGCCGCCGATCCACCCGATCGGCCGGGTCAACCGCAAGGGCCGCAACAACGCGCTCACCGCCGGGCCGGACGACGTGGGCTCGCCGTGGGCGATCGGCGCGGCCGAGGGCGGCCACGACGCCATCCACCCCGATCTGGGTACGCCTGAGGACTTCCGCGACTTCGTCGCGGCCGCCGCCGAGCAGGGGCTGGAGGTGGCGATGGACCTGGCGTTGCAGTGCGCGCCGGATCACCCGTGGGTCACCGAGCACCCGGAGTGGTTCACCACCCGGGCCGACGGCAGCATCGCGTACGCGGAGAACCCGCCGAAGAAGTACCAGGACATCTATCCGCTGAACTTCGACAACGACCCGGAGGGCATCCGGGCCGAGGTGCTGCGGGTGGTGCTGCACTGGGTCGGCGAGGGCATCCGGATCTTCCGGGTCGACAACCCGCACACCAAGCCGTTCGACTTCTGGCACTGGCTGATCGCCGAGGTCAAGAAGGTCGACCCGGACGTGCTGTTCCTGGCCGAGGCGTTCACCCGGCCGGCGATCATGCACGGGCTCGGCAAGATCGGCTTCACCCAGTCGTACACCTATTTCACCTGGCGCACGACGGCGGCCGAGATGCGGGAGTACTGCGAGGAGCTGGTCGCCTCGGTCGACTGGATGCGGCCGAACTTCTGGCCCAACACGCCTGACATCCTGCACTCGTCGTTGCAGCACGGCGGCCCGCCGATGTTCAAGATCCGGGCGGTGCTGGCGGCGCTGCTGTCCCCCTCGTGGGGCATGTACGCGGGGTTCGAGCTGTTCGAGCACGTCGCGCGCCCCGGTGCCGAGGAGTACCTGGACAACGAGAAGTACGAGCTGCGGCCCCGGGACTGGGACGCCGCGCTGGCGCAGGGCCGGTCGCTGGCGCCGTTCGTCACCACGCTGAACCGGGTACGCCGGGACAACCCCGCCCTGCACCGGCTGCGCAACCTGCGGTTCCACGACATCGACAACCCGGCGCTGCTGTGCTGGTCGAAGCACGACCCGGAAACCGGCAACACGGTGATCGTGGTCTGCTCGTTCGACTCACGCGAGGTGCAGTGGGGCAACACCACGCTCGACATGCCGGCGCTCGGCCTGGACTGGCACGAGCGGTTCACCGTGCGCGACGAGCTGACCGGCGCCGAGTACGACTGGGGGCAGCGCAACGCGGTGCGCCTCGACCCGTACCTGCAACCGGCGCACGTGCTCACAGTGCGCCGCCCGGCCGCACCCGAGCCCCCGCAGCCGGCCGCGCCGACCGCCGCCGAGCCGGAGCAGCCGACCGCGCCCGACCTGACAGTGGAAGACGTGCCCGCCGACCTCTCCGGCGGCACCGCCCCGACCGCACCGGCCGACAAGGACGACGCCCGATGGACCAGCTGATCGCCGGCGAGGTACACGACCCGCACGCCGTGCTCGGCGCGCACCCGGCCGACGGGAGCACCACGATCCGGACGCTGCGCCGGGGCGCGGGCGAGGTGGCGGTGCTCGCCGACGGCGAGCGGCACCCGATGAAGCGGGTGCACGACGCCGGTGTCTTCGAGGCGGTCCTCCCCGGCGAGGTGCTCGACTACCGGGTCGAGGTGGACGGCACGACGCACGACGACCCGTACCGTTATCCGCCCACGCTCGGCGACCTCGACCTGCACCTGATCGGCGAGGGGCGGCACGAGCGGCTCTGGGCGGCTCTCGGCGCCCGGGTGTTCGACGAGGGCGTCGCGTTCACCGTCTGGGCGCCGAACGCGCGGGCCGTGCGGCTGATCGGCGACGTCACCGGCTGGGCGCCGGACGACGGGTGGCCGATGCGCTCGCTCGGCTCCAGCGGCGTGTGGGAGATCTTCGTGCCGGGCATGCCGGTGGGCAGCCGCTACAAGTACCGCGTCCTCGGCGCGGACGGCCGGTGGCGGGACAAGGCCGACCCGATGGCCGCGCGCACCGAGGTGCCGCCGGCCACCGCGTCGGTGGTGCACGAGTCACGGTACGAGTGGGGCGACGCGGACTGGCTCGCGCGCCGGTCCCGGCAGGCGCCGCACCAGGAGCCGATGAGCGTGTACGAGGTGCACCTGGGCTCCTGGCGGCCCGGCCTCGGCTACCGGGAGCTGGCCGAGCAGCTCACCGCGTACGTGCTGGAGATGGGCTTCACCCACGTGGAGTTCCTGCCGGTGATGGAGCACCCGTTCGGCGGCTCGTGGGGCTACCAGGTCACCGGCTACTACGCGCCGACGGCCCGGTTCGGCGACCCGGACGACTTCCGTCACCTGGTGGACCGGCTGCACGCCGCCGGCATCGGCGTGCTCCTGGACTGGGTGCCGGCGCACTTCCCGAAGGACGAGTGGGCGCTCGCCCGTTTCGACGGCACCCCGCTGTACGAGCACCCCGACCCGCGTCGCGGCGAGCACCCCGACTGGGGCACGTACGTCTTCGACTTCGGCCGCAACGAGGTGCGCAACTTCCTCGTCGCCAACGCGCTGTACTGGCTCGACGAGTTCCACATCGACGGACTGCGGGTGGACGCGGTCGCCTCGATGCTCTACCTGGACTATTCCCGGCAGGACGGGCAGTGGGCGCCGAACGTGCACGGCGGCCGGGAGAACCTGGAGGCCATCGCGTTCCTCCAGGAGGTCAACGCCACCGTCTACCGGCACCACCCGGGCGTACTGATGATCGCCGAGGAGTCCACCGCCTGGCCCGGCGTCACCCGGCCCACCTCGGAGGGCGGGCTCGGGTTCGGGTTCAAGTGGAACATGGGCTGGATGCACGACACCCTGCTCTACACCTCGAAGGACCCGGTCTACCGGCAGCACCACCACCATCAGCTCACGTTCTCGCTGGCGTACGCGTGGAGCGAGAACTACGTGCTGCCGATCAGCCACGACGAGGTGGTGCACGGCAAGGGCTCGCTCGCCGGCAAGATGCCCGGCGACACCTGGCAGCGGCTGGCCACGGTGCGGGCGCTGCTGGCGTACATGTGGGCGCACCCGGGCAAGCAACTGCTGTTCATGGGCTGCGAGCTGGCCGACGACAGGGAGTGGAGCGAGGAGCGCGGCCTCGACTGGTACCTGACCCACGATCCGGCCCGCGCGGGCGTGCAGCGGCTGGTGGCCGACCTGAACCGGGTCTACCGGGAGAGCCCGGCGCTCTGGGCGCAGGACACCGACCCGGCCGGCTTCCGCTGGATCGCCGGGGACGACGTGGCCAACAACGCGGTGTCGTTCATCCGGATCGCCCCGGACGGGCAGACGCTCGTGTGCGTGGCGAACTTCTCCGCGCTGCCGCTGGAGGACTACCGGATCGGCCTGCCGGCCGGCGGGACGTGGACCGAGGCGCTGAACACCGACGCCCACCACTACGGCGGGTCGGGGGTGGGCAACCTGGGCGAGGTGCACGCCGAGAACGTCCCGTGGCACGGCCTGCCCGCGTCGGTCTCCCTGCGCGTGCCGCCGCTGGGCGTCCTCTGGCTCCGCCCGGCCTGACGGCACAGCCCAGCCGGCCGGGCGGCCCACGGCGGCGGCAGGCCACCCCGGACGGCGGCCAACCCCCCCCCCCCCCCCCCCGGACGGCGGCCAACCCCGGACGGCGGCCAAACCCCGGCCGGCGGGCCAAGGGGACGCACGGGTCACGGGGAAGGCGGCCAACCGGGCCGAGCCGCCGTCTGGAGGTTTCGTCTTGAGCCGTTATGACTCAGAGGCATAAATATGCCTCTGAGTCATATCCGTATCAGGGAGTCGCTTCCCGGTCAGCACTACGCGCTGTGATATCTCGGCGTCGGAATGACCGCGATCTGGCGGTCGCTCTCCACACCCAGGCTGTCGGCGCGTGACCGCCCGTCGCCGGGTGGCCGCAGGAGTCAGACCAGGTCGGCTTCGCGGAGGAGCTTCCAGAGGCCGGCACCGTCGGGGGCGCTCAGCCACTTCTGACCGATCGGGCCCGACGACGACCGCCCTGCGGGCGCCGGGAGGCTACCGGCCAGCACCGACTGGGTCGGGGACAGCCGCCGGATCGCCACCCCCGCGACGTTGTCCGGGTGCGCGGCGGCGAACTCCCGGTAGATCTCCGGGTCGTGCTGCCCGTCGTCGCCGATCAGCAGCCATCGCACCTCGGGGAACTCCCGGGACAGCCGGGCCAGCGTGGCCCGCTTGTGCTCCCGGCCGCTGCGGAACCACCTGTCGGCGGTCGGTCCCCAGTCGGTGAGCAGCAGCGGCCCGGCCGGGTAGAGGTGCCGGGACAGGAACCGGGTGAGCGTCGGCGCGACGTTCCACGCGCCGGTGGACAGGTAGAAGACCGGCGCGCCCGGGTGGGCGGTGGCCAGCCGCTCGTACAGCACGGCCATGCCCGGCACGGCGGTGCGGGCGTGCTCGTCGAGCACGAACGTGTTCCACGCGGCCAGCAGCGGCCGGGGCAGCGCGGTCACCATGACGGTGTCGTCGATGTCGGAGAGGATGCCGAAGCGGACGGCCGGGTCGAGGATGCGTACCAGCGCCTCCACCGGTTCGGCGTCGGCGACGCTGAGGCGTACGCAGCCCCAGCCGGGGGTGAAGTCGGCCTCGATCACGGTGTCGACGAAGCCACTGCGGTCGGCGGTCACCTCCTGGCGCACGCCGTCGGCCTCGATGGTCACCGTGATGTGCTTGGCGGGCAGCGTGGCGAAGCTGCGCCAGCCCCGCACCTTGTCCAGCCGGCCCCGCCGCCGCGTGTCCGGGCGGCCCAGCAGCACCCGGCAGAGCACGCGCGCCCAGCCCGGGGCGCCGTAGCCCGCGTACGCGATGATGTTGGGCTGCCACCCGGTGCGCCGCAACCGGCGCTCCACCAGGCCGTGCACGGCGTCCTCGAAGCGCGCGGCGCGGTGCAGTTGCGGGACGGCCAGCTGGTCCGGTGGTGTGGGCGGCACACGGCAACAGTGCCACAACCGGACCGGCCGGGCCACGCGAGTGATCCACGCCGATCCGCCCCGGCGCCGGGCGCCGCCGTGACAGACTGCGGTCGGGACGACGACGGGGGCGTTGGTCGTGTCGACGACGAAGCGGAACCCGGTACGACCGCGTCCGGACGCGCCGGCGCTGGTGGCGCTGCTGCTCGGCGCCGCGGGGGTCGGCTACCGGCTGGTGCTGACGCTGCTCACGGTGCCCGCGTCGAACAGCGACGAGGCCACGTTCGGCCTGGCCGCGCTGCACATCGCCGCCGGTGGTGAGCGGCCGGTCTTCCTCTACGGCCAGCGCTACATGGGCGTGCTGGAGTCGTACCTGGCCGCGCCGCTCGTCGGCTGGGCCGGGCCGAGCTGGCCGGTGCTGCGGCTGCCGCTGCTCGCGCTCTTCGCGATCTTCCTGTGGCTGGCGTACCGGCTGACCCGTCGCCTGTTCTCCCCCTGGCTCGCGGTCGCCGTGGTGGGCCTGCTGGCGCTCGGCTCGGAGCGCGTGGTCCGCGACCAGCTCACAGTGGTCGGCGGCCGCCCGGAGGTGAAGCCGGCGGTGCTGGCGATGCTGCTGATCGCGGTGGCCCTCGGCGGCCGGCGGATCCGGCACCACTGGCTGGCCACCGGCGCGTTCGGGCTGCTCGCCGGGCTGGCGCTGTGGTCGGACTGGCTGATCGCGCCGTACCTGCTGGTCGCGGCGGTGGTGCTCGCGGTGGCGGTGCCCCGGGATCTGATCGGCTGGCCGGGCGTGCTGCTGGTCGCGGGCTTCCTGGCCGGGATCGCCCCGGTGGTCAAGGACAACCTCGTCGCGCCGCCCGGGCAGGACTCGCTGTCGGTGTTCCACGAGATCAGCACCAAGGAGGGCGTCGCGCCGTCGCTGGCCGAGCGGCTGCGCGGCGGGCTGCTGGAGGGGGTGCCACTGGCGTCGGGCCTGTGCCCGATGGACGGCTGCGCGCGCTGGGCGCAGTGGTTCGGCGTGCTCTACCCGGTGCTGCTGGTGGCCGCCGCCGCGCTCGGGCTGATCGCGTACCGCCGGGCCGCCGACCACGCCGCGCGGGTCCGGGCCGTGGCGATCCTCGCCCTGGTCGCGGGCGCGGTGCTGACACTTCTGGCGTACGTGCGCAGCCCGCTCGCCGCGACCGACCCGCTCGGCAACGCCCGCTACCTGTCGGTGCTCCAGATCTCGCTGCCGGCCGTGCTGTGGCCGCTCTGGCTGGCCGCCGCGCACGCCCTGCGGGCCACCACCGGGTGGACGGCCCGGCTCGGCGGCACCGCGGCGGCGGTGGTACTGGCCGGGCTGACCGCCGCCACCGTTGCCGGGACCGTGGCGTTCCTGGCCGGCGTGCCGGGCGTACGGGACGAGGAACGCACCGCCCGCCGCCTCGCCGACACGGTGCGGGACGCCGGGTTGCACGAGGTGTACGGGGACTACTGGACCTGCAACCGGCTGATCTTCAACACCGGAGAGACCGTTGCCTGCGGCGTGCTCGACGGGGCGCTGACGCCCGGGCAGAACCGCTATCCGGCGTACTGGCAGCGGGTGGCGCGCGCGGAACGGCCCGGGTACGTGGTGGCGGTCGGCTCCCCGGCCGAGCGCACACTGCGGCGGCTGCTGGGCGACCGCGCCGACGCGGCGGTGGTGGCCGAGGTGGGCGGCAGTCGCGTGTACCACCCCGACCGTGCCGTGCGGCCGTGGCGCTGACCCCGGCCCGTACGCTGTGCCGGTGCTCATCCTGCTGCCCCCGTCGGAGGGAAAGGCCGAGGCCGGCACCGGCCGCCGGCTGGACCTGTCCCGGCTGTCCCTGACCGAGCTGAACCCGGCCCGGGAGGCGGTCCTGACCGCGCTCGTCGACCTGTGCGCCGGGCCGGACGAGACGGCGGCCCGGACCGCGCTGGGCCTCACCGAGGGGCAGCGCGGCGAGCTGCGGCGCAACGCCCGGCTGCGGGAGGCAGCGACCGCCCCGGCCGGACGCCTCTACACCGGCGTGCTCTACGAGGCGCTCGGCCTGGACACGCTGCCCCCCGACGCGCAGCGGGCGGCCCGCCGCCAGGTGCTGATCAGCTCCGGCCTGTGGGGCGCGGTACGCTTCGCCGACCGGATTCCGCCGTACCGCTGCCCGATCGGGGCGCGGCTGCCGGGGCTCGGCGCGCTGTCGGCGTACTGGCGGGCGGCGCTCGGCCCGGTACTGGAACCCGCCGCCGGGCGCGGCCCGGTGCTGGACCTGCGCTCCGGCGCGTACGCGGCCACCTGGACGCCGCGCGGCGCGCTCGCCGAACGCACGGTGACGGTACGGGTGCTGCACGAACGGATCGTGGACGGCACGCCGGCCCGGTCGGTGGTGAGCCACTTCAACAAGGCCACGAAGGGCCGGCTGGTGCGGGATCTGCTGCTCGCCGACGCCCGGCCGCGTACCGCCGACGCGCTGGTGGGGGCGCTGCGGGAGCTGAAATACACGGTCGAGGAGGCGCCCCGGGCGGCCGGGCGGCCCCGGCAGGTCGACCTGGTGGTCACCGAGCTCTGAGCCGCGGGCTTCCCGCAAATTTTGCTCAAGGCTCGGGCGCAGCGGTTCCCGGTCCGGCGCTCGGCAGCGACGGTAGAGGTACCCCGACGACCGAGGAGCCGCGCCGATGCTCACCACGCTGCTCGACCGCCCGCGCCCGTCGCCGCCGCCGCTGGACTGGCTGACCCTGACCGACGCCTTCGAGGTCGCCTGCATGGTGCGCTGCACGCCGCCGCCGGCCGCCGACGTACGCCGCCTCGACAGCGGACCGCACCGCGGCGGCATCGCCGAGTTCAACCGCGAGGACGCGGCGCAACGGATGCGGCAGCTGCTGGGACGCCTCGACGTGCCGGTCGAGCACGAGCTGACCACCGGTGGCCTGCGCCGCCGCTACGAGCTGCACCGGCTGTCGGTGCCGCCGCAGCACCGGGCGGCGTACGCGAATCTGCTGACCACGGGCTGGCGGCAGGGCCGCCGGGAGCTGCTCGGCGGGCCGTTCCCGGGCGCCTCGGCGCCGCGGCGGCTGTGGCGGCCCCGGCTGGCCGCGGCGGCCTGGCGGGCGGCGCTGCTCGCGGGCGGCCGGCACGTCCGCCGGCACTGCCTCGGCATCCGGCTCGCCGACCGGGACCTGGCGGCGGTGCTGGTACGCGGCGCGGCGCTGCTGGACGTGCCGGCGGCGCTGCGGCCCGGCTCGGGCTGTTTCCTCGTGGTGGTGCCCAACGGCGAGCACCGGGAGCGGATCACCGAGAGCGCGGAGCTGGCCCCGGCGAGCTGACCGGCCCGGACCGGGGCTGCCGCACGCCGGGCCTGCGGTGGTGCGTGCGCCGCGTGGGCTTGCGCCACGGCGGGTGCACGGCGCAGAGTGCAGCCCGTGAGCCGACACTGGCCTGTGCGCGCCGCCGCCCCGCTCGCGCTGGTGCTCCTGCTCGTCGCCGGGCTCACCGGGTGCCGGGACGAGCCGTCCGAGCCGACCCGCATCCGCATCGCCACCGGCAGCCCCACCGCCGTCTACCACGCCTTCGGCCAGTCGCTCGCGGCGCTGCTCAACCGGGAGCTGCCCGGCGTACGGGCCGAGGTGGTGGTCACCGCCGCCTCGGCGCAGAACGTCCGGCTGGTCGGCGCCGGGGAGGCCGAGCTGGGCTTCACCCAGGCCGACGTGCTGCCGCCGCGCGAGCCCGAGCATCCGTCGGTGCTCGCGGTGGCCCGGGTCTACGACGACCTGCTGCACCTGGTGACCCGCGCCGGCGGGCCGATCCGCACGCTCGGCGACCTGCGCGGCCGGCGGGTGTCGGTGGGCGCCGACGGCTCCGGCACGGAGATCACCGCCACCCGTCTGCTGGCGGTGGCCCAGCTCGGTGGCGACCGGGTACGCCAGGAACACCTGGGGCTGGACGACTCGGTGGCGGCCCTGCGCGAGGGGCGGATCGACGCGTTCTTCTTCTCCGGCGGGCTACCCGTGCGCGGCGTCGCCGACCTGGCCCAGCGGACCTCGCTGCGGATCGTGGACCTGGGCGACTGGACCGAGCCGCTGCGCCGGGCGTACGGGCAGGTCTACGTGACCCGGGACGTGCCGCGCTCGGTGTACCGGGCCGCCCCGGTCAGCACGGTGGCGAACCCGAACTACCTGATCGTCCGCGCCGACCTGCCCGCCGCGCTGGTGCGGGAGGTGACCCGGCTGCTGATGGACCGCCGGGAGGAGCTGGCCGCCGCGCACCCGGCGGCGGGACGGATGAGTCCCCGGTCGGCGATCGTCACCACCCCGCTGCCGCTGCATCCGGGCGCGGCGCAGTGGTATCGCGCCGCGAAGCCCTGACGCGGGTCAGCACCGGACCGGCGCGTCGGCGGGCGCCGGGAACCACAGCTCGGCGACCAGGCCCCGGGGCTCGCCCTGGCGCATGGTGAGCCGGCCGTCGGAGGCGTCCACGAGCACCGCCGCGATGGTCAGCCCGAGGCCCACGCCGTCCACGTTCTGCGCGTCCGGCGCCCGCCAGAACCGCTCGGTGGCCTGGTCGAGCTGACTGGTGGTCATGCCCGGGCCGGTGTCGCCGACGGTCAGCACCGTCCCGTCGTCGGCGGCCCGTACGGTCACCGTCACTTCTCCCCCGGTGCCGCTGAACTTCACCGCGTTGTCGATCAGGGCGTCCAGCGCCTGGTCGATGGCGGTCGGCACGGTCCGGGCGTACGCCGGCGCGTCCTCGGCGTCGAGGCGGAGCGTGACCTCGCGGTGCCGGGCCAGCGGCAGCCAGGCGGCCACCCGGGAGGCGGCGGTGGCGGTGGCGTCCACAGTCACCCGCTCGTTCTCCTCCCGCTCGGCGCGGGCCAGCGTGAGCAGCGCGTCGAGCACCGTCGCGAGCCGGTCGGTCTCCTCCAGCGCCAGCCGGTGCTCGGCGCGCCCGTCCGCGTCGGTGAGGCTGGGGCCCAGTTCCTCCACCCGCAGCCGCAGCGCGGTGAGCGGGTTGCGGAGCTGGTGGCTGGCGTGCGCGACGAAGGCGCGTTGCCGGTCCATCACGTCGGAGACCGCGTCGGCCATGTCGTTGAAGCTGGTCGCCAGCCGGCGCAGTTCGGGCGGCCCGAGTCCGGCGCGGACCCGCGCGGCGCGGCGGCCCTCGGCGATCTCGTGGGTCACCGCGTCCAGCTCGGTGACCGGGCGCAGCACCCAGCCGGCCAGCCCGAACGCGGTCGAGACGCAGGCCAGCACCGCCAGCAGGCCGATGCCCGCGAGCAGCAGCCACCACACGGTGACGGTGCGGCGCACGCCGTCCGCCGGGCTGGTCGTGACCACGGCGCCGAGCACCTCGCCGCCGTCGTTGATCGGCACGGCCGTCACCACCGGCCCGCCGACCCAGGGCCAGACCGACTCCGGGCCGCTGAACTGCTGCCCGGACAGGGCGGTGTCGAGCGCCGCGCGGGTGCCCGCGCCCGGCTCCCACCCGGACGAGGCCACCACGGTACGGCGGTCCCGGTCCACCACGGCCGCGCCGATGCCGTAGAGCGCGTCGTAGGCGGCCAGTTCCCCGTCCAGCGGGCCGGGGCTGCCGCCCCGCAACGCCGGTCCGGCCAGCGAGGCGAAACGGGTGGCGTCGGCGAGACGGTCGGCGCGGACCCGGTCGGTCTCCCGGGTCGCGAGCGTGGCCGCCAGCGGCGTCTCCAGGGCGATCAGGACCAGCACCATCAGCAGCAGGTAGCTGATCACCAGCCGGCGGCGCACGAACCGGCCCTCACGCCTCGCGGAGCCGGTAGCCGACCCCGCGTACGGTCTCCACCAGCGTCGGGTCGCCGAGCTTGCCGCGCAGCGACCCGACGTGCACCTCCACGGTGTGCCGGTCGGCCCAGGTGGTGCCCCACACGTCGAGCAGGATCCGCTCGCGCGGCACCGCCACCCCGGGCTGGCGGGCCAGGGACAGCAGGATGTCGAACTCCTTGCGGGTGAGCGAGACGTCCCGGCCAGCCACCGTCACCGTCCGGCCGCCCACGTCGATGCGGACCGTACCGGCCTCGATCAGGTTGCGCTGCGGCGCGGTGTGCGCGGCCCGGCGCAGCACCGCCTCGATCCGCGCCTGCAGCTCCACCATCGAGAACGGCTTCACCACGTAGTCGTCGGCGCCCAGCCGCAGCCCCAGCACCCGGTCGCGTTCCTCACCGCGCGCGGTCACCGCGATGATGCCGAGCCGGCTGCTGCGCCGCCGCAGCTCGCGGCACAGGTCGGTGCCGTCGCCGTCGGGCAGCCCCAGGTCGAGCAGCACCAGGTCGCAGGGGGCGGCGGAGAGCGCGGCGGCCACCGTCGCGGCGTGTTCCACCTGGTAGCCGCGCCGGGTCAGCGCGGACGACAGCGCCGCGGCGACCCGGCGGTCGTCCTCGACCAGGAGGATCCGCACCCGTTCCTCCCTCGACTCGACGTGTTGCCCTGCGAATGGTGGCAGACGCGCCGCCGGGACGCGAGGCCGCTCTAGGCTGCTGCCGTGATCTACAAGATTCTCACCGACGACGAGTGGACGCGGGCGCGGGCGGACGGGCGGTTCGCCGGCACCGCGATGGACCGGCAGGACGGCTACGTCCACCTGTCCGCCGCCGACCAGGTGGTGGAGACCGCGCGGAGGTACTTCGCCGGGGTCACCGGCCTGACCGTGCTCGCGGTGGACGAGTCCCGGCTCGGCGACGCGCTGCGCTGGGAGGAGTCCCGCGGCGGCGCGCTGTTCCCGCACCTGTACGGGGCGTTGCCGGTGGACGCGGTGGTCGCCGCGCACCCCCTGCCGGCCGACCGGCCCGCCGCCGACGCGGTGGCCGAACTGCTCGGGTGAGCGCTCGTTATGCTGCGTCGAGCCCGCCCGACGGCGCGACGCGCCCTGGCATGTGATGCGAGTTGAGATGACTGACAGCAACGACCGGTCCGCCTCCGTCTTCGTCCACCCGACGGCCGACGTGGAGTCCGGCGCCCAGGTCGGCGACGGCACCAAGGTCTGGCACCTGGCGCACATCCGGTCCAGCGCCCAGGTCGGCGCCGGCTGCGTGATCGGCCGCAACGTCTACGTCGACGCGGGCGTCACCGTCGGCGACCTGGTGAAGATCCAGAACAACGTCTCTGTCTACCAGGGCGTGACCATCGAGGACGAGGTGTTCGTGGGCCCGTGTGCGGTGTTCACCAACGACTTCCGTCCGCGCGCCCAGAATCCGGACTGGACGATCACCCCGACGCTCGTCCGCCGGGGCGCGTCGATCGGCGCGAACGCCACGCTCGTGTGCGGCATCGAGGTCGGCGAGTACGCGATGATCGCCGCCGGCTCGGTGGTGACCCGCGACGTCAAGCCGTACCAGCTGGTGGCCGGCAACCCGGCCCGCCCGAAGGGCTGGGTCGACGCCAAGGGCGAGGTCATCTCCCGCGACGTCGACAACCCGCCGCACCAGGGCTGACCGGACGAGACAGGGGCGACGACCGGCGCGGTCGTCGCCCCTGCTCCGTCGGTACGCCTCAGCCGCAGAGCCGGCCGATCTCGTCCCGGAACCGGTCCATCGGATTCGACCCGGCCGGGCCGAGCAGGTACTCCTTCAGCTCCCGCCGCGCCCCGGTCATCGGGTCGTCCCCGGCCCGGGTCACGTCGAGGATCTTCGTCAGCTCGCCGCAGTCCGCCGAGAGCAGGTACGCCGCCCGAGCGGTCGGGAACTGCCGCCGGAACTCGTCCTCGGGCAGGCCGGCCGGATTCGCCACCACGTACGGGCGCTCGCTCTGCACGAAGTCGGAGACCACGCTGGACACGTCGCTGACCAGCAGGTCGGTGACGTTGAAGCAGTCGAACAGCCCCGGCGTGCGGCCGGTGACCACCAGGTGCGCGGTGCCGTCCAGCGAGGACGGATCGGTCTCGCCGCCGGCGGCCTTGATCCGGGACACGATCCGCTCGTGCACGGCGCGGGCCTTCGGCGAGCGCGTCCCGGTCAGCGGGTGCGGCTTGTAGATCACCCGCACGTCCCCGGCTGCGAGCAGGCCGGACACGATCCGCTCACCCATCAGCACGAGCGACGTGTGGTACGGGTCGTCGTCGAGCCAGCCCTCCCAGGTCGGCGCGTACAGCACCGTGAAGCGGTGGTCGGCGGCGCCCGAGCCGAACGTGTGCACCCCGGCGAGCTGCGGGCGGCCGACCTCCACGATGTCGCGGTCCAGCACGCCGACGTCGGCCCGGGCGTACCGTTCCCGCCCGGCCGGCCCGGCCACCCAGACCTCGTCGTACACCTTGCTGTACGGGTTGACGCTCGCCTGCTTGTCGCTGTCGCCGTGGCCGACGAAGACGTGCTTCACGCCCGGCTCCCGCAGCAGGTGGATGTTGGCGCCGACGTTCGCGGCGTACAGCGCCACGCGCAGCGAGCCCAGGTCCAGGTTCATGAAGTCGACGCCGGCCGGCACGCAGATCACCGGCAGCCGGGTGTCGGCGAGCTGCTCGAACGCGTCCGCGGCGCGCAGCAGCACGACGGCGCGACGGCCGGTCGCCTCCACCGGCGCGAGCCACATGTTGGCCTGGTAGACGTCCTTGGCCGGGCCGGCGAAGTAGAGCGCCACCTCGGGCCGTTCCCGGGCCATCCAGTCGTGCACGGCGGGCAGCACACCCGGGGCCTTGCCCCGGCCGCGCAGCGCGGTGAGCGCCAGCACCGCGGCGGTGACCAGGCCGGCGGCGAGCGTGACCAGGGCGGTGAGCACCACCGGGGCGACCCGGTCGAGTGCGGCGGCCACCACTGCCGCGGGCACCAGCAGCACGTTCAGCAGCGGCATGCGCAGCCCGGCCAGCAGCCGCGCCCAGGCCGGCGGCACCGGAACCCGCCGCAGCGCGCCGAGGTCGATGTTGCGGGTGTACGCCGGTGGGTCGACCCGGCCGTCGATCACCTTGGTCACCGCGTTGGTGGCGACGGCCACGGTCCACAGCGCGGCGGGCAGCAGCAGGACGGCGACGGTGCCGGCCACGCCGGGACGCACCGCGGCGACCACGAGCAGGACCACCGACAGGTCCCGCACCAGCCGCCGGAATGTCTCGCCCAGACCGGCCTTGTCGAGCAGCGTGGCGGTCTCGGTGTGCCGCCCGGCCAGGGCCAGCTCACCGGCGACGGCGACCACCGCGGCCACCGCGTACGGGACCACCAGGCCGAGGACTCCGGCGAGGACCATGACCGCGTAGCCGAGGAGCGTCGCGCCGACCGCGGCGAGACCCTGCTGGCTGCGTACTCTGCTGAACAACGACACGCTCCCTGTCTGCCCCACCGATGTCGGTGCGGGTCGATTTCCGACGGCTGCGACCCTAAACGGATCACATGACACAAGTATTGCCGGGGTGTCCGGCAGGTGAACTCCACACGGCGTGATCCCGGCTCATCCCGGCGGCGGCACGCGACGGGCCCCGGCCGTTCGAGACGGCCGGGGCCCGCGGAGTCGGTGGGGTCAGCCCCCGATGACCACCCGGCGCACGCCGGTCCAGCGCGCCGGGTCGGTGACCCGGCGGCCGTCGACCAGCACCGTCACGCCCGGCAGGTCGGCCGGGGCGAGGGTGCGGTACTCGGCGTGGTCGGCCTGGATCACCGCGGCGCCGACCGGCTCGCCGTCGTACCCGGGCAGGCCGTGCGCGACCAGCTCCTCGTTCGTGTACATCGGGTCCGAGACGTACGGCACCGCACCCCGCCGGCGCAGCGCGTCCACGGTCGGGAAGACGCCGGAGAACGCGGTCTCCTTGACGCCGCCCCGGTAGGCGGCGCCCAGCACCAGCACGCCCACGCCGGTCAGATCGCCGTACGCGGCGGCGAGCAGGTCGACCGCGTACTCCGGCATGGCCGCGTTGGCCTCGCGGGCCGAGCGGACCACGGTGGCGGCCGGGTCGTTCCACAGGTACATCCGCGGGTAGATCGGGATGCAGTGGCCGCCGACCGCGATGCCCGGCGAGTGGATGTGGCTGTACGGCTGCGTGTTGCACGCCTCGATGACCTTGGTGACGTCCACGCCGACGGTGTCGGCGAAGCGGGCGAACTGGTTCGCCAGGCCGATGTTCACGTCCCGGTAGGTCGTCTCGGCGAGCTTGGCCAGCTCGGACGCCTCGGCGGAGCCGAGGTCCCAGACGCCGTTCGGGCGGTCCAGGTCGGGGCGCTCGTCGAAGTCGAGCACCGCCTCGTAGAACCGCACGCCGTGCGCGGCCGACGCCTCGTCGATGCCGCCGACCAGCTTCGGGTAGCGGCGCAGGTCGGCGAAGACCCGCCCGGTGAGCACCCGCTCGGGGCTGAACACCAGGTGGAAGTCGGTGCCGGCGGTCAGGCCGGAGCCCTCGGCGAGCATCGACGCCCACCGGTTACGGGTGGTGCCGACCGGCAGCGTGGTCTCGTAGCTGACCAGCGTGCCCGGCTTCAACCCACGGGCGATGGCCCGGGTGGCGTCGTCCATCCAGCCGAAGTCCGGCACGCCCTCGGCGTCCACGAACAGCGGCACGACCACGACGACCGCCTCCGACTCGGCGACCGCGGCGGCGGTGTCGGTGGTGGCCGACAGCAGGCCGGCGGCCACCGTCTCCTTGAGCTTGACGTCCAGGTCGGCCTCACCCGGGAAGGGCACGGCACCGTCGTTGACCAGCTGGACGACCCGCTCGGAGACGTCGGCGCCGATCACCCGGTGCCCCTTGGACGCGAACTGCACGGCCAGCGGCAGACCGATCTTGCCGAGCGCGACGACGCAGATGTTCATGAACTACTTTCCTCCAGAGGGCCAGATTCGGCGCAGGCGGGCAAGGAACCGACCGGGGGTCACCGGCGTGATCGCGACGATCACCTGGCCCTTGTGGTTCGTGGTGGGTGTGACGAGGTGCCAGCGGACACCGCGCCGGGCCACCAGCCGGGGTGCGGCGACGGGGCGGTCGGTGCGCAACGGCGCCGAGCCCGTCCCGCCCAGGGCGGAGACCTCGGCGCGTACGATACGACGCTCGCCTGTCCCCGCGACGACCGCCAGCAACCGGTCCACCGCGAAGTCCGTTCGTACGACGGTACCGCTGCCGGAGGACTCGGCCGACGTGACACCCGTCAGATCGCCCACACTGACCCGCAGCGCCTCCGCGCTCAGCTCGGCCAGCTCGGCCCGGCGGCTGCGGGCGGTGACCACCAGGGCCCGCGCCCCGGCGGCGTCGCGTCCCCAGGCCAGCCCGGTCGCGGTCAGCTTGGCCAGTATCGCGGCGGCCCGCTCGGTGACGTCGTACCAGTCGTCCGGGTAGCCGAACGCCGGATCGCGGAAGCCGACGTGGTCGGCGTACCAGCGGTCGCCGTCGACGACCACCTCGGGCAGTGACCGGTCGGACTGCTGGCCGATGAGCGTGCACAGCGCGTCCAGGTCGCCGTCGCGCGCCACCGCCACCCGCAGCCGCTCCTCGGGCGCCATCCGGGCGGTCACCCCGTCGGTCAGGTACGCCTCGGCGAGCTTGCGGATCCGGTCGTGGACGTGCCGCTGCACGTCCGGGGCGAGGGCGAGGAACTCCGCGCGGAGCAGCTTCGCCACCTCCCAGGTGAAGTGGCGCACCAGCACCGCGTCCCGCCGCGGGCCGGGCTCGATCAGGCCGGCGACGAACCCGACGAGTTCCTCGGCGCAGCGCAGCCGCTCCTCGAACCGGCTGGCGTACGTGATGTTCTGGGCGTTGTCCCGCTTGACCGCGTAGTAGAACTCGTAGTCGCCGAGGACCGACACCTTCTTCGCCCGGACGCACGCCTCCAGCGTGAACGGCTGGTCGCTGCCCATCCGCATGTCCGTACGGAACCGCAGGCCGTGCCGCTCGATCAGGTCCCGGCGGAACAGCTTGGTGTTCGACAACGACCAGGGCAGGTCGCTGTCGAACAGGTCGAGCCGCTCCCGGGTGGTGGCGTAGACGGCCTGGTGCACGTAGCGCTTGTTGGTGCCGACCATCCGGCCGAGCACCACGTCGGAGTCCCACCGGTCGGCGGCGTCGACGAGGCGCTCCAGCGCCTCCGGGCCGAGGTGGTCGTCCGAGCCGATGAAGAAGACGTACCGGCCGCGGGCGTGGTCGAGCGCCAGGTTGCTCGGCGCCGCCGGGCCGCCGGAGTTGGCCTGGTGCAGCACCCGGACCGTGCCCGGGTACCGCTCGGCGTAGCGGTCCAGTTCCGCGCCGCTGCCGTCGGTGGAGCCGTCGTCGACGGCGACGACCTCCAGCCGGTCCCGGCCGATGCTCTGCCCGACGAGCGAGTCGAGGCAGGCGGTCAGGTACGGCATGGTGTTGTAGACGGCGACCACCACCGTCACGTCCGGCCCGTTCACGCGCCCACCTCCACCTGTGCCGGCTCCACCGGGGCGTGCGCCGGCGGCGTCGGCCGGGGCGGCGCGTCGGGCAGCAGCCGGGAGTAGACCTCGTCGAGAACCCGCGCCTGCGCCTCCCAGGTCCAGCCGGCCAGCAGGCCCGGCCGGTCGTACGCGGCGCGGTACCGCTGCGGGTCGGCGAGCACCGCGGTGACCGCGCGGACGAAGTCGGCCACGTCCTCGGCGCGGAACACCTCACCCTGACCGGTCTCCCGGACAGTCTCGGCCATGGTGCGCACGTCGGAGACGACCAGTGGCAGGCGGGCGTGTGAATACTCGAAGAACTTGGTGATCAGCGCGATCTCGTGGTTCGGCCAGTGCTGGATCGGGATGACGCCGACCTGCGCGCCGCCGAGATACCGGACCACCTGGTGGTGCGGCACGTACGGCAGCACGTGCACCCGGTCCGCCACGTCCAGCTCACCGGCCCGGGTGACCAGGCCCCTGACGTACGCCGAGTCGGGCTTGTTGACCACGAACGCGACGTGCGCACCGGGCAGCCGGGGCAGCGCCTCGACCATCACGCCGAGGCCGCGCTTGGCGGCGGCCACCCCGCTGTAGACCAGCAGCGGCTCGTCCGGCCCGAGCCCGCAGCGGGCGCGGATGTCCGGCGCCGGCCCGGCCGGATCCGCGGGCAACTCGTCCACCGCGGGTGCGTTGAGCACGACCGCCGGCCGTTCGGCCAGCCCGTGCTCGGTGCGCAGCAGGTCGGCCAGACCACCGGAGACGGTCATGGTGGCGTCGGCGTACGGCACGTACTCCCGCTCGTGCGCCACGTTGCCGGGAAGCCAGCGGGCGTTGTCGCGCCACGGCTGCACGCCGGGCAGATATTCGTGGGCGTCCCAGAGCAGCGCGATCCGGCGGCCCTTCGCGGCGGCCCGGACCTTCGCGCGGGCGCCGACGCCGAGCATCCGGAAGTCGTTGGCGTGGATCAGGTCCGGGGCCAGCTCGTCGACCACCGGGCCGTAGGCCAGCTCGTAGTCCCACAGGCCCGGTTCCAGGCGCCGCCACGCGCCGTCGCCGCGCAGCTTGCGCCAGAACAGCGTGTACGCGCGGTCCCAGGGGCCGTCCAGCTTGCGGCCCTTGCGGGCCCGGGTGAGCTGACGGTTGCGGAAACCGACCCACTTGCGGGTCAGGCCGGACAGCTTCTCCTCGGCGCGCAGGGCGGCCCAGGGCAGCCCGCCCGGCCGGCCCGCGCCGGACTCGCGGGCAGCGACGGTGAGTGCCGCCCGGCGGACCGCCAGGTCCGCGCGCCAGGCCTTCACCGCCTGGGTACGCTGCGCCGCGATGCCGCTGGGCGGATAGGCGAGCGGATGCCGCAGCCAGGCCCGGCGGAACTCGTGCCGGCGGCGGGCCAGCGGCTCGGGCATCGGCACGAGGCGTACCTCGGCGGCGCCGAGGCGCCAGCTCTGCGGGCTGCCGACCGGCGCGCGGCCGAGCAGCACGACGTCCCAGCCGGCGTCGGCGGCGGAGCGGGCCGCCTTCTGCACCCGGGAGTCACCGATGACCCCGTTGTCCACCAGCATCACGACCCGTCCCCGGGTGCCCGCCGCTGCGGTCGTGCCGTCAGATCCCATTCCTGCCCGTTTCGTCGTCGCCAGCACCGCGCCCGCGGACCCGAGCGAGTCTACGACAGCGGATCGGGCTCGAACGCCCGCCGCCGCCGGTGCCCCACGACCTGGTGTGACGGTTGCTACCCTCCATCCTGTTCAACGACCGGCGCCCGCTCCGGGTCGTTCGCCGGGTCGCCGGCCGCGCCACGCGGGCCTCCGGACAATCGCAGCTCAGCGCGAACGGGACCGCACAATGGACGTGGTGACCACCGAGGAACCCAGCCGGCCCGCACCAGCCCCGCCGACCGGCCCGGCCACAGCCGACCGCGTCCGGCCCGGCTACGTCCGGCGGCTGCGCGACGCCGCCCGGGACGCGGCGCCCGCGCTGGCGTTGTACGCGGTGATCCGGCTGATCGGCGTGCTCGTCGTCTACCTGTGGGCCCGCAACATCGACGTCTCCCCGGTCGAGCGGCTCACCCGGGCCGACGGCAACTGGTACCTCGGGATCGTCCAGCACGGCTACGACGGGTACGAGAAGACCCAGAGCAACATGGCGTTCTTCCCGCTCTACCCGGGTCTGACCGCGGCCCTGGAGCGGCTCTCCCCGTTCAGCCCGCGCGAGTCGGCGCTGGTCGTGGCGTGGCTGGCCGCGCTGGCCGCCGCCTGGGGCCTGTACGCCATCGGCAAGCACCTGCACGACAGGCGTACCGGCATCCTGCTCGCCGCGCTCTGGGGCGCCGTGCCGCACGCCGTCGTGGAGTCGATGGGCTACAGCGAGAGCCTGTTCACCGCGCTGGCCGCGTGGACGCTGTACGCGTTGCTGCGCCGGCACTGGGTGACCGCCGGTGTGGTGTGCCTGTTCGCCGGCCTGACCCGGCCCACCGCCTCGTCGCTGATCCCGGTGGTGGGGCTGGCCGCGCTGCTGGCGGTCGTCAGGCGGCGCGACGGCTGGCGGCCCTGGGCGGCGCTGCTGCTCGCCCCGGCCGGGTGGCTGGGCTACCTGGCCTGGGTCGGCACCCGGACCGGTCGGCCGGACGGCTGGTTCCACATCCAGTCCGCCGGGTGGGGCACCACCTTCGACTTCGGCGTCTACACCGTCGACCGGGGCCAGCAGGCGCTGGTGCAGGTGGCCGCGTTGCCGCTGCTGGTGGTCACCGTGGTGGCGCTGCTGTCGATCATGTTCTTCGCGTTGAGCGCGATCGACCGGCAGCCGTGGCAGTTGCTGCTCTACAGCGGCCTGATGCTCGTCACCACGCTCGGCGCGGCCGGTTACTACCACTCCAAGGCGCGGTTCCTGCTGCCGGCGTTCCCGCTGCTGCTGCCGGCCGCCGTGGGCCTGGCCCGGGCCGGATGGGCCCGGGCCGGCACGGTGCTGGTCACGCTCGTGGCGCTCTCCGCCTACTTCGGCGGCTATCTGCTGCTGATCTGGACGAAGTCGCCGTGACCGGTCAGCGGGTGAACGGCCGGACGTCCCACACCCAGACGTCCTCGACCCGCTCCCCCGGGCCGTAGAGCGCGTCCAGCACGGTCTTCAGGTCGTCGTGGCGGCGGGCGCCGCGGTCGGGCAGCACCACGGCGTCGGCCTTCCAGTAGCGGACGTCGGCGCGCGCCTGGTCGACGTCGGCCTGGCCGACCGTGGTGTCCCGCTCGCCGAGCGAGACGGCGGTGAGCAGCTTCGCCGTGGGCTGCGGGTCGACGCCCCAGCGGCCGGTGTTGTCGGTGGCGGAGACCGGCGCGAGGAAGTAGCCCTCGGGGACGGCGAAGCCGGCCACCGCGGCAGAACTCCAGTACAGCGACGTCATGCCGTTCACCGGGACCGGGACGAGCGTGCGGCCGGGCGCCACGTGGTCGCGCCAGGTGCCGGCGGTGACGAAGTCCGGCACCGGGGTGCGGCCCTTCGCGTCCAGCGGCATCGGCAGGATCGGCAGCAGCGCGGCGGCCACCGCCACGGCCCCGACGCGGGCGGCCAGCCGGCCGGCCGGTTCGGTGCGGCGGGCGGCGAGCCGGTCCCCGGCGACCGCCAGCAGCACACCGAGCGCCACCGTGGTGATCAGCGCGAACCGGGACACCACCACGGAGTCGAACACGGGCAGGTTCTGCACCAGGGCGAACGGCGCGGGGACGTCGGTGCGACGGGTGCCGACGGTCCAGGTGGTGCCGATGGAGAACAGCGCCGACACCAGGCCGACGGCCCCGAGGACCCGGACCGTGGTCTCCCGGCGCAGCCACCAGAGCACCCCGGCCGCGAGCACCACCAGGGACCAGCCGTAGAAGCTGGCCTGCTCGGTGGTGTTCGGCGCCCAGCCGATCGCGCTGGTCGGGCCACCGGCGATCGACTTGGTGGCGAACTCGACGAACGAGCCGAGCTTGAGGGCGTAGATGTCCGGGGTGCCGGGGTGGCCGACCCGGTGCTGCGGGCCGGCGAACTGCATCCACAGCGGGTACGCCGCCGCCGCGGACACGAGCACGGCGGTGATCGCCAGACCGGACAGCAGCGGGCGCAGCCGGCGTACCGCGTCGCGGGGCCGGAAGACGAGGTAGGCCAGGACCAGCATCAGGCAGCCGAGCGCGGTCAGGAAGAGGATCTCCAGGCTGATGAAGAACTGGGCCACCACCAGCCCGCCCAGGATCAGGCCGTCGCGGATCACCCGCTCGCCGCGGGACAGCGCGATCACCCGCCAGACGATGAACGGCACCAGCCACTGCGCGGTGATGTGCGGGTGGCCGTTGCTGTGCGAGATCAGCGCCGGCGCGAAGGCGCAGAACAGTCCGCCGACGAACGCGGCCGCACGGGAGTCGACCACGTGCCGGGACAGCACGTGGTACCAGGCGTACCCGGTGCCGGCCAGGTTCAGCGTGATGAACAGCAGATAGGAGAAGGACGCGCCGAAGAGCAGCGTGACCGGGGTGAGCACCAGGCCGGGCAGCTGCATCCCGACGTTCGTCATCAGGTTCACGCCGGCCGGGGCGTTCTGGAGCGTGGTGAAGAACGGGTTCTCCAGGTTGGTGACCGCGTGCGCCGCGTACGCCAGCATCCACTCGTTGAAGCCCTGGTCGTTCGGGCGGCTGCCGAGCAGCCGGCCGTCGTAGTCGCGCCAGCCGCGGGCGGTGACCCAGAACGCTCCGGCGAGGTAGACCAGGGCCACCAGCGCGTCGACCCGCCGCCACCGGCCGCCGCGCCGCTTTTCGGCCGCGGTGTCCGGCTCCGGCTGCTCCGGCTGCTCCGGGGCCGCGGTCGTCGTCGGGCGCGGGGTGGACGACCCCGGATCGGACGAGTCGTCGGCCGCGGACCCGTCGCCGCCGGTGGGGGCGGGCTCACGGTCGCGGGTGTCGGGCGCAGGCGCGGTCATGGCGTAGGAGTCTACGAAAGCGGAGGCCGCGGTCGAGGACCGGCCGAGACGGCGTGTCCGGCCGGCCGGGACCGCCGGTGACGGGACCGCGGTGATCCGGGGCACGGCGCACCCGCCGGCCGCCGGGCGGCGGCAGGTCCGGCGCGCGAAACGGCGTTATTGTAGTGTCCGCACGCGCTCCGGCGGTCGTTACGCGGCCACCGGCACAGCAGGTACCGCGTCCGGCCGAGCCGTCCAGGCCGCGACACGGCATCTCCCCACCTCCCCAGGATCGGAATCGATGAACAACGGGCGAACTCTCTGGGACTCGTTGAAACTCCCCCGGCCGCGACGGTCCGGGTCCCGGCCGCACATGGTCTACCTCGCGATCGGCTTCCCACCGGCGGCCAAGAGCTGCGCCTACCGCATGCGGGAGACCGCGAACCAGTTCGCCGCCGCGGGCTGGGACGTGACCGCTGTCACCATCGCGGACGAGGCCTGGGAACGGGAGTACGGGCTCGACCACACCCTCTCCCAGGGTGTGGATCCCAGCGTGCGCGTGGTGAAGCTGCCGCTGTTCCGGGACGACCTCGAGACCGACATCCGCACGTTCACCGAGCAGCGTGCCCTGGCGCACAAGGACTACCTGGCCGACCTGCGCAAGCAGAACCTCAAGGTCTTTCCCGAGCCGGTCTTCGGCGGCTGGCGTCCGGCGCTGGAGAAGGCCCTGCTCCGGATCCACCGGGAGCGGCACGTCGACCTGCTGGTGACCACCTGCGCGCCGTACGTCAACCTGTCCGCGACCTGGAAGCTGTGGGAGACGCACCGGGTGCCGTACGTGGTGGACTTCCGCGACGGCTGGTCGGTCGACGTGATCAACAACGGTGAGGCGTTCACCCGGGAGTCGGTCTCCGGCCAGTGGGAGATCAAGCTGCTCACCAACGCCGTCGCCATCTGGAACGTCAACGAGCCGATCTCCCGCTGGTACCGCGAGCGCTATCCGGAACTGGCGCACAAGATGCGGGTCGTGCGCAACGGCTACGACGCGGCGAGCATCCCGGCCCAGGTCCGCCCCGCCCCGCCGGACCGGCCGCTGACCTTCGGCTACCTCGGCGCGCTGAACCTTCCCGTCCCGCTGCTGAGCGCCGTGCTCGAGGGCTGGCGCACGGCACGCGCCGAGGACCCGGCGCTGGCCGACGCCCGCTTCGAGGTGCGGGGCCACATCGGCGCCGCCTGGGCGCGCGGCGACAACGCGCACGCGGAGCTGCTCAGGGCCGCCGCCGTCGACGGCGTGCTGGTCGGCGGCTCGGTGCCCAAGGCCGAGGTGGTCGACCTCTACTCCCGCTGGGACGCGGTGGTGCTGATGGTGACCGGCGGCCGGTACATGACCTCCGGCAAGGTGTACGAGTACATGGCGACCGGCCTGCCGGTGGTCTCCGCCCACGAGGCCGACCACGACGCCTCCACGGTGCTGTCCACCTATCCACTCTGGACCGGCGCGGTCGGGCTGGACCCGGCCGAGCTGGCCGGCGCCTTCCGGCGGGCCGCCGCGATGGCCCGTACCGCCGACACGGCCGAGCGGGAGAAGGCCCGCGCCGAGGCGCGGCAGTACGCCCGCGAGGAGCAGCTCATCCCCGCCGTCCGGGAGGTGACCGAGCTGGTGCTGGGCACCGGCGGTCCGGCCGGCACCCCACAGCCCTCCCCCGCCGGCGCGCGCGTCCTGGCCCGAGAAGGTAGGTCATGATCGAGGTCCTGATGGTTATGGGCACCGTCCCCGGACGGGTGGCGGTCCTGACCGACGCGCTTCAGCAGTTCCGTGACAGGGGCGTCACCGTACGGGTGGCCACCACCTTCGACCCGGTGGAGAAGATCCCGGCGGCGACCGAGCTGGCCGAGGTGCACCTGCTGCCCACCGCCACCGAGCTGGGCCCCCGCTTCGGCCGGGCGGTCAAGCGGGCGGCCCCGGCCCGGCGCCCGTGGCTGCGCGCCCAGCGCGACCCGTGGGTACGCCGGCACGCCAAGCGGGCCGACGTCCTGGTCGCGCTCGACGCGCAGGCCCTGCACACCGTCTGGCAGCTCGCGCAGCGCTACCGGCGGGCCGACGCCGTCTACGGCATCGCCCCGGCGCTGCGGGCGGTGGAGAAGCGGTCCGCCGACCCGGCGCGCTACCGCCGACCCCGGCTGAACACCGTCGGCCCGGCCCCGACCGTGCTGGCGAGCGCCACCCGCAACCAGACCGTCGACCTGGCGAAGCGGGTGTTCGAGATGAGCACCGGCAAGCGGGCCATGAAGCTCAGCCCGGTGCGCTGGTTCTGGCAGGGCGCCGTCACGGCGCCCGGCCTGCCGGAGCGGCACCGCGGCAAGATCGCCCGGCGGGTCACCGGCAACATGCTCAAGACCGGGCACGGCGCCAGCGCGAAGCGGCTGGCGCTGGCGGCGCAGGGCCGGCTGAAGAGCCCGGCGACCAAGGGGCAGCTCCTCGGCCCGATCGTGGACGCGGAACTGAGCCAGGGCAAGGTGCCCGAGCACCTGATGACAGTGGTGCGAGGTCAGCTCAAGCTCGCCGACGGCTTCCTCAAGAAGCGCAACCCGGGCAAGGCCGCGCCGCACGTGCTGCGCGCGTTCAACCTGATGTTCCACCGGATCGTGCAGTTCGACGGCACCACCTCGCCGCTGGCCGAGGACCCAGAGAAGTTCCTCGCGCCGCTGCACAACAGCGAGGCCGGCCGGGCGATGGCGACGCCGCGAGGGCGGCAGAGCCCGGCGGCGTTCCCGCCCGCCGGCCGGCCGCACCGGATGCTCTTCTTCACCGGGCTGAACGACAACTTCCTCGGGCCGATCCTGGAGCGCTACGAGGCGATGCCCGGGGTGGAGGTCCGCCGGCTGAACCTGATGGAGGAGTCGATCCTCCCGGTGCTCAGCAACGGCCGCACCAACGTGACGCTCCACATGCTCGCCGGCGCCTCCAAGCGGGCCGGGGAGGTCCAGGAGGCGTGGGGCCCCCACCTGGAGTGGGCGGACACGGTCTTCGTGGACTGGTGCAACCTCGGCGCCGCGATGCTGACGATGATCGACCCGGGCACCACGCGGGTGATCGTCCGCCTGCACAGCTTCGAGGCGTTCAGCTGGTGGCCGCACCTGACCGACTGGTCGCGTGTGGACGACGTGGTCTTCGTCTCCGAGCACCTGCGCGACCTGGCGCTGGCCGCGGTGCCGCGGCTGCGCGCGCCGCAGGGCCCGCGAACCCACATGATCAGCAACGCGATGGACCTGCACCGGTACGTGGCGCCGAAGGTCTCCGCCGACAGCCGGTTCACGCTCGGGCTGGTCGGGTTGAGTTCCCTGGCGAAGGACCCGCGCTGGGCCCTGGCGGTGCTGCGGGAGCTGCGCCGGCACGACGAGCGGTACCGTCTCAAGCTGGTCGGCGACGACCTCAACCCGGAGCTCAGCCCGGCGATCACGGCCTACGTCCGGGAACTCGACGCCGAGCTGGCCGAGCTGGAGCCGTCCGGCGCGGTGGTGCGGACCGGCCGTACCGAGGACGTCCCCGGTGCGCTCACCGACGTCGGGGTCATCCTCAGCACCTCGCTGCGGGAGAGCTTCCACTGTGCGCTCGTCGAGGGCGCGGCCAGCGGCGCGGTGCCCGTGGTGCGCGACTGGCCGTTCTTCGCCGGCCGCCCGCACAGCGCCCGGAGCCTGTTCCCGAGCGACTGGGTGGTGGGTACGCCGCAGGAGGCCGCCGAGCGGATCCTGGCCCTCACCGCCACCGAGGAGACCTGGCGTGAGGCGGGCCGGGCCGCGGCGTCGCACGTGCTGAGCACCTGGGACTGGTCGGTGACGCAGAAGGACTTCGACCGGCTGCTGCTGGAGCCGCCGGCCACGTCCGGCTGACCGGCGTACACGTGATCGGCCGGCTCCCCGTCACGGGGAGCCGGCCGAATCGTTCTGTGCCGGGGGTCAGCGCGAGGTGGCCGCGTACTCCCGCTCGTCGCCGGGACGCCGGGACGCCGGAGGACGCGCCCCGCTCGCGGCGGGCGTGCCCAGCAGCGAGCCGTACACCTCGTCGAGGATCCGGGCCTGGGCCTCCCAGGTCCAGCCCTCCAGCAGGCCGGGCTTGTCGTAGGCGGCCCGGTAGCGCTCCGGGTCGGCGAGCACGGCCCGGACGGCCCGGACGTAGTCGGCCCGGTCCTCGGCGGTGAACACCTCACCCTGCCCGGTCGCCCGCGCGGTCTGCGCCATGGTCTTCACGTCGCTGACCACGATCGGCAGCCGAGCGTGCGAGTACTCCAGGAACTTCGTGATCAGCGCCAGCTCGTGGTTGGGCTTGTGGTGGATCGGGATGACCCCGGCGTCCGCGCCGGACAGGAACGGCACCACCTGCCAGTGCGCCACGTACGGCAGCAGGTGCACACGGTCCGCGACGCCGAGTTCGGCGGCCCGCTCCCGCAGCGCCTCGGAGAACTGGTTGTCGCCGTTCGGGTTCATGGTCACGAACGCGACGTGCACGTCGGGCAGCTCCGGCAGCGCCTCCACCATGATCTGGCAGCCCCGGCTCGGGTTCACCGCGCCGGAGTAGACGAGTACCGGCGTACGGCTGTCCACGCCGCACAGCGCCCGCAGGTCCGGCACGTCGCCGTCGGCCTCGGCAGGCGGCGCCATCGGCGCGTTGAGCACCACGGCCGGCCGGTCGGGCAGGTTGTGGGTCTCCTGGAGCAGGTCGGCGAGCGTGTCGGAGACGGTCACCACCGCGTCCGGATAGGCGGCGTACTCAGCCGTGTAGGCGATCTGGGCCGGCAGCCAGCGCGGGTTGTCGGCCCGGCCGGTGATGCCGCCGACGAACTCGTGGGCGTCCCAGACCAGCTTGGTCCGCCGGCCGGCGGCCCGGGCCCGCAGCGTCGCCCGCGCGCCGATGCCGAGCATCCGGAAGTCGTTGGCGTGGATGATGTCCGGCTTGAGTTCGTCGAGCGTCTTGCGGAAGGCCAGTTCGAAGTCCCACAGGCCCGGGTCCAGCCGGCGCCAGGCGCGGTCGCCCAGCAGCCCCTGCCAGAACCGCACGGGCAGGCGGCTGAACAGCGCCTCCGGATCGGTCTGCGCCTTGCGCAGCCGACGGGTCTCGCCGCTGCGGAAGCGCACCCAGCGGGCGAGCGCGGTGGCGGCGGCGCGGGTCGGCAGCTGGGCCGCCCGTCCCACGGCGGCCGGAAGCCCGCCGCCCAGCGCCTGGGCGCGGACGCGGCGCTCGTACAGATCGGCCTGCCATGCCTTGATCTCCTGGACCCGGTACGCGGCCTTGGTGGTGGACGCGTACGCCAGCGGCCGGCGCAGCGACCGGCTGTACTCCCGGGGCAGCCGGTGCAGCGGCTTGGGCACCCGCAGCAGCCGCACCTCGGCGCCGCCGATGCGCCAGGTGTCCACGTCGGAGCGGGCGTTGCGGATGCCGAGGAGGAAGACCTCCCAGCCGGCGTCGGCGGCCGAGCGCGCTGCCTTCTGTACCCGGGAGTCGCCGTGGACGCCGTTGTCGACCAGCATCACCACCCGGCCCCGGGTCGGTCGGGCATCGCTGTTAGCGCCAGCTTGCATCGGGTGCTTCTCCTCGTTGACGGTGCGGGCGTGGGTGGTGGTCGGGCGGGTCACCGGAGGAAGGCGTCGAAGACCTCGGCGGTGCGCCGCCCGTCGTGGTGGTCACGGACGTAACGGGTGCCCTCCGCGGCCAGGGCGACCGCGGCGGGCCGGTCGTCGAGCAGCGACTCGATGGTCTTGACGAGGGTGCCGGGGGTGGCGTTGGCGATCGGCGGCTGGATCCCGGCGGCCCGGTGCGGCCCCTCGCTGAGGTACGCCACCACGACCCGGCCGGCGGCCATCCCCTCGCAGGAGAAGGTGCCGTAGCTGCCCATCACCAGCTGGTCGACCACGATGTCGCACTCCTGCACCTGGCGCCGCATCTCGTGGTGCGGCAGCCCTTCCACCAGGCGCAGTTCGATGATCCGTCGATCGTGCAGCTCCTGCAACCGGGGCAGGAGCCGGTCGGTGCCCTTGGTCCACCGCTTCGACGGCGCGTGCAGCACCACCGGCCGGGCGCGTTCCAGCACCGGGCGGTCGCAGGCCCAGGCGTCCACGTCGACGATCAGCGGCGCCCACGTGGCGGACGGCACGTCGTCCAGCAGGTCGGGGGTGGTCACGAAGAACGGCAGGCCGCTCTCCTCGGCGGTGCGCCGGTTCCGCTCGGCGACTGTGGTGAGCTGCCCGATCAGGTCCTCCGGGGCGTCCCGGAACGCGGACTCGGCGTGCCGCTCCAGGTGCGCGCCCGGATGGCGGATCTCGCTGCCGTGCGCCAGCAGCGCGACCTTGAGCCGGGCCCGGCGCAACGCGGGCAGGTCCGCGGCGATGTCGTCGCCGTTGGCCCGGCCGAGCACCGGACGGAACGCGTCCACGATCAGGTGGGTGTACCAGCCGAGCACCCGCTCGGCCCGCGCGATCTGCACGTCGAGCCGGTGCTCGCCGGGGTAGTTCAGGTAGCGGTCGGCCGGGTAGCGGTAGGTGGCCGGTGGCTTGGCCATCACCAGTTCCACGCCGACGTCGGCGCGGGCGGTGGTGATCGCCACCGCCAGGGCGGAGAGCTGCCCGGCGTAGTTCGCCGTGCCCAGCCCCAGCCGGATCGGCCCGGCGCCGAGCGGACGCCACGGGCCGGGCGTGCCGGCCTCGATCGGCGCGACCGGCGGCTCCTGCGCGGGAGATGCCTCGTCGCCGCCGCGCTGCCGGGCCCGTTCCACCGCCTTGGTGAACGAGGGCAGCGAGCCGGGCGCGAAGAATTCGCCGCCGCCGTGCCGGGCCAGGTGCTCGCGCGTCACCCGGCTGTCGGCGGCGACCACCCGCAGCCCGGAGGCGAGGAAGGTGTCCAGCAGGTCGAGACCGGCGTCCGGATCGAATCCGAACACCGCCACGTCCGCCGGGGCGAGGAACGCGGCCGTCACCGTACGCGGGCGCGGCACCACGTGGACCCGGCGGCACGCCTTGCCGGCGCGGCGGGTCAGGTCCTGGGCCGACGCCCGCTCCGCCTCGTCGCAGACCAGCGCCAGGTGGAACTCGGGCAGCCGGACGAGCGCGCGCAGCACGCCGTCCAGCGCCCGGTCGCCGGTGATCCCGCCGGCGTGCACCAGCAGCGGCGTGCCGGCGGGGAGTTCACACAGTTCGCGTACCGAAGGGGTCTGCCAGGGCCGCGCGCCGGCGGCGGCCCGGCGGAGCGCGATGCGCCACCGCCGGGGAATCCGCCGCCGTACCGCGGAGACCGTCCGCCGCACCGGCGCCGGGCTCATCGCAGTGCCGGCTCCGCGTCGCTGCCGCTGGCCGCGACGGACACGACCTTGCCGTCGGCGGACGACTCCAGCAGGGCGGCCGCGACCTGCACGGTACGCAGACCCTGCCGCAGCGTGACGATGTCGCTCTGCTTGCCCTCGACCGCGTCCCGGAAGCGCTCGTGCTCGACCAGCAGCGGCTCCCGCTTCGGGATCGCGTAGCGGACCATGTCGCCCTCGGCCACGCCGCGGAACGCCCGCAGCGCCTCCCACTCGGTGTCGATGGCGGCGTTGGCGTAGAAGGTCAGGTCGGCGGTGAGCGTGTCGGCCACGAAGCAGCCCTTGTCACCGGTGACCACAGTCGACCGCTCCTTGAGCGGGCTGAGCCAGTTCACCAGGTGGTTGACCATCGTGCCGTCGGCGAGCTGGCCGACCACGGCGACCATGTCCTCGTGCAGCCGGCCGCTGCGCGAGACGGTGCGGGCGGCGACCGAGCTGTACTGCTGGCCGGTCACCCAGGCGGTCAGGTCGATGTCGTGGGTGGCCAGGTCCATCACCACGCCGACGTCGGCGATCCGGTGCGGGAACGGGCCCTGGCGCCGGGTCACGACCTGGAACACCTCGCCCAGCTCGCCCGCCTCCAGGCGGGTGCGCAGGCTCTGCAGCGCCGGGTTGTAGCGCTCGATGTGCCCGACGCCGGCGACCAGGCCGGCGTTCTCGAACGCCTCGACCAGCCGGGTGGCGGCGTCGACGGACTGGGCGAGCGGCTTCTCGATGAGCGCGCAGACGCCGTTGGCGGCCAGTTCCATGCCGATCGGCTCGTGCAGCGCCGTCGGGCAGGCCACCACCGCGTAGTCGACGCCGAGGGCGAGCAGGTCGCTCAGCTCGGGTACGACGGGCGCGCGCAGCGTGCCGGTCACGTCGCCGGCCGGGTCGACCACGCCGACCAGCTCGACGCCGTCCAGGTTGGACAGCACGCGGGCGTGGTTGCGGCCCATCGCGCCGAGGCCGATCAGGCCGGCCCGCAGCTTCCGTCCGCTCATCGGGCACCCCCGGCCAGGTTCGCGCCCTCGGCGATCCGCTCCAGGTCGGCGGGGCTCAGCGACGGGTGCACCGGCAGCGAGACCACCTCGGCGGCGGCCCGCTCGGTCTCCGGCAGGTCCCACGCGCCCGGCTTGCCGTCGGCGTTGAGGTACGGCTTGAGCCGGTGGATCGGGGTCGGGTAGTAGACCGCGTTGCCGATGCCCAGCTCGGTGAGGCGGGCCTGGGCGGCGTCCCGGTCGGCCCGCACCCGCACGGTGTACTGGTGGTAGACGTGCTTGGCGCCGTCGGCGACGGGCGGGGTGACCATGCCGGTGATCGCCGAGTCGAGGAACTTGGCGTTGGCGCGGCGCTGCTCGGTCCACTCGGCGAGCTGGGTGAGCTGCACCCGGCCGATGGCGGCGGCCACGTCGGTCATCCGCATGTTGGCGCCGACGATCTCGTTGGCGTACCGCTGCTCCATGCCCTGGTTGCGCAGCAGCCGCAGGGTCCGGGCGAGGTCCGCGTCGGCGGTGGTGATCATGCCGCCCTCAAGGGAGTGCATGTTCTTCGTCGGGTAGAAGCTGAAGCAGCCGGCGGTGCCGAACGCGCCGACCGGGGTGCCGTTCAGCTCGGCGCCGTGCGCCTGCGCGGCGTCCTCGACCACTGCGAGGCCGTGCTGCTGCGCGATCGCCATGATCCGGTCCATCGCGGCCGGGTGGCCGTAGAGGTGCACCGGCATGATCGCGACCGTCTTCGGCGTGATCGCCGCGGCGACCGCCTCCGGGTCGACGCAGAAGCTGCCCGGCTCGATGTCCACGAAGACCGGCTCGGCGCCGACCAGCCGGACCGCGTTGCCGCTGGCGGCGAAGGAGAAGGACGGGACGATGATCTCGTCACCCGGGCCGAAGCCGAGCGCCATCAGCGACAGCTGGAGCGCGGAGGTGCCGGAGTTGACGGCGACGCAGTGCCGGCCGCCGACCAGGTCGCCGAACTCCTCCTCGAACGCGGCGACCTCGGGGCCCTGCACGACCCGGCCGCTCCGCAGCACCCGGACGGCCGCCTCGATCTCGGCTTCGCCGATGATCGGCCGTGCGGGGGGAATGAACTCTGGATGCGGCCCGACCATGGGGCTTCCTCCTGTCGACGCGTGGTTCATGAGAGACATTTCGGGGGATGGTACCGGTCTGTCGGGAAAACCAGCGGGTTGCACTGATTGTCCGACCGGATGTGACCTTCTGTTCATGATCGACGACGGCCCTCCGGGGGCGGCCCGGGGTTCAGACTTCCACCTCGTCGCGTACAGGCCCCACGCATGCTACCCGCAGAGCGGCGACGATCGCGGCCGCCATCCGGGGCACCTCGGTGGGCTCCAGCGGGGCCCGGGAGATCGCCATCCGCCAGTAGACCGGGCCGACGATGAGATCGACGGCGGCGCGCCGGTCGGTGTCCGCGGACAGCTCACCGCGCTCGACCGCCCGGCCGATCAGGATCCGGCCGATGGCCTGCTGGTAGTCGTCCAGGGCGGCCTGCAGCTTCTCCGCGATCTGCGGGTTGCGGGCCGCCTCGGCCAGCAGGTCCGGGATGATCTGCGCGGCCAGCCGGTGACGCAACGCACGCGCCATCACGTGCAGCAGGATCTCCAGGTCACCGAGGAGGCTGCCGGTGTCCAGCAGCGGGATGTTCCGCCCCGCCACCGCCGAGACCATGTCCAGCACCAGGTCGAGCTTGGAACGCCAGCGGCGGTAGATGGCGGTCTTGCTCACACCGGCCCGGCGGGCCACCGCCTCGATGGAGAGGCGACCGTAGCCCACCTCGGCCAACTCCTGCATCACGGCGGCGCGGATGGCACTGGTGATCTCCCCGCGCAGCACCGCCGCGCCGGCCGGGGCACGCCTCTTCTCGGTCGTCACGTGGAACAATGTAGCGCAACGACGGTACGGTTGCGTCCCGACGTTCGGTGGACTACCTTCCATGCAGCAGCGAGGCGGCTCCTCCCCGCCCGGCCACGCTGGATCTCATTCACCGCACTGCTCCCCATCAGCACGAAAGATCGGAGCGCCTGAACATGGCCAACACCGCGGTGGCCGACCCCGAATCCGGACTGACCCGGGCCCAGCTGGCCCAGCGGTACGGGCTACGGGTGGCCGGGGAACGACCCGCCCTGGGCGAGTACGCCCGCAGGTTGTGGGCGTACCGGCACTTCATGACCGCGTACTCGCGGGCGAAGGTCGCCTCCTCGCTGAGCAACACCCAGCTCGGTCAGCTCTGGCAGGTGCTGACACCGCTCACCAACGCGGCGGTCTACTTCCTGATCTTCGGCGTGATCCTGGCCCAGCACCGGAACGTGCCGAACTTCATCGCGTACCTGTGCACTGGCATCTTCATCTTCATCTTCACCCAGACCGCGGCGTCCAACGGCACCAGCGCGATCACCGGAAACCTGGGCCTGATCCGGGCGCTCCAGTTCCCGCGGGCCGCGCTGCCGATCACCGTGACGCTGGTCCAGCTCCAGCAGCTGCTCATGTCGATGGTGGTGCTGGCCGCGATCGTGCTGCTGACCGGCGAGCCGATCACCTTCCGCTGGGTGCTGATCGTCCCCATGCTGCTGCTCCAGACGATCTTCAACGTCGGGCTGAGCATGGTGATGGCCCGACTCGGCTCCAAGGCCACCGACCTCAAGCAGGTCATGCCGTTCGTGATGCGCACCTGGCTGTACGCCTCGGGCGTGCTCTACCCGGTGGCACTCATCCGCGAGCACCTGCCGAACTGGGCGGCAAACATCCTGGAGTGGAACCCGCCGCTGGTCTTCATCGAGCTGGCCCGCTACGCGCTGCTCGATTCGCACCAGCCGAACCTGATCAGCTCCCCGCTGAAGCTGTGGGCGATGGGCCTGTTCTGGGCGGTCGTGATGGGCATCGGCGGGTTCGTCTACTTCTGGCGCGGAGAGAAGGAGTACGGCCGTGGCTGAGCAGACCCTGCCGCTGAACGCCGGCCCGGTGACCGACTCGGGTCGCGTCCCCACGGTGGTGGTGGACGACGTGCACGTGATCTACCGGATCCACAAGGGCGCGAGCGGCGGCACCACCCCGGTCTCCGCGCTCAAGCGGATCGTCTCCCGCACCAAGGCGCCGAACATCCGCGAGGTGCACGCGGTCAAGGGCGTGAGCTTCACCGCGTACGAGGGTGAGGCGATCGGCCTGATCGGCAGCAACGGCTCCGGCAAGTCCACGCTGCTGCGCGCCATCGCCGGGCTGCTCCCGCCGGCCCGCGGCGCCGTCTACACCAAGGGCCAGCCGTCGCTGCTCGGCGTGAACGCCGCGCTGCTGAACGACCTGTCCGGCGAGCGCAACGTGGTGCTCGGCTGCCTGGCCATGGGCATGCCGCCGGAGGAGGTCAAGCGGATCGCCCCGGAGATCATCGAGTTCTCCGGGATCAACGAGCGCGGCGACTTCGCCTCGCTGCCGATGCGCACCTACTCCTCCGGCATGGGCGCGCGGCTGCGCTTCGCGATCTCCTCGGCGAAGAAGCACGACGTGCTGCTCATCGACGAGGCGCTGGCCACCGGCGACCGCAAGTTCCGGGTCCGCAGCGAGCAGCGGGTCCGCGAGCTGCGCGACAGCGCCGGCACCGTCTTCCTGGTCAGCCACTCGATCGGCTCGATCCGGGACACCTGCGAGCGGACCATCTGGCTGGAGAGCGGCGTCCTGAAGATGGACGGCCCCACCAAGGAGGTCTGCGACGCGTACGAGAACCAGAAGTAGCGCCCTGGAGCGCACCGCACCGGGTTCCGCCCGGAGCGGTGCGCTCCGGCGTACGCGTTAAGGTTTTCGGATCCATCCCCTTTCACCCAGAGTGAGGTACGGCAATGACGCAGGACCACACCACCGCACCGGACGCCGCGCCGGCGAGCCCGGCACCCTGGCGCCCCGCGCGTACGGTGGCCGTGATCCTGGCCGGGGGGACCGGCACGCGCCTCGGGCTGGGCATCCCGAAGCAGCTCCTCAAGATCGCCGGTAAGCCGATCATCGAGCACACCCTCGCCGTCTTCGAGGCCGCGCCGGAGATCGACGAGATCATCGTGCTGATGGCCACCGGTCACGTCGACGACGCGCGGCGCATCGTCGCCGACGCCGGCTTCCGCAAGGTCACCAAGGTGATCGAGGGCGGCGAGACCCGCAACGACACCACCCGGATCGCGCTCGACGCGGTCGGCGAGGGCGACGTCAACATCCTCTTCCACGACGCGGTCCGCCCGCTTGTCAGCGCCCGGATCGTGCGCGAGTGCGTCAACGCGCTCTGGACGTACTCGGCTGTCGACGTGGCCATCCCGTCCGCCGACACGATCATCCAGGTCGACGCGGACGACTGCATCACCGACATCCCGGTCCGCTCCCGGCTGCGCCGCGGCCAGACCCCGCAGGCGTTCCGCTCCGGCACCATCCGCGAGGCGTACCGCCGCGCCGAGGGCGACCCCGACTTCGCCGCCACCGACGACTGCGGCGTGGTGCTGCGCTACCTGCCCGGCACGCCGATCAAGGTGATCGACGGCTCGGACGAGAACATCAAGGTCACCCACCCGGTCGACGTGCACCTGGCCGACAAGCTGTTCCAGCTCGCCGCCGCGCAGGCGCCCCGGCTGACCGACCACCGCAGCTACGCCGAGGAGCTGACCGGCCGGACCATCGTGGTCTTCGGCGGCAGCTACGGCATCGGCCACGACCTGGCCGAACTGGCCCGCGGCTACGGCGCCCAGGTCTTCCCGTTCAGCCGCTCCACCACCGGCACGCACGTCGAGCGCGCCGAGGACGTGGCCGCCGCGCTGAAGACCGCGTTCGAGGCCACCGGCCGGATCGACCACGTGGTGGTCACCGCCGGCATCCTGGAGAAGGGCGCGCTGGCCGAGATGGACTCCGAGACGATGGACCGTCTCCTGCACGTCAACTTCGTCGGGCCGGTCACCATCGCGCGCCAGTCCCTGCCGTACCTCCAGCAGACCAAGGGCCAGCTGCTGCTCTACACGTCCAGCTCCTACACCCGGGGCCGGGCCCGCTACGCGCTCTACTCGGCCACCAAGGCCGCGCTGGTCAACCTGACCCAGGCGCTCGCCGACGAGTGGGCCGAGTTCGGCGTACGCGTCAACTGCGTCAACCCGGAACGCACCGCCACCCCGATGCGGACGCGGGCGTTCGGCGAGGAGCCGGAGCACACGCTGCTCTCCTCCGAGGCGGTCGCGCAGGCGTCCCTGGACGTGCTGATCTCCGACCTGACCGGCCAGGTGGTCGACGTGCGCCGGTCCCCTGGCGAGCAGGTGGCCGCCGTACCGGCGCAGCCGGGCCCGCACCGGTCCGAGCTGTCCGCCGACGCCTGAACCCGACGGGACGTACCAGATGCGTGGTGACCTGGTCCGCAAGCTGCTCGCCCGGGGGCTGACCACCGGGCTGGCGGTGCTGGCCTTCCTCGTCGTGGCGCTCACCGGCGCCACCGGCTGGGGCCTGGCCCTGGCGGTCGCGGCGCTGGCCGCCACCGCCTGGGAGCGCCGGGTCCGGCCGTCCGCCGACGGGCTCGCCGAGACGGTGCTCGTCGCCGCCGGCATCCTGGTCGGCTACGCCCGTCGCCTCGACGACGGCTTCGACCCGGCGCTCGCCACCACCGCGCTGGTCCTGCTCGGCCTGGTGCTGCTGGTCGGCCCGCTGCGGCAGGCCGGCGCACTGGAGATCCGGGCGGCGAACCTCCCGGTCCGCACGTGGACACCCGTCGTCGCCGCCCGGCTGGGCGACGCGCTGCTGGTACTGCTCGCCGTGGTGGCGCTCGCCGCCGCCCTGACGCTGCCCGCGTGGACGGCGCTGGTCGCCGCGCTGCTCGTCGGCGCCGGATGCGGTGCGGTCGCGCTGGACCTCGCCCGGCGCCGGTTCCGGCCGCCCGCCGGAGGCGGCCCGGTCGGCCGGGCACTGCGCCGCCACCAGCCCGAGTTCGTGCTGCACTTCTCCGCGCCGCCCGGCTCGGAGTACCAGGTCACCATGTGGCTGCCGTACCTGGAACGGATCGGCCGCCCGTTCGTGGTGGTGCTGCGCGAGCCGGAGCTCCTGCCCGCGGTGGCCGCCGCCACCCGCGCGCCGGTGGTCCTCTGCCCCACGCTGAAGGCGCTCGACGAGGCGCTGGTGCCCAGCCTGCGGGTCGCGTTCTACGTCAACCACGGCGCGAAGAACGCCCACCTGATCCGGTTCAACCAGCTCACCCACGTGCAGCTGCACCACGGCGACAGCGACAAGGCCCCCAGCGCCAACCCGGTCTCGGCCATCTTCGACAAGATCTTCGTGGCCGGGCAGGCCGCGATCGACAGGTACGCCCGCGCCGGCGTGGAGATCCCCGCCGACAAGTTCGTCGTGGTCGGCCGGCCCCAGGTCGAGGCGATCGAGGTACGCCGGGAGCCGGTCACCTCGCCGGCGCACCCCACGGTCCTCTACACCCCGACCTGGACCGGGCACCACGCCGACGCGAACTACTGCTCGCTGCCGGTGGCCGAGACGCTGATCCGCCGGTTGATCGACAGGGGCGCCGCGGTGATCCTGCGCGCCCACCCGTACACCGGCAAGAACCCGGCCTCGGCCCGCCAGCTCGCCCGGCTCACCGAACTGCTCGCCGCGGACCGGGCGAAGACCGGCCGGCCGCACCTGTGGGGCGCCGCCGCGGCCCGCGAGCTGACGCTCACCGAGTGCGTCAACCGCGCCGACGCGCTGGTCTCCGACGTGTCAGGGGTCATCTCCGACTGGCTCTACTCCGGCAAGCCGTACGCGGTCACCGACACCGGCGCCGACGGCGAGCACTTCGTCGAGCGGTTCCCGCTCGCGGCGTCCGGCTACGTGCTGCGGCGTGACATGTCCAACGTGGACGAGGTGCTCACCGACCTGCTGGACGCCGACCCGAAGGCGGCACAGCGCTGGGCGGCGCGGACCCGCTACCTGGGCGACTTCCCCGCCGACGCCTACGCCGAGGCGTTCCTGTCCGCCGCCCGCCGCGAGCTGGAACCCGACTGGGCGGTCCCTGGGCCGCGCGCGGCCGGCTAGAAACGCGAGCCGGCCCGTCGCGGGCCGGCTCGCCCCCGCTCAGAGGTACGGGTCGAGCAGGGCGAGCACCGCCGCCGGGTCCTCGACGTGCGCGTTGTGGCCCAGCCCGGGCAGCGTGGCCACCGGCACGGCCCAGTTCCTTGAGCTGCGCGTCGGTCACCATCGGGTCCAGCTCGCCCCGGGCCAGCAGCACCGGCACATCGGTGGCGGCCAGCAGCACCGGCAGCCGGGGCTCCCCGACCGCGAACGCCGCCGGGTCCATGGCGAGCCGCCAGCGGCCGTCCTCCCGCCGCAGCCCCGCCTCCACCACCGGATGATCCGGGGCGAACAGCCCGGCGAGCCCGGACACGCGCAGGTAGCGGCGGGCCGCCTCGTCACGGGTGGCGAACCAGGTGACCGGCCGGGCGGCCAGTTCCGCCGACTTCGCCAGCTCGGCCGGGGACCAGACCGCCTTGATGCCGAGCCCGACCACCGTGTCGACCGGAAGCCCTCGCTGCCGGGCCGCGAGCGCCAGCGCCACCACCCCGCCGAGCGAGTGCCCGAGCAGCACCAGCCGGTCCTCGGGGCCGAGCCGGACCGGGCCGAGCCCGTCGACCACGCGCTGGGCCAGGGCCTCGAACGAGTAGCCGTCGAGCGGCGGCGACCAGCCGTGACCCGCCAGGTCGGGGGCGAGCCAGCGGCCGGGCCAGCGGCGTTCCAGCAGCGGCGCCCAGGGCAGCCACACCTCGCCTGTGGCACCCATGCCGTGCAGGAGAATCAGGTGCCGCTTCCCCGTCGCATCGCCCATTGGCGCAGTCTGCCACCGCCCGCCCCGGACACGCGAGACCGAACCCGCCGACCCGCCCCACCCTCGCCCCGGCTCGCCCACACCCCGCCCCCGGTCCGCCCTCGCCCCCGCCCCGTCCTCGCCCCCGCGCGCGGCCCTCGCCCCTGGCGCCCCCTCGCCCCGGCTCCGGCCGCCCACACTCCGCCCTCACCGTCGATCTTGGAGTTGTGGCACCTTTCATAGCGGGCGAGCCGGACAAACTGGGCGCCAAAAGTCCAAGATCGGCGCGCCAAGGCGGCGTGAGGGCCGCGCCAGGGCCGGGCGGGGCGAGGGCGAGGGGCGAGGCGGGGACGGGGGCGAGGGCGGGCGAGACGGGGAAGGCCGGCACCCCGGGTGGGGTGCCGGCCTTCGGGGCTGGCGGGACGGTCAGGCGGAGTAGCCGCGGCTGGCGATCCAGTGCGCCAGGTCGATCGTGGTGATCCAGTACGAGGGCAGCGACGGGTCGGCCGAGTCGGCGATCCGCACGGTCCGGCCGTCGTCCTTGTAGCCGACCACCGCGACGTAGTGGCCGCCCGGGAACGAGTGCCAGCCGCCGTTGGTGTCGGTGGCCGTACCGGCGACGTTCGCGACGACCCCGCGGCCGTTGGTGATCGCCTCGACCACGTCGGCCTGGAGGCGGTCCATCTGCGCCGGGGTGGCCGAGCCGGGAATCATGCGGGTCCGGTACGGGTTGCCCTTGACCTGCTGGTTGAGCACACGGGTGGTGTCCTCGGCCGAGTTGGTGCCCATCTCGGTGGTGCCGAGGGGGCCGGCGAGCGCGTCCTGGCTGCGCTCGATGCCGGCGGCGCTGAGCGCGTTGCGCACGGCGGCCGGGCCGCAGTAGAAGTAGTTGATCTGCGCCTGGTAGTCGTAGTCGAGCGACTTGCTCGACGGCGGCTTCGGCTTGGCCTTGGGCGTGGTGTCCGGGTCGGCAGCGGCCTTCGCGGACGGGGAGGCGCTCGGCGACGCGCTGGGCGTGGCGGAGGCGCTGGGCGATGCCTGCGGTACGGCGATGCGGGCCTCGCTGCGGCTGGCGGGCTGCTCGCCGAGGCGGGCGGCGCCGAGGTCGGCGACCGCGGCGGTGTTCTCCTGGACCGGGGCGTCGTCACCGGCGGTGGCGACGGTGCCGGCGCCGGCGGCCAGCACGAGCGCGGCGGCCGATCCGGCGATGATCTGGTACGGGCGTTCGGTGACGATCCGTCGCAGCTGACGCTTCAGGTGGTGCTTCACGAAATCCTCCACGGGGCGTGAGCGGCACACGCCGGCCCGGCACGCGGAGGAACTCACACGTGCTGGCGGGGCCGGATGGCCGGGGGATCGGGAACGCCCGTGATGCCGGGCGCCCAGGGGGCGGTTGCCGATCGCGCGTCAGGCGCGCGCGGTCACCGCTTCGCCGTGGAGGCGGGAGACGATCGAGGGGTGGGCACGCGGGGTACTCCTTCCGTGGCCGCCGACCGGGTTAGCTGACGGATTCGGGCGGGAAGTACGCCCTACCGCGGGCCGTGGGCTCGCGGATTCACCCCGATGGTGCTCATGGGTCCCCGGTTCGTGGAACACGATTAGGCGGGTCGGTGCGGCGTCGCCGTCGGCGATCGATTACCGCATCGGACGCGCCGACACTACCGGTGGGTATGTCCCCTGCCAAGCGCTCCCACCTGCGTAAACGTGATCCGTGGTAACGGATTTCGGAACACCCGGTTACTGACTTCACTCAATGGGACAAGCAGTTTCGACGGCGCCTGGCGGCGGAAAGCGGACAGACGGCGACCACCCGGCCCGCAATCGCGATACTCGATGACCCGCTCTGCGCCCGGCGCCCGTTTCGGCGGCCAGGGTGACCGGGCTCACCACGTTCCGGGTAACGATTCGGTCGAGACGGCCGTCTCAGCCGACCCGGGCCGGACGCCACCGCGCGTTCCGGACCGTCGCGGGCACCGGCGAGGCGCTCGCCGTCGCGCTCCGGTACGCCGGGGCGGGCCGCAGCGCCACTGTGGCCGCGTACGCCTCGGCGGCGAGCGTCCGGGCGGCCTCGGCGGCCAGTTCCGCGTCCCGCCAGGCCGCCCGCTCCCGCGCGGCGGCGCTCTCCCATCCGGCCCGGCGCCCGTCCCTGACGGTGCGGGCCAGCACGATCTCCTGCTCGGCCGGGTGCCGGCGCGGATCCCACCCGTTGCGGCGCGCCAGCACGTCGGCGAGCTGACGGGCGGTCAGGTCGCCCCGCCAGTGCGCCGTCATGGCGGCGTGGCGCAGCCAGCGCTCCCGGGCCGCGTACTCCGCAGGGGTTCGTGGCGTGCGCGGCGCGGCCAGCGCGGCGGCGCCGGCGAGGCGGCGGGCGGCGGCGTCCGCCTCGTCGTACGCGGTCCAGGCCCGGTCCGCCTCGTCCTGCGCGGCCAGCCACTGCTCCCGGCGGCGACGGGCCGTCTGGGCGGCCCCGGCGGCGGCCACCGCCACCTCCTCGGCGTACCGGGTCAGGTCGTCGCGGCGGGCGACGTCGGCGTCGGCCGGCTCGGGGGCGGTCTCCGGCGCGGGGTCGCGTTCGGGCCGGGCGACGAGCGCGGCGAGCAGGCCCAAGGCGAGCAGCAGGAGGAAGGACCAGATGGCGGCGGCCTCGGGCACGGAGGTGAGGAAGTGGTACAGAGCGGTCTGCGACATGGTCGGCACCTCACGGGAAGGACCTGGCGGGAGGACCCGCACGACCTCGCCGGGGCGGGCCGGTGGAGGGCCGCCGGGGCGGGTGCGGGGATGACGTGCGGTGGGTGCGGAGAACGGGCGCGGCCCGTGAGCGGGTCAGCGGGCGGGCGGTGCCCGCGGGCCGGCCGGTGCGACGGCCCGTCCGGCCGGGACCGGCTCCACGACGGCCGGGGCGGCCGCCCGGGGCGCGGGCGCCGGAACCCCGGCGGGAGCGGCCTGCCGCTCGGCCACGCGGTCGGCCTCCGGCCGCGTCGCGGTCGAGGCGCCGGTGACCGTGTACGTCGAGGCGGCGACCGCCGGAGCCGGGGCGGCAGCGGCGACACCGGCCGGCAGCGTGGCGGCGCCGAACGAACAGGCGACGACCACGGCGAGACTGGCGAGCATCCGGGCGGTCCAGCGCGCCACCCACCACACGGGGCAGGTGAGCGCGATCGGAAGCACGGGTACAAATTACCGCCGATCCCCCACGAACGCACCGCCGCACGGCGTGTCGCGGATCGACCGGCGGACGTGTGCGCGTGTCAGTCCGGGCGACGCCGCCCGGCGTACTCGATGTCCTCGGCCGGACCGGTGACGGGCCTCGCGCCGCCGTCGGCGGCCGGGCTGGTGGCGGCCTCGGCGGGCTCGCGCGGACCCGGCACGGCCGGTGCGCGCGACGCCGCGCGGGCCCGGCGGGACGGGCCGAGCAGGCGCATCATCGGTGTCTCCACCCAGCGGTGCAGCGCGGCGGCCAGCGCGAGCGTGACCACCAGGAAGCCGAGCACCGCGACCGGGCCGCGCCAGCCGGGCAGCCCGGTCCCCCAGTGCCCGGTCAGCCGCAGCACTGTGACCATGACGAGCACGTGCACCAGGTAGAAGGCGAACGAGACCTCACCGAGCCAGACCATCGCCCGGGACCGCCAGGGGGTGGGGCGGCCGCGCACGTCGGCGTCCGCCGCGGCGGCGATGACCAGCAGGTACGCGACAGCGAGCAGCGCCGCCCAGAACTCGGCCGGGATCCACAGCGCGGCGATCACCCAGGTGGCGACGAAGATCCCGGTGGCGGCGGCGAGGTTCGGTCCGCGCCAGCGGTGCCGGCGCATCAGCTCGGCGGCGGCCACGCCCATCCAGAACTCCAGCGACCGGGTCACCGGGAAGATCTGGGTGAACCACCACCGCTGCTCCTCCGGCACGAGCTGCTGGCCGGGCCACAGCGCCAGGATGAGCAGTGGTGCCGCGACCAGCACGGTCCGCAGCACGCCGGTACGGGCCCGGCGCAGCCACGGCACCACGAGCGGCAGGCACAGGTAGAAGGCCAGCTCGCAGGAGAGCGACCAGCTCACGTTGTTGACGCTGTAGAAGTAGCCGCCCAGCGGGATCCATGCCTGGACCAGGAAGAAGTTGGCGATCGCGGCCCACGGCACGACCGGGTCGGCGAACCAGGCCGCTACGGCCAGCGCCGCGACGAACGTCACCACGTGGTTCGGGTAGATCTTGGCGAACCGGCGGCGCAGGAACGTCCACGCGCGCTCCCCGTCCCGGTACGACCAGACCAGCACGAACCCGCTGAGGATGAAGAAGAACTCGACGCCGGACAGGCCCAGGCTGAACGCCTTGTCGACCAGGGGCTTCAGGTGCGGCTCGGCGACGATCCCCATGGTCCCGGCGTGGAAGCCGAAGACCAGCAGCGCGGCCACCCACCGCAATCCGGTCAGCGACGGCAGTCGCGGGGCACGGGTGACGGTCGGCGCGCTGGTCATTCCGGGCACCCTACCCCGGGGAACCGGGACGTTCCCGGCGAGCCGACGTCCGCTCGGCTCCGCTCGGGCGGCGGATAGGATTTCCGTTCTGCACGCGCGGGCACCCACCCGGCTCCCGCCCGCACGCCGTGCCGTACGGAAGGTGAGCGAACCGGATGCACCAGCGGATCCTGCTCCGCGCCCGCAAGGGCCCGTTCGACGTCCTCACGCCCGAGGAGACGTTCGCCGGCAACTGGATCGGGGACAACAGCGGCAACCTGGTCTTCAGCCACGCCGCACACAAGCTGCTCGCCACCTCCACGGCCGAGATCACACCGACACGCACCCCGGCCGACCCGCGTCTCGCCGACGAGATCAACGAGCGGCACGACGTGTTCGTCGTACCGCTGGCGAACGCGTTCCGGCGCAGCTTCGTGCACCGCCTGACGCCGCTGACCCGGCTGATCGAACGGCTGAAGATCCCGGTGGTGGTGCTCGGCGTCGGCGTGCAGACGAACGTCGACGGCGACCGCGAGTACCTGCGGCCGATCGACGAGCCGGTCCGCGCGTTCTGCAAGGCCGTGCTGGACCGGTCGCACAGCATCGGCGTACGCGGCGAGGTGACCGAGAGCTACCTCAACGCGCTGGGCTTCTCCGCCGTGGAGCAGATCGGCTGCCCGTCGATGTTCCTGCACGGCGACACGTTCCAGCTGGAGAAGAGCCGCCCGGAGCTGACCGCCGACTCGAAGGTCGCACTGACCATCTCCCCGTACGTCCGCTCGATGGCCGCGGTGGTCCGCCACCACCAGGAGCGCTACCCGAACCTCTGCTACGTGCCGCAGGACCTGCGCACGCTCGGCACCCTGCTCTACGGCGACGCGCCCGAGCACCGGGGCCAGAGCAGCGACATCCCGCTGCACACCTCGCACCCGCTGTTCGCCGAGGACAAGGTGCGCATGTTCGTCGACCCGTGGACCTGGATGTCGCACCTGTCCGGGTACGACTTCGCGTTCGGCACCCGCATCCACGGCACCATCACCGCGCTCGTGGCGGGCACGCCCGGCTACCTGTTCGCGCACGACTCGCGCACCCTGGAACTGGCCCGCTACTTCGGCATCCCGCACCGGATCATGCGGGACGTGCCGGCCGACGTGGACGCCGCCGACCTCTACGCGGAGGCCGACTACACAGCGCTCAACGACGGCCACAAGGCCCGCTTCGAGACCATCACCGCGTTCCTACGCAAGCACGACCTCGGCACCTCGTTCGCCGACGGCGACAGCGCCGCGCGCTTCGACAGGCAGGTCGGCGAGACGGTGTTCCCGCCGGCCGTCCGGCCCGCCGCCGCCACCACGCCGGCCGAACTGCTGACCCGCATCGAACGGCTGCGCGACGAGAACGCCACGCTCACCGCCACCATCGACGCGCTGCGCTCGCAGCAGCTCCGGGAGCGGATCAAGCAGGCCGTCCCGGGCAAGGTCCGCCGGATGCTGCGGCGCTGATCGTCGTACGCCTGTTCGAGAGCGGGGTACGATCGGCTGCGTGTCCGACGCGTACCAGCCCTCGATGCTCGACCTGGCCGAGCAGGGCCCGACCCTGGGCCCGCTCGCCGGGGCGCTGCGCCGGCACGAACTGAGCCGGGGCGCCTGGGTCGATCACCTGCCCGGCTGGGTGCGCGGCTCCGACGAGGTGCTCGACACGCTGCGCCACGACGTGCCCTGGCGGGCCGAACGCCGGACCATGTACGACACCGAGGTCGACGTGCCCCGGCTGCTCTGCTGGTACGCCGCCGGCCGGCCGCTGCCGCACCCGGTACTCACCGCGGCCCGGGACGCGCTCACCCGGCACTACGCGCCCGAACTGGGCGAGCCGTTCGTCACCGCCGGCATGTGCCTCTACCGCGACGGGCGCGACAGCGTGGCCTGGCACGGCGACACCCTGGGCCGCTCCGCGCACACCGACACCATGGTGGCGATCGTCTCGTTCGGCTCCCCGCGCGCGCTGCTGCTGCGCCCGCGCGGCGGAGGCGGCGGCAGCCTGAGGTTCCCGCTCGGCCACGGCGACCTCGTGGTCATGGGCGGCTCCTGCCAGCGCACCTGGGAACACGCGGTGCCGAAGACCACCCGGCCGGTCGGCCCCCGGGTCAGCGTCCAGTTCCGTCCCACAGGCGTCGCCTGAGCCGGGGCGGGCCCCCATCGCCGCAGGGCACGTGCTAGAAACAACTCCCAGGGTCGATCACGCCCCCGTCACCCGATGACGCGAAGGGCGACCGATGACCCAGTCCCCCACCTCCCGCTGGTCCCCGTGGACCCTGCACGGCGACGGCCGCCAGGTACGCCCCGGCGACGTGGTCGCACCCGACGAACGGCTCTCCTGGCCGCGCACCATCGGCGTGGGCGTGCAGCACGTGGTCGCCATGTTCGGCGCCACCTTCACCGTCCCGCTGATCACCGGGTTCCCGCCCGCCACCACGCTGCTGTTCTCCGGGCTCGGCACGCTGCTGTTCCTGCTGATCACCGGCAACCGGCTGCCCTCGTACCTCGGGTCGTCGTTCGCGTTCATCGCGCCGGTCCTGGCGGCGAAGACCGACGGCGGCATCGGCGCGGCCCTCGGCGGCATCGTGGTCGCGGGCGTCGCGCTGGCGATCGTCGGCGTGGTGGTGCAGGTGGCCGGCTCCCGCTGGATCGACGCGCTGATGCCGCCGGTGGTCACCGGCGCGATCGTCATGCTGATCGGCCTCAACCTCGCGCCGGTCGCGTGGGACGGCGACGGCTCCGGCACCGGCGTGAAGGCGCAGCCGCTGATCGCCGTGGTCACGCTCGTCGCGATCCTGCTCACCACTGTGCTGTTCCGCGGCTTCGTGGCGCGGCTGTCGATCCTCGTCGGCGTGGTGGTCGGCTGGGTGCTCGCCGCGCTCACCGGCAACCTCGACCAGCAGGCCGTCAGCAGCCTGCGCCAGGCGGCCTGGGTCGGTTTCCCCGAGTTCCACACGCCGAGCTTCGACGCGCGTGCCGTCGTGCTGGTCATCCCGGTGATCCTGGTGCTGATCGCGGAGAACGCCGGGCACGTCAAGGCGGTAGCCGCGATGACCGGCCGCAACCTGGACCGCGACATGGGCCGGGCGCTGCTCGGCGACGGTGTCGCCACTGTGCTGGCCGGGTCCGGCGGCGGTTCCGGCACCACCACGTACGCGGAGAACATCGGCGTGATGGCGGCGACCCGCGTCTACTCCACCGCCGCGTACTGGATCGCCGGCGGCACGGCGATCCTGCTCGGGCTCTGCCCGAAGTTCGGCGCGCTGATCCTCACCGTCCCGGCCGGGGTGCTGGGTGGCGCCACCACCGCCCTGTACGGCCTGATCGCCATTCTGGGCGCCCGGATCTGGATCGAGAGCCGGGTCGACTTCCACGACCCGATCAACCTGTTCACCGCCGCGGTGGCGGTGATCATCGGCGCCGCCAACTACACGCTGACGGCCGGCGACCTGTCGTTCAACGGCATCGCGCTGGGCACTGCTGCCGCCCTGGTCATCTACCACGGCATGCGCCTGATCGCCCGCCTGCGCGGCACGACCCCCGAGTCCCGCCAGTCCCCCGAACCCGAACTCTGACCCGCCCCGACCCCTCGCCCCGTCGATCATGAGGTTAGCGGCACTCGGTGTCCGTTTTGTCGCCGCTAACCTCATGATCGACCGTGCAGAGTGGGGGCGAGTGCCCAGACGCCCGGAACTCGCCAGCCGCCCAGGGCGCCCAGTGCGGCAGGAGCGCCCGCTGCGGTGATCAAGGAGTTTGTGGTCGGCGCGGGGCGTGAAAAGGCCGCTAACTCCTTGATCAACCGGGTTGGGTGGGGCCGGGAGGGGCGCAGCGGCGAGGACGGGTCGGGTTGCCGGAGGGCTGGGGCACGCCGCCGGGCCGAGTGCGGGCGGAGGCAGGGGACGAGCGGCGGCGACTGAGCGGTTGGGGCGGGTGGGCCGGGCCGCCCGCCCCAACCCCGTCAGTCGCGGTCGATGTGGTGGCCCACCACGGTCGGGCCGAGCATCACGGCGAAACCGGAGCCGTCTCGGCGCGGGTCCGCAGGGGGCAGGTCCACCGGGTCGCCGGTGGCCGTCGCGCCCACCGGCCGCGGGCCGATCCAGGCCACCGACAGCTCCAGCTCGCCCTTGAGGAACCGCTGCGCGCGTACGCCGCCGGTCGCCCTTCCCTTCGCCGGGTACGCCTTGAACGGCGTCACCTTCACCGTGGCTCCGGTCGACGTGACCACCATCGGCTCACCGTGCTTCGAGTCGTCGGTGCGGATCGCGCCGAAGAAGACCGCCCGCGCGCCGGCCGGCAGGTTGATGCCGGCCATGCCGCCGCCCTTGAGCCCCTGCGGGCGTACGACGGATGCGGCGAAGCGCAGCAGCGACGCCTCCGACGAGACGAACGCCAACGTCTCGGCGCCGTCGGTCAGCCAGGTCGCGCCGATTACCTCGTCGCCGTCACGCAGCGAGATCACCTCGAACTCGTCGGAGCGGACCGGCCAGTCCGGGGCGCACACCTTCACCACGCCCGCCCGGGTGCCGAGCGCCAGGCCGGGCGACCCCTGCGCGGACGGGCCCAGCGGCGCGAGCCCGACCACCGTCTCGCCCGGCTCCAGCGGCACCAGTTCCGCCGCCGACATGCCGCCGCGCAGCGACACCGTGCCGGACTGCTCCGGCAACACCGGCAACGGCAACACGTCGATCTTGAACGCGCGGCCGGCGCTGGTCACCAGCAGCACCCGCCCGCGGGCGGTGGAGTGCACGATGGCGCGTACCGCGTCGTGCTTGACCCGGCCGCTGCGCCGGCGCGCCTCGGCGGCCTCCTCCGACTCGGCCGCGGTCCGCGCCACCAGCCCGGTGGCGGAGAGGATCACCTGGCACGGGTCGTCGGCGACCTCCAGCGGACCGGCGGGCACCGAGGCGGCCAGCACCTCCTTGAGGTCGCCGTCGACGAGCGTGGTGCGTCGCGGCGCGCCGAACTGCTTGACCACGGCGGCCAGCTCGTCGGAGACCACCTTCCGAAGCACCTTCTCGTCGTCCAGGATCTTCGACAGCTCGGCGATCTCGCCGCGCAGCTTCTCCTGCTCGGCCTCCAGTTCCAGCCGGTCGTACTTGGTCAGCCGGCGCAGCGGAGTGTCCAGGATGTAGGTCGCCTGGATCTCGGAGAGCTTGAACCGCTGCATCAGGCCGTCCTTGGCGGCCTGGGCGTCCTCGCTGGCACGGATCAGCTTGACCACCCGGTCGATGTCGAGCAGGGCGATCAGCAGGCCGTCGACCAGGTGCAGGCGCTCCTCCCGCTTGCGCTTGCGGTACGAGCTGCGCCGGGTCACCACCTCGTAGCGGTGCGCCAGGAACACGTCGAGCAGTTCCTTGAGCCCGAGCGTGCGGGGCTGGCCGTCGACGAGCACCAGGTTGTTCACGCCGAAGGACTGCTCCAGCGGGGTGAGCCGGTAGAGGTCGGCCAGCAGCGCCTGCGGGTTGACGCCGACCTTGCACTCCACCACCAGGCGGGTGCCGTTCTCCCGGTCGGTGAGGTCCTTGACGTCGGCGATCCCGGTCAGCCGCTTGGTCTTGTTCACCTCGTTGGTGATGGCCGCGATGACCTTCTCGGCGCCCACGCCGTACGGCAGCTCGGTCACGGTGATGGCCTGCCGGCCGCGGCTGCCCTCCAGCGGGCCGATCTCCACCCGGCCGCGCATGCGCACCACGCCGCGCCCGGTCTCGTACGCGCGGCGTACCTCGTCAAGGCCGAGCAGCAGCCCGCCGGTCGGCAGGTCGGGGCCGGGCACGAACTCCATGAGCTTGTCGAGTGTGGCGTCCGGGTGGTTGATCAGCCACCGGGCGGCCTGGACCACCTCGCCGAGGTTGTGCGGGATCATGTTCGTCGCCATGCCGACCGCGATGCCGGACGCGCCGTTGACCAGCAGGTTCGGGAACGCCGCCGGCAGCACCGTGGGCTGGGTCAGCGAGCCGTCGTAGTTCGGCTCGACGTCGACGGTGTCCTCACCCAGCTCGCCGGTGAGCAGCATCGCCTCCCGGGACATCCGGGCCTCGGTGTAACGGGCCGCGGCCGGGCCGTCGTCCGGGCTGCCGAAGTTGCCGTGCCCGTCGATGAGCGGGACGTTGAGGGAGAAGTCCTGCGCCAGCCGCACCATCGCGTCGTAGATCGCGGTGTCGCCGTGCGGGTGGTACTTACCCATCACGTCGCCGACGATCCGGGCGCTCTTGACGTGGCCGCGGTCCGGCCGGTGGCCCTGCTCGTGCATCGACCAGAGGATGCGCCGGTGCACCGGCTTGAGCCCGTCGCGCGCGTCGGGCAGGGCGCGGGAGTGGATGACCGAGAACGCGTACTCCAGGTAGGAGTCCGAGACCTCGGTGACCAGCGGGTTGTCGAAGACGCGGGCGCCGGCCTGGTCGAAGGCGGCCAGGTCCGCCTTCGCGCGGTCGTCCTTGCGGCGTGCCATGGTGCGGTTTCCTTCCGAGACGAACCCGTTGGTCAGGCGTCGATGGCGTCGCGGTCGACCCGGTCGGCGGAGTCGATCAGCCAGTTGCGGCGGGGCTCGACCTTCTCCCCCATGAGCAGTTCGAGGATCCGCTCGGCGGCCTCGACGTCGTCGAGCGTGATCCGGCGGACCGCCCGGGTGGCCGGGTTCATGGTTGTCTCCCACAGCTCGTCGGCGTCCATCTCACCGAGGCCCTTGAAGCGCGGGATGGGCGTGACGATCTGCTTGCCGGTCTTCTCCAGCTTGCGGACCGTCGCCTCCATCTCGGCCTGGGTGTAGGTGTAGACGGTCTGCGGGTTGCGCCCCTTCGTGGTGATCTTGTGCAGGGGCGGCATCGCCGCGTAGAGCCGCCCGGCCTCGATCAGCGGCCGCATGTAGCGGGCGAACAGCGTGATCAGCAGGGTACGGATGTGCGCGCCGTCGACGTCCGCGTCGGCCATGATGAGCACCCGGCCGTACCGCAGGGCGGACAGGTCGAACGTGCGGCCGGAGCCGGCGCCGAGCACCTGCACGATCGCGGCGCACTCGGCGTTGTCCAGCACCTGCTGGAGGTTGGCCTTCTGCACGTTGAGGATCTTGCCGCGGATCGGCAGCAGCGCCTGGTATTCGGAGGAGCGGGCCATGCGGCTCGTCCCGAGCGCGCTGTCGCCCTCCACGATGAACAGTTCGCTGCGCTCCACGCCGGTGGCGCGGCAGTCGACGAGCTTGGCCGGCATGGCCGCGCCCTCCAGCGCGGTCTTGCGGCGGGCGGCGTCCTTCTGCTGCTTCTGGGTGAGCCGGACGCGGGCCGCGTCGACGATCTTCTGAAGCACCGTACGGGCCTCGGCCTTGGTCCGGCGGTCCTCCAGCCAGCTCTTGAGGTGCGCCTCGACCAGGCCCTGGAGCACCTTGGTGATGCCGGCGGTGGACAGCTCGTCCTTGGTCTGCGAGGTGAACTGCGGTTCGGGGATGCGCACGTGCACCACGGCGGTCATGCCCTCCAGGACGTCGTCCAGGGTGGGCGCGTCCTCCTTGGGCTTGAGCAGGCCGCGGGCGTTGCGGGCGGCGTCGGCGAGGGTACGGGCCAGCGCCCGCTCGAAGCCCTTGCGGTGGGTGCCGCCGTGGGCGTTGCGGATGGTGTTGGTGAAGCACTCGACGGTGCGCTCGTAGCCGGTGCCCCAGCGGAACGCCACCTCGACCTCGGCGCGGCGCTGCACGTTGGACTGCATGACGCCGTTGGCGTCGGCGGCGTTCTCCCGGTAGGTGCCCTCGCCGGTGACCAGCAGCGTGCCGGAGACCGGCCGGTCGCCGGCCGGGGCGAGGAACTCCACCATGTCGGTGAGGCCGTCGGGGAAGTGGAAGCTCTCCTCGACGGGTTCCTCGCCGGTCTCGTCGCGCAGCCGGTAGGCGACGCCGGGGACGAGGAACGCGGTGTTGCGCAGCTTGAGCCGGACCGCCTCGGTGTCGAGCGCGGCACCGGTCTCGAAGTAGCGGGGGTCGTGCCACCAGCGGATCGAGGTGCCGGTGCGCTGGCCGCGCTTCATCGCGCCGACGATCTGGAGGCCGGGGCCGGGGGTGAACGGCGCGTCCGGGCCGTCGCCGTCGAAGACGCCCGGCACGCCGTGGCGGAACGACATGGCGTGGACCTTGCCGCCGCGCCGGACGGTGACGTCGAAGCGCCGGGACAGCGCGTTGACCGCTGACGCGCCGACGCCGTGCAGGCCGCCGGAGGTCTTGTAGCCGGAGCCGCCGAACTTGCCGCCCGCGTGCAGGCGGGTCAGCACCAGCTCGACGCCGGAGATGCCGGACTTGGCGTGCACGTCGGTGGGGATGCCCCGGCCGTCGTCGTCGACCTGGACCGAGCCGTCGGCGTGCAGGATCACGTCGACCTTGGTGGCGTGACCGGCGACACCCTCGTCGGTCGAGTTGTCGAGGATCTCGTTGACGAGGTGACCCACGCCACGGCTGTCGGTCGAGCCGATGTACATGCCCGGGCGCTTGCGGACGGCGTCGAGGCCCTCCAGATGCGTCAGGTCGTCGGCCCCGTAGAGGGTCTCAGGCTGTGCGGTCAACTGGTCGTACTCCCAGGTCTCGGCGGTGTGGTGCCGTTCACCGTGTGATCCCCCCACGATGATCGCCGGGCGCGGCGCGCCGGAGCGAGCCTAGCCGGGTGCCCCGACAGGTCGGCGGCACCGGGGCGGTGCGTTGCGCGATCGGCCTGCCGGCCGGGTCCGCGCCGCGGCCGCGTACGGCGGCCGGCGGGACGGGCCGGGGCTCCAGGCGGCACAACGACCCGGGCACCGGATGTCTTCCCCGATGCGGGGCCACTGATGTCGAACCATTGACGTCCGTCACACGTGCGTGATCTGATCGCCCCCCTGAAGAATCTTTCACATTTCGATGTCTTGGGAGGTCGGGCATGTCCGTGTTCCGTCGTTCCGTGCTCGCGGCAGCGTTGGCGCTCGCCACGGTGGCGTTACCCGCCGCCGCGGCGCCCGCCCGGCCCGCAGCCGCCGCACTGCCCACCGCCGCGGTGGCGCTGGGAGACAGCTTCATCAGCGGTGAGGGCGCCGGGGCGTACGCGCCGGTCGTGGACGTCAACGGGGTGGCCCAGGGCTTCCCCGGCTGGTCCGCCGCCAACGCCAACGCCTACTTCTGCCACCGCTCCCCGAACGCCTCGCTGTTCCAGGCCGACCTGCCCGGCATCTCCGCGCGGTTCAACCTGGCCTGCTCGGGCGGCCAGCCGTACGACATCGCCAGCGCCTCGGCCACCCGGACCAAGGGGCGGCAGGTGGCCGCCCAGCTCGACCAGCTCCGGTCGGTGGCGCGGACCCACGACATCGATCTGGTGCTCGTCGGCCTCGGCTCGAACAACAGCTCGTTCACCTTCGGCAGCGTGGCGGAGAAGTGCGCCAACCGGTTCATCGCCGACGCGTGGACCGGCTGGTGGGAGTTCTGGGCGTACCTGGGCGGGCCGGTGGAGCAGAAGCCGTGCACCGACGCCGACCTGGGCACGGCCGCGCAGTTCGCCGCCGCCACCGCGGAGACCACCACGGCGCTGCGGCAACTGCTCACCACGCTGGACCAGATCGACGCCGACGGGCAGCACCGGGTGGTGTTCCAGGACTACACCAACCCGCTGCCGTTCGAGCTGAACCAGACCTACTGGACCGAGGACAGCCGCGACGACACCCGGGACAAGTTCCGCGCGCTGGGCGCCGAGCGGTACGCGGCCGGCTGCCCGATCCACCGGGCCAGCCTGGCGCCCGGCCACCGCTTCTCGCAGGGGCTCGGCACGCTCGTCAGCTCGGTACGCGGCACGCTCGCCGGCGAGTTCCCGCAGGACGACCTGGTCTACCTGAACGTGCAGCGCGCGTTCGACGGCGCCCGGCTCTGCGAGTCGACCGGCAGCCCGGGCAACGCCCTGGCCACCCCGATCCGGCTGATGGACGGCCCGAGCGGCACGTTCGTCACCAGCCTCTCCGGGTACGACAAGCTCGACATCCAGCGGATCGCCAACGCGTGCGGCACGTACTTCCAGACCTGCCAGGAGTCGTGGCACCCGAACGCCGCCGGACACAAGGTGCTCGGCCGGTGCCTGGCCGGGGCGGCGGCGACCGGCGCCCGTACCGTCTCCTGCGTCCGCGCCCCGGACGGCACGGTGAGCGTGAGCTGAGCGCGCCGGACCGGGCCGGAAGAAACCGGCCCGGTCCGGCGTCAGGCCCGGATCGCGGTGCCGAGGACGTGCGGCGAGGCCGGGGCCGGCAGCCCGGTCGGCGGGAAGCGGAAGCGGTCCAGCGCGGTCACCTCGAACCCGGTGGCCCGGATCGCGGCCACCGTGTCCCGGGCGGTGTGGCAGCCGGCGCAGAACAGCGGCCAGAGCGTGGCGTCGGCCAGGCGCTGGGCCCGGCGCAGGCCGGGCGTCTGCGCCACCACGTGTTCGTAGAAGCGCAGTTCGCCGCCGGGCCGCAGCACCCGGCGTGCCTCGCCCAGCGCGACCGCCTGGTCCGGCACCGAGCAGAGCACGAGCGACAGCACCACCGCGTCGGCGGCGCCGTCGGCGACCGGCAGCGCCTCGGCGAGACCGGCGACGACTGTCACAGGTACCCGGGCTCCGGGTGCGGCGGCGCGGGCCAGGGCACGCAGGCGTGGCTCCGGCTCGACGGCGACCACGCCGGTCACCCCCGGTGGGTAGTGCGCGAGGTTGCGCCCGTTGCCCGCGCCGACCTCGACCACCCGGCCGCGCAGCCCGGCGACGAGGCGGGCGCGGTGCTCGGCCATCCCGGCCTGGTCCATCGCGACGCTGGCGCGGGCGAAGAGCCGGGAGAAGATCGGATGGGAGACGGCCATCAGCGGCCTGCCGGTGGCGCGCCGAGGCTGAGCAGGAGCGGGCCGGCGGACCCGTCGACCAGGTCGCCGAGGCGTACCCCGTCGAGCACGGCGAGGAAGGCGGCCTGCGCGCGGCGCAGCTCGCCGCGCAGCCGGCACTCCGCGACCAGCGGGCAGACCGGTTGCGCGCAGTCGACCACCTCGCCGTCGCCCTCGAAGGCGCGGACCACTCCCCCGACGGTGATGTCCCCGGCGTGTTCGGCGAAGGCCACGCCGCCGGAGCGGCCCCGGATGGTCACCAGGACGCCGATGCGTTGCAGCCGCTGCACCACCTTGGCGACGTGGCTGCGGGGCAGTTCGAGCCGGGTGGCGAGTTCGTCGACTGTGGCCCGGACCGGGGACGCGGCGGTCAGCATGGCGATCCGCAACGCCATGTCGGTCGACCGGTTCAGCCTCACGCACCGACCCTAGCCACTCGGCGCCGTCCGGGACACCAGCAGATTCACGGTGACCCTTGCCACCCCGGCACCGGGACCTTCGGCCCTGAAAGAGGAATCGTTGATTCCTGTTTCGTGGAGATCGACCTGTTCGAACCCCGGAAGGAGATTCGGTCGTGCTCTCGGAATCCTCAGCTGCGGTCGTGACCGCCACCCTGCCCGTCGTGCGGGCGCACGGCGAGGCCATCACCGGCCGCTTCTACCAGCGGATGTTCGACGCCCACCCGGACCTGCTGGACCTGTTCAACCGGGGCAACCAGGCCACCGGAGCGCAGAAGGCCGCGCTCGCCTCGGCGGTGGTCGCGTACGCGGCGCACCTGACCGGCGACACCGGCATGCCGTGGGGACCGGTCCTGGACCGGATCGCGCACAAGCACGCCTCGCTCGGCATCACCGCCACCCAGTACCCGATCGTCGGCCGGCACCTGCTCGCCGCGGTCGGCGAGGTGCTCGGCGACGCGGTCACGCCGGAGGTGGCCGCCGCCTGGGACGAGGTCTACTGGCTGCTGGCCTGCGAGTTGATCGCCCGCGAGGCGCGGCTGTACGCCGGCGCCGGCGTGCCCGAGGGCGGTCCGGTGTGGCAGGACTGGCGGGTGACCGGCCGGGCCCGGGAGAGCGCCGACGTCGTCTCGCTCACCCTCGCGCCGGCCGGCGGCGGCGCCGCGCCCGGCTTCACCCCCGGCCGGTACGTCTCGGTCGCCGTCGACCTGGACGGCGGCCGGGGACAGCAGATCCGCCAGTACAGCCTCTCCGGCCGCCCGGGCGCCGACACGTGGCGGATCACGGTGAAGCGCGTACGCGGCGAGGGCGGCGCGCCCGACGGCATGGTCTCCGGCCACCTGCACGACCGGGTCGCGGTCGGCGACACGCTACGGCTGAGCCCCGCGTTCGGCGAGGTCGACGCCACCGGCGGCGACGGGCCGCTGCTGCTGATCAGCGCCGGCATCGGGCTCACCCCGGCGATGGCGGCGCTGGCCCACCTGGCCGACCGGAACCCCGGACGCCAGGTGACGCTGGCGCACGCCGACCGGGACGCCGAGGCACACGCGCTGCGCGCGGAACTCCCCGTGCTCCAGCAGCGGCTGCCGAACCTGGCCGTCCACCTCTGGTATCTCGACGCCGCCGGGGCCGACCTGCCCGGCCTGAAGGCTGAGGTGTCCGCCGGGCTGATCGACCCGGACCGGCTCCCGCTGCCCGCCGGGGCGGCCGCGCACCTGTGCGGTCCGATCGCGTTCATGAACCTGGTCCGGGGCAACCTGCTGCGCCGGGGTGTGCCGGCCGAGCGGATCGCCTACGAGGTGTTCGGTCCCGGGATGCTGCCGGGCTGACGCCCCGCCGCGAGACAGGACCTCCGCAGACCCGATTCTCCGGCACGAGGGCGCCCGTCCAGCGCCCGGAGCCTCCACGGCGGAGGCGACGGGCCCGCGGAGAAGTCGGCGATCTCCTGGGTGGGGGCGGAACCCGAGGGCAGGGGCGCGGGGCGAACGGGTCCGGCCACCCCTTGCTACCCACCGGTAGGTTCGGGCCGTACCCTGATCCGGGTGAGCGGGGACTACACCCAGGAGTTCGTGGACGTCGACGGCGCGCGCATCGGCGTGCAGGTCTACCCGGAGCCGGCCGGTCCGCCCGGCGCGCCGGTGGTGCTGATCTGGCCGGCCATGGGCGTACGCGCCCGCTACTACCGGCCGTTCGCCGCCGCGCTGCGCGACGCCGGGCTCGCGGTGATCGTGGCCGACCTGCGCGGCACCGGCGAGAGCACCCCCGCACCGTCGCGCGCCTGCCGCTACGGCTACCAGGAGATGGCCACCGACGTCGGCGCCGTGCTCGACGCGCTCAAGCCCCGGCTGGACGGCCGTACCCGGCTGCTGCTCGGGCACTCCCTCGGCGGTCAGGTGGCGGTGCTGCACCAGGCGCTGCACGACGACGACCGGGTCGACGGGCTGGCCCTGGTGGCGGTGGGGCTGCCGTGGTGGCGGCGGTACCCGGGCCTGCGCGGGTGGGGCGTGCTGCCGTACACCCAGGCGATCGCGGCGACGGCCCGGCTGCTCGGCGTCTGGCCGGGCTGGGGCTTCGGCGGCCGGCAGGCCGCCGGCGTCATCCGGGACTGGGCGCACACGGCCCGCACCGGCCGCTTCCCCGCACTGGACGGGGTGGACACGGAGGCCGCCGTACGGCGGATCCGCACACCTGTGCTGGCGGTGAGCGTCGACGACGACCAGTACACGCCGCACGAGACGCTCGACCACCTCTGCGAGAAGCTGACCGCGGCGCCGGTGACGCGGCACCGCTACACGGTCGCCGAGGCGGGCGCGCCGCTCGACCACTTCACCTGGGTACGCGCGTCGGCGCCCCTGGCCGACCGGATCGCCGCGTTCGCCGGCACGCTCCCCCGCCGCTGAGCCCGCCTCCTCCCCGCCACGCCGGGCGTGAGTCGCCCGATCGTGGGTATGCCGCACCGCCCGAACACGGCGGAGGGGGATCTGATGTCAGAACGGCACACCACGCTGCGCTCGATGCACGACCTGGGCCTGGCGGCCTGGTTCGGCGGTTCCCTGATGGGGGCGCTCGGCGTCAACGGCGCGGCGGCACGGATCAACGACACGACCGAGCGGCTGCCGGTGGCCTCGGCCGGGTGGGCGCGGTGGACACCGGTCAACGCGGCGGCGATCGGCGCGCACCTGGCCGGCGCGGTCGGTGAACTGGTCACCGAGAGCCCGCGGATGGCCCGCCAGGCAGGCGTGGGGAAGATGAGCGCGGTGAAGACCGCGCTGACAGTCGGCGCGCTGGCGGTGACCGGCTACAGCCGGCTGGTCGGCATGCGGCTGGAGAAGGCCGGCGGCCCGCCGGTCGAGGGGACCACCGAACCCAACCACCACACCCCGGCGAACGTCGCGGCCAGCCAGCGGCAGATGAAGCTGCTCCAGTGGGCGGTCCCGGCGCTGACCGGCGCGCTCGTCGTGGTGTCGGCGTACATGGGCGAGCAGCAGAAACCGGGCCAGGTGTTCCGGGGCATGCTCGACCGCGCGGGCGGGCTGATGTCCGCGCCGAAGAACATCGGCAAGGTGGCCGCCGTGGGCGCGGCCGGACGTCATCTGGTCGGGGCGGCCCGTTGACCACCGCGCGGCCGGCGACCCACATCGGGGTGGGTCACCGGCCGCGCGGTGCCCCGGGACCAGACCGTCCGTCGACGGGCGGCACGGACATCAGCAGCCAGGCGAGGTGACCATGACCAGCAGGGACCGGCCGGGTACGGGTGACGGGCGCGGACCGGAGTCGGCCGCGCCGTGGGGCACCACCGACGGCTTCGACGCCGACCCGCCGTGGGGCGCCGGTGACAGCGACCCGATGGACGAGGGCAGCGAGGAGACCGCCGTACCCGAGGGGCGGCTCGGCGAGCGCCGGGCGGCCGGCGCCGGGCCGGGCGGACCGAAGGCGGGCCGGCACGGGTTCGGATCCGTCGAGCCGACCCGGACGCCCGAGGCCGGGCCGGGCGCGCCGCCGGACCCGGCGCCGTCGGGACGGACGTTCCCGGACGACAGGGCGGACGGCGACCTCGGCGACAACGCGCTGGAGGAGGCGACCGGGATGCGCCCGGAGACGCGTCCCTAGGCCGTCAGGAGCCGGTGCCGTCCTCGCCCGGACCACCCGGCGCCGACGGCTCGTTGTCCGGCACCGGTGACTCGGCCACCGGGTGCCCGGTGTCGTCGACCAGGCCCGGCGCCATGCTGCCGCCGTGCGCCTCCTCTGCCTCCCGGGTCGCTCGCGGGTCTCGCTCGTCCTCGCCGCGCCGCTTCTCCACCGATCCCCCTTCGCTGTCGTCCATGCCCCCGGCGGTACCCGGACGACGGCTGAGGAAACGTCAGGCGCGCGCGGCGGCGGGCGCGACGCCGAGCAGGCCGGCCAGGCGGGCGGCGTCGCGCTGGGCCTGGTCGCCGCAGCAGTTGTTCATCAGCACGTGCAGTTCGGCGCACTGGTCGGCCAGTTCGCGCAGCAGCACCGACCAGTGCCGCAGTTCCCGCTCGCCGTAGGCGTAGCGGAACCGCTCCTGCTTGTCGCCGCTCTCCCAGGCGGTGCTGTGCCCGTGGAACCTGATCACGGCCAGGTCGGTGGTGGCGACCAGGATCGGCGGCACCGAGGAGACGTGCCCCTGCGGCATGTCCACACAGGCGTACCCGAGGTCGTGTTCACGCAGGAACGTGACGGTGTCGGCCATCGCGTCCCCGTCGAACCAGGACGAGTGCCGCAGCTCGACGGTGACCGGCCAGGGGCGGCAGCGCCGCGCGGCGTCCAGGATCCGCCGCCGGGCCGCCTCGCCGCGGGCCAGCCACGGCGGGAACTGCAACAGCACGGCACCGAGCCGGTCGGCCGCCGCGAGCGGCGCCAGCGCCGCGTGGAACCGGTCCCACAACTCGTCGTACGCCCCGGCGGGCAGGTCACGCCAGCGGATCCGGTTCGGGCCGCCGGCCGGACGCAGGTCGCGGGGCAGCGCGTCGACCGGCGTGTGGTGGCCGGTGAACAGCCGGAACGCCTTGACGTCGAAGGTGAACCCGTCCGGGGTGGCGGCCGCCCAGCCCGCCGTCGTCTCCGGCGCCGGCACGGCGTAGTACGACGTGTCCACCTCGACCAGTCCGAACCGCTCGGCGTACCAGCCGAGCCGGCCGGCGGGGGTGTTGACCCCGCGCGGATACCAGCCGGAGCGGACCAGCATCTGGTCGGCCCAGGAGGACGTGCCCACCTTGATGACACCCATGTAATTCAGTTCACCGCGAGTGCGGGACATCGGCAACCGGAGATGCCCCGGGGCCGTGACCGGCGCCGGGTGACCGACCTCACCGGCTCCTCGGCGCGCCGGAGTGTGACGCCCGGCCGGGTGGCGGCGCTGAGGGTGACGAGATGGACGCATCCGGCCTGGACCAGGAAACCGTCGAGCGGCTGCTCGTCGGCCGCTCCGGCGACACGCCGACCGCTCCGCCGGGACTGGCCGCCGTGCTGGACGCGGTCCGCGCCGCGCCCGGCACGGGCGAGCTCGACGGCGAGGCGGCAGCGGTAGCGGCGTTCCGGGCCGCCCGGTGGATGCGCCGTCGCCGCAGTGCCCGGTTCGGCGTACGGGTGGCAGTGGCCGCACTGGCCGCGTCCCTCACCGGCGGCGTCGCGCTCGCCGCGACCGGGAACCTGCCGCGCGCCGCACGTCCGGCAGCGCCGCCGGTCGTCACCGCGCCCCCTGCGCCGTCGGCCCGGCCGAGCCCGCCGGCCGGCTCACCGGCGCCCCGGACACCACACCCGTCCTCGCCGCCCGGCCTGTGCGTCGCGTACCGGGCCGTCGCCGAGCCGGAGCGGGGACGGGCCCTGGCCACACCCGCCTTCAGCGGCCTCGTCGCCGCCGCCGGGGGTCACGACCGCGTGCCGGACTACTGCGCCGGGCTGCTGGGCGACGATCCGCCGGGGAAGGCCGGCGGGCGAGGCGGCGGCAGGTCCGCGCACCCGGTCCACCCGTCCGGCGGGCCGCCGGGCGTGGACGACCTCCCGCCCGGGCACGTCGGCCGGCCGTCCGGCACCCCGCCCGGGCGGCGTCCCGGCTGACGACCGGCTGGTAACTTGCCCCCCGTGACCCCCCGGCGTCGCCTACCGGCGATCCTCCTCCGCCTCGCAGTGGTGCTCGCCGTGCTGGCCGGCATCGTCCTCACCGCGCTCGGCCCGGCCACGGTGACCGGACTGCTGCCGTACTTCACCATCCAGAGCAACGTGGCGGTCGGCGTCCTCGCCGGGTACGCCGCCTGGTGCGCGCTGCGCGACCGGCCGGAGCCACCGAGCGTCCTCAAGGGGGCTGTGACCCTCTACATCACCATCACCGGCACGGTCTACCACCTGGTGCTGGCCAACCCGGCCAGCCCGTTCGCGATGACCCAGCCGGACCGGCAACCGGGCGAGTGGTGGGGCAACCAGTTCCTGCACACTGTGGTGCCGCTGCTGGCGGTCGCCGACTGGGCGCTGTTCGACAGGCGCGGCCGGCTGCGCCCCCGGTACGCCGCCTGGTGGCTGGTGTTCCCGCTCGGATACCTCGGGTTCGCGCTGGTACGCGGCCTGATCGTGGACAGGTACCCGTACCCGTTCATCGACGCGGGCGAGCTGGGCTACGACGGGGTGGCGGTCAGCGCGGTCGGGTTCGCCGCGGTGTTCTGGCTGCTGGGCCTGCTGTTCGTGGGCGTGGACCGGCTGCTCGCCCGGGCCGGGCGTGCCGATGCTGCGGCGGAGGAGCCACCCGCGGCCGGGCCGGTGGAGCCGACGACGGCAGCCGAGCCGGGCGCCTCGACGGCAGCCCAGCGGGAGACCACCGGCTCGGCCTGAGCGGCGGCCGGTCAGGCGGCCCGGTCAGGCGGCCCGGTGGGCCGGGCGGCCGGCGCGCATCCGCCGGCCCGAGCCGCGTTCCCGGCCGTACGAGTCGGCTCTTCCCCACCGGCCCGGCACGTCGAGCAGCTCGATTCGCCCGAACCCGCTCGGGACGGCCGGGTTCACCAGCAGGTTCTCCCCGCACGGACGCAACCCCAGCATCGTCGCCAGCAGCATCAGCAGCCCACCGGAGGCCCACGACTGCGGTCGCCCGGCCTCCGGCAACTGGACCGGGTACTTGGTCAGCGCGCGGGGGTAGCCGGCGATCGTCTCCGGGACCGAGCCGCCGAGCGTCTCCGCCATCGCGAACACGCCCGCGGCGATGTCGGCCGCCTCCTCGTCGAAGCCGTACCGCCGCAGGCCCGCCGCGACGATCGCGTTGTCCCAGGGCCAGACCGCGCCGAGGTGCGGGCCGACCGGGTTGTACGGCATCTGCCCCTGCGCGTAGGTGCGCACGCCCCAGCCGGAGAACAGGTCCGGCCCGCGCAGGTGCCCGGCCAGCGCGTCGGCCCGGTCCGGCTCCACGATGCCGCTCCACAGCAGGTGCCCCAGGTGCGAGGTGAGCGCGTCGACCGGCTCGCCGTCCGGCGTGAGCGCCAGCGCGTAGTAGCCCCGCTGCGGCAGCCAGAAGTCATTGTTGAACCGCTCCCGCAGACGCGCCGCGTCGGCCTCCAGGCGCTCGGCGTAGCCCGGGTCGTCCCAGAACTCCCGGGCCAGGCGGGCGCCCCTGATCCGCGCGTCGTACGCGTACCCCTGGAGCTCGCACGTGGCGCGCGGGTACGGCGGCTCCACCCCGTCCCGGTCGACGATCGCCGCAGGTGTGTTCCGCCAGGTCTGGTTGGCCACCCCGTTCACCGTGTTGCGTGGCCGGTAGCGCAGGTAGCCGTCGCCGCACTGGTCGCCGTACCGGGTCAGCCAGTCCAGCGCCATCCGGGCCGGGTGCCGCAACTCGTTGACCAGGTCGGTGTCACCGGTCCAGCGCTCGTACTCGTCGAGCAGGATCACGAACAGCGGCGTGGTGTCGGCCGCCCCGTAGTAGATCGCGGTGGGCTGCTCCTCGAACGCGGCCGCCTCGCCGTATCGCAACTCAGCGACGATCTTGCCGGGCTCCTCCTCGTGGTAGTCGTCGAGCCGGCCGCCCTGCACCATCGCCAGCATGTGCAGCGTGCCCGGGGTCAGCTCGGGCGTGAACGGCAGCGTCTGGAGGCAGGTGATCAGCGCGTCCCGCCCGTACAGCGCCATCGCCCAGGGCATCCCGCCGACCGGCACCCGGTCGGTGTAGGCCAGCGGCATGTACCGCAGGGCGGCCAGGTCGGTCAGGGCCTGCCGGTACACGGCGGTCAGCGCGGACCGGTCGGAGACCAGTTGCGGCGCCCGGTCGAACCACCGTTCGAGGCCGTCCCGCATGTCCTGGCGGACGTGCTGCCTGTGGGACTCGATGTCGGCCCGCAGGTCCCGTCCGCCCGCGCCTCGGATGATCATGGCGACGTGCAGGTCGACGTGCCACTCGCCCTGCGGCTCGACGCGGATCCGGAAGGTCATCCCGCGCGCGTCCACCTCGCCCGGGACGGTGCTGGAGACGCACGTCTCCCGGGTGAACCGCCCGCGCTCGTACCGGATCCGCAGCCGCTGCTGCTCCGGTTCGGGGATGACCGTCGGGTGACGCGGGCCGGGACGCAGGATCTCGGAGGTGTCGGCGAAGTCGCCGGCCATCTCCATCCGCACCGTGTACTCGGCGGGTTCGGCCGAGTGGTTCAGCACCGTGAGGCTCTCGTGGTACGCCTCGTCGATCGAGCGGTGCCGGATCACCGAGACGTCGGCGTCCACGTAGTGGCTGGCCGCGCCCGGCACCAGCACGAAACGGGTCTCGAAGTAGGTCAGGTCGTCGCGGGACAGCGCGTGCAGCCGCTCGCCGTCGATCGTGAGCACCCAGTGGGACAGGAACCGGGTGTCGAACGAGAACAGGCCGATCGGGGCGCACGGGTCGCGTTCCATGTCGCCCTGCGCGTCGCTCAACGCGAACGCGTTGCCCGCGAGGACGTGGACCAGTTCCTCCCTCATCGGGCCGCCGCCCGCTCACCGGCCACGTCGCGGGGATCCCGGGCGTCCGGCGGGCCGGGGAAGATCCGGCGCAGCGTCATCAGCAGCTTCAGCTCGCCGCGCGCGGCGAGGTCGTTGCGCAGCAGCGCGGCGGCCGGGTGCAGGCGCCCCGCCGCGATCCGGTCGAACACCTCCCGGTTCGCGCCGACCACCAGGTCCGCCTCCTCGGCCAGGCGGTCCACCCGGACGTCCTGCCGGTCGATGGTCAGGTACCAGTGCTCGGTGCAGCCCTCGACGCGCAGATCCAGGCGGATGGTGCCGGAGGTGGTCTCGGGCAGCTCCGGGTGCCGGCCGGCGGTCCCCCGGGTCAGATGTTCCACGGCCGAGACGCTCATCGGGCCTCCTCGTCGGTGGTCGCGGGCGCCCGCCTGCCGGCGCCGCTCGTCCCGCAGCGTCCCCGCGTCGCGGGTGAGGCGAACTCACCCGGTCCGGGTGAGGTGCGGCGGAGCGGCGGGTATCCCTGGGCCCATGCCGACAACCGATGACGCCACCGCCGACCGGGTGCTGCTCGCGCTGCTGACCATGCAGCGTGAGTCCTGGGAGCAGGGGATCCTCGGTCAGGCGCTGCTCGACCTGGGCCTGGACGAGGCCGCGGTGCTGGTCGCCGACGCCGCGGTGACCCGCCAGCGGCCGGACGGGCGGCTCGGGGAGCCGGCCGGCTCGGTGGGCGCGGTGAACGGCGCCGCGTGCGGTGAGGTGGTCCGGCACGCCTCGCGCCGCACCGGCGACCGGCGGTACGGCGTGGCGCTGGACGCCCAGCTCGACTGGCTGACCCGCCGGGCACCGAGGGCCGCCGACGGCACGCTGTTCCACCTGCTCGACGGCCGCCAGGTCTGGGCGGACACGATCTACATGGTGGTGCCGCTGCTGGCGCTCACCGGCCGGACCGAGGCGGCCGCCGCCCAGGTCGCGGGGCACCGGCGACGGCTGTACGACGCGCGCACCGGCCTGTACGCCGCCCGCTGGGACGAGGACCGGGGCGAACCGGACCGGCCCGGCCCCTGGGGCACCGGCAACGGCTGGGTGGTCGCCGGAATCGCCCGCGCGCTGCGGCTCGCGCCGGACTGGCCGGGTGACCTCCGCGACGGGCTGGCCGGGCACGTCGAGGAGGTGCTGACCGCCTGCCTCGCGTACCGGGGCGCGGACGGCCTGTTCCCCGACGTGCTGGACGAGCCGGACGCGTTCCGCGAGGCCAACACCGCCCAGCTGCTCGGGTACGCAGCCCTCACCGGAGTGGCCGACGGGTGGCTGGCCCGGTCGTGGTTCGAGGCGGGCGCGGACCTGCTCGCGGCCGCCGCCCGGCGGATCGACGCGTACGGCCGGGTGACGGGCGTCAGCGGGGCGCCGGACTTCGAGCGCCCCGGCACCTCACCCGAGGCGCAGGCGTGTCACCTGCTCGGGCACGCCGCGCTGCGCCGGGCCGGTGCGTCGCTCAGCGCAGGATGAGCCCCCGCACGTACGCGGCCTGACCGGCGTGCTGGAAGTCGTCGTCGAGCACGCTCACCAGCCGCACCCCGAGCGTCACAGGCGGATCCCAGTTCTCGTCCACCACCCGGTCCAGGTCGGCCGCGCTCAGCCCGCGCAGGTACGCCAGGCTCCGGTCCACCACCGCCCGGTGGTAGTCCAGCAGCACGCCGCCGTTCTCGGGGCGTACCGCGGCGATCTGCTCCGGGCCGTGCCCGAAGCCGGTGTCGGCGGGGTCCGGCGGCAGGCCGCACCGCCCCGCCCAGTCGCCGGTGGCCCAGAGCTGCGGCTCCCCCATCACGTCGGCGACATGGTCGTCCTGGATCCGCGTCAGGTGCCAGACCAGCCAGCCGACCGGGTTCGCCCCGTCGGCCGGCGCCTGCCGCAGCTGGGCCGCGTCGAGCCCGTCGAGCGCCCCGGCGACCAGATCCGGCAACCGCCCGTACGCCTCGGTCAGCACGTCTGTCACGTCCACGCGCCTCACTCCCCTGTCCTGTCGTGCGTACCCTCGGGCAGTACCGCCCAGCGTGCCCGGCAAACCTCGGCGCGGGCCCCGCCTCTAGGGTGATCGCGTGGTCGCGGCGCTGGAGCTGTATCTGGACACCGACGCCACCCGGCGGATCCGGGTGCTGTGGGACCTGCTGGAGTCCGACGGGGTGCCGAGCATGCGTTCCCTGCTGGCGCAGCGGCACCGCCCGCACGTCTCGCTGGCTGTCGCGCCCCGCCTGGACCCGCACCGCGTCGCCGAGGCGCTGTCCGGAACCGTGGTGGCCGCGCCGCTGCGGCTGGAGTTCCAGCACGCCGGCCAGTTCCTCGGGCGGGTGCTCTGGCTCGGGCCGGCGCCGACGCCCGAGCTGCTGGCGCACCACGCCGCGGTGCACGAACGGCTGGCGCGGGCCGGCGTCGAGGTGGTCGAGCACTACCGGCCGGGCCGCTGGGTGCCGCACTGCACGCTGTCCATGCGGGTGCCGAACCCGCTGATGGGCGCGGCGGTGCGCCGCTGCCTGGAGGTGCTGCCGCTGACCGCGACGGTGGTCGGCGCGGCGGTGGCCGACCACGCCCGCGACATCTCCCACCCCCTGCCCTAGGTCCTCCCCCACCAAGATCCACCCCACCTCGGGGAGGTGGCCGCATCAGACCCCCTCCGATAGCCCCACCTCGCCGAACCGGTGTCGATCCATCCACAGCCGTGATCCACACCACCTCCCCGAAGTGGTGCCATCCCGCTCCATGATCAACACCAGGTCGGGGAAGTGGTGGCATCAGACCATCGCCGATGCAGCCACCTCCCCGACCTGGTGTCGATCATGAGCGGCGGTGAGCCGGTCACGCCAAGGGAAGGCGGGAAGGGGGGTCACTGCCGAGGGGCGAGGTCGAGGAGGAAGGTCGGGTAGTCCGGCTGCGGGCACCTGTCGCCCCGGTGGCCGAGCCGCTCGTAGAACGGCGCCGCCCGCTCGTGGTGGGCCTGCCACTCCAGGTGCCGCGCCCGCCCGGCGGCCCACCGGCGGACCGCGTCGAACAACGACCTGCCCACCCCGTCGCGGCGGCGGTCCGCCCGGACGTACAGGTCGTGCAGGCGTACGGTGCGGTGCGCGTCACCGGAACGCAGGTGCGGCCCGTGGTCCTGGGCGGCGGCGTACCCGGCCAGCCCGCCCGCGTCGGTGGCGCCGAGCAGCGCCCAGCAGGGGTCGGCCAGCAGCGCGGCGAACCGCAGTCGGTGGGCCTCCGGCGGGTCGTCGCCCACGCCCATGTCCCGCAGCATCGGCCACAGCTGCGGCCAGTCCGGCACGCGCAGGTCCCGCACGACGATCGGCATCGGACCAGGATGCGGGCGGGACAGCGCGGCGGCGACCGGGTTTCGCGCCATCTGCGGCCACCCTGACGATCGGGGCCGAACCGACGCAAGCTGGTAAAAGCGCAGGTCAGAGCCATTCTGGCCACCCGAAGACGTGCGGCCGGAGCGGCAGCGAAGCACGTCGAAGGAGAGCCTCATGGCCGCACCCGTCGTCCGTTCCGTCACCGCCGACCAGACCGTCCTGCTGCCCGGGCAGTCGACCACCGTCCGGGTCGACGCCTATCACCCCGACTCCCGGCTGCTGACGCTCGCCGGCCGGGTCAGCGACCCCACCGGCGCCACCTGGGACAGCCCGGTCCGGGTGGACCTGAGCGTCCCGCTGACCATCCAGCTCGCCGGCGCCTCGCCGGGGGTGACCGTCACACCGAGCGGCGCCGAACCGGGCCGCTTCACAGTCACCGTGCTGGCCGGCCGGGGCACGGTGACGCTGACCGCGACGGCGCGCGACGGCGCCGGCCGCACCGGCACGGGAACCACCACGCTGACCGTGCCGCTGCTGGTCGGGATGAGCGCCGAGAAGGGCGCCCGGACCCAGCGCGCGGTGGCCGACTATCCGGGCATCCGCTACATGCGCGACTTCGGCACGGACGGCCCGGACGCGGACGCGCTGCCGGAACTGCCCCCGCTGAACGCCGGCAAGTTCGCCGACGCGCCCTCGGCCGTCATGCACGTCAGCTGGAAGGACGACGTCGAGCAGCTGGCCGGCTGGCTCGACGGCGTGAACCGCCCGATCTATCTGACCTGGTACCACGAGCCGATGGGCGACGTGGCCCCGGCCACGTACCGGGCGACGGCGAGCCGGGTGACGCAGATCCTGGCGGCGCACCGCAACCGGCGGTGGGTGCTCGGGCACGGCCCGATCGTGACCCGCTACTGGCTGGACGAGGGGCGCGGTAACCCGGCCGACTGGGGTTACCCGGGCATGACCCACTACGGCGTGGACTGCTACTCCCGGGACACCGCCGCGTACTGGCCCGCCTCCCGGATGTTCGGCGTGGCCTTCGGCAAGGTGCGCGCCGCGTACCCGGGTATCCGGCTGCTGGTGCCCGAGTACGGGCTGAGCCGTACCGCCGCGGACACCACCGGCGCGGGCCGGGCACGGACGATCCGCGAGCACGTCACGTGGCTGCGGCAGCAGAACGACGTCGACGCGATCGCGTACTGGAACAACTGGGCCGAGTTCGAGCTGGGCGACCCGCCGCCCGAGGCCACGGCCTGGCGCGATCTCCAGGTGGGCGGGGCATAGACTGGGTCCATGAGGCGGAGTCGGTGACCAGCGGGGGCGTGACGTACCCGGGCTACACCCATGGCTGCCTCGCCTACGACGACCCGGCCACGCTGCGCGCGCTGGCGGTCGAGCAGGTAAGCGCCGGTCTCGCCGCCGGTGAGCAGGTATGGGTGGTCTGTCCGGAGGATCGCGCCACAGTCACCGGCTGGCTGGCCTCGGTCCCCGGGGTCGACGCCGCACGCCGGCGGGACGCGCTACGGCTGGTTCCCGTCGGCGAGGCGTACCGGCACGACGAGATCGTCGACCCCGACCGGCAGGTCCGGGCGTACGTGCGGGCCACCACCGAGGCGCTGACCGCCGGGCACACCGGCCTGCGGGTGCTGGCCGAGGCGACGAGCCTGGTCCGCACCCCCGCCCAGCGGGACGCGTTCGCCCGCTACGAGCACCGGATCGACCACTGGATGCGGCACCGGCCGATGTCGGCGGTCTGCGCCTACGACCGCCGGCGGCTGGACGACGCGGCGATCGCCGAGCTGGCCTGCCTGCACTCGGTGACGAACGCGGACGTGCTGTTCCGGCTGCACGCCGGCGACGGCGACTCGGTGGTGGCGCTGGCCGGCGAGCTGGACCCGTCCAACCACCGGGACTTCGCCGCCGCGCTGGAGCGGGCCGACCCTCGGCCGGTGGCGGGCCGGGTCGTGTTCGACGCCGCCGAGCTGCGTTTCGTCGACCACCGCAGCCTGCTGCACCTGCGCGACCACGCCCGCCGGCACGACGCCGTCGCGGTGCTGCGCACCCCGAGCCGCGCCCCGGCCCGGCTCGTCGACCTGCTCGGCCTGTCCGAGGTACGGGTGGAGGTCGTCCGATGAGGAGCGGCGCGGCCTCCGACCACGTGGGCTACTTCCACGAGGCGTTCGTCTACGACTCCGACGAGGAGCTGCTGGCGGTGGCGCTGCCGTTCCTGCTGGACGGGATCGCGGCCGGCGAGCCGACGGCGGTGAACCTGGACGAGCGCAACGCCGAGCTGGTGCGCCGGGCGCTGCCCACCGGCGCCGAGGTCACGTTCCTGCCGGTCGGTGACGTCTACGCCCGGCCCAGCGTCGCGCTGCGTTCCTACCGGGAGCTGCTCGCGTCGTACGTGGCGGCGGGGGCGGCGCAGATCCGGATGGTCGGCGAGCTGCCGCCGGTGCTGCTCGGCGCGACCTGGGACTGGTGGGCGCGCTACGAGTCGGCGATCAACCACGCCTACGACGACTTCCCGCTCTGGGGCATCTGCGCCTACGACCGGCGGGGCACGCCCGCGCACGTGCTCGCCGACGTGGCGCGTACCCACCCGCTGGTGGCACGGACGGACGGCGGGCACGAGACGGCCGGTCTCTACACCGACCCGACGAGTTACCTGACCGAGTTCCGTCCGGCACCGGCGGACCCGGTGCAGCGGACCGCGCCGCTGGTCGAGCTGGTCGACCCGACGCCGGCCCGCGCCCGCGCGGAGGTGCGCGCCGCCGACCGTGGCCTGCTGCCGCCCGACGGCCTGGACGGCCTGGTGATCGCGGTCAGCGAGGTGGTGAGCAATGCGCTGCGCCACGGTGAGCCGCCGGTGTGCCTGCGGTTGTGGCGCGCGCCGGACCGGATCGTGGTGACCGTCCACGATCGGGGGACCGGCCCGAAGGACCCGTTCGCCGGGCTGCTGCCGGCGGGCGACGGTTCCGACGGTGGTCTGGGCCTGTGGATCAGCCACCAGAGTTGCGACCACGTGACGTACCACAGGGACGCGACCGGCTTCACCATCCGCCTGACGGCGGGGAACCCGCACTTCCCGGTCTGACCGTGCCGCCGGTCGGCGGGCAGGAGGGCGGGGCGGGGCGAGCCTCGCGCGCGGACGCGGTACCGTAGCGCCTCATCGTGCCCTGCGGGGCGGTCATCCGCCGGCCTGGCGCTGGCGAACCGACGGAGGATGGCGAATGTCCAACGGTGCCGAGCCGTTCGCACCCCACGACGACCTGTCCGGGCGGCCCCGGTTCGATCCCGCGTTGCGCGGCTACGACAAACGTCAGGTGGACCGGTACGTCGAGCAGATCGACGCCGAGGTGAGCGCGCTGACCGCCGCGCGGGACCGGGCGTACGCGCAGGTGCGCGACCTGACCGCGCAGGTGCAGCGGGTGCAGGCCGAGGCGGTGGAGCTGCGCGACCGTCCGACGGCTGTGGACCGGGCGTCCTTCCGCGACCTCGGCCCGATGGTCGACCAGATCCTGGACCTGGCCGAGAAGCAGGCCGGCCAGATCACCGACGTGGCCACCCGGCGCGCGGAGGAGGTCCAGGGGCAGGCGGAGAAGCTGCTCGCCGCCGCGCAGGAGCAGGCCGCCCGGGAGCGGCGGGAGCTGGACGAGGAGCTGTCCGCCCGCCGGGCCGAGCAGGAGCGGGTGGACGAGGAGCGGCGGGCCGCCGCGCAGGCGGAGCTGACCGCGGTGCGGGAGCTGGCGGAGAAGCTGCGCGTCGAGGGTCAGGCCGCGCACGACCGGGCCCAGCAGGAGGCGAAGCGGATCACCGAGCAGAGCGTGCAGCAGGTCGAGCAGGCGCGCTCGGCGTCCGAGGCGCTGGTGAAGGCCGCGCGGACGCAGATCCAGCAGGAGGTCCAGGCCAACCGCAGCAAGGCCCAGCAGGAGCTGGCCCAGTGGCAGGCCACGATGGCCAAGGAACTGGACGAGCGGCGGGCCGCCGCCGAGCAGGAGCTGGCCGACCGGGCCGCCGCCGCGGAGAAGGACATCGCCTCGCTGGTCGCCGAGGCGCAGCAGTACGCCACCGAGGTCCGGGAGCGGGCCGACGAGGAGACGGCGGCGCACCAGGAGCAGCTCGCCGGCGTGCAGCGGGAGATCCAGCAGCGGCAGGAGACGCTGACCGGGCTCAAGGCGGAGCTGGAGAGCGTCTCCCGGCAGCTGGAGGACACCCGCCGGGAGATCGCCACCATCGAGCGGACCGGCGCGGAGGTGGAGGAGCGGCTGGTCGGCGTACGCCGGGAGCTGGCCGCGGAGACCAAGCGGCTGGACGAGGCGCGGCGCGCCGCGGACCTGGCCGAGCAGCACGCCAAGGAGACCCGGGCCCGGGTGCAGCGGGAGGCCAAGCGGGTCGCCGACCTGGCCGCGGCGGCGGTCATGGCGGCCGCCGCGGGCGGCGGGGAGACAGCCGAGTACCCGCAGGTGGCGGCGCGCCCGCCGATCACCGTGCCGGCCGAGGTGACGCCCCGGGCCGTGGACGCTCGGATCGAGCCGGACGCGATCGAGCCGGACCGGTCGGAGCCGCCGGTCGTGGAGCCGTTCGTCGAGCGGCTGGACGGGCCGAGCTTCGACGCGTTCGCGGTCCGCACGCCGGCTCCGCGGGGTGTGCCCGAGGCGGAGACCACGGGTACGGACAACGGCGTACCGGCTACCGCCTGAGCGTTCGGCGCCGCCGGTCCGGGCCGGGCCGGCGGCGCCGCATCTTGCCCATCGACCTTGCTATATGCAAATATTTGGATCGATCTGCTGGTGCATCTCGATCTTTATTCGGGGGTTGACGGGTATGCGGAAGATTTCCTCGATCGGTGCCGCCGTCGTCCTGACCGTCGCCTCGGCGGGCGCCGTGGTGGCCGGTACGGCCGGACCGGCGAGCGCCGGGTGCAGCCACTCGCACTCCAACGTGGACGGCAAGTTCGGCCAGCTGTTCAACGCCACGAACGTCAACATCCGCACCGGCCCGCACACCACCTGCGCCTCCCTGGGCTACGGGCAGCTCAGTCACACGGTCGACTTCCACTGCTTCGCCAGCGGTGACCGGGTCACCGCGAACGGCAAGACCACCTACACGTGGACGTACCTGCGGGACGTCACCACAGGTGTCTCCGGCTGGGTCGCCGACGCGCTGCTGGACAACCTCGGCGGCAACGTCGCCTGCTGAGCGGGACCACCCGGCACGCCCACGCCGGGCAGAATGACAGGGCATGACCGGCCTGCACCCGCCCGTCGAGCCGTACGCCACCCACCGGATCCCGGTCGGTGACGGCCACGTCCTGCACGTGGAGGAGGTCGGGCGGCCGGACGGCGTACCCGTGGTGTTCCTGCACGGTGGGCCCGGCGGCGGCCTGGTGCCGGTGGCCCGCCGGTTCTTCGACCCCGACCGTCACCGGGCCGTGCTGTTCGACCAGCGCGGCGCCGGCCGCAGCACCCCGCACGGCGAGGTGCGCGCCAACACCACCTGGCATCTGGTGGCCGACCTGGAGACCATCCGGCAGCGGCTGGGCATCGACTCGTGGCTGGTGTTCGGCGGGTCGTGGGGCACCACGCTCGGCCTGGCGTACGCGCAGGCGCACCCGGATCGGGTGACCGGGCTGGTCCTGCGCGGCGTGCTGCTGCTGCGGCGCAGCGAGCGGGACTGGTTCTACCAGGGCGGGCTGCGCCACCTCCAGCCCGAGGAGTGGGAGCGGTTCGTCGCGCCGATCCCGCCCGGCGAACGCGACGACGTGCTGGCCGCGTACCACAGGCGGTTGCACGGCCCGGACGAGGCGCGGGCCCGGGAGTACGCGCGGGCCTGGGGGCGGTGGGAGGCGGTCAACTCGTCGCTGCGGCCCGACCCGGAGCTGCTCGCCCACTTCACCGCCGACGACCAGGCGCTGCCCGTGGCCCGGATCCTGTCGCACTACGCGGTGCACGGCGGCTTCCTCGCCGAGGGCCAGTTGCTCGACGGCGTGGACCGGATCCGGCACCTGCCCGCCGTGATCGTCAACGGCCGCTACGACCTGTGCTGCCCGCCGGTGTCCGCGTACGACCTGGCCCGCCGGTGGCCGGAGGCGACGCTGCGGATCGTGCCGGACGCCGGGCACTCCGCCGCCGAGCCGGGTGTGACCCGGGAGGTGCTGCGCGCGCTCGACGAGGTGACCGCGAGGGTCGGCTGACCGGGCCGGTCGGACCCCCGACAGCCCGGCGGGCGAGCCTGGTCATCCGGGGGCGCCGCTGGCAAGATCGGCCGGGTGACGGGTGCGCTGTACGCGGTCAGTGACCTCCACGTGTCGTACGCGGAGAACCGCGCCGTGGTGGACGGCCTGCGGCCGGAGACGGCGGACGACTGGCTGATCGTGGCCGGTGACGTCGGCGAGGTCTTCGCCGACGTGGAGCGGACGCTGCGGCTGCTGCGCGACCGGTTCGCGCGGGTGGTGTGGGCGCCCGGCAACCACGAGCTGTGGACCCACCCCAACGACCCGGTGACGCTGCGCGGGGTGGCCCGTTACGACGCGCTGGTCGCGATGTGCCGCGAGCTGGGCGTGCTGACCCCGGAGGACGACTACCCGGTGTGGCGGGGCGAAGGCGGGCCGGTCACCGTGGCGCCGCTGTTCCTGCTCTACGACTACTCGTTCCGCGCGCCCGGCACCACCACCAAGGAGGAGTCGCTGCGCGCGGCGTACGACGCCGGTGTGGTGTGCACCGACGAGATGATGCTGCACCCCGACCCGTACCCGGACCGGGAGTCCTGGTGCGCGGCGCGGCTGGAGGTGACGCGTCGGCGGCTGGAGGCCACCGACCCGGCGCTGCCGACAGTGCTGGTCACCCACTGGCCGCTGGTGCGGCAGCCCACCGAGGTGCTCTGGTTCCCGGAGTTCGCCCAGTGGTGCGGCACCGACCGGACGGCCGACTGGCACGTGCGCCACCGCGCCGCCGTCGCGGTCTACGGCCACCTGCACATCCCCCGCACCACGCACTACGACGGGGTGCGCTTCGAGGAGGTGTCGCTGGGCTACCCGCGCGAGTGGCGGCGCCGCGGCGGCGAGCCGGCGCCCATGAAACGGATCCTCGGATGATCGGAACGCTGCTGCCGGCCGGGGCGCTGGCCGTCGAGGCGTTCGCCGACGTGCCGGACGAGACGCCGTACCCGGGCGAGGAGGACCTGGTGGCGCGCGCGGTGGCCGCGCGCCGCCAGGAGTTCGTCACCGCCCGCCGCTGCGCGCGGGAGGCGCTGGCCCGCCTCGGGTACGCCCCGGCGCCGATCCGTCCCGGCCCCCGCCGGGAGCCGGTCTGGCCGGACGGCGTGGTGGGCAGCATCACGCACTGCACCGGCTACCGGGCGGCGGCGGTGGCCCCGGCCGGGGCGCTGGCCGGGCTCGGCATCGACGCGGAGCCGCACGAGCCGCTGCCCGACGGCGTGGCGGGGATCGTCCTCACCGCGGGTGAGCCGGAGCGGCTGGCCGCGCTGCGTGACGCCGACCCGGCGACGCACTGGGACCGGCTGCTGTTCAGCGCCAAGGAGTCGGTCTACAAGGCGTGGTACCCGCTGACCGGGCGCTGGCTCGGGTTCGAGGAGGCGGAGCTGACGTTCGACCGGGCCGGCCGGTTCACCGCCCGGATCCTGGTCGACGGCACCCGCACCGACGGCGGCCCGCCGCTGGACGTCCTGGACGGCCGCTGGCTGGTCGGCGGCGGGCTGCTGCTCACCGCCGTGGCCGTGCCGCGCCGGTCCTGACCGGCGTTACCGCGATTGTTCCGGTTTGCCCGCCCTGACCTGGGGTACGGCCGAAGGGGCCTGGACATTTCGCTGTAGGAGGACAGGTCCTGATGGAATCCAGCAAGCCCACCCAGATCGTCAAGGGTGTCGTCGAAGCCGCCGTCGAGAAGGTCGGCGACGCGCTGACTCCGGACGTGCCGGGCGCTCCCGGCAGCGCGCCGCCACCGCTGGAGGAGCCGACCACGCCGCACGGGCCGCTGCCGCCCAAGGACGAGCAGGGCGCGCCGGACACCCGGACCCCGACCGGCGCCGAGACCGGCGTGCCGAAGATCGCCAAGGGGCAGCAGGGCGCGTACCTCACCACCGCCAACGGCGCCCGGCTGCGCGACACCGACCACTCGCTGAAGGCCGGTCCGCGCGGCCCGGTCCTGCTCCAGGACCACCACCTGCGGGAGAAGATCACCCACTTCGACCACGAGCGGATCCCGGAGCGGGTGGTGCACGCCCGGGGCGCGGGCGCGCACGGCACGTTCGTCGCGTACGGCACGGCCGAGGAGGTGACCCGGGCCGGGTTCCTGAAGAAGGGTCGCGAGACGCCGGTCTTCGTCCGCTTCTCCACGGTGCTGGGCTCGCGCGGGTCGGCCGACACGGTCCGCGACACCCGCGGTTTCGCCACCAAGTTCTACACCGACGAGGGCACGTTCGACCTGGTCGCCAACAACATCCCGGTGTTCTTCATCCAGGACGCGATCAAGTTCCCGGACGTCATCCACGCCGGCAAGCCGCACCCGGACCGGGAGATCCCGCAGGCGCAGAGCGCACACGACACGTTCTGGGACTTCGTCTCGCTGCACACCGAGGCGCAGCACCACACCATCTGGAACATGTCCGACCGGGGCATCCCGCGGTCCTACCGGACCATGGAGGGCTTCGGCGTGCACACGTTCCGCATGGTCGACGAGGCCGGTGCGACGGTGCTGGTCAAGTTCCACTGGAAGCCGAAGCTGGGCGTGCACTCGCTGACCTGGGAGGAGGCGCAGCTCATCGGTGGTATCGACCCGGACTACCACCGCCGCGACCTGTACGACGCGATCGAGGCCGGCGCGTACCCGGAGTGGGAGCTGGGCATCCAGGTCTTCCCGGACACGCCCGAGGAGACGTTCGCCGGGATCGACCTGCTCGACCCGACGAAGATCGTGCCGGAGGAGCTGGCGCCGGTGCAGCCGATCGGCAAGCTCACCCTGAACAAGACGCCGCGCAACTTCTTCGCCGAGACCGAGCAGGTGGCGTTCCACGTCGGGCACCTGCCGCCCGGCATCGACGTGACGAACGACCCGCTGTTGCAGGGCCGCCTCTTCTCGTACGTGGACACGCAGCTCACCCGCCTCGGCGGGCCGAACTTCACCCAGATCCCGATCAACCGGCCGCACGCCGACGTCAACGACATGCTGCGTGACGGCTTCCACCAGCACGCGGTGCACGCGGGCGTGGCGCCGTACCGGCCGAACTCGCTCGACGGCGGCAACCCGTTCCCGGCCGGCGACCGCGAGCACGCGTTCGTGGACACGCCGGTGACTGTGGCCGAGGCGCCGAAGGTACGGGCCGCGCCGGCCTCCTTCGACGACCACTACAGCCAGGTACGCCTGTTCTGGCAGAGCATGTCGCCGGTGGAGAAGGAGCACATCATCCGGGCGTACACGTTCGAGCTGGGCAAGTGCTACCACCAGGCGATCAAGGAGCGGCAGCTCCAGTGCCTGGCGAACGTCGACCCGGTGCTGTGCGAGCAGGTGGCGATCGGTCTGGGCCTGCCCGTGCCGCAGCCCACGGTGCCGCCGGCGGAGGTGCAGCCCAGCCCGGCGCTGTCCCAGGTGGGCCGGGAGTGGCCGGCCGACGGCCGGATGGTCGGCATCGTGGTCGACGCCCAGGCCGACCTGGGCGACGTGCACGAGGTACGCCGGGAGGTGTTCGCCGCCGGCATGGTGCCGCTGCTGATCGCCGCGCACGGCGGCACCGTCGACGGGCTGCCGGTGCAGCGCACGTTCGCCACCGGCCGCTCGGTCGAGCTCGACGCGGTGCTGCTGGCCGGCGCCCCGGCCCCGGCGCCGGACGCGCTGCCGGCCCGCGACGCCAAGGCCGGCGCGCCGGGCTCCCCGACCGTCGACCCGCGGGTGCTGCTGCTGGTCGAGGAGGCGTGGCGGCACGCCAAGGTGATCGGCGCCTGGGGCGCGGGCGCCGAGGTGCTGCACCAGGCCGGTGTCACAGGCACGCCGGGCGTGGTGACCGGTGGTTCCGGCACCGAGGTGCTCGGCGAGGTGCAGCGGCTGATGGCGGCGCACCGGGTCTGGGAGAGGTTCCCGGCCTCGGTCGCCTGATCCCGAGTCGCGCGTGGGGCGGTCCCGGACGGGGCCGCCCCACGCTGTGCGTACGCCACCGCTCACCGGCCGTCACTCATCGACGGTCGTCGTTGACGCCTTAGTTAATACTCTTTAATATTTGGGCCACCTCGAGGAAGACCCCCATCCGCCCCCGTCCCCCGGGAAGGCCCTCGATGCCCAGACCTCACCTCCGGCGGCGCCTCGCCGCCGGTGCGCTCGCGCTGGCCACCACCGCCGCGGCGCTCACCCTCGCCCCGACCGCCGCCGAGGCGGTGGTCCTCCCGAACAACTTCAAGAGCGTCGGCTACATGCCGTCCTGGAGCGGCAACGTCAACACCATCCAGTACGGCAAGCTCACCCACATCAACTACGCGTTCGTGCTCCCCAACGGCGACGGCAGCCTGCGCCCGGTGGAGAACCCGGGCAAGCTGTCCTCACTCGTGTCGCTCGGGCACGCCAGCAACGTCAAGGTCTCCATCGCCGTCGGCGGCTGGAACGACGGCGACGACTCCGCGTTCGAGGCGCTCGCCGCCAACTCCGGCACGCGCACCGCGTTCGTCAACAACCTGATCGCCTTCGTCAACCAGTACAACCTCGACGGCGTCGACATGGACTGGGAGTACCCCGACCCGGGCGCCTCGGCGAACAACTACACGCTGCTCATGCAGCAGCTCGGCAGCGCCCTGCACAGCCGGGGCAAGCTGCTCACCGCCGCCGTGGTCTCCGAGGGCTACTACGTCGACGGGGTGCCCACAGCCGTCTTCGGCTCGGTGGACTGGCTGAACATCATGGCGTACGACGGCGGCAGCCCGCACGCCGGCTACGACTGGTCGATCGCCAGCGTCAACAGGTGGAAGTCGCGCGGCCTGCCCGCCGCCAAGGCGGTGCTCGGCGTGCCCTTCTACAGCCGGCCCGGCTACTACACCTACTCGGCGCTGGTCGGCATGGACCCGGCCAACGCCAACCGGGACTGCACCACTGTCGGCGGCGCCCAGCAGTGCTACAACGGCGTACCGACAGTGAAGCGCAAGACGCAGTGGGCCCTGGCGAACGCCGGCGGGATGATGAACTGGGAGCTGTCGCAGGACACCACCGGTTCGACCTCGCTGGTCAGCGCGATCTACGACACCGTCACCGGCGGTGGCACGCCGCCGTCCGGGCGTACCGGGCCGATCACCGGCATCGGCGGCGCCTGCGTGGACGTGGCGGCCGCGAGCACCGCGAACGGCACCGCGATCCAGCTGTACGGCTGCAACGGCACCGCCGCGCAGAGCTGGACCGTCGCCGGTGACGGCACGCTGCGGGCGCTGGGCAAGTGCCTGGACGTGACGAGCGCCGGCACCGCGAACGGCACCAGGATCCAGCTCTGGGACTGCAACGGCACCGGCGCTCAGACCTGGCAGGCCCAGAGCAACGGCACGCTGCGCAACCCGGCGTCGGGCCGGTGCCTGGACGCCACCGGCAACAGCTCCGCCAACGGCACTCGGCTGCAGATCTGGGACTGCTTCGGCGGCGCCAACCAGGTCTGGCGGCTGCCGGCCTGATCGGGCTTCCCCGCCGGGCGGCCCGGCCCGGCGGGGACCGGCCTCACCAGCGGTTACGGGCCTCCTCGGCCCAGCCGACCAGGCCGTCCAGATCCACGCGCCCGCCGTCGTCGGTCGCGGCCCAGCCGGTGAAGTTCCCGAAGCACTGGTGCGTCTCCCCGGCCAGCACGAGCAGGTTGGTCCGCGCCACCCGCTCGTGAAACGGGTGGAACGTGACGTCCACCCGGTCGCCGGTGATCCGCCACGGCCGCAGCCAGTCGGTGCGGTCGTACGCCCAGGTCAGGTCGGCGCCGATCTTGTGCAGCCGCCCGTCGACGAAGACCGCGTTCTCGGTCGAGCCGGTGCCGTCGGTCCACTTGCCGCCGAGCTGGATCGCCCGGCCCGGTCCGCTGCCGGCCGCCCAGTTCCACCGCACCGCGTACCGCCACTTGCCGCGGCCGTGGTCGAGCGCCGCGTACGACCCCTCCCCCACCGGGTACGCCGTGCCGTCCACTGTGATCGTGCCGTGCACCGGCCGGCCGATGTCCTTGACCGTGTACTGGAACCGGCGGGTGCTCCACGGCACCACCACGCCGAGAGACTCGTGGTCGGGCGGCAGCGGCACGGTCAGGTCCACCTCGACACCTGGCGCGCTCGCCCGCACCGTACTGCCGTCCGGGCCCTGCTCCACAGCGATGGTCAGCTTCCCGCCCCGGGCGCGGACCGCACCGGTGCCGCTGACCGGCGGCAGGACCGTGCCCCGGGCCAGCGGCACCACCGCCTCCGCCGTCGTCTCCCGCCCGGTGCGCCGGTCGAGCAGGTAGAGGCTCTGCACCCCGGCGTAGTCGAGCGACGACGCGACCAGGCCGAGGATGTGCGTCGGCGTGATCACGCCCCAGTGCTCCCACCGCTTGGCCCGGCCCCAGCCGCGCAGGTTCGCCCGGTGCAGCGGCCGGCGGCTCCAGCCGACCGCGTCCGGGTTCAGCCGCCCGTCCGGCCGGCACAGGTCGACCGGCTCGGTGATCTCCCGCTCATGCGTCATCGCCGCAGGCTACCGACGGCGGCACGGGCCCGGCGGGCGGCCTGGACGGCCGTCCCGCCGGGCCGTCGCGTCAGCGGCCCTGCTTGGCGCGGCAGATCTCCACCGGCACCGCCGGGGCGCCGTCGACCGGAGCCGGGTCCTCGGGGGTGGGCGCGATGCCGCCGGCCGAGATCCGGTCCAGCGTGGCCAGCCCGGCCGCGTCGACCTGGCCGAACACGGTGTAGTTGGGACGCAGCGCCGAGTCGGCCTGCACCAGGAAGAACTGGCTGCCGTTGGTGTCCGGGCCGGCGTTGGCCATGGCGAGCGTGCCGCGCGCGTACAGGCGGCGTACGCCCGTCGGGTCGGTCGGTGCGGGCGGCAGGTCGGTGGGCAGCTCGTCGCGGTAGCGGTAGCCCGGGCCGCCCTCGCCCGTCCCGGACGGGTCGCCGCACTGGAGGACCGTGAGCGTCGGGTACGCGGTGAGCCGGTGGCAGGGCGTCCGGTCGTAGAAGCGCTTCCGGGCCAGGTGCAGGAAGCTCTGCACGGTGCACGGCGCCTGCTCGCGGTCCAGCGTCAGCCCGATCGGCCCCTGGTTGGTGCGCAGCGTGACCCGCACGGTGCCCCGGTCCGGCGTACGGCGCGGGTCCGGCGGCAGCGGCACCGGACGGGCGGCCGGCTCGTCCGGCGTCGGCGTGTACGCGCACGGCCCCTTCGTGGGCGCCGGGTCGGCGGCGGGTGCCGCGGTCGCGGCGACACCTGCGGCGGCGACGATCGTCGCGGCGGCCACGCTCACCCCGGCGAGGCGGGCCAGCAGGGGTAATGCGCCGTGCGTTCGGGTTTCGCTCGACACGGTGGTCCTCCCTGGACTCGTGGTACCAGAACGACCGGAGTCTATGGATCGGGTCACCCGATGTCGACGCGGGCGCTCCGGCGGGTCGAAAGTCGGTTGCCGCCCCGGGGCCGCCTCCGCGAGGCTGAGCGGCATGACGTTCTGACGGATCGCATCCCCGCCCGCAGGCCCTCCGCGCCGCCTGCCGTCCGCCGTCCTCCGCGTTCTCCTCCAGAAACGAGCGTCTGTGTCCGCGTACCCCTCCGGGCGGGCCGTCGTGCCCGCCACCGTCTCCGTCTTCTCCTCCCCCGGCAGCTGGATCGAGTCCGCCGCGCTCGACCAGTGCCGTCAGGTCGCCGCCCTGGACGGCATGGCGCACGTCGCCGCCATGCCCGACCTGCACCCCGGCAAGGGCGCGCCGATCGGCGCCGCGATGTCCTCGACCGTGCTCTACCCGTTCCTCGTCGGCTCCGACATCGGGTGCGGCATCGCGGTCTTCCCGATCGCACTGCGCCGGGTCGTACCCGAGCGGCTCGCGGCCCGGTTCCCCGACCTGGACCGGGCGCTCGACCCCGACCGGGACGCCGACGACCCGGCCTGGTCGGTGCTCGACGGCGACGTGCCGGCCGGTCACCTCGACAGTCTCGGCACCGTCGGGCGCGGCAACCACTTCGTCGAACTGGCCCGCGTCGGGCCGATCCTCGCGGCGGAGCACGCCGCGCGGCTCGAACTGGACGCCGGTGACCTGGTGCTCGTGGTGCACTCCGGGTCGCGCGGGCTGGGCGAACGGATCCTGCGCGAGCACACCGAGACGCACGGCGCCGGTCCCGCGCCCGACCCGGACGCCTACCTGGCCCGGCACGACGCGGCAGTGCGGTGGGGGTCGCTCAACCGGCGGCTGCTGGCCGCGCGGGTCGCGTACGCGCTCGGCGCCGAACCCACCGAACCGGTCGTCGACCAGTGTCACAACCTGGTCGAGATCCGCGACGGACGCTACCTGCACCGCAAGGGCGCGGCGCCGGGCGACGGCCGGGACGTGCTGATCGCCGGCACCCGCGGCACGCCCTCGTACCTGGTGGCGGCGCACGCCGGGCCGGACGCCGGCTACTCGGTGGCCCACGGCGCCGGGCGCAAGATGTCCCGCGCCGACGCGCTGCGCCGGGGCCGGGCCAAGCACACCGTCGAGGAACTGCGGCGCACGCCGGTCGGCTCGATCGTGGTGTGCGGCGACCGGCAACTGCTGTTCGAGGAGGCGCCCACCGCGTACAAGCGCATCGAGCAGGTCATCGGCGACCTGGTGGCGCACGACCTCGCCACACCGGTCACCACAACGGTTCCGCTGGTCACCTACAAGACGCCGGACATGGGCCGCCGCGACGAGCGCCGGAAGGGCCGCCGGTGACCGAGCTGCTGCTGTCCGCCGGACGCGGACCGGCCGAGTGCGCGTGGGCGCTGGCCCGGCTGCTGTCCCGCCTGGAGGGCGAGGCGGCCCGGCGGGGCCTGCGTACCGAGCGGGTCGAGACGGTGCCCGGCGACCGGGCCGGCACCTACCGGTCGGTGCTGGTCCGGATCACCGGCGCCGGGGCGGAGGCGTTCGCGGCCGGGTGGACCGGCACGCTCTGCTGGCAGGCGCCCAGCCCGTACCGGACGGGCCACGGCCGGAAGAACTGGTACGTCACCGCGCGGACGTGCCGGACCGACGTGGTGGTCACGCCGTTCCACGAGGCCGACGTCGAGTTCGTGCCGTGCCGCACCGGCGGGCCGGGCGGCCAGCACCGCAACAAGGCGAGCACCGCCGTCCGGGCCACGCACCGCCCGTCCGGCCGGACCGTGGTGGTGGACACCGAACGGCACCTGCACCTCAACCGCCGGATCGCGGTCGAGCTGCTGCGGCAGCGGATCGCCGCCGACGACGAGGCGGCCCGGCGCGCGGGCGTCGACGCCCGCTGGCGGGTCCACGACGAGCTCGTGCGCGGTGACCCGGTACGGGTGGAACGCCCCTGACACGGCCCGGTCCGCCGCGCGTAAGGGCCCCGGCTACCGTGGGCGCGGCGGACGGGCAGCCCGGCCCGCCGACGTACGGCGCGAGGAGGACTGATGCGGCGGAGAAGGAGCGGCCAGTACAGCGCGTACTCCGCCGACTCCGGGCAGGTCACCGACGGCGCCTGCGACATGGACCGCGTCCGGTGAACCCGCTCGTGCAGCGCTTCCGCGCCGTGGTCGCGATGTGGATCCTCGTCGGCTCGGGCGGGTTCCTGCTGGCCGGTTTCCTCGGCCTGGCTCTGCTGACCCAGACGGGTCCGTTCGCGGCCGCGGCGCTGCGCGGCGCCTCGACGAGCTGGCCCTACCGGTGACCGGGATGCGCCTGCACGTGGGCTGTGCCATGTGGACGCACAAGTCCTGGTCCGGCCGCTTCCTGCCGCACCCGCTGCCCGCACACGAGCGGCTGCGCGCGTACGCCGGGTGGTGCGACGCCGTGGAGGGCAACACCACGTTCTACGCCACCCCGGCCCGGGAGACGGTGGCGTCCTGGGCCGACCAGACCGCGCCGGGCTTCCGCTTCCTGCCGAAGCTGCCGAAGGTGGTCACCCACGAGCGCCGGCTCACCGGCGGCGAGGCCGAACTGCGGGCGTTCCTGCACGCGATGGAGCCGCTCGGCCCCCGGGCCGACGCGCTCTGGATCCAGCTGCCCGGCTCGTTCGGCCCCGGTGACGTGCCCGACCTCGACCGGTTCCTGCGCACGCTGCCCACCACCCACAGGTACGCCGTCGAGGTCCGCCACCCCGCCTTCTTCACCGAGCCCGGTGCGGTACGTGCGCTGGAGGCGACGCTGCACCGGGCCGGCGCGGAGTGGATCCCGTTCGACACCACAGCGTTCTTCCGGACGCCGCCGACGAGCGACGCCGAGCGGGAGGCGTGGACGCGCAAGCCGCGCCTGCCGCTGCGTACCCGGGCGCTGACCGACCGGCCGATCGTGCGCTACCTGGGCCGCGACGACCCGGCCCGCACGGTCGAGGGCTGGCAACCGTGGCTGGACGTGGTCACCGGCTGGCTGCGGGAGGGCCGCTCGCCGACCGTGTTCGTGCACACGCCGGACAACGCCGACGCGCCCGAGCTGGCCCGCCGCTTCCACGACCAGGTCCGCGAGCGGGTGCCCGGGCTCGCGCCGCTGCCCGAGCCGGAGCCGGTCGGCCCGGCCACGCTGTTCTGAGCGCCGGGTGGGATCGCCGCCAGCCCGCTCAGCCTGCCCGGCCGCCCTCGGGCGGGGGCAGGCGGTCGTCGTACGCGCCGGACCGTCCCGCGTACCGCTCCCCGCGCAGGAACGGCAGCGGGTTCGGGGTGCAGCCGTGCAGGCCGAGCGTCTGCTGCTGCATCACCGGCGCCGGACGTCCCCGCCCCGGGCAGCGCTCGTGCCCGTGACCCAGACGGTGGCCGACCTCGTGGTTGACCACGTACCGGCGATACGCCGCGAGGTCGCTGCCGTAGGCGGGCGCGCCGCGCACCCAGCGGGCCACGTTGACCACCACCCGGTCCCCGCTACGGCAGGACGTGTACCGGTCCGGCCCGTCCCCGCACAGGTCGTCGCGCGTACCGGGAGTGGCGAGGTAGACGGTGAAGTCGGCGGGCCCGCGGGCGCCGACGCGGCGCAGGGCGATCCGTCCGTCGGTCGTCCAGCCACCCGGGCCGGTGAGGATGCCGGTGACCTGCGCCGCGAAATCGGCCGGTGGCAGACCGGTGATGTCGCGCTCCACCGCCACCCGGTAGCGCAGCAGCCGGCCCGTACCCCCGTGGGTGGCCGGCTCGGCGGCGGCGAACCGCCACTCGTCGCCGCCGTCGGCGGGATAGCCGATCCGCGCCGGACGGGACCGGACGGGCGCCGCCGCCGACGCGGACGGCACGGCGGCGGACGGCCTGGCCGGTCCGGACGGCGCGACTGCGGGCTGATCGGCCACGGCCGGTGTGCAGCCGGCCAGCGACACCGCCAGCGCGATCACGGCGGCGCCGCCGCGTGTCCGGTCCACGGTCCTGGTCATCTCGTCTCCCCTCGGCGCCCGGTCGTGGGCACGGGGATGAGGACGGGTGACCCGTCGCGGAAGTTGGTCCGGCGGGGACTCAACCTTTTCCGCGTCCCGCACGTCCCTACCGGGGTGAGAGGTGCAGAGGACCGGCATGGCCCGGGGTGACGCGGAGTTCGTCGAGTTCGCGCGGGCGTCCTCGGCGCGGCTGACGCATGCCGCGTTCCTCATGACCGGCAACCACCACCACGCCGAGGACGCCGCCCAGACCGCGCTGGTGCGCACGTACGCGTCCTGGTCCCGGATCCGCAACGGCGACCCGTACGGCTACGCCCGGTCGGTCCTGGTGAACCACCTCGTCGACACCTGGCGGCGGCCGATCCGCGAGTACCCGAGCGACGACCTGCCGGAACGGCGCGGCGGCGACATGGCCGAGGAGGTGGCGACCCGGCGGTGGCTGGTCACCGCGCTCGGCACGCTCACCGCCCGTGAACGCGCCGTCGTCGTCCTGCGCCACTACTTCGACCTGCCGGAGGCCCAGGTGGCCCGCGAACTCGACGTGTCTGTCGGCACCGTCAAGAGCACCTCGTCGCGGGCGCTGGAGAAGCTGCGTACCGCCGGTCTGTCCGCGCCGCGACCGCAGGAGACGTGCCGGTGACCGAGATGGACGAGCTGCGCCGGGTGATGCGGGCGACCGAGCGGGCCGACGGCCTGGACATCGCGGACATCATGCGCCGGGGACGCCGGCTGCGCCGCCGCCGGCGGATCGGCGCCGGGGTCGCGGCGGCGGTGGCGACGGTCGCGGTGGCCGTCGGGGTCGGCGCCGTGGCGACGCGGCCCGGCCCGCCGGACCTCCCGGCCGGGGGGCCGGTCGCCACCGCGTCCGCCGACACTCCCCCGCCCACGCCGACCGCCGCGGCGGCCCCGACCGAGGCGCCACCGCGACCGCTCGGGACGGTCGTGGACAGCGGCATCCGGTACGGCGCCGACGAGCGCGTGTTCTTCATGGTCCCGGTCGACGTGCCGCAACTGCCGCGCGTGACGATCGGCCTGGTCGCCGGCCGCCGCGCGCCGGACGGCCGCCTGACGTCGGACTTCCTGGTGAACGACGTGTCCGGCAGCGACCGCCGGCCGGGGTTCCACGAGATCGGGTACGACCAGCAGCGGGTGCCCACCGACGCGTCGATCCCCACGTTCGGCTACTTCGTCGGTCCGGCGGCCCGCATCGTCGGGACCGTCGACGGCCGGCAGGTCGAGGCGAGGCTGGTCCGCTGGAGCGAGGACCCGGAGGTGGTGATCTTCTGGTTCGACCCGACGACCCTCACCCCGGGAACCCCCCTGGACGGCATCACCGCCCGTACCGCCCAGGGCCGCCGCTTGTAGCCCGGCCCCTCTCCCCTTCTCCCGTCTCTCCCCCGGATGATCAAGGAGTTTGCGGCCCGAAACCGCCCCGGCGAGGACACAAACTCCTTGATCACCGGCGTCAGGAGGCCGAGCCACGTGGATCTTGGTACGAGCGCGCCCTCATGAGGGCGCGCTCGTACCAAGATCTACGGCCGCTCAGGGTGTGGGGAGGCCTGACGCGTCGGAGAGGAGCGGGTGGGGCAGGGATCGGTCGTCGCCGGTGATCATGCGCTTTCTGCCCGGTCAGACGGGGCATTTCCGACATCGGCGGGGCCACAAGTGCAAGATCGCGGGGAGCGGGCGGGGGCGGAAGGGCGGGAGGGCGAGGGCGGGGCGGGAGGTGGGGCGGGTGGGTGTGAGGATCGGGGGCATGCGTGCGGTGGTGTTCGAGCAGTTCGGGGGACGGCCGGAGGTCCGGGAGGTGGACGACCCGGTGCCGGCGCCGGACGGGGTGGTCGTCCGGGTCGGCGCGACCGGCCTGTGCCGCAGCGACTGGCACGGCTGGCAGGGCCACGACCCGGACATCCGCCTGCCGCACGTGCCGGGGCACGAGTTCGCCGGTGTCGTCGTGGCCACCGGCGCGGACGTACGCGGCTGGCGGCCCGGCGACCGGGTGACAGCGCCGTTCGTCTGCGCGTGCGGGCGGTGCCCGTCCTGCCTGGCCGGCGACCAGCAGGTCTGCGAGCGGCAGACCCAGCCGGGCTTCACCGGGTGGGGCTCGTTCGCCGACCTGGTCGCGGTACGGCACGCCGACGTCAACCTGGTCCGGCTGCCGGACGAGCTGGACGAGGCGGCCGCTGCCGCGCTCGGCTGCCGGTTCGCCACCGCGTTCCGGGCCGTCGTCGCGCAGGGCCGGGTCGCGGCGGGCGAGTGGATGGCCGTGCACGGCTGCGGCGGCGTCGGCCTGTCCGCGGTCATGGTGGCGACGGCGAGCGGGGCGCGGGTGGTGGCGGTGGACGTGTCGTCCGGCGCGCTGGAGCTGGCCCGCCGCAGCGGCGCCGCGGTCTGCGTGGACGCGAGCGCGCTCGGCGGTCCCGCCGAGGTGGCCGCCGCGATCCGGGAGGCCACCGGCGGGGGCGCCCACCTGTCGCTGGACGCGCTCGGCAGTCACGCCACCTGCGTCGCGTCGATCGAGGGCCTGCGCCGGCGCGGCCGGCACGTGCAGGTCGGGCTGCTGCCCGCCGCGCAGGGCCGGCCCGCGCTGCCGATGGACCTGGTGATCGGGTACGAGCTGGAGCTGCGCGGCAGCCACGGCATGCCGGCGCACGCGTACCCGGAGATGCTGCGGCTGGTCACCGCCGGGGTGCTGCGCCCGGCCGAGCTGGTCACCCGCACCATCGACCTCGACGCCGCGCCTGACGCGCTGGCCACGATGGACCGGCCGGCCACCGCCGGGATGTGCCTGATCCGGCCCTGAGACGGGCACGGGCCGGCCCGGCGCCGGGAGACCCGGCGCGGACCGGCCCGCGAGGCCGTCCGGTCAGTCGGTGACGGTCACCGTGACGGTACGGGGCGGCTGCTGGTACTGCCCCCGGTTGTCCATGCCGCGGATCGTCACCGTGTACGTGCCGGCCGGGATCACCGGCGACGTGTACGCGAAGTTCGACCCCGGCGAGCCCGGGCTGGTGAGGAACGTGCCGATCCACGGCCAGCTGGTCGGCGCGCCCGCCCGGCCGAACGTGCCGGCCGAGTTCATGCCCTGTCCGGCGCTGTTGCCGATCTGCACCTCGACCTTCTGCATCCCGCCGTCGTCCACGGCCCGGCCGGTGATCACGATCCGGCCACCGGTGTACGCCTGACCCTCGACCGGCGTGATGCTCGGCTCCAGCGTCGGGTCGGTGTCACCCGGGTAGACCAGGTAGCGGGCGGTGGCGCCGCTGGTCGAGTTGTCCTGCTGACCGGCGGTGTCCACGGCCCACGCCTCCACGCTGTACGTGCCGCGGGTGGGCAGGTCGATCGAGAGCGTGAACGCGGTGCTGGTCGCGCCGGACGCGGCGAGCGTCGCGTCGACTGTGGCGAACGCGGCGGCCATGGTGCCGTTGGGCTGCACGTACCGGCCGGTGTCCAGGTCGCGCAGCGCGATCCGGACCGCCCGCACGCCCTTGTCGTCGGTCGCCGTGCCGGTCAGGTCCAGGTGCAGCTGGTCGACGTCCTGGTTGGTGCCGGTGAAGCTGAGCAGCCCGTTCGGGAAGGCGTCGCCGGGCACCTGGGCGGTGACTGTGAGCCGGCCCATGTTGGTGCTGGACGTGGTCAGGCCGAGCTTGTCGGTCGCCCGTACCCGGAAGTCGTAGACGCCCGGGGTGAGCGGCACCGTGGTGAACGACCAGTCGAACGTCGCGGCGTCGAGGTTGGTCGGGGAGATCCGGTGGTAGCCGGCGACCGAGTCGGCGCCCCACGTACCGTCGCTGGCGAGCGCCTCGCGGGTGGTGTTGTTGCGCAGGTAGATCTCGACCGACTTCAGGGCGTCGTCGTCGCTCGCCGTACCGGCGAACGTGACAGCGCCACCGGGCGCGACGGTGAACGGCGCCGGGTTGCCCGGCGGGGTCATCGCCACCGGCGAGGTGATCGCCACTGTCGGCGGTACGCCGTTGGCCGAGACGGTCCAGTCGCGGGTGTCGCCGCGCAGGTCGCTCTGCCCGGTCGTGTCGACGGCGGTGGCGGTCATCTTCCACTGTCCCTCGACCGGCAGCGTGACCTCGTACTGCCAGGTGGTGGACGTCGCGCCGATCACGTCCGGCTCGCCGCGGAAGGTGTTGTAGACGGCGGCGACGGTGCCGTCGTCCTGGAGGTACCGGTTGTCGGGCGTGCGGAACGAGTAGATGAGCGAGTTGACGCCCTTGTCGTCGGTGGCGGTGCCGGAGGCCACGAACGTCTGCGTGGCGAGCAGGCCGGCCGACGGCGAGCTGATCCGGGTCGACGGCGGCAGGTCGTCGAAGCGGAACGTCTCGATCTTCTTGACCGCCTTGGTGGTGTCGCCGGCCCCCTTGCGGTCGAACGTCTTCGCCTGCAACTGGTAGACGCCGGCCGGCAGCGTCACCGGCAGGCTCCACGTGGTGGAGGTGGCGTTCGGCGCGGCGACAGTCGTGTTGATCGCCTTGAACGCGCCCCAGGTGGTCAGGTCGGCCTGGAGGTACTTGCCGCTGTTGCGGTCCTGGATCTCCAGCTGGACCCGCGCCACGCCGGCCGGGGCGAGCGCCTGGCCGCTGATCGTGAACGACTCGCCGGCCGGCTTCACCGCGCCCTCGATCGGCGTCGTGACGGTGGTGTCCAGCGCCGCGGGCGCGGGCTGCTTGGAGAGGTCGAAGAAGGCGACCCGGCCGGTGGTCTTGCCGCCCTTGACGTTGCCGTCACCGCCGACGAGCAGGCCGCGCGAGGTGGCGAGCATCGCCTTCTCGCCCTCGTACGAGTTGGAGCCGGGGTTCCACTCCAGCGCGGTGCCGGTGAGCGGGTCCAGCGCGCCGAGGTGGTCGCGGCGGACCACCTGGTCGCCGAGGCCGTAGCCGCTGAGCCCCTGGCCGGTGCCGTATCCGACGTTGTCCAGGCCGGGCCACGGCACGTTCGACGTGGGCGACTCCTGCCAGCTGAAGTGGCCGCCGACGTAGACGGCGGTGTCGGTGATCGCGACCGAGTAGATGCTGTCGAAGTGCCGGGAGATCCAGAGCGGCTCGACGTTGTCGTTTCCGGTCAGCGGGTACGCGATGGCGGTGTCGTTGATCGGCGGCCGGTCGCCGCCGGAGCCGCTGGTGACCACGAAGTACGAGTCGTCCGGCGCGATGTCACCGGCGAAGACGCGCTGGATGCCGCCGACGAAGGAGAGGTTGTCCTCCCACAGCCGGGTGCGCCACGGCAGCAGCGCCTTGGTGGCCGTACCGATGAGCGCCACGCCGTAGCGGTCCTGGCCGGCGATCTGGCGGCCGGTGTGCACGACCAGCAGCTTGCTGCGGTCGTGGGTGAGCTTGAGCTGCTGCACGGTGAGCATGCCGCCGACGCCGATGCCGCCGGTGACCGGCAGGTTGAAGCCGGTGTCGACGGCGCCGGTGGTGGGGTTGAGCGCGGCCAGGCCGCTGCGGCTGACGCCGTTGACGGTGGCGAACTGGCCGCCGACGTAGACGGCGTTGGCGCTGACGGCCAGCGCGGTGGCCCGCGCGTTCGCGGTGGCGGTGAACGCGGCGACCGGTGCGCCGGTGGTCGGGTTCAGCCGGGCGATCTTGCGCTTGGTGACGCCGTTGACGGTGTTGAACGCGCCTGCGATGTAGAGCGACTTGCCGTCCGGCGACGCCTCCACCGCGGCGACCGCGCCGTCGATGACCGGCTTGAACCCGGTGTCCACCTTGCCGGTGTCCAGGTTGTACGACGCCAGGGACCGCTGCGTGATCGCGGACCCGCCGACGTTCGCGATCGAGGTGAACGTGCCGGCGATGAAGACGCGGTTGCCGATCACTTCGATGTCGACGATCTCGCCGTTGGTGATCCGCGGCGTGTCGGTGCGGGGGGTGGTCGGCATCAGCCGGGTGTCCCCGGGGGTGACCAGCGCACGGGTCGCCGTGGTGCGCGCGGCGCCGAGCGCGGCGCTGCTTCCCGTCGCCTGTGCGCCGGTGTGGCCGGCCACGCCGGCGTCCCGCACGGTGACGGTGGCGGCGAGCGCCGGCACTCCCGCCACCACGACCGCGCCGGCGACGACGACCGTCACCGCGCGAAGCCAAACTCGCATCGAGACAACTCTCCCTGTCCGCCGGGACGGCCCCCTCGGGTGATTCCCGAGTCCCCTCCGTCCGCGTGCCGGACGCCACCGTAGGAGGCAAAGACTTCTCGCGATACGTGCCGCACCGGTAATCGACCGGTCGCCATCAATTCCGGCCACACCGGCAGGGCGCCTCCACCGATCGGGTCACCGGCTGTCACCGTCCGGCCGTACGCGCCGTCCGGTCCGGGACGTGCGGCCTTGCACAGCGGACCCAGGGGTGGGTCAGTCGCCCCGTACCCGGGGGTGGCGGTGGTCGGTCAGCCGCAGGCCGACGCCGCGTACCGCCGCGATGGTGACGCCGGTGCCCAGTTCGTCGAGCTTACGGCGCAACCGCTTGACCAGGGACTGCACGTCGGCCCGGCCGTGCGTCGGCGCGTCGTGCCAGACCGCGTGGTGCAGCTCGGCGTAGCTCCACACCCGTACCGGCTCGACGGTCAGGCAGGTCAGCAGGTCGCGTTCCAGCCGGGTCAGGGCGGTCTCCCGGTTGCCCCACCGGGCGGTCGACCGGGCCGCGTCGATCACCAGCGCGCCGTCCGGTGCGGGCTTGTCCCGGGGTACGGGCGCAGCCGGCGCGACGGCCGGGGCAGGTGCGTGCGCCGAGGCCGGCGCATCCGTGATCAACTCGCGCAGCTCGTCCAGATCGGCGACCATCAGAAGGGGCGCGACGCCGTCCAGCAGCTCGGTCAGCCGCAGCCGTTCGGCCGGGGACGACGTCACCCCGATGACGAGCGAGAAGGGGCGCTCCGACGGGTCGGTGCCGGAGTTCGCCGCGTTCGTGCCGTCAGTCGTCACCGCGCCCCACCGTGACAAAAACTGTCAACAGGCCGCCCGATCCGGGGGCCTGTTGGTGACATGTTGCTCACGTACGGTCATTGATCGTTCCTTACTGTCGATCATAGTGTCCACTCAGGCGTCCGGCGCAGACCCGCACGGCGCCTAGGGGGCCTGGGGGGTTCTTTTCACACCGGTGTAGCAGTCGGGAGAGCACGTCTCCTGGCCCTTCTGCCATGGCTCGATCATCAGCGGGTCATCGGAGGAGGAGGCAGCACCGATGCTGAGACGTCCACACAGATGGGGCCCGGCCCGGCGGCTGGTGAGCGCGGGCGCCGCCCTGGTGCTCGCCGCCACCGCGCTGGCCGCGACCGGCACTGCGGCACAGGCCGAGACGGGCGCGGGCGCGGCGGCCGGCGACAAGATCCGCCCCGAGCTCACCCGCCAGCTCCAGGGCAAGAGCGAGGGCGACTTCTGGATCCACTTCGGCGCCAAGGCGGACCTGAGCAAGGCCGCCTCGATCAAGGACTGGAACGAGCGCGGCGCCGCCGTCGCGGCGGCGCTGAAGAAGACAGCCGCCGACAGCCAGTCGAAGATCCGCGCCGAGCTGGACCGCTCGGGCACGAAGTACCAGACCTTCTGGGCGACGAACGCCATCAAGGTCACCGACGGCTCGCTGACCATGGCGCAGAACTTCGCCGCCCACTCCGAGGTGGACGGCCTGTACGCGCCGGTGGAGTACAAGCTGCCGGAGACCACCCCCGGCACCGACGAGAAGTCGGCGAACGCCCTGGAGTGGGGCATCGCCAACATCAACGCCGACGACGTCTGGTCCCAGTACGGCGTCAAGGGCGCCGGGATCACGGTGGCGAGCATCGACAGCGGCGTCCAGTTCAACCACCCGGCGCTGGTGAACGCCTACCGGGGCAACAACGGTGACGGCACCTTCGACCACGACTACAACTGGTTCGACGCCGCAGGCGAGTGCGCCACCGCGCCGTGCGACTCCGACGGCCACGGCACGCACACCATGGGCACCATGGCCGGCGCCGACGGGGCCAACCAGATCGGTGTCGCCCCCGAGGTCAAGTGGATCGCCGCGAACGGGTGCTGCCCGTCCGACGCCGCGCTGATCTCCTCCGGCCAGTGGATGCTGGAGCCCACCGACCTCAACGGGCAGAACCCGGACGCCAGCAAGCGGCCGAACATCATCAACAACTCGTGGGGCACCACGGCGCCGTCGAACGAGCCGTTCATGGAGGACGTCACGAACGCGTGGACCGCCTCCGGCATCTTCGGCGTCTGGTCCAACGGCAACAACGGCCCGTCCTGCCAGACCAGCGGCTCACCGGGCAGCCTGGCGAGCAACTACTCGGCCGGCGCGTACGACGTCAACAACAACATCGCCAGCTTCTCGTCCCGGGGTACCGGGCAGAACGGCGAGATCAAGCCGAACATCTCGGCGCCTGGTGTGAACGTGCGCTCCAGCGTGCCGACCAACTCGTACGCCAGCATCAGCGGCACCTCGATGGCGGCGCCGCACCTGGCCGGCGCGATCGCGCTGCTCTGGTCGGCGGCGCCCACGCTGGTCGGCGACATCACGGCGACCCGCGCGCTGCTCAACGACACGGCGATCGACAAGGGCGACTCGCAGTGCGGCGGCACCACCGACGACAACAACGTCTACGGTGAGGGCCGCCTGGACGCGCTCGCGCTGCTCGCCGCCGCCCCCATCGGCGACAACGGCACGCTGGCCGGCAAGGTCACCGACGCCGCCACCGGGGCCGGGATCGCCGGCGCGACTGTCACCCTGTCCGGGGCGGCCGATCGCACGCTGACCACCGGCGCGGACGGGACGTACTCCTCGCTCCTGCCGGCCGGCGACTACCAGGTGGTCGTCTCGGCGTTCGGGTACGCGACCCGCACCCTGCCGGCGACGATCACCGCGAACACGACGACCACGCTCGACGTGGCGCTCACCGCGGTAGCGAGCGTCACGGTCAGCGGGCAGGTCACCGACGGGTCCGGGCACGGCTGGCCGCTGTACGCGAAGGTGAGCGTCGAGGGCACGCCGATCTCCGACTACACGACGCCGACGACCGGCCGCTACAGCCTGTCGCTGCCGTCCGGGGCGACGTACCGGCTCAAGGTCGAGCCGCAGTACGCCGGCTACCTGACCACCACCAAGGAGGTCACCGTCGGCACGGGCAACGTGACCGCCAACATCGCGGTGCAGGCGAACCCGGAGGCGTGCACCACCGCCCCCGGCTACACCGTCAGCTCCGACGGCGAGTACGAGACGTTCGACGGCACCGGTGTCCCGGACGGCTGGACCGTGGTGGACAACGCCGGCACCGGCCAGGTCTGGGAGTTCACCGACGCCGGTGAGCGCGGCAACCTGACCGGCGGCAGCGGCAACTTCGCCATCATCGACAGCGACAACTACGGCAGCGGCGGGCGGCAGGACACGTCGCTGGTCAGCCCGGTGGTCGACCTGACCGGCGTGACCGCGCCGGTGATCCGGTTCAACCAGGACTACAACTGGCTCAACAGCGACCGCGCGGACGTGGACCTGAGCCTGGACGGCGGCACCACGTGGAGCAACGTGCTCCGGCAGGCGGCCGACGTCCGCGGCCCGCGGGTGACCGAGGTGCCGATCCCGCAGGCGGCCGGCCAGTCGCAGGTGCAGGTGCGCTTCCACTACTACGAGGCGAGCTGGGAATGGTGGTGGCAGGTCGACAACGTCCTCATCGGCAGCAAGCTCGTCTGCAAGCCGGTCAAGGGCGGCCTGGTGCTCGGCCACGTCCGCGACAAGAACGACAACAGCTACGTCAACGGCGCCACGGTGACCAGCAAGGACCGCCCGGCGGAGAAGGCCACCACAGTCGCCACGCCGGACGACACCGAGCTGCCCGACGGCTTCTACTGGATGTTCTCGTCGCTGACCGGGACGCACCCGTTCACCGCCGGTGCCGGCAACTACGTGAGCCAGACCAAGCAGGTGGCGGTCGAGGAGGACTGGGCCACAGCGGCCAACTTCCAGCTCGCCGCCGGCCGGCTGTCGGTGAAGCCGACCTCGATCACCGGCACGGTCCGGATGCCCAGCGGGAAGGTCAGCAAGACGTTCACCGTCACGAACACCGGCGGGGCCCCGGTCACCGCCGAGTTCAGTGAGCGCGACGGCGGGTTCGTGCTGCAACGGGCCGACGGCTCCCGGCTGTCCGAGCAGGCGCTGCTCGGCTCCACCGGCGCGCCGGTCCAGCGGCTGACCGCCGCCACGTCGTTCGCGGCCCGCTCGTCGGGCAAGTCGTCGAACGCGATCGCCGCCGCCGCACCGCAGGCGGACCCCTGGACCACCATCCCGGGCTACCCGGCGAACGTGATGGACAACCGGGTCGTCAACGTCGACGGCACCGTCTACTCCATCGCCGGTGGCGACGGCACCGCGTCGAGCGCCAAGAACTACCGGTACGACCCGATCACCCAGGCGTGGACCGGCATCGCCGACCTGCCCGGCGCACGTAACGCCATGACGGTCGGCGTGCTCGACGGCAAGATCATCGCCACCGGTGGCTGGGGTGCCGCCGGACCGGACGCCGCCACCTTCTCGTACGACCCGGCGGCGAACACCTGGACCCGCAAGGCCGACAACCCGGCGCCGCGCGCGGCGGCCGGCCAGGCGGTCGCGGGCGGCAAGCTGTACGCGATCGGCGGCTGCACCACAGCGAGCTGCACGCCGATGGCCAACTCTGTGGTCCGGTACGACCCGGGCGCCGACGCCTGGGAGACGCTGCCGGCGTACCCGAAGTCGGTGGCGTTCCTGTCCTGCGGCGGGATCGACGGCACCGTCTACTGCACCGGTGGCAACGACGGCACCACGTCGCAGAAGGTCGGTTACGCCTTCGACCCGGCCGCGGGCGCCTGGACCGCCATCCCGGACGCGCCGGCCGACAGCTGGGCCTCCTCGTACGCGGTGGCGAACGGCAAGCTGCTGGTCGTCGGCGGGTCGCAGGGCGGCGCCATCACCAACGCCGGCTTCGCGTTCGACCCGGCGACCAACTCGTGGGCCAACCTGCCCAACGCCAACGCCCCCCGCTACCGGGGTGGCGCGGCCTGCGGGTTCTACAAGATCGGTGGTTCGTCGGGCGGCTTCACGGCCACCAAGGACAGCGAGGTCCTGCCCGGCTTCGGCGAGTGCGCCGAGGGCGCGGCCGACGTGAGCTGGCTGACCGTCGACAAGTCGAAGGTCACACTGGCACCGGGTGAGAAGGTCACCGTCACGGTCGGCATGGCCGCGAACGTCGACCAGCCCGGCACGTACTCGGCCTCCGTGGTGATCAAGGAGAACACCCCGTACACGGTGGAGCCGGTGGCGGTGACGATGATCGCGCAGCCGCCGACCACCTGGGGCAAGCTGTCCGGCACGGTCTCCGGCAAGAGCTGCCAGGGCGCCACCGCGCCGCTGGCGGGCGTGACCGTGCAGGTCGACTCCTGGGCGAACTCGTACACCTTCACCACCGACGCCCAGGGCCGGTACGCCTACTGGATGGACCGGCGCAACAACCCGCTGACGCTGATCGTCGCGAAGGACGGCTGGAAGCCCCAGACGCGCCAGACGAGGATCAACAGCAGCACGCCCACGGTTGAGGACTTCACCCTCTCCCCCACCCGCTGCTGACCCCAGCGGCTGACGAGGACGGCCCGCCCGGCACACCCGCCGGGCGGGCCGCCCCCTTTCCCCGGCGATCTTGCACTCGCGGCCCCGGCAAGGCAGACAAAAGCCCCACCCAAGGGGCCGTAACTGCAAGATCAACGGCGAGGGCGGGAGGGGACGGGGGTCAGGGGGTGAGGCGGAAGCCTACGCCTCGGACGGCGTGGATCATGGCGGGGGCGTCCAGGCGGCCCAGCTTGCGGCGGAGGCGGCGTACCACGGAGTGCATGTCCGAGCCCCGCCCGAGGTGGTCGTTGCCCCAGACGGCGCGGTGCAGCCGCGCGTACGTCCACACCTGGCCGGGCGTACCGGTGAGGCAGACGAGCAGGTCGTGCTCCAGTGGCGTCAACCCGATCTCCCGCTCCCGCCAGCGCAGCACCCGCCGGTCGGAGTCGACGGCCAGTTCCCGCCCGGGTGGCTCGGCCGGCGCCTCGTCACTCGCGGGCGGGTGCGGCGCCGGGGCCAGCGCGGGCCGGCGTACCAGGTCGAGGAAGCGGCGGGCCTGATGGGCGCTGGACACGATCAGGAACGACTCGGTGCCGCCGAGCAGTTGGGCGAGCTGCCGGCGCTCGGCCGACGAGGACGCGATGCCGATGACCAAGGACGGGAGCCCTGTCATCCGTTCCCACCTTTCCGGCAGGCCGAACCACAACGCCGGGCGGTCGCCAGGCACGACGATGCGGAGGCACCTGGCTTGCGGAGTTCGACCCGAGGGGTGCGGGAGCTGCGGTTTCGTGAGGCTTCGGGGTGAACTACCGGGATCATATAGCCGAGCACCGATGATTGGTATAGCAGTTAACGTCGATGTAACTGCCAGCAACAAGGTGTTCGAGGCAAGTTGCGCCGGCGCACGCGTACCGATGAGAGCCGGGGCGTACGGCGGTCCAATGCGTGTGATCACCCACATGCTCTGCCTGGCCGACGGGACGCCGACCCGCGCGGACATCGCGGCCCGCTGCGCCGAACTGGCCGAGGCGCTGCGTGGCCGCGACCGGGGCGTGGTGGTGTGCGACGTGTCCGCGGTGACCGCGCCCGACCTGGTCACGGTCGAGGTGCTGGCACGGATCCGCCTGACCGCGCGGCGGTTCGGCTGGCGGCTGGAGGTACGCGGCGCGGGCGACGACCTACGCGAGCTCGCCGGCCTGCTCGGGCTGGCCGGTGCCCTCCTCGAGCCGGTCCGGCAGCCCGAACAGCGGGAACAGGCGCTCGACGTCGAGGAAGTTGTTGAGCGACGTGATCCGGCCGCCGGAGACGCCGATCACGATCAGCGCCCAGGGCACGTGGCCTGAGCCGTCGGGGTCGCGCCGGTAGTGCCCGAACGCCGGCATCCCGTTGGCGGCGGTCGGCACCAGGCGGGAGCCGCGGCAGCCGCTGCCCGTGCCGGCCATCCACGCCGCGATGTGCTCGGGACCGCGCAGCCACAGCGGCAGCGGCGGCATCGACAGCGTCGCGTCCTCGTGCAGCAGCGCGGTGAGCGCCGCCAGGTCGTACGCCTCGAAGGCCCGCACGTAACGGGCGAGCAGCGCCTGCTGCTCGCTGTCGAGCGGCCGGCGCACCTCGGCCTCGGTGTCGGCCGAGGCGAGCGTGGCGCGCGCCCGTTGCAGCGCGCTGTTGACGCTCGCCACCGACGTGTCGAGCAGGTCGGCGACCTCCTGGGCCGACCAGGCCAGCACCTCGCGCAGGATCAGCACGGCCCGCTGCTTCGGCGGCAGGTGCTGCAACGCCGCGACGAACGCCAGCCGGACCGACTCCCGGCCGGCGACCACCTCGGCCGGATCGGCGACCTCGGGCAGCACCCGGTCGTCGGGCGCCGGGCCGAGCCAGATCTGCTCCGGGCGCGGCTCGCCGGGGTGGGTGGCGGTGCCGACGCCGGCCGGACCGAGGTCCATCGGCCGGATCCGGCGCTGCGCGCTGGTGGACATGGTGAGGCAGACGTTCGTCGCGATCCGGTAGAGCCAGGTCCGCAGCGCGGACCGCCCCTCGAACTTGTCGAAATTACGCCAGGCCCGGACGAACGTGTCCTGCACCGCGTCCTCGGCCTCGAAGGCCGAACCCAGCATCCGGTAGCAGTAGCCGGTCAGCTCCGACCGGTACGCCTCGAGTTGCGCCTCGACGGGGACGCTCGCCACCTCGCTCACCCCGCCGAAACTAGCCCACATGCTGCGTCAATGCGAGCACGTTCGAGCCCGCACCGATGAGTCGGTGCCGCCCGGCCGGTCTGACAGCCGTCAGGTCACCACGTCCGAGGAGCACCGATGACCACAGCGCAGCGCGACGAGACCCACGCCCCGGGGCGGTACGCCGACGTCAACGGCGTCCACCTCTACCACGAGACGCACGGCGAGGGCCGGCCGATGATCCTGCTGCACGGCGGCCTCTGCTCGGGCGAGATGTTCGCCCCGATCCTGCCCGCGCTCACCGCGAGGCACCGGGTGATCCTGGTGGACCTCCAGGGGCACGGCCGCACCGCCGACGTGGACCGGCCGCTCGACATGGCGCTGATGGCCGACGACGTGGCCGCGCTGATCGACCACCTCGGGCTGGACCGGCCGGACGTGGTCGGCTTCTCCCTCGGCGGCGGTGTCGCCCTGCACACCGGTTTCCGGCACCCGGAGAAGGTCGGCCGCCTGGTCGCCGCGTCCGCGCACATCCGCCGCGACGCCGTCTACCCGGAGCTGCTGGCGCAGCAGGGCCAGGTCGGCGCCGCGGCGGCCGAGTACATGAAGGACACCCCGATGTACGAGCTGTACCAGCGGGTCGCGCCCCGTCCGGAGGACTTCCCCCGGCTGCTCGACAAGATCGGTGAGGCGATGCGGAAGGACTTCGACCTCACCGAGCAGGTACGTGCCCTGCGGGTGCCGACGCTCGTGGTGGCCGCCGACGCCGACATGGCCCCGCCGAGTCACTTCGTCGAGGTGTTCGGGCTGCTCGACGGCGGCCGGCGCGACGGCGGCTGGACGGGCGAGGGCCGCCCGGCGGGCGGCCACGCGCTGGCGATCCTGCCCGGCCTGACCCACTACGACATCGACCAGTCGCCGCTTTTCGCCGCGGTCACCCTGGACTTCCTCGACCGGGGCCGCTGACCCGCGCGCGTGTGCCGCGTCCCGTACCGGGGTACCGCTTGCACAGGAGCACCGGTGAGGAGGACGAGATGACCGACCCCAGGTACGCACCGATCGGGCTGGCCGCCGCCGGACGGCTGGTCCCCGACGGCGGACAGACCGACGGCGGTGAGGTCGTCGGCGCCGACGACGCGGCTGCCGACGCCGCCCGGGCCGGCGCCGACGTGGACCTGTCCCGGGCCGACCGGGACAGCGACGGCACCCCGGTGGGTGCCGCCGACGCCGAGGCCGACCGCCGCCGCGCGGCCGGCGAGTGACGCTCTCCGCCCCGCCACCCGTGCGACGGTGGCGGGGCGGAGCCGTCCTCAGCCGTCGACCGGCAGCTCCACGTCGGGCAGGTGCCCGAGCGCCCGGATCGCGGTGACCGCCGCGTACCCGTCGGCCAGCCAGGCGATGTCGGTGCCGGGGACCGCGCGGACCGCGTTCGCCTCCACAGCCGTACGCACGAACCCCTCACCGCGCTCGGCGACGGACACCTGCACCTGACCGAACGGGGCGAGTGTCGCCTGGCGCAGCCCGGCCACCTGATCGGCCGGCCGGTCCGGCACGTTGAGGTTGAGCACGGTGCCCGGATCCGCCCCGGCCAGCCACGGCAGCAGCGTCGCGGCCAGGTCGGCGGCTGTCGACCAGTGACGGGACTCGTCGTCCACGCTGTCCAGCACCGCGATCGCCGCGCCACCGCTGCCGGCGCTCGCCGCCGCCGGGGTGAGCACGTCGAGCGACACGGCGAGCGCGCGGATGCCGTTGTTGCCGGCGGTCAGCGCCGCGCCGACGGTGCCGGAGTGCAGGACCGCGTGGCCCGCGTTGGCGCCCCGGTTGATGCCGGACAGCAGCAGGTCCGGCACCGGCCCGAACACGCCGAGCCCGGCCAGCACCGCGATGTACGCCGGGGAGGCCGCCACCGCGTACGCGGGCACACCCGGCAGCCCGTCCAGCTCGGTCTCGCGGAACACCAGCCGCCCGTCGTCGGTCACCGCCGACAGCGCCGCGCTCATCCCGCTCGCCTCGGCCTCCGGCGCCGCGACCACCACGTCCATCCCGCGTTCGTACGCCGACCGGGCCAGCGCGCGGATGCCGGGGGCGTGCACACCGTCGTCGTTGGTCACCAGCACCCGTGGCGGCCGGTCAGCCGTCATCGTCGCCACCGTCCAGCGGGGTCAGCCGCACCCGGCCGGCCAGTTCGCGTACCGCCTCGGCCCGGCCCGTGCCCAGCCCGTGCCGGGTCACGTTCAGCGCGCCCGCGGCGGCGCCGATGTGCAGCGCCTCCCGCATGTCCCCGCCCCGGGCCAGCACCGCGGCGACCCCGGCGGTCATCGAGTCACCGGCGCCCCGGTGGTCGGCCAGCTCCAGCGGCGGGGCGTGCACCAGCAGCGGCTCGCCGTCCTCCGGCAGCGCCAGCGCGGGCTCCCCCGCGCGGCTGATCAGCACCGTCCGCGCGCCCCGCTCCTGGCACCGGCGGCCGGCGTCGCGCAGCGCCTCGACGCTGTCGTCCTTGGCCAGGCCGTCGTCGAGCAGCTCCTCGTGGCTGACCTTCAGCACGCTCACGCCGCCGTCGAGCACCGCCTCCAGGTACGGCCCGGACAGGTCGGCCACCACCTTGCCGCCGTTGGCGCCCAGGTCGGCGGCGAGCCGGCGGTAGATGTCCGGGTCCACCACCTGCGGGTCGGCCGGCCCGCTGAGCACGCTCACCGGCGCGCGCAGCCCTTCGGTGAGCGTCACCGTGTACAGCTCGTCGATGTCGTGCCGCACCATCGGCGCCCCCGGGTGCTCGGCGATCTCGGTCCGCTCGCCGTCGCGCCGGTCGTGCACGTACCAGCCGGTGCCGGACTCCCGCCGCACCGTCCGGACCGTGACGTCCTCGTCGTCGAGCAGCTTGCGGACCGCGTCGCCCACCTCGCCGCCGAGACCCACGCACATGGTCACCGGTACGCCGAGCGCCGCGATCATCCGGGTCTGCCACACCCCCTGCCCGCCGGGGTGCAGGTGCAGCTCGGGTACGTCGCCCTGCTGCTCGATCGTCACCGTCAACAGCGGGGCCGGGGCGAACACCATCACCTTCTGCTCCATCCGCCAGTGTTGCCCGCTGACCGGCCCCGGTAATCCCCCAGGTCAGCGCGTACGCGCGGCGGTGCGCCGACGCCGCAGGTACGGCAGCGCGAACAGGTAGAGGCCGCTGATCAGGAGCAGGGCGAGCGGGAGCAGCGGCACGTAGGAGACCCACACGATCGGGTCCTTCTGGGCCAGCGCCACGAAGGTGATCACGACGGTCACGGTGAAGGCGACGGAGAACCAGCGGTGCAGCTGACGGATGCGCGTGTCCATGGACGGTGACCTCTCGCCGGTGGCCTCCCCGGCGGGGAGGCCCGTGCCGGAAACGCTAGGTCCGGGCGCCCGCCCGAGGCTTCTCGATTCCTGACCGGTCCGCGCATTCCTGACCGGTCCACCCTGCCGCCGCGCCGCGCACGGGACGGTTTGCCGGGCAGCCCTACCCTGCCGACAACAGCAGCCGATGCCACGGGGGCAGGCATGCAGATCATCGAACACAGCGTCCTCGGCACCCGGTCCGCCGTGCTCCGTCTACGCCGTCCCGGCAGCCGGTTGGAGTTCCTGGTGTTCCCGATGCTCCACGTGGCGAGCCCGGCGTTCTACGCGGCGGTCACGAAGCGGCTCCGGGAATGCGACCTGCTCGTCGTCGAGGGCGTCAGCGGCCGGTCCGCGGTCGGCTCGGCGTTGACACTCACCTACCGGGCCATGCCGGCCAACCGGCGCTCCGGCCTGGTGACAGACCCCATCCCGTACGCGTCTCTCGGCGTCGAGGTGCTCAACCCGGACGTGTCGGCGGCGGAGTTCGCCCAGGGCTGGCGGGCGATGCCGCTGCGGTACCGCCTCCAGATGTGGCTGGTGATCCCGGTCGTGACCGTGATCCAGTTCTTCGGCGGCACCCGGCGGCTGCTCTCGCCCGAGATCGAGATGAGCGACCTGCCGTCGGCCACCGACGAGCGGTACGCCGACCACGAGTTCACCGAGCACGCCGAGCGCGCGTTCGGCGGCGAACGCGACGAGCGGCTGCTCGCCGCGTTGTCCGAGCTGATCGGTACCCGGTCGGCGGAACGCATCGACGTGGCTGTCGTGTACGGCGCCGGGCACGTGCCGGCGATCGTGCGCGGGCTCTTCGAGCTGCACGGATACCGTCCCCGTGCCGCCGAATGGCTGACCGTCCTGGAGCGGTGAACAGAGCGCTCAGGCGGCGTCGGAGCGCCGGACGAACCCGGCAACGGCGAGCGCGCTGATCGTGGTCGCCACGGCCGCGGCGAGCACCAGAAGGGTGGTCTCCACCTGCACCGTACGCATGTATTCGCCGCCCTCGGCGGTGGCCGACGCGTAGCGCACGGCTGCCAGCGGGTTGAGCAGCACCGCGGCGATACCGGCGGTCCACGCCCTCGCCGGAAGCCGCTCGTCGTCGGGGCGGACGGTCCGCCGGACGGCCCACCGGCCGAGAGCCGCGAACGTGACGAGCAGCGTGACCGGCAGCAGCCAGAGCACGGCGGGCAGCAGGTCACGCAGGGGCACCACGGCGTCGAGCAGCTCCACCAGGAAACCGGAGCCGTCGTGGGTCACCAGGCCGATCCGGTGGCTGTAGGCCGCGAGCGCGACAAGCATGCAGCCGATGTGGACGGCGATCAGGGCGACGAGGGCGAACAGTGCGGCGCGGCGGGCGGACACCGGGCCGAGGTTACCGCCCGCCGAGCCCCGACTGTGGACCGTCGCGCGCCGGGGCGGTCAGACGCCCAGGGCCAGGTCGGCCACCTCGGCGGCGCAGCCCCAGGACAGCGTCACCCCGGCGCCGCCGTGCCCGTACGCGTGCACCAGCCGCCCGTCCGTCGCGTCCACCTCCACCCGGGGGCCGCCGTGCCGTGCCGGCCGCAGCCCGATCCGCTCCCCCAGCACCGGCGCGTCCGCGAGATGCGGCACCAGCGCCACGCACCGGCGCCGGATCGCCGCCGCCTCCTCCAGGTCGGGGCGGGTGTGTCCCACCCCGGCCTCGTAGGTGCCGCCGAGCACCACGTCGTGGCGGCGCGGATGCACGTACGTGACTCCTGCCGGGTCGTCCTCGTCGCGTACCGAGACGGTCAGGCCCGGGTTCGCCACCAGCAGGACGTGCCCGCGCGCCGGGTACACGGCCGGGTCGGCGGCGAGCCGGCCGGCGGCCAGGCCGGTCGCGTTCACCACGACCGGGGCGACCTCGTACGCCTCGGCGAGCGTGCCCAGCGCGCGGCCGACGATCCGGCCGCCGCCCGCCTCCAGGCGCTGCCGGAGCCAGGCGAGGTACGGGGTCATCTCCACCGACGGGGCGGTGAACCGCAGCAGCGCGGTGTACGGCGGCTCCGCCGGCTCGGCCGTCAGGTCGCCGCAGGCGTCGGCCCACCAGGGCGGTCCGGCGTAGCGGTGGCGCAACCACATCCGGGTGGGCCGGTCGATCACTCCCGGCACCCCGTCGGCCGCCTGGCGGCGCAGCTCGGCGTGGGTGTCCCGGGCCCAGCGCAGCACCCGGGGATCCTCCTCGGTGTGGCTCGGGTACCAGACCGCGGCGGCCACCGTCGACACCGTGTCGGCCGGGTCGTGGGCGGTCAGGACGGTGACGTGTGCGCCCCGCCGCTGGAGCGTGAGCGCCGTCGTCATCCCGATCACCCCGCCGCCGACCACCACCACGTCCGCCTTCGTCATGACGCCCATGATGGCGCAGGCCCCGGACGCACGACCGGAGCGGGCGGGCCGCCCAGGGAGGCGACCCGCCCGGTGGGCGTCAGCCCTTCTGGCCGACCCGGTCCACGACGGCGACGGACAGCACCGCGGACGTGCCCGCCTCCCCGCCCACGCCGAGGAACGCGTACGTCCGCGGGTCGAACACCAGCACCATCAGAGCCGGACTGCGCCCCGGGGAGGGCCAGCTGACGCCCACACCGGAGCGGCCCGCGCCGTCGGTGGCCTTCTCCACCACCTCCAGGCCCGGCGTCGCGGCGGCGGCCTCGAAGAGCGCGGCCCGCGAGCGCGGCCTCAGGTACGAGTCGCCGAGCAGGGACAGCACGTCCTTGGCGGCGGCGTTGACGTCACCGGGCTCGCCGCTGCGGTGCTTGTCCAGGTAGGCGCGCATCGCTGTGGCGTCGGTGGGCACGGCCGGGTCGTAGGCCGGGCTCGGCACGCACGGTTCGGTGCCCGGCAGGAGCTGCCCGCCCTTGTACATCTTCGCGCGGCCGTCCCGGCAGCCGGGGAGCACGAACTCCTGGCGGCCGCCCGCCGGGTGCTCGACGACCAGGCCGTCCCTCGTCCCGTCCACCGACGCCCAGCTCTCCCGCAGCTGCGGACCGTCCTGCATCCGGGTGTAGACGAACTGGTCGGGCCGGGGCTCGACGTCCGGCAGCCGCAACGCCGCCGCCGCCGCGTCGCGCAGCACCTGCCGGGCGTCGGCCCGGGCGGCCGGCGCGCTGCCGCCGATCCGGTCCGGCGCCAGCACCAGCACCGCGGCCAGCGACGCCGCCACCGACGCCGTCGCGACGCCGGTGAGGACCAGCCGCCAGGCCGGCCGTCGTGCCCGCCGAACCGGCGCGGCCTCCGTCGTGGTCATCGCGCCGACCAGCCGGGTACGCGCGGCACCGAGCCGTTCGTCCGCCGGCAGCTCGGTCTCGTCGCCGAGCCGCTGGAGCAGTCTCATCTCATCCATTACTCAGTACCTCCTCGATGGTGTCGGCCGGTTCGCCACCGAGCCGTTCCCGCAGCAGCCGGCGCGCCCGGTTCAGCCGCGACCGAACGGTGCCGACCGGGATCGCCAGCGCGGCGGCGACCTCCTCGTACGTCAGGTCCTCCCAGGCGACGAGCAGCAGCACGTCGCGGTCGCCGTCGGCGAGCCCGGCCAGCGCGTCCAGCAGGTGCCGGCGCAGCGACCGCGCGGTCACCTCGGCGGCTACCCGGTCGGCGGGGGACGCCTCGGACGTCGCCGGGTGGTACGCCTGCCGCAGCCGGTACTCCCGTTCCTCGGTGCGCCGCTGCTGGGCGACGAGGTTGGTGGCGATCCCGTACAGCCAGGGGCGGGCGTTCGGGCAGCCGGTGTCGAACCGGTCCCGGCGCCGGAACGCGGCGAGGAACGTCTCCGCGACCAGGTCGTCGGCTGCCGCGGAGCCGAGGCGGCGCGCCAGGTAGCGGTGGATGTGCGGCGCGTGCCGGTCGAAGATCGCGGCGAAGGTCTCCGGTTCCCGTACGGACCGGGCGACGACCTCGGCGTCGGTGAGCGCGCCGACGTCGGCATCCGTCGCCCGTCTCAGTCTTCTCATGCGCGGCCTCTCGGCGAGTGGGGACGTGTCACCTGTTGTCCGCTGCTCGCGTCCGGACGGTTCACGCCCGTGACGGTAGGCCGGTCGGACGGTCCGTCGTGGACCGCGCGGTCGTACGGGGCGGAATCGCTTTGTCCCTCTCGGTTACGCTCGTGGCGTTTGGCCTTGGGGAGGGCTCATGAGTGCGGATCCTTCGATGAGCGGCGACTTCACCCGCATGCTCGACGCGACGATGGCGGCACTTCGGACGGTGGGGCCGCCGCCGGAGGGTGAGGCGGAGACGCCCGCGGTCGGCGAGGCCGCCGACGGGCAGGTACGCGCCGAGATGGGCCGCGACGGCCGGCTCCACTCGCTGCACGTCGAGCCGCGGCTGATGCGGCTCGGCTCCGAGGAGCTGACCGCGCACATCGTCACCGCCGTCAACGCGGCGATCGACGGGCTGCGCGCCGGCCCGGCTCCGCAGGTCGCGGACATGTCGCAGTTGCGGGAGCAGTTGCAGGAGGTACGGGACACGGCCGTACCCCGGCTCGGGTCGTTCCTCGACGCGCTCACCGAGGCGCAGGAACGGCTGGCGCGCGGCGGGCAGCGATGAGCGGCGGCGGCTTCGAGGTGCACCCGCCGCTGATCCGGGCCGCCGGGCGCGGCGTCACCGACGTGGCCAAGCGGTTCAACGGCGAGCTGGAGGCGTTCGAGGCGCGGATGCAGGGCTACGGCGAGCCGTGGGGCGCCGACGACATCGGGTCGCTCATCGGCATCGCGTACACCGAGGTGGCGAACTACATCTTCGACTGCCTCGGCATGGCCGCCGACGAGTTCACCTCCGCGGGCGCCGACATCGCGGGGATGGCCGACTCGTACGAGCGGGTCGACGAGGACGGCGCGGGCACCATGCGCTCGCTGGCCGGCGGGCTGGGGTGAACCGTGGGACTGCAACTACCCGGTGAGCTGGTCACCGCGCTCGGCTGGATCGGCTACACCTGGCCGGCCGCCGACGAGGAGAAGCTCTTCGAGATGGGCCAGGCGTGGCTGGAGTTCGGCGGCCGGATCGGGGCGGCGGCCGGCGAGGCGGACGCGGCCGCCGCGCAGGTGTGGACGCAGAACGTCGGCCCGGCGATCGCGGCGTTCCAGAAGTGGTGGGGCGGCGAGCAGAACGGGCCGCTCGTGCTGCACGACAGCATGCCCGCGGCGATGCTGCTGGGCGCCGGGCTGATCATCTGCGCGGCGATCGTGCTGGCGCTGAAGATCGCGGTGATCGTGCAGCTCGCCATCCTCGCGTTCCAGGTCGCCCAGGCGATCGCCACCGCCGTGGTCACGTTCGGCGCCTCGCTGGCCGAGATCCCGATCTTCCAGATCATCACCCGGGAGATCGTCGGCGCGCTCATCGACCAGGTCATCGGGAGACTGCTCGATGCCTAGCCCGAGGCGCGGCCGGGGCGCCGCCGCGAAACCGGCCGCCGGCAAGATCGTCCGCAAGGCGGTCGAGAAGCTGGAGAAGCCGATCGTCCGGGTCACCGGACCGAACCGGAGCCTGCCCACCAAGGTGGTCCGGGTGGAGCGCCGCGACTTCCACGCCACCGCCCAGTTCCGGCGCAAGATGGCCGCGCTGAAGAAGCTCAGCGACGAGGGCAAGCTCTACAAGGCCACCAACCCGGTGCAGCGCGACAAGAGCATCACCGACGGCTACAAGGACCGGATCCGGCAGAAGATCTGGGACAAGTACTGGCCGCACGACAAGGACCTCGCCAACCGGCTCAGTCAACGGCTCAGCGACTACCATCCCGACCACGTGTGGGAACTGCAGCTCGGCGGGCCGGACACCGTCGACAACCTCAAGCTGCTGCATGGTAGAACCAACACGGACATCGGCTCCCAGATCTGGGGGCAGATCCAGAATCTGCCGGACGGAACCCCGATCCGAATAGAGGTAGTGGATTGACTTCCGATCTCGCGCAGCTTCTCGACGAACTCCGCGCCGACCTGGCCGCGGACGAGCCGGCGAGTCTCGCGTACGCGCAGATCGGCGCGCCCGCCGACGACGGTGACGTGCCGGCGGAGCTGCCGGCCGGCCTGCGTGATCTGCTGCTCGCCGCCGACGGCCTGCGGGCCGGGGCGTTCGAGCTGGCCTCGGCCGGCCGGCTCGCCGGGGTGCAGTACTTCCTCGACTACGCGCCCGACTTCTCCCCCATCCCGCAGGACAAGACCGGCTGGCTGGTCGTCGGCACGCGCAGCGACGAGCCGATCTTCGTGGAGCGGGCGACCGGCGCGGTGTGGTACTTCCCGCCGACCGGCACCGAGTGGTTCATGGGCGACGCGTTCGAGGAGCTGGCGCCCGACCTCGACTCGTTCGTGCACTACTACGTGCTCGGCCCCGGCTACGCCGAGCTGGTCACCGACGACGACGCGTGGTACGCGTTCCTCGACCGGCAGGGCCTGCTCGACGAGGCGGACGAGGTCGACGAGGACGAGGCACAGCCGTGACCGTGACCCGGGAGCAGCTCACCGCGCTGTGGGGTGAGCGGGGCGTCATCTACTTCCCCGACCAGCGTTTCGACGCGATCCTCGGGCCGCTCGGGCCGGAGGTGTTCCCGCCGGACGGCGCGCTGCCGGTCGAGGTGCCGATCCTGTTCACGGTCGACGTCTCGGTCCCCGACGTGGAGCTGTTCTCCACGCTGTCGATCGAGCTGGGCGACCAGGGCCCCCGCCCGTACGTCGTGCTCGGCGCCTCGCCGGAGGACCCGGCGCTGCTGTTCTGCCTGGACGCGGGCACCGGCGCGGTGATCCTGCTCGACCTGGAGACGCCGAACCTGGAGACGGTGAACAGCACGTTCGCCGCGTTCGTGGAGTTCCTCTACCGGCTCGGGCAGCTCATCGCCACCGACCCGGGCGGGCGGGAACGGGCCGCACGGGCGGCGGCGATCCGCGACGACCTGCGCCCGGTCGACCCGGTGGCGTTCGCGGAGCCGGAGTCGTGGTGGAACATGGCCTTCGACGAGCTGGAGTCGACCGCCTGACGTCAACCGGCCGCCGGCGCGGGCACCGCCGGTGCGGCGCGGTCCGCGCCGGTCAGCCCGGCGACGAGCAGCAGGTACGCGGCCAGCTCCACCACCGCCGCGAGGGCCGTCATCGGTTGCGGCATCGCGGTCGTGGGTGTGATGGCGTACCAGGCGAACAGGGCGGTGCCGTCGGCCGAGACCGGCAGGCGCACGGCCTCGATGGCCGCGTCGAGCAGCGGCAACGCGAGCACCGCCAGCAGTGCCGCCCCGGTCGCGGCGAGCCGCCGGCCCCGTCCGGCCAGCAGCGCGGCGAGCGCCAGCGCGGCGAGTGCGAGCGCCAGCGGCGGCAGCACCGCGAGGACGAGCGCGGGCACGACGTCGGCTTGGTCGTACCCCGGGCTGTCCACCCGGGTCAGCGTGGTGCGGGTGCGGGTCTCCACGACCCGGGTACCGGCGGCGACGGCGACGCCGATGTCGGTGACCCGGACGGCCGCGTACCCGACGACGGGAGCGGCGGCGACCGCCGCGGCGATCAGGTGCCGCCGCCGGCCACGACCCCGGTACGCGAGCAGCAGCACCGCCACCGCGACAAGCGCCGCCCAGCTCCCGGCGAGCGCCGCGTCGAAGCCGGCCGTCCGGTCGACGGCGCTGTCGTCGCTGCCGTACACCGTCCAGCCGACGTCCCCGGCGCCCGGCTCGGCCGGCATGGTGCGGACCGCGTCCACGATCAGCGGTACGAGCGCCGCCGGCACCGCCCAGCGCGGCGCCGGCAGTCCGGCGGCGACGGCGTACGCGAGTAGCAGCGCCAGGCTCAGCACCTCCGCGCCGCGCCAGAGCGGTGCGGCCGTCAGGACGCCGACGACGTGGGCGACTGCGCACACCGCCGCCGCGAGGATCAGCAGCAGCGGGGCGCGACGCACGCGGCGGATCCTTTCACGACACACCGGCCCGCCGCGGCCCCGTGGTCGTCAGCTGCCGGCCGGCACCTGGTCCTTGACGTCGTCGTAGCCGACAGTGCCCGGCGCCGGGGCCGGGGTGTAGATCACCCGGATCACGCCGGTCGGGTACGCCTCGGTCGCGGCCACCCGCAGGTGGTACGGCGCGTCGCCCTCGTCGAACAGCCGGCGGCCCTTGCGGGCGGCGACCGGGTGCACCAGCAGCCGCAGCTCGTCCACCAGGCCCGCGGCGAGCAGTTGCTGCACCACCGAGATCGAGCCGGGGATGAGGAGGCCCTTGATGCCGGCGTCGGCCTTGAGCGCCCGTACGGCGTCCACCAGGTCGCCCTGGATCAGCTCCGAGTTGCGCCAGGAGAACTCCAGCGGCTGGCGGGACACGACGACCTTGCGCATGTCGCCGAGCTGCTTGGCGAACGGCGCGTCCTCACCGCCGGCGGCCTCGCGGTCCGGCCAGGCGCCGGCGAAGCTGTCGTACGTCTCCCGGCCGATCAGCAGCACGTCGGAGGTGTCGTAGTCCTCGGTGACGGCGCGGCCCATGTTCTCGTCGAAGTACGGGAAGTGCCAGTCGGGGTCGATCTCGGCGACACCGTCGGCCGAGATGAACAGCGTGGAGATGACAGTGGCCATCGCGGTGCTCCCTACCTGTCTGTCTGGGGATGTCGACGGGTGGACCGCCGAGGCTTCGCGAACTCATCGCACCCGCTGTCGATTCTGCGGCCGAAACCCGATGGCCGGTCGCGGCGCGCCGCCGGTACGGTGCCACGACCGTGGCAGAAGGGATACGTGATGACGGAGACGACGACGCTGTGGCGCCCGACCGGCCCACGGGAGCTCGACCTCGTCCGCGCCTCCGGCTGGCGGGCCTGGCCGCCGCGGCTGCCGGACCAGCCGATCTTCTACCCGGTGCTCAACGAGCAGTACGCCGTCATGATCGCCCGGGACTGGAACGTGCCGGCGTCCGGCGCCGGCTACGTGACGCGCTTCCACGTCGAGCGCGCGTTCGCCGCCCGCTACCCGGTCCGGCAGGTGGGTGGCCGGGACATCCTGGAGCTGTGGGTGCCGGCCGAGGAGCTCGACGAGTTCAACCGGCACCTCGTCGGGCCGATCGAGGTGGTCCACGAGTTCCGGGCGGAGAACCGGCCGGCCTGACCGGCGCCGGGCGGGCGGTCGTACCCGCCCGGCGCCTCGGTCCGCGGGTCAGCCCGGGGTGAGCAGGCAGAACTCGTTGCCCTCCGGGTCGACGAGCACCCGCCAGTGGATGTCGGCCCCACCCAGGTCGGCGGCGGTGGCGCCGAGCGCCAGCAGCCGGGCCTCCTCGGCGTCCAGGTCGTCGCCCGGGTAGGGGCGGACGTCGAGGTGGACGCGGTTCCAGCCGGTCTTCGCGTCGGTGCTGCGGACGAACCGCAGGTACGGCCCGACGTCCTGAGCGGAGCGCAGCACCGCCTGCCGGTCGGTCACCTCGTGCACGGTCCAGTCGGTGGCCCGGCTCCAGAAGCCGGCCATGGCGCGCGGGTCGGCGCAGTCGACCACCACCTCGGCGATCGGCCCGGTGTCGGCGTGCCGCGGGTCCGGCTCCCGTACGCAGAACTCGTTGCCCTCCGGGTCGGCCAGGACCGTCCACGGCACGTCGCCCTGACCCACGTCGGCGGGCGTGGCACCGAGCGCGGTCAGGCGCGCGACCACCTCCGCGTGCTGCGCGGCCGAGGTGGTCGCGAGGTCGACGTGGACGCGGTTCTTCGCCGTCTTCGGTTCGGCGGAGACGACGAGGTCGACGTAGAGGAAGCGGGGGTCCGGGTAGGTGAAGCCCTCGGGTTCGAGGTTCGTCACGCCGGGGGCCTCGCTGGAGATCTCCCAGCCGAGCACCTTCGCCCAGAAGCCGCCGAGCGCCACCTCGTCGTGGGCCTTCAAGTTGATCTGCACGAGCCGCGTTGCCATGGCCGCGATGCTAGGGCCTGGGCCGTGCCGGCGTGGTCCCGGCAGGTGATCAGGAATCGAGAAGCGCACCGTGACCGCCGCGCCATAGCGTTGTCCTCGGGCGGTCGGCACCACGCGGACCGCGAGCCACGAGGGGGAATCGAGATGTCCGACGGGTTCAGCGCCGAGGAACGCGCCGCGATGAAGGAGCGCGCGGCCGAGCTGCGCGCCGAGGGCAAGAAGGGCGCCAAGAAGGCCGACGACCTCCAGGCGGTGCTCGACCGGATCGCGCAGATGGCGCCGGAGGACCGCGAGCTGGCCGAGCGCGTGCACATGACGATCACCTCCGCCGCGCCGGAGCTGTCGCCGAAGACCTGGTACGGCATGCCCGCGTACGCCAACGCGGCCGGCAAGATCGTCGTGTTCTTCCAGGATGCGGGGAAGTTCAAGTACCGCTACTCGACGCTGGGCTTCCAGGAGGCGGCGAACCTCGACGACGGCGACATGTGGCCGGCGTCGTTCGCGCTGGTGAAGTGGAGCCCGGAGGTGGAGAAGAAGATCACCGAGCTGGTGCGGGCCGCCGTGTCCTGACCGTGCCGCCGGACCGGCGGCCCCGTCAGGCGGCGGGCGCCGGGCCGAGGGCGAGCGCCGCGGCGTCGCGGGCGCAGCCCCAGGACAGCATCACGCCGTTGCCCGCGTGGCCGTAGTTGTGCACGACGAGCGCGTCACCACGCCGCTCGGCCTCCACGCGCGGCACCGCCCGGCCGGGACGCAGCCCGACGCGGTGTTCGAGGACCTCGGCGGCGGCCAGGGCGGGTTCGATCGCGACGCACCGGGCGAGGACGTCGGCCTCCTCGGCCGGATCGGGGGTGGTGTCGTCGCTGCGCCGCTGGCCGCCGCCGAGCACCACGTGGTCGCCGTGCGGGAAGATCGACGCCCATGTCGGCGCCATCGGCGCCTCCATGAAGAACCGGTCCAGGCCGGGGTTGCGCACCACGATCCGGGGGCCGCGCACCGGGTGCAGGCCGATGTCGCCGGGTGGGGACAGATTGGGGCCGACCATCGCCCCGGCCAGCGCCGACGTCGTGTGCGCGGACGGCGCCGCGGTGCGGACGAGCACCCGGGCGCCGCTCTCGACCAGCCGGATGCCGGTGCTGAGCCCGCTCACCCCCGCTCCGAGGACGACGACGTCCGGACGTGCGGCCATGGCGGCTCCATCCACTCGACGGTCGCGGCGGTCCGTCCATTCTGCACCCCCGGGTGGCGCGCCGCCGTCGCTAGCGCTGCCAGGAGTCGAGGCCGCGGACCGCGGACCGGGCGACGTCGTCGGCCAGGCCGGGGTCGTTGCTGGTGCCCTCCCAGCCCTGGTCGTGCACGACCGTGACCGCGTCGGCGACCCGGATCACGAGGATCTGGCTGGTGGTCCGGCCCTCGGCCGGGCTGCCGTCCAGGCTGGTCGCCGGGCGGCTCACCGTCACCAGCAGGGCCTCGTCCCCGGTTCCGGCCATCGGCTCGGACCGGACGGTGACGGTGCCGCCCGAGGCCTGGAACGACCGGCAGTCCGCGACCGCGCCGCGTACCCGGCGCAGGTAGTCGGCCGCGCCGGTGCCCTCGAAGGCGAAGACGGTCTGGTGCAGCGTGCCGTAGGGGACGTTCTCCGGCGGGTCCTTGGGCTGCTTGTAGGCGCTCATCATGGCGGCGCTCGCGGTGACCGACCGCCCGCCGCTGCGGAACTCCTGGTCGCACAATCCGGGCAGCGCGTCGGTGACCTCCATCGGCTGCGCGTCGGTCTTGCGCAGCTCCGGCGGCAGGTCGGCGAAGGCTGACGTCGGAATCGTGACGCGTCCGCCGGACGAGGCCGACGGCGACGGCGTCGCGGTCGTCGAGCCGGCGGCCGGTGGCGAGGTGGTCCCCGCGGCGCCACCGTCGTTCGCGCCGCCGTCGCCACACGCGCCGGCCAGCAGCGCGGTGACGAGCAGGGGTGCGCCAAGCATCCGTCTACGGCGACTCGGTGTCCTCACGTCGACCTCCGTCCCGGGCCCGTCCCGACGAATTCCCGATGCGGCGTCACCCGAAACAGCACCGCCACTCCCCCAACGCCCGGCCCCGCTGCCGGGTTCCGGCCGGTCCACCCACAAGGGTGCGGCGACTTCGCAAACAGGTGCTTGCACAAATGGCTGTTTGCGATAGCGTGAGGGCATGCGCTCCGATCCCGACCTCGACCTCGCCTTCGCCGCCCTCGGCGACCCGGTCCGCCGCGCCCTGGTGACCCGCCTCGCCCGTGGTGAGGCCACAGTCGGCGAGCTGGGTGAGCCGTTCGACCTGACGCCGCAGGCCATCTCCCACCACGTCGGCGTCCTGCGCCGGTGCGGCCTGGTCGAGCAGCGACGCGAGGGCACACGGCGACCGTGCCGGCTGCGCGTCGACCGGCTCACCCGGCTGAGCACGTGGATCGACGAGCAGCGCCGCGCCTGGGACGACCGCCTCGACGCGCTGGAGACGCACCTCTCCGCTCCGGAGGCGACCCGGTGAGGGCGGCTACCGAACGACACGGCGACGAACTGATCGCCCGCCGCCATCTGCCCGCCCTGCCCGACCGGGTGTGGGAGGCCTTCACCTCACCGACCGGGATCGCCGCGTTCTGGGGCGGCTCACACGCCACCGTGCCGCAGGCGTCGGTGACTGTCGACCTGCGACCCGGCGGGGAGTTCGCGCTCGACACCCGTGCCCCGGACGGCCGGACCGGGCGGCTGCGGTTCGTCTACGTACGCGTCGAACCGCCGAGCGAGCTGGTGTTCGACGAGCCGGTCACCGGCCTGCGCACCACAGTCACGCTGCGGCCCGCCGGACACGGCACCGACCTCACCGTGCACCAGCGCAAGCTTCCGCCCGAGCTGCGCACCGACCAGGCGGCCGACGGGCTCGCCTCGATCCTCGACGCCCTCGCCGCCCACCTCCGACACCACGACGATGGAGACAGCAGTGACCCGAGCAACCCAGCGTGACCTGGTCGCCGAATACTTCGACGGCTTCCGGGCGAGCGACCACGAGCGCATCCTCGCCACGCTCACCGACGACGTCGAGTGGGTCATCCACGGCCACCGCACCACCCGGGGCCGGACGGAGTTCGACGGCGAGATCGAGAATCCGGCCTTCACCGGCAGCCCGCAGCTCGACGTCGAGCGCGTGCACGAGGACGGGCCGGTCGTCGTGGTGACCGGCGAGGGCCGGGGCGTCAGCGTCGAGCACGGGCCGTTCCGCTTCGCCTTCAACGACCTGTTCACGTTCCGGGACGGGCTCATCGCCCGCGTCGACTCCTACGTCGTACCGCTGGGGTCTGCCGGGTCGTGAGCGTGGCGGCCGCCGGGCCGGGTGAAGGCCCGGCGGTACGCCGACGGCGAGGTCCGCATCGCTGCGGTGAAGTGGTGCCGGAACGTCACCGCCGTCTCGAACCCGACCGTCGTGGCGACCTCCTCGATCGGCGCGGTGGTGGTCTCCAGCAGCGGGAGGCTGGCCTGGACGCGCCGCTCGATCAGCCACCGGATCGGGGTGGTGCCGGTGGCCCGCGCGAAGTGCCGCAGGTGGGTACGGGCCGACATGTGCGCCCGCCGTGCCAGCCGGTCGACGGTGATCGGGGCGCTGAGGTTCGCCAGCGCCCAGGACATGCTGGCGGCGAGCCGGTCGTCCTCGGGGTCGCCGGGCACCGGCGCCTCGATGAACTGCGCCTGACCGCCTTCGCGGTGCGGCGGTACGACCAGCCGGCGGGCGACCGCGTTGGCGATCGTCGGACCGTGGTCGCGGCGTACCAAATGGATGCAGAGGTCGAGACCGGCAGCGCTGCCGGCGCTGGTGAGGATGTCCCCGTCGTCGACGTAGAGCACGTCCGGGTCGACGCGTACCGCCGGGTGGCGCCGGGCGAGCAGGTCGGCGTACCGCCAGTGGGTGGTGGCGCGGCGGCCGTCGAGCAGACCCGCGCCGGCCAGGGCGAACGCGCCCGAGCAGATCGACACGATCCGCGCGCCGCGCCGGTGGGCCGCGCGGAGCGCGTCGGTGAGCGCTGGTGACGGGTCGGCGTGCACGTCGGCGACGCCGGGCACGATCAGCGTGCCGGCGGCGGCGAACGCGTCGAGGCCGTGGCCGGTGTGCAGCGTCGCGCCGCCGACCAGCCGCACCGCGCCGGGTGTCTCCGCGCAGACGGTCAGCTCGTACCAGCCGACGTCGAACTCCGGGCGGGGCAGGCCGAAGACCTCCGTGACGATTCCGGTCTCGAACGCCGACATGCCCTCGTACGCCAGCACCGACACGGTGGCACGGTTCATGGCGGGATCTTAGCGAACAGCGTCGCTCGCGCCACTGGAGCGACCGGACGGCGGCCACCACGATGGGTGCCATGTCGAACGTTCTGCGCATCCCCGCTGCCCGTCCCGCCGACGCCCTCGCCCACTTCGCGGCCCGGCTCACCTTCGAGGCCGACGTCAGCGACGTGCACGCCGACCTTGAGGCGGGCGTGACCGGCCTGGTCGTGATCGACTCGCGCTCCCTTCCGGCGTGGCGGCAGGGGCACATCCCCGGCGCCGTGCACCTGCCCACCGCGGAGATCGCCGGCCGGGCGGGCGAGCTGGTACCGGCGGACGCCACTGTGGTCACGTACTGCTGGGGGCCGGGCTGCAACGGCGCCACCCGCGCGGCGCGGGAGTTCGCCCGGCTCGGCCGGCCGGTCAAGGAGATGATCGGCGGGTACGAGTACTGGGTGCGGGAGGGCTTCCCGGTACGCACCGAGGCCGGGCTGGTCCGGCGGCCCGCCGACGACCTCACCGCCCCGGCCGGCGCGACGTGCGGCTGCTGAGGCGTGTCGGTTCCGTACAAGACGGCAGGTGGTGGCCGTTCCTAGCATGGCCGCATGCGTGATCTTGTCTACACCGGATTCATGTCGCTCGACGGCGTGGTGGACTCCCCCGGCGGCGGTCCGGGCGAGGAGCACCGCAGCGGCGGCTGGGTCGTCAAGGACGTCGAGTTCCTGCCGGAGGCGTTCTCGCTCAAGGGTGAGGAGTTGGAACAGACCACGGCGCTGATGTTCGGACGGCGCAGCTACGAGGCGTTCGCGCCGACCTGGCGCGACTCCGAGGACCACGCCGCCTACCGGGATCTGCCGAAGTACGTGGTGTCGTCAAGCCTGCCCGAGGACGCGCTGATCGACGGCTGGGGACCGCTGACCGTCCTGCGGAGCACCGCCGACGTCGCCGCGCTCAAGCAGGGCGACGGCGGCGACATCTTCATCCACGGCAGCGCCGAACTCGCCCGCCGTCTCGCCGAGGCGGACCTGATCGACAGGTACCACCTGCTCGTCTTCCCGGTGCTGCTCGGCGCCGGCAAGGGCCTGTTCAGCCAGGCGGACCGGGACCGGCAGACACTGCGTCTGCGCGACTCCGCCGCCTACCCCAACGGCGTCGTCAAGCTGATCTACGACGTGACCCGCTGAGCCGGGTCCAGCGCTATCGCACCACCGGCGCCCGCGCGCAGCTCACCGGCCGTCCGTCCGACGTACCGGCGCAGCGCGCGGGCCAGGTGCGGTTCGTCCACGTACCCGAAGGTGGTGACCGCGTCGGCGGGCGGGCCGCCGGCGGCCAGGAGCACGGCGGCGCGGCGCGCGCGGTCGATCTGCCGCACCGCGCCCCGGGTCAGCCCGGTCGCCGCGCGGAACCGGCGTTCGAGGGTACGCGGTGACGCCGGTGGACGGCCGCCGCGCAGCGTCTCGGTGACGAGCGGGTCGCGGACCACCGCACCGGCACGGACCAGCCGGTCCACCAGGGCCTCGGCGTCGTCCGGGCCGGGTGTGGGCCACCGGCCGCCGTCGAGCCGGAACGTCCGGCGGCTCACGTCGGGCAGCTCGGCGCCGCTGTCCACCAGCTCGGGCGTGGGTACGAGCCGCAGCGAGGTGCCCACCGCGAACTCGATGCCGACGAATGTGGCGCCCTCGGGCACCGGCGCGGTGCCGGTCGCGGTCTCGGGGCCGGAGACGGCCGCGTGGGAGCGCCCGTCGCGCTGCCAGAACACGAGCCCCCAGCACGGGGTCGCCACCGAGGTCATCTCGTCGACCCGATCGCTGGTGCAGGTCCACACGGTGTCGATCCAGGCCGAGTCGGACGCCCGGGTGGTGAACCGCAGCTCCACGGCAGGAGCATACGGCGGCCACCGGGGCACGAGTGGTCGGGCGCCCGGGGAACGGCCGGTCCAGCTCTCCGGCTCAGTCGTGCAAACCCATCGCCCGGCGGATCGGCTCGGCCGTCGTCGGATCTGCCAACCTCATGACGCTGATGAATCCGTTCCAGGTGGTAGCGCCGACGATCAGACGCTCGTCCAGCGCCATCATGACGAAGCCAGGTCGCCCCGGAGGGCCTCCCAGCACACCCTGGTCCACGCCCTTGCCGATGACATCCCATTCGTCGCGCAGCCGCACCCGGGCCCAGTGCGGCCTCGCTGACGGCTCTCCGTCGACCGGCCCGACCGAGACGAGAAAGCACCCCTCTTCGTCGAACAACCGGCCCGTGTACGCGAAGTCCCACCACGCCGCGTTGGCGCCCTCGATCAGGCAGGAGTCGTCGAACATGAACTCGACATCCTCCCTGCCGTCCTCCTCCGAGCACGCGGAGAGCATCCAGGCCGCCGAGGCCGGGAGCCCGGCGGAGTCCCAGTGGAAGTCGACCACCTCCACCCCGGCGGTTCCCAGGGAAGCAATGATCATCGCCCGGTCCGGCATTCTTCTCACCCGGCCCTGTGTCCCGCACTACCGTGCGGCGGACTCCTGCCCGTTCCGCTCGTCGTCCCGGGCGGGGTAGCCGAGGATCTCCGCGAGGTCACCGGCCGCCTTCGTGTACGCGGCGTAGATGTCGTCGTCGAAGTGGTTGCGCCAGTCGCCGGACGCACCCTTGCGGTAGTGGGAGATCCGCCCGGGGGTCTCCTTGGACTTCTTCATCTTGGTGAAGCTGTAGCGCGCCAGCAGGGCCTCCAGCTCGGCCGGAGGCAGCGTGATGCCGCAGTGCCGCAGGAGCTGGTCGACCTCTTCGGCCTGCCGCTCGCCGGTGAGGTCCTCGTAGCGGAACAGCCGGAACGTCTCGGCGCTCGGTGCGACCGCCCAGGACCGCATCTGCCCGAACTGCTTCTTGTCGCGCAGGCGGTCGATGACGTAGAGCATGCCCTCCTTCTTCGGCAGTTCCTGGAGGGCCTTGCGTGCCTGCGGGATGTCGCCCATCGGGGCGTGCGAGTTGCGCAGCGAGAAGTAGCTGGAGACGACAACGTCGCGCGGGTCGCGGATCACGAAGAACGCGCGGTAGCTGCCGGCCTTGGGCACTGCCTCGAACCGCTTGTGGGAGAGGAAGATCGCCAAGCCGATACGGCCGGCCGGCACCGGCGCGGTCGCCCCGCCGGAGTAGAAGCGCGGGTCGTAGGGCAGCATCCCGCAGTGGCGGTAGACGGCCGGGTCGCTGAACAGCGCCTTGATCCACTGGCTGCCGGTCTTGCGGACGGTGCAGTGGAAGATGTTGTCGAACTCGCTACGGGCCACCACCGGAACGGTGAGTCGCATGCGGGCGTTGCGCGCTTCCATCTGCGCCCGCCGGGCCTTGACCCGCAGAGAATTCGGCGAATTGTGCTTGGCGAATTCGACGGCCCGATTAATCATTTCCCAACCTCATCCGGACCCCGCGGAGCAGGGGCAGCACGAACACCTTTCCGCACGTCACGCAGGTGAAGTCCGCAGACCTCGCCTGCTCCGCCCCGCGCCCCGACGCGCCGCTAGGAATATCCCCGACGGTCCGATTGATGTCAATCCCGGGCGGCTGGGAGAACGCTGAAAATCTACAATTTCCATAGGAGTTGCGGAATAAGCGCGAGGGGCACCCGCGCGGAACCGCGCACCGGCACAATGAGCGCCGTGCTCACCGCCACCCGCGACCTGCTGACCGCCCTCGACCCGCTGTCCCACCGCGACCGGACGCGGCGTCTCGTGGCATGGGCACGCACCGCGCCCGACCGGGCACAGGTCTGCGCCGACCTGCGCCGGCACGGGCCCTACGAGCGGCGTCTCGCGCTGCTCGCCGCCCTGGCCAGCCGGGACACCGCGGCCGTCCTGGCCGCGACGTTCGACCCGGAACCCTCGATCGCCGCCACCGCGCTGACCGCCGCCGTGCGGGCCGGCGTGACGCCCGCCGACCTGACCGACCAGCCGGCCGGCGCGCGGCGGCGCGTCTACCGGGCGCTGCGCCGCAACCCGGTGCCGGCCGTCGCCGACGCGCTGATCATCGGAGTACGCGAGCGGTTCGGCGACCACGAGGCCGCCGCGCTGCTGCCGGCCTGCGGCCCCGAGACGGTACGGGCCTGGCTGCCCGACCTGGAACACGCGCTGAACCCGGAACGGCTGATGCGGACGCACAGCGACATCGTTCTGGCGCGCACCGGTGAGCGGCTCGCCGCGGCCCCGCCCGAGTCGCGCGGGCGGATCTGGGCGGAGGCCGCCGGCGCGGTGCTGCGCGGTGAGCCCGCGCGGGCCCTGGACCTGCTCGACGCGTACGCGCCCGAGGAGTCGCTGCCCGGCCCGATCGTCGCGTACGGACGGCTCGCCGCACACGACGCGCGCCGGGTCGTACGCCTGCTCACGTCGCCCGGCCGCGCGGCCTGGCTGGCCCGGACCGTGCTGCCCCGGGCGCTGCTGCTCCGCCTCACCACGCTGCCCACTGGTGAACTGGTCCCGCTGGCCGCCCGGCTGCGGGAGCACGACCGGGCGCTCGCCGCGTTGCTGCGCGCCGTGCCGCCGAGCCGCCGCGCCGAGCTGTACGACGGAGCGCTGGCCGACACCGACACCACGGCGCTGCTACCCGGCGCCGCGGTGATGGAGGTGCTGCCGGCGGCGGTACGGGCACGCGAGGCGGCCCGCGTGCTGACCCTCCCGTCCGTCCGGGAGCGGGAGGAGCAGGTGCGGTTCTGGAGCGCGTACCTGCCGTGGCCGGAGGCGTCCGCGTCGGCGAGCGCGGCGCTGCGCTCCGGCGACGCGGACGAACGGGCGGACGGGTGGCGGCTGCTGGTGGCGGCCGCGCGCCGCTCCCGTGATCCGCGGACGGTGGCCCAGGTGGTGGTCCGGCTGGGCCGGCTGCGCAACGAGCAGGACCCGGTACGCGCCGCCGCGCTCACCGCGCTGGCCACTGTGGCGCCGCTGCTCACCGCCACGAGCGCGGGCGGGCTGACCGGGCTCACCACCGACGCGGTCGACGCCCGGGACACCTCGGCGACCACCACCACGGCGTTGAGCCGGCTCGCCGTCGACGTCCTCACGCTTCACGTGGACGTGCCGGAGCTGACCGAGTGGGCACTGCGCACGATCGACGCGGTGAGCAGCGACGCGAACGTGCCGGTGCTGCGCCGGCTCGATATGGTGCTGCGCCACGGCCAGGAGAGGGTGGTGTTCGACCGGCTGCGCGGCCGGATCGAGGCCGGCATGGCGCGCGGCCGGTACGGACTGCTGTTCGCGCTCACCCACGCGCTCGGCCGGCGCGCCTGGCGTCTGCCGGAGCTTCAAGACCTGCTGCGCCGGACGATCGGGCCGGACACCCTGCCCGCTGTGGCCCGTACGGCCGTCGGGCTGTGGCTCGCCGATCCGCGTACCCGCTCGCGGCGCGTCGCCGAGGTGCTCGACGTCGACGCGTCGGCGGTGGCGATCCACGAGGTGTGGGCGATCGTCTGCACGTCCCGCACCGACCTGCTCGACCGCGTGCTGGACCGGCCGCCGCGCGGCCGGTTCGTGGAGAACGGGAAGCGGTGGGTGCCCGGCCCGGCGCCGCGGGCACAGCGGTGGCTTCCGCGCCACCAGGAACGCTTCGTGGCGCTTCAGGCGCGCGTCGTCGCCGACTCCGGTCACCGGGTGTGGCAGCGGGCGGCGGCGATCCGGGCCGCCGCCGGGGCCGGCCCGGCCGGACGCGAGATGGTGCTGCGCCACGTCGACGCGTCCGAGGTGCCGGTCGCCGAGGCGGCGCTGGGCGCGCTGGCCTGGACCGACCGGCCGGACGAGGCGTTCCCGCTGCTGCTCCGGTACGCCGACGGCGACCGGGCCCGCGTCGCGCTGTACGCCGCCGGACGAGCCGCCCGCCACGTCCCGCCGGCCCGGCTGGCCGAGTTGCTGGGCGGGGTGCTCACCGGCGCCGCGAAGGTCACCAGCCGCAAGGAGGCCGCGCGGCTCCTGGCCCGCTACGCGCAGGTGGACGTGATGGTGGTGCTCGGGGAGGCGTACGCCGATCGGGGCACGCACCGCGACGTACGCACGGCGATCGTCTCCGCCGCCCGGCAGCGGCTGGGGACCGAGGCGGGCTGGACGGTTCTGCGCGCGGCGGTGCACGCCGGCCGGGAGGAACGGCGGGCGGTGCTCGGCGCGTACCCGTCGGGGATCTCGGAGCGCCACCGCCGCGCCTACGCCGCGCTGGTGGTGCAGGCGTGCCGGGCCGACGACCGGGAGGTCCGGCGCGCCGCGTTCGACGCGCTCGGCGAGTGGTCGCCGTGGCTGACCGACGTCACCGACCTGGTCGTGGACCGGCTCACCGACCCGGACGAGACGACGCCGGCCATCGGGGTGGCGAACCTGCTGCGGGCCGGTGGCGACACGGCGTTCCGGGCCGCGCTGGCCCGGCTGGTGGAACGGGACGCGGCCGACGACGACCCGGGCGGCCCGGCCGCCGACCGGCCCGCCCGACGGCGCGTCGAACTGCTCACGGAGGGCGCGGCCCTCTGGTCCGACAGCCGCCCCGCCGGCGCCGACCGGGCCGGGCTGGTCGAGGCGGCGCGGTGGCTCGCCGGCCAGGACGGCTTCCTGGGTACGGCCACCGGGCTGCTCGTCGAACTCGGCCGGCTCGACGAGCTGGACGAGGTCGCCGCACTCTGCGCCGGCCGGCCCGTGGTAGCGGTCCGCACCGCGCAACGCGTCGGCGATCGCCTGCTCACCATGCGGCGGCGGCCCGATCCGGCGGCCCTCGCCGAGACGGTGGACCACCTCGCCGGGCGCGGAGACCTGGCCGGTGGCCTGTTCGCGGTGGCGCTGGTCGCGCACGGGTCGGAGTTCGGCTGGAAGACGCCGTGGCGGGACCTGCTCGTCGGGTTGCGCCGTCATCCGGACGCCGACGTACGGGAGGCCGCGTACACGCTCGACATGAGCTGACCACGCCGGGCGTCGTCCTATGCTCGGGGCGTGACGCTTCAGCGGATGGATCACGTCAGCGTCGTGGTGGACGACCTGCCGGCCGCGATCGCCTTCTTCACCGAACTCGGGATGGAGGTGGAGGGCGAGATGCCGGTCGAGGGGCAGTGGGTGGACCGGGTCAACGGCATCGACGGCGTGCGGGTCGACATCGCGATGATGCGGACGCCGGACGGCCACGGCAAGCTCGAACTGACGCGGTTCCGGGCGCCGGCACTCGTCGCCGCCGAACCGCCGGACGCGCCGCCGAACACGCTGGGCCTGCGGTCGGTCATGTTCGCCGTGGACGACGTCGACGACACGGTGGCCCGGCTGCGGGCCCACGGCGGTGAGCTGATCGGTGAGGTGGCGGAGTACGGGGAGGTCTACCGGCTCTGCTACCTGCGCGGCCCGGCGGGCGTCATCGTGGCGCTGGCCGAGCAGCTCGGCTGACGCCTACCCGGCGTCGACGGCGGCCAGCACCGTCATCGCCTCGCGTTCGCGGACGGCCAGGTCGGCGAGGACCGCAGACGCGCGGGTCAGGTGGGTGGCGTCCCCGGTCCGCCCGGCGGTGGCGATGTGGTCGGCGACGGCGGTCCACAGCGGCGCGATGTCGGCGTACATCAGTTGTGCCCGGCGCAGGTGGGCGTCACCGGTGACGGTGGCGGCCTCGGCGAGGAAGTCCCGGTACATGGTGCGGAACAGCGCGCCGCCGGTGCCGCCGCGTTCCATCAGCGTCGCGGCGAGCGGAAGGTCGCGTGCCGGATCGGCGGCGCGGTCCAGCCAGCGGGTCACCCGGGCGGCGGCGGTGGCGATCCCCCGGTGGCCGAGGTTGGCGATCGGCGGGTCGAGGAACGCCCCGGCGTTGGCGCGTACCGCCGCGCGGACGGCGGCGTCCAGGTCCGGCGGGCCGCCAGGCGCGGTGAGCGTGTACGACAGGTGGCGCGCGGTCATCGGCCCACGCGCGGCGCGGGCCCGGGCCAGGCTGTCCAGCGTGGTGGTCACCGCGCCGCCCTGCTGGGCGGTGTCGACCAGGTGGGCGTGTGAGTCGTCGTAGCCGTACACGGCGACTGTGTGCCCGCCGAAGTGGACCCGGGTGGTGAAGTAGTCCAGGTGGTACGAGTCCAGTTGCAGGCCGACCGGGTGCCCGGCGTCCAGCGCCTCGGTGACGTTCCGCCACGCCCTGGCCGCCGACGTCGTCTCCCGGACGCGCAGGTCCAACCCGAGGCGGCCGGCGGCGGCGCGGGTCACGCACAGCGGCTTGGTGCGCCCGCCGAGGAACGGCACGTCCATGCCCTTGGCGTCCCAGTAGACGAAGCCGAGCCCCTCGCCGAGACCGAACAGCATCGGCTCGGACAGGTCCAGGCCCGCGTGCCGGGTCAGCACGCCGAGCGTGGTGGTCTCGCAGTGCACCCCGCCGGTCGGCGTCACGTCGTCGAGAATCACGTCGCCTCCTGTTCCGCCGTCACGGCGCTCGGATCGTGCGTTGCGGCGGCGCCCGGATCGTGCGCTCCAGCGGCGGTGCCCGGGGCGTCCCCGGAGGGCGGGGCCAGCAGCGGGCGCAGCGGTCCGTCGCCGGGGATGCCGGGCATCCGGCGGGCCGCCCCGGCGAGCAGGTCGGCGGCCTGGACGCGCGGGTCGTCGCGCGAATCGGTCATCACCAGCCCGGCCAGCGGTGACGGACCGGCCGGGTCGACCGCGGCCAGTGCCGCCTGGAGGCGGCGCAGCCGGTCCTGGGTGAGCGCGCTCTGCTCGTCGTGGATCACCAGCACCCGCCGCCGGCCGCCGCTCCAGTGCAGGACGGTCTCGGCCAGCGCCGGCAGCAGCGGCTCCAGCGGTGGCGGGATCGTCCGGTCGCCCGCATACAACCTGGCCTGCACCTCAGCCACCCGGACCGGATCGAGCGCGTCGAGGACCGCGCCGGCCGCCTCGTCGCCGACGTGACGCCGTAACGCGTCCCGCGCGGCGAAGAACCGTTGCACGCTCCGGTCGTCCGCCCGATCCCGCCGCTTGGTGCGCAGCATCTCGACGACGGCGGCGAGGAAGACCGCCCAGCCGGGTCCGGCCGCCCGCCCGGCCCAGTGCAGCGCCGCCGCGGCCTGACGCCGGTCACCGGCGAGGCGGGTGCCCGCCGCGTACGACGGCTCGGCCAGCAGCAGGTCGACGACCCGGGTGGCGAGGAAGAACTCCTTGTCGACCAGGTGCACGTGCGCCCGGCCGCGCAGCGCGGACAGGAACCACTCCGCCGCCTCGGCGGCCTCGCGGCGGCGCAGGAACTGCCGGGACTTGACCTCGTCGGGCGAGAACCGGAACCCGGACCGCAGCGTACGGATCAACGCAGCGGCCTCGTCACGGCTCAGGTCGACGCTGGCGTGGACGATCACCGGGGTGGCCGGATCGAGCAGGTTGGTCCCGGAGAAACCGGACTCGTCGCAGGCGATCTCCAGCACCGCGCCGGTCAGCGCCTCGCCGGGTGGCAGCCCACCCTGCAGCGGCAGCCTCGCACCCGTCGACCCGGCCATGCCGACCATGCTCGCCCACCCGGCCCGCGGCGGACCAGCGGTTAACCCGGATCGGGCCGGAGGAGGGTCGCGCCGGCTCATTCCAGCGGCCGGTAGATCGCGGTCAGGCGCGGCAGCCGGGCGTGCATCTGCTCGTCGTCGTCGAAGTCGAAGTCCTCACCGGCCGGGTCGGCCGGCGCCCGGTCGTCTGCAGCCCGGTTGGCGGCGTCCAGCGCCTCCCAGAACGCGTCGGTGCCGGCGCCGGTCGCCTCGGCGTAGGCGTCGCCCGCCGCGCTCAGCACCGCCTCGCACTCGACCGCGTCGTCTTCCGGGTCGACGCCGGCCTCGGCGAGTGAGTCGGGATCGGCGACGGCCCGCTCCCAGACCGCCCGCCCCTGCGCGACCAGCCAGCCGCGGAAGTAGTCGAATCCGTCGTCCGAGCAGCCGCCGCGCATCAGGTAGGCGGCCGCCCACAGGTCCCAGCGCCACGCCTCCAGATTCACGTCGTCGTACGCCTGCTGGAAGCCCACGATCGCTGCCGGGCTCAGCACCGACAGCTCCGCGACGAGGTGCCGGGCCACCGCGTCGGCCCCCTCGGCGGTGACCGTCTCGCGGCCCGCAGCGCCACGCGCCCGCTCCACGATGTCCCAGAACGTCTCCCGATCCACGGCGGGACCGTACGCCGGCCCACCGACAAGCTGTCAGCGGCCGTGTCAGCGCCGTGTCAGGGCGGTGGCGGTACGGCCGCCCATGGTGGTCGCATGACGAGTTCAGCGATAACGGTCTCCGGGCTGCGCAAGGCGTACAAGGACAAGGTGGTGCTCGACGGCATCGATCTGGACGTCCCCGCCGGGACGATCTTCTCCCTGCTCGGCCCGAACGGAGCCGGCAAGACGACAGCGATCAACATCCTGACCACCCTGATCCGCGCCGACGCCGGGTCGGTGCGGGTGGCCGGGCACGACGTCGTCACCGAGGCCAAGGCGGTCCGCGCGGCGATCGGCGTGACCGGGCAGTTCGCGGCGGTGGACGAACTGCTGACCGGGCGGGAGAACCTGCAACTGATGGTCGACCTCGGCCCGCGCAACCGCGTGCCCGGCAAGCGGGTCGTCGCGGAGTTGCTGGAACGGTTCGACCTGGTCGAGGCCGCCGACAAGCCGGTGTCGACGTACTCCGGGGGCATGCGCCGCAAGCTGGACCTGGCGATGACGCTGGTCGGCGAGCCGCGGATCATCTTCCTGGACGAGCCGACGACCGGGCTGGACCCGCGCAGCCGCCGCACCATGTGGTCGATCATCAGGGATCTGGTCGCAGGCGGCGTGACGGTCTTCCTCACCACCCAGTACCTCGACGAGGCCGACCGTCTCGCCGACCGGATCGCGGTGCTCGACCAGGGCCGGCTGGTCGCCCAGGGCACGCCGGAGGAGCTGAAGCGCCGGATCCCCGGCACGCACGTGCGGTTGCGGTTCGGCACCGTCGCCGAACTCGACGCGGCGGCGCTGGTGCTGCCCGAGGCGGTACGCGACGAGGAGGCGCTGGCGCTGCGGGTGCCCGCCGACGGCGGAACCGCGGCGCTGCGCGCCCTGCTCGACCGGCTCGACGCGCACGCGATCAACGCCGACGACCTGTCCGTGCAGACCCCCGACCTCGACGACGTCTTCCTGGCCCTGACGGGCCGTACCCCGGAGGTGGCCGCCAGATGAGCAGAAACCACTCGGTCGTCATGCTGCGCCGCAACCTGACGCACCTGCGCCGCAACCCGACCTCGGTGTTCAACGCGGTGCTGATGCCGATCATCGTCATGCTGATGTTCGTATACATGCTCGGCGACGCGTTCTCCGTCGGCGTCGACTACGTCGACTACGCGACGCCGGGCCTGATGCTGCTGGCGGTCTGCTACGGCCTCGGCGGCACCGCGACGTCGGTGAACTCCGACATGACCAAGGGCATCATCAACCGTTTCAAGGTCATGCACGTCTCCCGGGGCGCGGTGCTGACCGGCCACGTCGTCGCCACCGTGCTGACGAACGTCCTCGCGGTCGCGGCCCTGGTCGGGGTGGCGTTCCTGCTCGGCTTCCGCCCGGCCGCCGATCCCCTGCACTGGCTCGGCGTGGCCGGCGTGGTGGTGCTGCTCAGCGTCGCCGTCAGCTGGTTCACAGTCGCGCTGGGCCTGTTCGCGAAGTCGCCGGAGTCGGCGGGCATGGCCTCCGTGCCGCTGGTCCTGCTGCCGTTCTTCAGCAGCGCGATCGTGCCCGCCGACAAGATGGGGCCGGGACTGCGGCAGTTCGCCGAGTACCAGCCGTTCACGCCGATCATCGAGACCCTGCGCGGCCTGCTCGACGGCGCGCCGTCGGCCGGCGACGTGATCCCCGCGGTCGTCTGGTGCGCCGGCATCGCGGTGGTCGGCTACCTGTGGGCGCGGTCCACGTTCACGAAGCGAGCGTGATCTCGACCAGCCGCTCCCAGCCGGTCTCCCGGCCCTGTGCGACCGCCTCGGCGAACTCCGCGTCGCCGAGGCGGTCGCGCGCCGCCGCCTCGATCCGCGGCACGTCGGGGTGGGCGCGGTCGGGCAGCCCGCGTACCGCGGTGGCGGCGCCGAGCAGCCGCGCCGCGTGGTCCGGCCGGTCCAGCCGCACCGCCAGGTCCGCGACACCGACGAGCACCTGCGCGGTCAGCGGCGCGTAGCCACCCTCGCGCGCCGCCCGGCACGCCGCCGCCCGATGGGTACGAGCCTGCTCGACGTCCTCGGCCAGGTAACCCAGCAGATCCTGGGTGCCCGCCCGGACACTCGCCAGGTCCGCCTCGTCGCCGAGCAGCGCCGACACCGACCGCAGCTGCGCGTACGCCTCGTCCGCGTCACCGTCGTGGCGGGCCAGGTACGCCCGGACCAGCGCCAGCTCGGCCAGCGCGCCCGGCCAGGCGACCCCCGCGGCGAGCCGGTGCGCCTCGGCCAGCGCGGCGGCGCTCGCCGTCTCGTCGCCGCCCAGCCGGTACAGCCAGGCCAGCCGCGCCCGCATCCGGATCACGTCCTCGACGGCGCCGACCTCGGTGACCGCCGTGACCGCCTGCTCGTAGTAGTCGCAGGCGGCGGCGACGTCACCGCGTACGGCGATCAGCTCGGCCAGCTCGCTGAGTGCGAACGAGATCCCGAAGCGTTCACCGACCGCCCGGAACTCGGCGAGCGCCTGCCGCAGGCACGCCTCCGCCTGCGCCGCCTCGACGCCGAGGATGACCCGCAGCTTGCCCAGGTGCAGCCGGGCCAGCGCGCGTACCCACGGGTCCTCGTGGTCGAGCAGCGACTCCCAGGCGGGCAGCAGCGCGTCCGGCTCCCGCAGCATGCGCTCCATCGGCACGACCAGGGCCAGCTCCGGGTGACCACCGTGGCCTTCGCCGCTCAACCGGTACGCCTTGTGGATCCACTCGGCCGCGTGCTGCGCGTCGCCCGGCCCGGAGCTGAGGAACAGCACCACGAGTCCGTACACCACGGCTCGGATGTCGTCGGGCACGTCGCCGGGCGCCTCGGTGGCCGCGATGATCAGTTCCATGCCCTCGGTCCGGTGGCCGCCGAGCCACCAGTACCAGCCGGCGCCGGCCGCGAGCCGCATCGCCTCGCGCCCCTCACCCGCGGCGAGCGCCCCCCGCACGGCTGCGGTGATGTTGTCGTGCTCGGCTTCCAGCCGGGCGAGCCAGGTGAGCTGGTCGGCGCGGCGCAGCCGCGGCTCGGCGGTCTCGGCCAGCTCGGTGAAGTACGCCAGGTGCGCGCGACGGGCGAGGTCCGCCTCCCCCGCCTCGGCGAGCCGCTGCGCGGCGTACTCCTTGATCGTGCCGAGCATGCGGTAGTGCGGCGCGACGTCACCGGCGGCGACCAGCAGCGACTTGTCGGTCAGCGCGGTGAGCAGGTCGAGCACGTCGCCCGGCTCGACGGCGCCGCCGGCGCAGACCCGCTCGGCCGCGTCCAGGCTCGCCCCGCCGGAGAACACCGACAGCCGGCGCAGCACCGCGCGTTCGGCGTCGCTGAGCAGTTCCCAGCTCCAGTCGACCATCGCGCGCAGCGTCCGGTGCCGGGGCAGGGCGGTCCGGCTGCCGCCGGTGAGCAGCCGGAACCGGTCGTCGAGCCGGGTGGCGAGCTGGTCGACGGACATGGTGCGCAGCCGCGCCGCGGCCAGTTCGATCGCCAGCGGCATGCCGTCGAGCGCCCGGCAGATCCGCGCCATCGTCGTCGCGGCCCGGGCGTCGAAGGCGAGGTCCCGGCGTACCGCCGCGGCCCGGTCCCGCAGCAGGCGCACGGCGGGCGACGACTCGACCTCGGCGATCGGGGCGTCGCCGTCCGGCAGGCCCAGCGGCGCGACCGGCCACAGCGCCTCCCCGGTGATGCCGAGCGGTTCCCGGCTCGTGGCCAGGATCCGCAGCCGCCGGCACTCGCCGAGCAGCCGGTGCGCCAGCGCCGCCGCCTGGTCGACGACGTGTTCGCAGTTGTCCAGGATCAGCAGCATCTCCCGGTCCCGGATCGCCGCGACGAGCCGGTCGGCCGGTTCCGCGCTGCCCGCGTCGCCGAGCAGCGCGTCGCGCAGGCCGAGCCCGGAGATCGTCGCCTGCACCACGTCCCCGCCGGCGCTGACGGCGGCGAACTCCACCAGCCACACGCCGTCCGGCAGGTCGCCCGTCATCCGGCGCCCGGTCTCCGTGGCCAGCCTGGTCTTCCCGGAGCCGCCCGGGCCGGTGAGCGTGGTGAGCCGGTGCTCGGCCACCAGCGTGCCGACCGCGGTGAGGTCGGCGTCCCGGCCGACGAAGCTGGTCAGCTCGGCGCGCAGGTTGGTGCGGCGGGTGTCCTCCCGGCGTACCGTCTCGCCGCGCAGCAGGGCGACGTGCAGCGCCGACAGCTCCGGCGACGGGTCGGCGCCCAGCGCGTCGGCGAGCGCGTCGGCGGTGCGCTGGTAGACCAGCAGCGCCTCGGTGTCGCGGCCGGCCGCGACGAGCGCGCGCATCAGCGCCGTGGCGAGCCGCTCGCGCACGGGATGGGCGGCCACCAGGTCGGTCAGCTCCGGGATCAGGTCGGCCTCCCGGCCGAGCCCGATCTCGGCGTCGTACCGGTCCTCCGTCGCGGTCAGGCGCAGCCGTTCCAGCCGGGTGGCCGCCGCGTCGAGCGCCGGACTGTCGGGCAGGCCGATGTCGCGCAGCGCGTCGCCGCGCCACAGGCCCAGCGCCTCGCGCAGCAGCCGTACCCGCTGCGGCCCGTCGCCGTCGCGGGCCCGGCGGACGAGACGCTCGAACCGTACGGCGTCGACGGCGTCGGGCTCGACGGCGAGCCGGTAGCCGTCGGGCAGCCCGTCGACGGCGCCCGCCGGCAGCGCCTTGCGCAGCCGGGAGACCAGCCGTTGCAGCGCGTTCGCGGCGTCGGCGGGCGGCTGCTCGCCCCAGATCCAGTCGACGAGCGTCGCCTTCGGGACCACGCGGCCGGGCTGGAGCGCGAGGGCGGCCAGCAGCCCGCGCAGCCGCGCGCCCGGCACGTCGGCCGGTACGCCACCGTCCGTGGTGACCTGGAACGGCCCGAGCAACCCGATCTGCACCCGCCGATCCTGCCACGCCCGGCGACCGGGTCCGGTCCGCCGCCCCCGCCGGTCAGGTGGCCAGGCGCAGGTGGCGGCGCTGCCGCAGCCGCACCGCGGCGGCCGCCACGACCAGCAGCGTGAGTGCGACAGCGAAGGCCAGCCCGTGGGTCAGGCCGCGGTTGAGGTAGCCGCCGTCGGTGTGGTCGACGGCGTACGTGGCGAGCTCGCGGCTGAACCAGAACGGCAACGCGCGGGTGGCGCTGCCCGCCGGGTCCATCACCATCTGGAGACCGACCACTGTGAGCAGCACCAGCGTGCCCTCCAGCTCGCGCGGCAGCACGGCGCTCAGCAGCAGGCCGAACGGCACCGACACGAACACGGTCAGCGCCATGATCAGGGCGATCGCGCCGTACCGGACGTCGCGCTGGTCGGCCAGGACGAGCAGGAAGTACGGAGTGGAGAGGAGCATGCCGACGGTCCACAGCGCGAGCAGCCGGCCGAGCACCAGGTGCCGGCTGCCGTAGCCGGAGAGCCGCAGGCGGGGTTCGATGCCGCGCGCCGCGCTGCCCGCGAACAGCGCGGCGGTGCTGAGCGCCCAGCCCAGGCCGAGGCAGACGAAGCGGATCGACTGTCCGAGGTGGTCGCCGCGGCGGCTCAGATAGAACGCCAGCGGCATCAGCAGCAGGATGACCAGCACGGTACGGCGGCGCAGCAGCTCGCGCAGGGCGGCCTCGGCCACCACCAGGGTCCGGCTCACGCGTCACGCTCCCCGGCCAGGTCGAGCACGACGTCGACGCGGTCGAGCTGGTTGAGCAGGTGGGTGACGACCACGACGGCCTTGCCGGCGTCGCGCCAGCGCCACACCTCGTGCCAGAAGTCGAGGTAGGTGCCCCTGTCGAACCCCTGGTAGGGCTCGTCGAGGAGCAGCACGTCCGGCTCGCCGAGCCGGGCCAGCACCAGGTTGAGCTTCTGCCGTGTGCCGCCGGAGAGGTGCCGGGCCTGGATGCGTCGCGGCGGTGTCCACTCCAGCCCGGCCGCCTCCGCGCGACCGGCCCGACGGGCCGCCGTCCGGCCCAGCCCCCGGCCGGCGCCGATCAGCACGAAGTGCTCGTCCGGGCTGAGGAACTCGGCGGTGCCGCCGTCCTGCGGGCAGTAGCCGAGCGTGCCGTGCACCTCGACGGTGCCCGCCTCCGGGCTCAGCAGGCCGGCGCAGATCCGCAGGAAGGTGCTCTTGCCGGCGCCGTTGGCACCGACCACCGCCGCGATCTGGCCCGCCCGGACGGTGAGGTCGACCCGGTCCAGGACGGTCCGCCCCCGGTAGCGCTTGGTGATGCCGCGCGCGGCGAGCCGCACCGGTCCGGGCTGGCGGCGCGGCGGTCGCACGTCGGGGCCACCGAGGCTGTCGACCACCGCCCGGGCGTACGTCTCCGGCGCGCCGAAGACCCGCAGCGGCGACTCCCCGCTGTCGAGCAGGTGGGTGGCCGCCTCGGCGACGACGTGACCGGTCAGGTCGGGCCCCACCCCGTGCCGGCGCAGCTCGCCGGTCAGGGCGGCGAGCCAGGGTTCGTGGTTCACCGCTTCGGCTCCTCGCGCAGTATCGTGCCCACGCTCGACGCGAAGGCGCTCCAGTCGATCGCGGCCGCCCGCAACGCCGCGCTGCCGGCCGGGCTGATCCGGTAGTACTTCCTCGCGGGCCCGGTCCCGCCCTCCCGCCAGTGCGCGGTGAGCAGGCCGGAGCGCTGCAACCGCAGCAGCACCGGATAGAGGGTGCCGCCCTGCACGGCGCCCAGCCCGTGGGCCCGCAGCGCCTGGGACAGCTCGTAGCCGTAGGACTCGCCCCGGCTCAGCAGCGCGAGCACGCAGAGGTCGAGCACCCCGCGCAGCCACTGCGCCCGCCGTTCCTGGTTCATCCCGCTCCGCACTGTCCCGATCGGACGACATCCGGACGGTAGCGCCGCTACCTAGGTAGCGCAACCACCTAGTGGGGCCTCCTCCGGTCCGGCGAGGCTGATAGGTTGCGCCCTCCGCACAGGTTCGACGGGGGAATGCGCATGTCCGACACGGGGGCCGGATCCGAGCAGGGACCGGCGGGGGACGCGGAACAGCGGGGAGAGACCGCCTGGATGCGGCCGGCCGGCGAGCCGCCCGGCGTTCCCGGGCCGCCACCACCGCCCGCCACCGGGCCGGGTCACGGGTCGCCCGTTCCGGGTTACGGGCCGCCCATCGCTGGTCCGCCGTACGGTCCGGCCACGCCGGCTGCGCCGTTCGGGCCGTACCCGCCACCCGGCCCGCCGTCGTCCGGCCGCAGCCGCGGTCTGGTCGTCGCCGTCGCGGTGCTGAGCGTGCTGCTGCTGGTGGCGTGCTCGGGCCTGATCGGCGGCGCGTTCCTGCTGGGTTCCTCGCCCCGCGAGACGGCCGGGCGGGAGCCCGCCGCGCCGCCGGTGGCGCCCTGGCGGTCGTCCGGCGCGACGCCCACGCCGGGTGCGACGGCGAGCGCGGAGCCGTCGGCGCGCGGGCCGCAGCCGAGCGACTTCCCGGCGGCGCAGATCTCCGATCTCAACGACGTGTGCGACGGCGTTCTCTACTTCCCGCAGTCGCCGAGGCGCACCGGAGCGGCGCCGCACCCGGTGGCACTGCTCGTCGGCACCGACCTGGGCACGGGCAACCGCCGCCACGACCAGGTCTACTACTACGACGAGGGCCTGTCGAAGCGGGTGGAGCGGACCTGGGCGTCGGAGGACCCGAAGACCGTGCAGATGGTCGCCTGCCTGGATCGCACGAGCACCGGCGCGACGATCCGCAAGTGCCGCTACGACGACCCGAAGCCGGACACGCTGACGCTGCTGAAGGCCACCTACCGCCTGCGGGTGTACGAGGTGGCGACCGGCCGCCGACTGCTGGACAAGACCATGGGCGGGGACGACCAGCAGTGCCCGTACGTGGTCCTGTACGGCTCGGACAAGAAGATCTACGCCGAGGTAAGCCACCGATCGCTGCTCGGGGCGCTGCGCAACCTGGTGAAGCGGTAGGCGGGCGACGCCGGCCGCGGTCCACCCGGGACGACGTGGGGGAACCGGCCGCACGGCCCCTCGCGGACCGGCCGGGATGTTCGATACCATCGAACATCCCGGCGGACGTCCCGCCGCCTCGACAGGAGGTCCCCGTGCGGCCCATGAACAGTCAGCCGCCGTCGGAGCAGGCCGGCTCCGGTGGCGCCGCGGACGAGAACACGCCCGCGGGCGTCGTCGGCGGCCGGATCCGGCGCTACCGCAAGGAGCGCGGGCTGACGCTGCGCGGCCTCGCCTCCCGCTCCGGGCTGTCCATCGGCTTCCTGTCCCAGGTCGAGCGGGGCATCTCCTCCATCGGGCTGACCGCGCTCGGCAGCGTCGCCAAGGCGCTCGACCGGTCGGTGGCCGACTTCTTCGACGCCGGCACCGCCGCACCGGACAGCACCGTCTCCTCGCTTCCCCGGCACTTCACGCTGACCAGGGCGGAGACGGCCGCCACGCAGTACGTGTCCGGGCAGCAGACCTACCGCATGCTCTCCGACCGCGGGCCGGACCTGGTGCTCGAACCGATGCTCGTGCACATCGCGCCGGGCGGGCGCCGGGAGAACGCGTACGGTCACCGGGGCGAGGAGTTCGCGTACGTCATCTCCGGCGAGCTGCTCTACGAGGTCGAGGGCGTCGAGCACCGGCTGTTCCCGGGCGACAGCGTGCACCTGCGCTCGTCGGTGCCGCACCAGCTCTACAACGACACCGACGCGGTGACGACTGTGGTCTCGGTGGTCACGCCCCGCCTGTTCTGACCCGCGCCCCGGGCACCACGAATCGCCCTCCGTGTTCACGTAGGTGAACCTGGAGGGCGATTCAGCGTCCGGCGTCAGCGGCCGAGGCGTGCGTCCACGGCGGTCATCGTGTCCTGCCAGACGGCCGAGGCCGGGTCGATGACGGCGAAGTGGTCCCCCGGCTGTTCGAGGTGGCGGATCTCGTCCCCGGCGGCTGCCGCCGCGGCGGCGTAGCGCCGGTTGGCGTCGACGAGGTCGAGGCTGTCCTCCGTTCCCTGCACGAGCAGTGTGGGCACCCCTGTCGGCAGGCGGAGCATCGGGTCGCTCTCGGCGTACCGGCGTGGTGCCGTCAACGGTGAGCCGCCCAGCGCCGCGGCGACCGCGCCGTCGCCGAGGTAGCGCCGCTCGCCCTCGGTGAGGTCGAGCACCCCGGCCAGCGACACCGCGAGCGCGACACGCGGCCCGCTCGTACGCGCGGCGAGGTCCGCCGCGGCGCGCAACGCGAGCTGCCCGCCCGCCGAGTGTCCCAGCACGACGATCCGGTCCAGGTCGACCAACCGGTCGCGGGCCGGTTCCCGCAACGCGAGGAGGCCCGCCTGCACGTCCTGTGTGGTCGCGTCCCAGCCGTGCCGGTCCGGACGCCGGTACTCCAGGTTCCAGCTCGCGTACCCGCGCCGGGCCAGGTCGACGGCGAGCGCGTCCATCAGGTCCGCGCCCCAGATGGACCGCCAGAACCCGCCGTGCAGCAGCACCGCGACCGGCGCCGGCCCGGCGTCCGGGGTGGACGGCAGCCGCAGGTCGCCCCACTGGTCCGGGTCCGGGCCGTAGGCGATCCGGGTGGCCGGCGCACGGAGGCGGTGCACGGCGTGCCGGATCGCCCAGGTCAGGCCCCACAGTCCCCGCCCGGCCAGGTGGACCGCGCCGGGCACCGACGGCTCGACTGTGAGGTCGTACCAGACCACGCCGGACGGCTGCGCGCCGATCAGGGCACGGGCCGCAGCCGTGGGGCCGGGGAGCACCACCACCGGCTGGTCGGTCGCGGCGAGCAGCACGCGCATCTCGTCGGCCGAGGCAGCGGTGACGACCCCGCCGGAGACGTCGAGTTCGGCGCAGGTGGCGGCGGTCAGCGACGCCAGCAGGGCCGCGTCGGCCACCAGGCCGGGGCCGACCAGGACGGTGAGCCGCACCTGACTCACCTGCGCAGCAACGGCAGGACGGCCGAGCCGAGCAGGTCGACGCCGCGCTCGTCGGTGAGGCCGTGCGGCGTGCCGAACTCGACCCGGCGCACGCCCGCGTCGATGAGCGCCTGGGCCTGCGCGGCGACCTGCTCCGGGGTGCCGGAGAAGGCGAACCGGTCGAGCACGTCGTCCGGGATCAGCCGGCCCGCCGCCTCGTCCTCGCCCGCGTCGACCAGCTCGCCGACGCGCTTGACCAGGTCGTCGGGCATCTCGACGGTCGGGTCCAGCTCGGCCACCACCGCCAGGTACATGGCCACCTCGGTGCGGGCCTTGGCGCGGGCCACCTCGCCGTCGGTGTCGACGACTGTGACAGCGCCGAGCACGATGCCGACGTCCGCGACGTCGCGCCCGGCCTTCTCCGCGCCGGTTCGCAGCCGTTCGCGGATCACCGGGACCATGTCCGGGTTGGCGCTGCCGCCCACCTTGATCTCGTCGGCGATCCGCCCGGCCAGCGCCGCGCCCTGCGGGCCCCACGCGCCGAGCAGCAGCGGCGGGTCGGGCCGCTGCACGTCGTAGCGCAGGGCGGTGCCGGGGGCGAGCGAGAAGACCTTTCCGGTGAAGCCGCTGCGGTCGCCGCGCAGCAGGCGGTAGACGACCTGGACGGCCTCCTCGATCGTGGTCAGCGGCCGCGGCTGCGGCAGGCCGACAGCGCCCAGCCAGGTCCCCCGGGCCAGGCCCAGGTAGGCCCGCCCGTGCGAGGCCAGGTCCAGGGCGGCGATCTGACCGGCGATCTCGTACGGCGCCATCGAGTACGGGTTCAGGCAGGCCGCGCCGAGGCGTACCCGTTCGGTCGCCTGTGCCATCTCCAGCAGCGGGAAGATCGGCGGCTGGTACATCAGGTCGCCGAAGACGGTGAGCACGTCGAAGCCGTGCGCCTCGGCGGCGCGGGCCAGCCGGGCGTAGGCGCCGGCCGGCTTGTCGCTCTGGAGGCCGAGTCCGATCTCGACGGTCATGTCAGGTCCGCCGAGTTCATCGTGCGCCGGCAGGTCCGTTCCACCTTCATGACGAGCCGCTCCTCCGGGTCGGGGCAGATGAAGTGGGAGTCCTGGGCCAGCCAGTCCCCCGGCGCCAGGTCACGCTGCTTGGCGGCGAGGAAGGGCAGCACCGAGGCGAGCGCGTACACGCAGAAGTGCTTTCCCTCGGGCAGCCGCAGGTGCGCGCTGTTTGTCAGTTCGAAGTGGTCGCCCACGGCCATGCCGCACACCGACCGGCCCTCGATCCGGTCGACTGTCACCTTCAGGTCGTAGATCTCCATGTCGCCGTCGGCGCTGTCGCTCACGGCCCCTCCCCCTCGTCGATCCGTACGATGATCTTGCCGGTGGTCCGGCGTTCGGCCAGTTCGGTGAGCGCCGCGGGCGCCTCGTCCAGCGAGACGACGCGGCTGACCGGCGGCCGGACCGCGCCGGAGGCGCACATGTCGAACAGTTCCTGGTACGCGGCCTCGACGGCACTGGCCCGCCGCCACGGGTACTGCGAGCCCCAGGACAGGCCGACGAGCGTCGCGTTCGCCGCCATCAGCCGCAGCGGGTCGACAGGCGGCGGTGCGCCACCGGCGGCGCCCACCGCCACCAGGCGTCCCTCGAACGCCAGGCACTCCCAGGAGCGGGCGAACACGTCGCCGCCCACCGGGTCCACCACGACGTCCACGCCCCGCCCGCCGGTAGCCGCGAGCACGGCGGGCACGAAGTCGTCCGCCGTGTAGTCGATCGCCACCTGGGCGCCGTGGTCGCGGCAGATCGCGGTCTTGGCCGGACCGCCGGCGGTGGCCAGGACCCGCGCGCCGCGGGCGACGGCCAGCTGGATCGCGGCGATGCCCACCCCGCCGGCGCCCGCGTGCACCAGCACCGTCTGCCCGGCCGTGAGACCGGATCGTTCCAGCGCGAACCACGCCGTCTGGTAGGTGACCGGCAGCGCCGCCGCGGTGACCGGATCGACGGTGGACGGTCGCGGCACCACCACCGCGGCGTCCACGGTCACCGTGCTGCCGAGCGCGCCGCGCGGCAGCGCCGGGCAGGCGAGCACCTCCTGACCCAGCAGGTGCTCGGCCCCGGCGCCGGCGGCGACGACCCGGCCGGCCGTCTCCACGCCGGGTGTCATCGGCGGGTCCGGCCGCACCGGGTACTCGCCCCGGCAGAGCATGACGTCCAGGAAGTTCAGCCCGACCGTACGGACGGCGAGCTGCACCTCACCGGGCCCGGGCGGCGGGTCGTCGGGCAGGTCGGCGACCGACAGCACGTCCGCCGGCTCACCGGTCCGCCCGGCGACCAGCCGCCGGATCACGCCGCGCCCACCGGTTCCCGGACCAGCTCGGCGTGGTGGTGCACGATCACCCAGCGGCCGTCGATCCGGCGCACCACGTCGGTGACCCGGGTGATCTCCGGCTCGTCGTCCGGGCCGAGCTGCGAGACCAGCTCGTACCGGGCCACGCCGAAGTCGTCCCACACGTCGATGCGCTTGTCCCGCGGGGCGAGCACCGCCAGCCGGGGCCGCTGCCCCGCGGCGTCGCGCCGGGCGCGGTACTCGTCCAGTTCGGCCCGGGTCCGCAGCGGCCCGGGCAGGTGCGTCTCCCAGGTGGTCACGTCGGGGTCCAGGTGCGTGTCGAACCGCTGCTGGTCCCCGGCGAGGAACGCGTCGTACATGTCGTCGATGCCGGCGGCGATCTCCGCCGCGCCTGCCTGCGCGAAGGTCATCGCGTCTCCTCCTGGTTACGGTCGTCGCGGGCGATCTGCCCGCCCTTCATCACCCACCGCACGTCCCGGAAGGCCGAGGTGTCGGCGAGCGGGTCGGCGTCCGTCGCGATCAGGTCGGCCAGCTTGCCGACCTCGACCGTGCCGAGATCGGACTCCGCGCCGAGCCACCGGATCGGGCCGAGCGTGCCGGCGTGGATGGCCCGCGCGGCGCCGATCCGCTCGGACATGTACTCCAGCTCCCGGATCGAGGCGGTGGTGCCCTCGAACTCCCAGAACGGGGGGACGTCGCTGCCGAGCAGCACCTCCACGCCCGCGGCGATGGCCATCTCGAAGCTCTCCAGGTGCCGGGGGCCGGCGCCGAGCGACCGGCACTGCATCCACTCCGGCACGCCTAGCTCGTCGAAGAACTCCTTGCAGCGCGTCACCAGCAGCGTCGGCACGAGCGCCGTGCCACGCTCGGCCATCCGCGCCGCGACCTGCGGGGTGAGCTGGTAGCCGTGCTCCACGCAGTCCAGCCCCAGCTCCACGGCCGCGGCGATCACATCGGCGGGCCCGGCGTGCGCGGTCACCCGGCGGCCCCACGCGTGGGCGGTCTCGATCGCCGCCGTCATCTCGTCGGCGAAGAGCTGCGGCGTGTGGATGCTCTCGTGCTCACCGGCGATGCCGCCCGAGATCATCACCTTGATCAGGTCCGCGCCGGCCTTGATCTGGCTGCGCACGCCCTGTCGGAAGCCGACCGGGCCGTCGCACTCGAGCGTGTCGTTGCCCTCGTGGCCGTGCCCGCCGGTGCACACCAGCGCCCGTCCGGCGGTGTAGATGCGCGGACCCGGGACACGCCCGGCGTTGATCGCCCGCCGCAGCGCGAAGTCGGCGTGGTCCTTCTCCGCCACGCAGCGCACGGTGGTCACGCCGGTGTGCAGCGTGCGCCGTGCCCCGTCGGCCATGTAGTGGGCGAGGTCGTACGCGCCCATCCCCTTGACGTCGTCGCCGGCGGAGCCGGGCAGCGACAGCGAGAAGTGGGTGTGCATGTTGACCAGGCCGGGCGTCACGTACGCGCCGTCGAGGTCCACCTCGGTCAGCCGGCCGGCGGCCCGCGCCTGCTCGGCCACCTCGGCGTACGGCCCGACGGCGGCGATCCGGTCACCCCGGACCCACACCCCGGCGCCGGTCACGGGCGCCATGCCGTCCACCACGCGGGCGTCCAGCACTGTGCAGTTGCCGAGCAGCACGCTCGGCTGTTCGGGCGAATAGGCGGCACTCACGCGATCACTCCATAAACGTCTCGGGCGGCCCGCGCGGAGACGTAGCCCTCGGCCACGTCCCGTCGCACCGCCTCCGGATCCCGACTCCTCGGGTCACCGTGCCCGCCGCCACCGGCGGTCAGCAACGTCACCCGATCCCCCACCGCCACCGCGGTACGCCGTGTGCTCACCCGGTGCTCCCGGTCCGTGCCCGGGAAGACGACCACCTGGTTCGGCTCCGGCTGCTCGCCGCCGGCCAGCGCCCACGGCGCGCTCTTCGTCTTCTTGATCACCGACAGGAACTCACCCGGCGTCACGAACCGGATGTCCCGCCGCAGGCCGCAGCCGCCCCGGAACCGGCCGGCACCACCGGAGTCGGTACGGATCTCCAGTCGCTCGAAGAACATCCCGGTCTTCGACTCCAGCACCTCAACCGGCGTGTTGCGCGCCTGGGTCTGGCACAGGTGGTTCGCCGGTCCGATGCCGTCGTGCCGGGGCGTGCCGCCCCAGCCGACCGGGTCGTTGTTGCTGACCGCGAACATGTCGCCGGTGTCCGGGTGCCGGCCGACCATCATGAACCCGGGCACGTCGCCCCCGGAGGAGGCGGCCAGCCGGTCCGGCATGCCCTGCGCCAGCGCCTTGAGGATCAGCTCCAGCGCGACGGTGCCGGTCCACTGGGTGAACGTGGCGGCCGGATACTGCGCGTGGAACAACGTACCGGGCTCGGCGCGTACCCGCAGGGGCGCGAAGTGCCCGGCGTTGGTCTGCTCGTGCGGCGTGGTGACGCCCTTGAACGCGACCCGGCAGGTGGCGATGGTCGCGCCCAGCGGCAGGTTCACCGGCCCGGGCACCGCCGGGGACGACCCGGCGAAGTCCACTGTGAACTCGCCGTCGGCGACAGTGACGGTGACCCGCATCCGGATCGGATCGTCGCTGACGCCGTCGTCGTCGAGCCAGTCCTCGGCGGTCCAGCTGCCCTGCGGCAGCGCGGCCACCGCCTCCCCGGCGCGCCGCGCGGCGGCGTCGATCACCCGGTCGACGACCGCGTCGACCACCGCCGGACCGTAGTCGCGGTACAACTCGGTCACCCGCCGCTCACCGGTACGCAGCGCGGCGATCTGCGCGTTGAGGTCGCCGAGGACGAGTTCCGGCATCCGTGAGTTGAACCGGATCAGCTCGTGGATCTCCGGCACCGGCTCGCCCCGGGAGTACACCTTCGTGCCGGGGAAGATGATCCCCTCCTGGTGCATGTCCGTGGAGTCGAGCACGTAACCGGGATCCTTGGCACCCAGGTCCATCCAGTGCGCCCGGATGCACAGGAAACCGATCAGCTCCTCGCTGTCCGGCAGCACCACCGGCGCGAACATCGTCGCGTCGTACGTGTGCGCCGCGTTCCAGTACGGGTAGTTGAGCAGCACCACGTCGCCGCGGTGCAGGTTCTCCACGCCGACGTACTCGACGCCCTTGCGCAGGGAGTAGTCGTTGGCGCCGAGGAAGCGGGACAATCCCGTCGACTCCGCGACCAGCCGCAGCCGCCGGTCGTAGACGGAGATGCCGAAGTCGTACACCTCGTAGATCACCGGGTTGAACGCGGTGCGCACCAGCGCGGCCCGCATCTCCTCGGCGGCCGAGACGAGATGGCTGCGGACGACCTCGACGGTTGCCCCGTCGACAGTCGGCTCACCCATCGACGTCCACTCCGTAGACGTCCCGGGCCGCCTCCGGGGAGACGTAGCCCTCGGCCACGTCGCGCCGGACCGCCTCGGGGTCGCGGCCGCGCGGGTCGCCGTGCCCACCGCCACCGGCGGTCAGAAGGGTGACCCGGTCGCCCACAGCGACCGTCGTGCGCTTGGTGCTCACCCGGTGCTCGCGGTCGGTGCCCGGGAACACCACGATCTGGTTCGGCTCCGGCTGCAAGCCGCCGTCGAGCGCCCACGGTGCGCTCTTCGTCTTCTTGATGACGGTGAGGAACTCACCGGGCGTCACGAACCGGATGTCCCGCCGCAGGCCGCAACCACCACGGAACCGGCCGGCGCCACCGGAGTCCTCGCGGATCTCCCAGCGCTCGAAGAACATCCCGGTCTTGGCCTCCATGACCTCGATCGGGGTGCCCCGGCCGGTGCTGCCGGAGACGTGGGTGGCGGCGTCCATCCCGTCGTGCTGCGCGGTGCCGCCCCAGCCCACCAGGTCGTTGTTGCTGACCGCGAACATCTTCCCGGTGTCCGGGTGCAGGCCGACCATCATGAAGCCGGGCACGTCGCCGCCGGAGGAGGCGGGCAGCAGGTCCGGCATGCCCTGGGCCAGCGCCTTGAGGATCAGCTCCACCGCGACGATGCCGGTCCAGAGCGTGAACGTCGGCTGCGGGTAGACGGCGTGGAACAGCGTGCCCGGCTCGGCCCGCACCTCCAGCGGCGCCACGGTGCCGGCGTTCGACGGCTCGTCCCGGGAGGTGAGCGACTTCAGCACGACCTTGCAGATCGCCTCGGTCGCGCCGAACGGCATGTTGATCGGGCCGCGGGTGGCCGGGGCCGAACCGGCGAAGTCGACGACGAAGCGCCCGTCGGCGATGGTGACGGTGACGCGCATCTTCACCGGGTCGTCGCTGATGCCGTCGTCGTCCACCCAGTCCTCGGCGGTCCAGGTGCCCTGCGGCAGCGTGGCCAGCGCCGCGCGGGCGCGGGCCTCACCGTCGGCGATGATCCGGTCGATCGCCTGGTTCACGGTGTCCCGGCCGAACTTCTCGATGATCTCCAGCATCCGCCGCTCGCCGGTGCGCAGCGCGGCGATCTGCGCGTGCAGGTCACCCAGCACCGCGTCGGGCATCCGCGAGTTGAACCGGATCAGCTCGTGGATCTCGCGCACCGGCTCGCCCCGGGACACGACCTTGGTGCCCGGGAAGATGAGCCCCTCCTGGTGCATGTCGGTCGAGTCGAGCACGTAGCCGGGGTCCTTGGCGCCCAGGTCCATCCAGTGCGCGCGGACGCAGAGGAAGCCGACCAGGTCGCCGTCCGCGTCCGGGTCCGCCTCGTCCGGCCGGAACACCGGCGCGAACAGCGTCGCGTCGAACGCGTGCGCCGCGTTCCAGTACGGGTAGTTGAGCAGCACCACGTCACCGCGGTGCAGGTTCTCCCGGCCCACGTACTCCACGCCCTTGCGCAGCGAGAAGTCGTTCGCGCCGAGGAAGAACGTCAGCCCGGTGGCCTCGGCGACCAGCCGCAGGTCGGCGTCGTACATCGACAGGCCGAAGTCGTGCACCTCGTAGATGACCGGGTTGAAGGAGGTACGGATGAGGGTGGCCCGCATCTCCTCCGCGGCCGACAGCAGATAGCTGCGGACGACCTCGACCTGGGCTCCGTCCAGCGTGGTCATGCGGCTTCCTCCAGGGTGACGAGCAGGTATCCGTGGTCGTCGACGGTGACCCGCTGGCCGCTGGGCACCACTGTGGTGGAGGTGCCCTCGTCGATCAGCGCCGGTCCGTCGAAGGTGTCGCCCGGCTCCAGGCGGGCCCGGTCGTAGACCGCGAACGGCACCACCGCCTGCTGCCCGAAGTCGTAGGCGTCGCGGTGTGCCAGCAGCGCCTGCGACGGGTCGCCGTCGCCGCGCGGCAGGGTCTCCAGCTCCGGCCGGTCGGTGCGCCCGATGCCGCGTACCCGCAGGTTGAGGATCTGGAGCGGGTTGCCCATGGTGTGGCCGTACCGGGTGCGGTGCGTCTCGTCGAACGCGGCGCGGATCGCGTCGCGGTCCAGCTCACGCCCGACGGTGACCATCAGGCTGTGCTCCTGGCCGAGGTAGCGCAGCTCGAACTGCCGCTCCAGCACCGCCTCGCCGGCCGGCACGCCCTGCGCCACCAGCGACGCGACGGCCTCGGCCTCGACGGCCTTGAACAGCTGCTCCAGCTCCGACAGGTCGGCGTCGTCGAGCGTGGCCATCACGGTACGGCTGAAGTCGTTGACGATGTCGGCCGAGAGCATGCCCCAGGCGGAGAAGCCGGACGGCGCGAACGGCACGACCACCTCGCCGATGCCCATCTCCCGGGCCAGCAGCGGTGCCAGCAGCGGGCCGGCGCCACCGAACGCGAGCAGCGCGAACTGCCGGGGGTCGTGCCCCCGCTCGACGGTGATCTGCCGGACCGCGCCCACGGTGCGGGCCAGCAGCACGTCGAACACTCCCGCCGCCGCGTTCTCCACGCTCAGGCCGAGCGGATCGGCGAGCTGCTCCTGGATCGCGGCGCGCGCCTCGGCGTCGCGCAGCCCCATGGTGCCGGCGAGGAAGCGGTCCGGGTCCATGTAGCCGAGCACCACCGCCGCGTCGGTGACAGTCGGCTTGGTGCCGCCCCGGCCGTAGCAGACCGGGCCGGGGTCGGCGCCGGCGCTCTGCGGGCCGACCTTGAGCAGGCCGTGGTCGAGCCAGGCGATCGAGCCGCCGCCGGCGCCGATGGTACGGATGTCGTACGTCGGGATGAGCAGCGGGAAATGCTCCAGCTGGGCCTCGTACGCGGCGACCGGGTTGCCGCGCTCGATCACGCAGGCGTCCAGGGAGGTGCCGCCGATGTCGAACGTGAGCACGTTGTCGCGGCCCAGCTCGGAGGCGACGTAGGCGGCACCGACGATGCCGCCGGCCGGGCCGGACAGCACTGTGTGCGTGGGGGCGGTCTTGGCGACCGCGCTGGTCATCGAGCCGCCGCCGGAGCGCATGATCAGGAAGCGCCCGGAGAAGCCGCGCTCGGCAAGGCCGGCCTCCAGCTCGTCCACGTACCGCTCGAAGATCGGCCGGATGTACGCCTCCAGCACCGTGGTGCTGGTGCGCTCGTACTCCCGGTACTCGCGCACGATGTCGGTCGACAGCGACAGGCTGACCTCGGGGAACTCCTCGTGGATCAGGCGCGCGGCCTCCCGCTCGTGGCTCGGGTCGAGGAACGAGTGCAGGAAGCAGATGGCGATCGAGGTGACCTGCTGGTCCACCACGAGCGTGCGGGCGGCCTCCCGGACGCTGTCCGGGTCCAGCGGCTCCACCACGCGGCCCCGGTAGTCCAGCCGGCCCCGCACACCGGCGGTGAAGCGGCGCTGCACCAGGCTCTCCGGCCGCTGGTACTGGAAGTCGTACATGTGGTCGGACGGCACGTTGCCGCGGCCGATCAGGAAGACGTCCCGGAAGCCCTCGTTGGTGATGATGCCGGTACGGCCACCACGGCGTTCCAGCACCGCGTTGAGGCCGAGGGTGGTGCCGTGGATGAACAGCTCCACCTCGGACAGGTCGGTGCCGAGCGCGGTGATCGCGTTGAGGACACCGTCCGCGGGCCGGGCCGGGGTCGTGGCCGCCTTGCGGAACCGGACCCGGTTGGTGCGGGTGTCCAGTTCCATGGCGTCCACGAAGGTCCCGCCGATGTCGACGGCGAGCCGGATGGGGCGACGGGTCATGGCGTGACAGCCTGCCTTCCGATGAGGGCGGGAAGCTCGGGAACGCGCCAGCAGGCGGCCCGGCTCTCGCCGTACGACTGAAGCTCCTGCTGCTCCGCTCGGCACCGGTCGGTGACGAACGGGCACCGGGCGGCCAGTGGGCACCCGGTCGCGGCGTCGGCTTCCTCCAGGTCCTTGACCAGCTCGACGGCCTCGCCGTCGGACCCGGTCGTCCCGCCGAGGCGGGGGGCGCTGCCCAGCAGCGCGCGGGTGTACGGGTGCCGGGGCGTGTCGAAGACGACGTCCACCGGTCCCTCCTCGACGACCCGGCCGAGGTAGAGCACCACGACGCGGTCGGCGAACCCGCGCACCGTGGCCAGGTCGTGGGAGATGAACACCGAGGCGCGTTCCGCGTCGGCGGCCACGTCGGCGATCACGTCGAGGATCTGCGCCTGGACGGTGACGTCCAGCGCCGAGGTCGGTTCGTCGAAGACGATCAGGTCCGGCTCGCCGACCAGCGCGCGGGCGATGCCGATGCGTTGCGCCTGGCCGCCGGACAGCTCGTGCGGGTAGCGCTGGAGGATCGACCGGTCCAGCTCCATCCGGTCCAGCACGGCGGTGACGCGCTCCTCCCGCTGCGCCGGGGACAGGCCGGCGGCGCGCAGCGGCTCGGCGATGGAGTCGCCGACGGGACGGCGCGGGCTGAGCGAGCCGATCGGGTCCTGGAACACGAGCTGGGCCCGGGTCCGGGCCCGGCGCAGTGCCCGGCCCCGCGGACGGGGGCGGCCCGGCTGCTTGACCAGTGCCTGCCCGGCGACCGTGACGGTGCCGGACGTGGGCGCGACCAGGCCCATCACGAGCTTGGCGAGGGTGCTCTTGCCGCAACCGCTCTCGCCCACCACACCGAGCGTCTCGCCCGGCCCGAGCCGCAGCGTGACGCCGCGCAGCGCGTGGTGCCCGCCGGAACCGAACCGGCTGCGGTAGACGACGTGCGCGTCCTCGATCTCCAGCACGGCGGGCTTCGCGTCCGCGCCGGCCGAGACCGCGCCGGACGCTGCCGGCGTGTGCGACGCCTGCGGCACGTCGGCGTCCAGCGGCCGGGTCTGCGGGTGGAAGCAGGCGAGCGACCACTCGCCGCCACCGGGTACCGGCACTGTGGCCGGGCGCCGGGACGAGCAGGTGCCGTCGGCGTGCGCGCACCGGGCGACGAACGGGCAGTTGTGCGGCTCCTGCGTCAGCAGCGGCATGGCGCCGGGGGTGGCGACGACCGGCCGGCCGCCGACGTCCGGCACCGAACGCAGCAGCGCCCGGGTGTACGGGTGCGCGGGCTCCCGCAGCACCTGCGCGGCCGGTCCGCTCTCCACCACGGTGCCGGCGTAGAGCACCACCACCCGGTCGCAGACCTCCGCGATGGAGGCCAGGTCGTGCGAGATCAGCAGGACGCCCCGGCCGTCGGTGTCGGCGGCGTGCCGGAACTGACGCAGGATCTCCCGGGTCAGGGTCACGTCCAGGCCGGTGGTCGGCTCGTCGGCGATCAGCAGCTCCGGCGCGCAGCCGGTGGCCAGCGAGATCATCACCCGCTGGGCCATGCCGCCGGACAGCTCGTGGGCGTACGCGTCGAGCCGCCGCTGCGGGCTGCGGATGCCGACCGCCTCGAACAGCTCGCGCGCCGCCTCCCGGGCCCGGTCGCCGGACATCTCCTGGTGGGTGGCGAGCCGGTCGACGAGCTGCTTGCCGATGGTGCGGGTGGGGCTGAGCGCGCCGCGCGGGTTCTGGAAGCAGATCGCCACCCCGCGCCCGCGGTGGGCGGCGAGCGCGGTGTCGTCCATCCGCAGCACGTCCGAGTCGCCGAACAGCACCCGGCCGGTGGCGTGCGAGCCGCCGGGCAGCAGCCCGACGACGGCGCGGGCCACCATGCTCTTGCCGCCGCCGCTCTCGCCGACCAGGCCGACGACCTCGCCGGGCCGGACGGCGAAACTGACGCCGCTGAGCGCGGCGACCTGCCGGCCGGGCCGGCGGATCGTCACGGAGAGGTTCTCGATCGACAGCATGGTCACCGCCGCTTCGCGTTCGCGCGGTCCTGCAGGCCTTCGCCGAGCAGGCTGAACCCCAGGACGCAGACGAACAGGGCCAGGCCGGGCGGGACCGAGGTCCACCACCGGCCGCCGACCACGTCCGCGGCACCCAGGCTGATCATGGCGCCCCACTCCGCCTCGGGGATGCTCACGCCCAGGCCGAGGAAGGAGAGCCCGGCCAGGGTGAGCATGGCCCAGCCGCAGTTCAGCGGCGCGATCACCCGGACCGGGGTGAGGCTGTTGGGGAGCAGGTGCCGCCAGAGCACGCCGACCGGCGACGCTCCGGAGGTGATCGCGGCGTCCACGAACGGCAGTTCCCGCAGCGACCGCACCTCGGCGCGGACCAGCCGGGCGTACGCCGGCGCGTTCACCGCCGCGATCGTGATGATCAGGTTGATCGTGCCGTTGCCGAGCAGCGCGGCCACCGCGAGCGCCAGGATGAACGTGGGGAACGACTGGAAGATGTCGACCACCCGCATCAGCACGTCGTCGAGCCAGCCGCCGAAGTAGCCGGCGACCAGGCCGAGCAGCGTGCCGACGACCACCGCGAGCGCCACGGCGGCCAGCGCGATGCCCAGGTCGAGCCGGGCGGCGTAGAGCACCCGGCTCCAGATGTCCATGCCGTTGCCGTCGGTGCCGAGCAGGTGGCTGCCGCCCGGCGCGACGAGCGTGTTCGCCGCGTCGATCTCGGTCTCGCCCCACTGGCTCAGCAGCGGCGCGAACACCGCCAGCAGCGCGACCACCGACAGGATGCTCGCCCCGGCGATGATCATGCGGCGGGCGAATCGGCTGTCCCGGTCGCCGCCGGGCACGACCACCGGCGCGGCGGCGGGACCGTCGGGGACGGTTCGCAGCTCGGCCATCAGAGCCTCACTCTCGGGTCGAGGATCGCGTGGACCACGTCGGCGATGAGGAACACCAGCACGTAGCACAGCGCGATGACCAGCACCGACGCCTGCACCACCGGGTAGTCCCGGTAGAGCAGGCCGCGGAGGGCCCACTGGCCGAAGCCCTGCCACGAGTACACGTACTCAACGAGCACGGTGGAGCCGATCGCCGTACCGAAGACAAGCGCGGCCAGCGACGGCAGCCGGACCAGCGTCGCCCGCAGCAGGTAGCCGTAGTGCAGCGTGCGGTCGCGCAGCCCGTGCGCCTTCGCCGCGGCGTACGACTCCGAGTGCAGCACCTCCAGCGCGGAGGCCCGGACGCTGCGCAGCAGCGGGGCGACCACGCCGACCACGAGGGTCAGCACCGGCAGCACCAGGTACGCCGCGGCCGAGGCGATCGCCGGCCCGTTGGCGGTGAGGACGGCGTCGACGAGGTCGGCGCCGGTGAGCGGGGTCAGGCCGGTGTCCGGGTCGACGCGGCCGTTGGGGGCCGGGAACCAGCCGAGGATGCTGTAGCCGACGAGCACCAGCACCAGGCCGAGCCAGAACTCCGGTACGGAGTTGCCGACCAGCGCGAAGATCCGGACGCTGTGGTCGCCGGCCCGGTTGGCCCGCTTGGCCGACCAGATGCCCAGCACCGTCGCCACCACGAGCGCGATGCTCACCGAGATGACGACGAGTTCCAGGGTCGGACCCACCCGCAGCGCCATCTCCGAGCCCACGGAGCTGCCGCTCTGGATCGACGTCCCGAAGTCACCGGTCAGCAGCCCGCCGAGGTAGTCGAGGAACTGCTGCCACAGGGACTGGTCCAGCCCGAAGCGGGCACGGGCCGCGGCGGCGTCCTCCTCTGTGGCGTTCTGCCCGAGGATGCTGCGGACCGGGTCGCCCGGCAGCACTCGGACCAGGAGGAAGGCCAGGACGACCACTCCGAGCAGAACGGGGATCAGCTGGAGTAGTCGCCTGACGACGAACCGGAAGATACGCATGGGTGGGTGAGGTCCCTAGGCCGAAGCGCTCAGGTAGCGCAGGCGGGCGAGGCCGTCCATCGGCTGCACCCAGCCGGCGACGGACTCCCGGACGGGCAGGTTGAAGTTGGGCTGGCAGATGACCACCCACGGCACGTCGGCGGCGAGGATCTCCTGGACCCGCTTCCACAGCGCGTTGCGGGCGGCCGTGTCGACAGTGGTGTGCGACTTCTCGTAGATCTGCTCGATCTCCGGGTTGCTGTAGTTCGAGTAGTTGAGGTTGGCGCCCTTGACGAAGCTCGTCGCCAGCATGTACTCGACGTCGTCCACCCAGAGCTGCCCGGAGGTGATCTGGAGCGGGATGTTCTTCTTCGTCCGCCGCTCGCCCAGGGTGGCCGGGTCCAGCGGGGTCAGCTTGAGCCGGATGCCCGCCTTCGCCGCCTCGCCCTGCACCTGGACGGCGATCTTCTGCTGCTCCTCGTTGTCGGCCTCGAAGACCAGCTCGGAGTCGAGCGACGCCCGGCCGGCGGCGGCCATGGCGGCCTTCGCCTTCTCCAGGTCGTAGGTGAACGGGTAGCCGCTCTCGTCGTAGCCGGGCATGTCCAGCGGGACCGGGCTCTTGGCCGCGCGGGCGTCGCCGCCGTACACGTTGTTGATGATCTGCTCGTAGGGCACCGCGTACGCGAGCGCCTTGCGGATGTTCACGTCGTTGAACGGCGCGGCGGTCACCGACATCTGGATGGCGACCTGGCGGTTGCTGGCCGCCGAGATGACCTTGATGCCGGCCGCCTTCTTGAGGTCCTGGATGTCGCGCTGGCTGATGCCCAGGGCGATGTCGATGTCACCGGCCTGGAGCTGGAGCCGCTGGTTGGAGGCGGCCGGCACCACGGAGATCCGGATGGTCGGCGTCTTGGCCGGGTCCGGGCCCGGGTAGCCGGTGTTCGCGCTGAGCTCGATCTCCTGGCCCTGGGTGGCCTTGGCGACGTTGAAGTAGCCGCCGGTCGGCGGGTTCTTCGCGAACCACTCCTTGGCCCAGGGGTCGCTGCCGCTGGCGTGCTTCTTGGCCTCGACGGAGTCGAAGACGTACAGCGAGATCGCCTGGATCTGCCGGGTCAGCGCGCTCGGGAACGCCTGGTGGAACTCCACCGTGTAGTCGTCGACGACCTTGACCTGGTCCGCGCTGGTCAGGCCGATGGTGCGGTAGACGCCGGCCACGTTGGCCTGGGCGGCGAACGCGCGGTCCTTCGACCACTTCACGTCGGCGGCCTTCATCTCGTTGCCGCTGGCGAACTTGACGCCGCGACGCAGCTTGAGCGTCCACACCTTCTGCTCGGCGTCCGGCTCGAACGACTCGGCGAACGTCGGGGTGATGTTCTGGGTGTCGAGGATCTGGCTGCCGCCGGTGTTGGTGACCCCGTAGTCGATCAGGTACGGGAAGACGTTCTTGTAGAGCATCAGCGCGGTCAGGTCGAAACCGACGAAGTCCTGGTCCCAGCTCGACAGGTAGCTGGAGACGGCGATGCGCAGCGTCTTGGCGGAGGCGCCGCCGGACTTGCCGTCCGTGGACTTGCTGCCGCTGTCCGCGGCGCAGGCGCCGGTGGCGAACAGGAGCGCGACGCTGCCACCCAACTGCAGGACGCCGCGGCGGGAGAGCGCGGGCGAGGAGGCGCCCGGACGGGGTGAACGAGCCATGAGAAGCCCTCCTAGAAGCACGAGGCGAATGGCCCGAGCTGCGGACCTACCTGGTGTTCTACCGGATTAGGCACGAGTGAACAATAGGGTGAACGGTGTTCACTGAACACGCCCGCACTGTGAAATTAGAGCGCTCCCGAAGTGCGGGATGACCCCAGTGTCAGCGTTCACATGAGTTCACCGAAACGTTACGTACGACGGATCGAACGGGGCCGGAAAACGCCGATGACCCCGGGAGGGACACCCGGGGTCATCGTGCGCGCGGCGGTCCGCGCGGATCAGGGGCGGCCGGTCTCCTCGGACGCGCCGGTGATCATCGAGACGATCTCGTTGCGACTGGTCCCGGTGATGTCGCGGACGCCGACCTGGCGTCCCCGGCGCAGCACCGCGACCCGGTCGGCGATGCGGAACACCTGGTCCAGGTTGTGGCTGACGACGAGCACGGCGGCACCACGTTCCCGCAGCTTCAGGATCAGCTGCTCCACCTTGGCGGTCTCGGCCACGCCCAGCGCCGCTGTCGGTTCGTCCATCAGCACCAGGCCGCTGGCCCAGTGGGTGGCGCGGCAGATCGCCACCGCCTGCCGCTGCCCGCCGGACAGGTCCCGGATCGTCGCCTTCGCGCTGGGGATGCGCACGTCCAGCGCGTCCACCAGCTCCTGCGTCTCCCGGGCCATCCGGCGCCGGTCGAGCAGGCGCAGCGGACCGCGGGTCAGCTCCCGGCCCAGGAACATGTTCATGTAGACCGGCTGCGAGTCGGCCAGGGCCAGGTCCTGGTAGACCACCTCGACTCCCTGCCGCCGGGCGTCGGAGGCGTCCCGGAACGTCACCGGGCGCCCGTGCATCTCCAGCTCACCCTCGGTGGGCTGGTACACCCCCGAAATGATCTTCACGAGGGTGGACTTGCCGGCGCCGTTGTCGCCGACCAGCGCGGTGATCTGCCCGGCGGCCAGTTCCAGGTCGAAGCGCTCGATCGCGACCACGCCGCCGAACTGCTTGCGGATGCCGCTCAGCCGCAGCGGCGGGGCGCCCGCCCGGGTCGCGTCGTCCTTGTGGATGACAGTGCTCATCATGCCCTCCCTGCGCTGCGAGCCGCCTGGTTACCAGTGCCGGGGCCGTCGCCCGCGTCGATGTCGTCCAGCCCGATCGGCGCCGAACCGTCGGCGGCGTACACACCGGCCACGGCCGGGGCGCCCGACCGCACGCCGGTGACCCCGGCGGTCAGCGCCCGGGTGACGAACGCCTGCGGCCGGAACCCGAACAGGACCGTGTCGCCGGGTGCGACGCCCGGCGCGGCCGTCACGTCGGCCATCGCGTAGTAGTCGATCGCCTCGGGCACGGGCATCTCGACGTCGACCAGGTACGCGTCGTCGAAACCACCGCCCCGGGGCACGATCAGCGCCCGGGTGCCGCCCAGGCCGAGCACCGGATCGACGTAGAGCCCGCCGCCGAAGACGTACGCCCGCCCGTCCCACAGGTGGGACACCTCGCTGACGTAGAGCACGGCGGGCTCCTCGACCAGGTCGGTGACCGCGTGCCAGGGCGTCGTGCCGGTGAGCCCGTGACCGGGTTCGACCTGCGTCACGCCCGCCTCGGCCAGCATGGCCAGGATCGCCGCCGACGTCGTACCCGGGGCGTTGATCTCGACGTGCGACCACCCGGCGGCGCGCAACGCCACGGCGGCGGCCCGCAGGGTGCCGAGGTTCGGGGTCGGCACGACCCGCCCGGCGGCCGGATCGAACAGCTGGGTCGGGAAGCTCGTGACACCGGCGAACCGGGCGCCGTCGAGGGCGTCGAGCCGGTGGGCGACAGCGACGATCTCCTCGGCCGGCCAGCCGCCCTCGTGGCCCCGGTAGAACCGGTCGCCGGGCGCCGCGATCCGGGCGAGCAGCGCCTGCTCCCGCCCGGCCGCCGCGCTCGCGGCGGCCGCCTCCGCGGCCTTGGCGTCGTTGAAGACCGTCCAGTACGCGGGCGCGAGCGCGGCGGCGACCGCGGCCTCGTGCCGGGGGATCTGCACCAGGTGACCGAGGTGACCGATGCCGAGCCCGCCGTGCCGGTCGGCGAGCGCGCACTGGAGGTCGACGCCGACCGCCTCGGTGATGCCCGCGTCGCGGACCGTCCGGCAGAAGTCGGGGTTGCGCCCGACCTGCTTGGTCATGGCGTAGACCGACAGCCCGTGCCGGTCGGCCTCGGCCCGGATGGCGGCGGCGTTCGCCGCGACCGTGTCGAGGTCCAGCGCGTAGCAGTTGGCAGGCAGGTCACCGCTGTCGTGCAGGTTCGCGGCGGCGGCGAGCAGGCCCGGGTTGCGGCGTCGCAGCAGGTCCAGAAACATGCGGTTGCTTCCTTCCGGGTCAGCTTCGCCGCTCGCGCAGCGAGAGGGAGACGGCCACCAGGATGATCGCGCCACGCGCCATCATCTGCTGGGACACGGACAGGCCGGCCAGGATCAGGCCGTTGTTGAGCATGCCCATCAGCAGGCTGCCCAGCACCGCGCCGATGATCGAGCCCTTGCCGCCGAAGAGGCTGGTGCCACCGACGATGACGGCGGCGATGACGGACATCAGGTCGGCCTCGCCGAGGGTGTACCGGGCGCCCTGGAGGCGGCCGGCGTAGAGCAGCCCGGCGAGCGCCGCACACATCGCGCTGCCCATCAACACCATGATCTTGACGCGGATCACCTTGATGCCGCTGACCCGGGCCGCCGCCACGTTGTCGCCGATGGCGAGCGTGTGCGCGCCGTACCGGGTCTGCCGCAGCACGAGGTAGCCGACCACCGCGGCCGCCACCGACCAGAGCACCAGGCCGGGGATGCCGAGGATCTCGCCCTGGCCGAAGAAGGACAGGAACGCGTCGTTGCTGACCGGCACCGACTGCAGGCCGGTGACCTCGCGGGCCAGACCTGCCACCGCGCCCATGGTGGCGAGCGTGACCAGGAAGCTGGGCAGCCGGACGAGGGTCACGAAGACGCCGTTGACCAGGCCGACCGCCGCGCCCGCGGCGAGGCCCGCCGCCACACCGAGCAGCATGCTGTCGGTCTCGCGCATCGTCACCGCGCCGACGAGCGCGGAGAGCGCGACGACCGAGCCGATGGACAGGTCGATCTCACCGGCGGCCAGTACGAAGACCAGCCCGACCGCCATGATCGTGATCGGCGCGGTCTGGATGACGATGTTGGTGAGGTTGCTCGTGGTCAGGAAGCCGTTGCCGCCCTGGGTGATGGCGAAGAACAGGAACACGACCGCGAAGCCGATGTAGACCACGTAGTCGCGCCAGTTGATCCGGCGCCAGGCCGGGACGGCGCTGGTCTTCACCGCCGCATCGGTGTGGGTCATCTATCGTCCCTCCGCTGTCTGGAAAGAGGTGTTCCGGTGGGCCGGTGCGTCGTCGCGGACGCCGGCCTCCCGGCGGGCGACCGCGACGGCGCCGAGCAGGCCGGCCCGGTCGCCGAGCCGGCTGGTCTTGATCAACGGGGCGTCCGCGCTGAGCGCGGCGACCCAGCGCCGGACCGGTTCGACGAGTTCGGCACGGGAGCCGATGCCGCCGCCCAGGACGACCGCCTCCGGGTCCAGGACGGCGGTGACCGCGACGACCGCCAGGGCGATCAGGCGGGCCTCCTCGTCGATGGCCGCGAGGGCGTCCGGGTCACCGGCCGCGGCCCGGTCGAAGACGTCGGGCACGCTCGCCTGCTCGCCGGACACCGCGCGGTAGCGGGCGGCGAGGGCCGCGCCCGCGACCGCCTCCTCCAGCGCGCCCTTCACCTGGTTGTCCTTGTCGAACGGGTCGGTGCCCAGAGGCAGGTAGGAGATCTCCCCGGCCGCGCCGCGCGCGCCGCGGACCAGTTCGCCGTCGAGCACGATGCCCATACCGACGCCGGTGCCGACCGCCACGAACACGAAGTGCCGGTGGGTACGGCCGCTGCCCAGCCACCGCTCCCCGGCGGCGGCCATGTTGACGTCGTTGTCCAGCACGACCGGGTGGCCCAGCCGGCGGGTCAGCTCGGCCCGCACGTCGAGGGCCTCCAGGTCGGAGACGTTGGGCGACAGCTCGATGGCGCCGGTGGCCGGGTCGGGGACGCCGGGCAGGCCGATCGCGCTGGCCCGCACGTCGGACCAGTCGACGCCGGCCCGCACCGCCAGCTCGCGCAGCAGCGCGTCGATCTGCGCGGCGACCGCCGTACCGCCCCGGGGGTCGGTCGGCTGCACCTGCTCGGCCAGGACGAGGCCGTCGAGGTCGGCGAGCGCGGCCCGCAGCTTGGTGCCGCCGAGGTCGACGCCGGCGACGTAGCCGCACGGACGCGGATGCGCGGCCATCAGCCGACCGTCAGGAGCCGGGCCGGGTTGGCCGTCAGCATCTGGTCGATCGCCTCCGGCGGCACACCGAGCCGGGCGAGACCCGGCACGATCTCCCGGCCCAGGTACGAGTACCCGAGGCGGCCGTGCGTGCCCGGGTTCAGGTACGCCTCGGCGCCGGTCAGGTCCATCGAGAGCAGGATCCGGTCGGCGTACCCGTCCCGGACCAGTCCGGCGAGCATGCCCAGCCGGGCCCGGTCGGGCCGGTGGTACGCGCGCTTGGCGAACTCGCCCTCCGGCGGGTCGGCCGGCAGCGGGGCGAGTACGAAGTCCCAGAACTGCTTGCCGAGCGTGTCGAAGGCGATGTTGACGCCGGTGGCCAGTACGGCCCGCAGGTAGTCCGGGTCGGGGTTGATGTCCAGGTGGCCGATGACGACGCGGGAGAGGTCGGCCTTCTCCTCGCGCAGGATCTCGACCTGCTCCAGCGCCATCGTGCCGTGGGTGGTGTGGGTGTTCACCGCCAGGCCGGTGGCGACGTGGGCGCGGGCGGCGGCCCGCAGGCACTTCTCCTCGTGCGGGGTGATCTCGTTCAGGCCGGTGGCCTGCTCGCCGAAGATGCCGACCTTGATCCCGGTGTCCCCGACGCCGATCGTGGCGTCGGCGACGAACCGCTCCCGCATCTCGTCCACGCTCGCGGACAGCGCCCAGCCCGGGGAGTACGGCTCCAGGTAGATCGCCGACCCGGCGACCACGTGCAGGCCGGTACGCAGTGCCACCTCACGCAGCAGCGTCACGTCGTGACCGACCACCTCGTACGGGGACAGGTCCACGACCGTGCCGAAACCCAGCTCCGGCAGGCCGCTCACCGCGCCGGCGGCGAGGTCGGCGCGGTCGTCCCCGGCGCCACCGGACAGCCACGGCCCGGGCACCAGCGCGCCGAGGTGCTCGTGGCTCAGCACCCGGCCGAGCGACTCGGGAGGCACCGGCCCGAGGACTGTCTGGACGTACCCCATGTGCTTCTTCCTCTCGTCTCGCGGTGGTCGCGGTCCCGGCGGTGGGCCGGGCCGCGTCCGGCGAGGTCCGGGGCCCGTTCGGGGAGGCCCCGGACCTCGCGGCCCGGCGTCAGTTGCCGAGCACCTCGGCCGGGGGCTCCTGGCCGTAGTCGTCGCGCCAGGCGTCGGCGATGTTGTCCTTGGTGGCGGCCATCGGCGATCCGACGACCAGCTCCGGGGCCTTCTTGCCGAGCAGGCCGTACGCGGCCACGATGCCCAGGTTCTCGCCGAGGCGGGTCGAGCCGTTGGCGACGACACCGGCGACGTTGCCGCCCTTGACCATGTCGGCGGCGAGGTTCGCCTCCAGGTCGTTCGTGACGATCTTGACGTCGGTACGGCCCTGCTGCCGGGTCGCGGCGAGCACGCCCTCGGCGGCGGTGGCCCAGGCGACGTAGACGCCCTTGAGGTCGGCGTGGCGGGTCAGCATCGCGGTGGCGATGTCCTCGGTACGCGCCGGGTCGGAGAACCCGGCCTCCTCGACGATCTCGATGTCCGGGTAGAGGTAACCCAGCCAGTCCTTGAACGCCTTGTCCCGCTGGTTGGTGAACCAGAAGTCGGCGTCGTGGTAGACGTAGCCGACCTTGCCCTTGCCGCCGAGCGCCTTGCCGAGCATCTCCGCGTTGGCCTTGCCGAACGCGGTCAGGTCGGCGGTGACGATGCCGACGATCTGCTCGCCGGACTTGTAGCCCTTCGGCGGGGTGGTCATCACGACGAGCTTGACGCCGGCGTCCACGGCGGGCTTGAAGGCCGCGGCCGCCGCGGTCGGGTCGACGGCGATGGTGACGATCAGGTCGGGCTTGAGCGCCAGCACGGTCTGCACGTTGTTGGCCTGCCGTGCCGCGTCGAACTCGGCGCTGGTGCTGGCCAGCACCTTGATGCCGAGCTGGTCGAACTCCTTGCGGACGCCGGACTCCACGGCCTTGGTCAGCGCGGAGCCCTCGTGCCAGACGAAGGCGGCGGAGTACTCGCCGTCCTTGACCTTCTGCCGCTCCTCGGGGGTGAGCGAGAGCTGGTCGGCGGCGGTCGGCGTCTCGCCGCCGGGGCCGACGAACGACAGGCTGGGTTCGGTACGCGGGCCGCTCGACGCGCCGCCGCTCCCGGAGGTCTCGTTCGAGCAGGCGCCGACCATGAGCGCCAGGGCGCAGAGCGCGCCGAGGGCGGCACCACGTCTACGGCTGAGAATCATTGCTCTTCCCTTCACAGCAACGGGGTCTGGAACCGGTGATTCCGGACTGACACGGGGGTCCGATGCGACCGGCACGGCGCGTGCGGGGGCACCCGCCGCCGTCCCTGGGGGCCGGCGACCTCTATTTCCGTTCAGGGTGAAAGTATTATCGCGTTCATCACAGGGAGTCAAGAGTGCTGGTCAGAGATTCGACCCACTCCGTCCGGCGCGCCTCCACCGCGCTTCACCTCGGGTTTCGCGCTTGGGCCGGGCGGGAGCCGGAGACGGGCCGCGCCGGGGAAGTCCGCCGGGACGACATGGCCCGGGTGGTTGCTCATCCACCGGCGCAGCTTTAGCATTCGATCGGAAATAAAATCGGCGGAGGTGGGCGTGGAATCTCGGGCACCCCGGGCGGCGAACCGGTCCACGGTGCTGGCCCACGTGCTGACCCATGGTCCGGTGAGCCGTACGGCCATCGGCCAGGAGACCGACCTCTCCCCCGCCACCGTGTCGCGGATCGTGGAACAACTGCTCGACGAAGGGCTGCTGACCGAGACCGACGGCGCCCCGACCACCACCCGGGGCCGGCGGGCGACCCGGGTGGCGATCGCCGCCGGACGCGGCGTGGTCTGCGGGGTCGACGTCGGAGGCTCCAACGTCCGGCTGGTCGTCGCCGACCTCGCCGCCCGGCCGCTGACCGGCCGGACCGTGCCCACGCCCGCCGACTACGACGCGCCCCGGCTGGCCCAGTGGCTGGCCGACCTGATCGTCGCGACAGTCGGCGCCGACCGGGAACGGCTCGACTGCGTCGCGGTGGGCCTGCCCGGCGCCGTCCGGCAGGGCGACCGGGCGGTCTCCAACGCCCCGAACCTGCCCCAGGTGGAGGACCCGCTGTTCCTGCGGCTGCTGGAGAAGCACCTGGGCACCGCGGTCGAGGTGGACAACGACTCCAACTACGCGCTGCTCGGGGAGCTGCGCTTCGGCGCCGCCCGGGACGCGCAGACCGCGGTGATGCTCACCATCGGGGCGGGGCTCGGCGCCGGCGTCGCCATCGACCGCCGGCTGTTCCGGGGGCGCAGCGGCCTGGTCGGCGAGTTCGGCCACCTGCCCGCCGGTCCGCTCGGCGCACCGCTCGAACGGATCATCAGCGGCTCCGGCATCCTCGCCCGGGCCCGCGAGCTCGGCCTGTCGTTCGACAACGCGGCCGACGTGTTCCGCTCGGCCGACCCCCGCCTGGTGCCGGTCCGGCAGTACGTCGAGCAGGCGCTGCTGGTCATCCTCACCGCGGCGGTGGTCGCCTACGAACCGGAGGTGATCGTCCTCGGCGGCGGCATCTCCCACGCGCTCACACCCGACCTGGTCCGGCTGCGCGGCCGGCTGCACGAGATCGTGCCCGCCGCCGAGGCGACAGTGCACGGCGCGGAACTCGGCGACCTCTCCGGCGCGCTGGGCGCCGTGGTCGCGGCGCTGCACACCGCGTACCGGCGACTCGGGCTCGCGGAGGCCGACCTGGCCCGCGTACCCCAGCCGGACGCCCTCGCCGGCTGCGACCTGCCGGCCCTGGCCGACCACGCCTGAGCAGGCGGCGGCGCTCGCGCCGCGCGCTTCTGTGAGCGCTCACCCGGCGGCCCACCCGGCACTCCTCCGGGCCCGGCCGGTTGAACATGTTATCGATAACCTGCTATGTTCCGGCACGGGAGCGAAGGGCACGCTCCCCGTCACCCCCGCAATCGGCAAGGCGACCCGAGGCACCTTCCTCGCCGCCCCGCCGGTCGGTGACCGGTCCGGGCCGCTCCGCCGATGCACGCCGACGCAGGCGGCCACGGACGACTTCGGCCCCGGCCGCACGCGCGGCTCCGCGCCCTCTTCGCAGGCGACGTCGGCATCGACGGACGGTCCGGCCTGCACCGCCACCCAGGGCAAGGAGTCAAGCAATGGCGAAACGAACACCGCTTCTCTCATCCATCGCCGCCGCGGCCGTGCTCCTCGCGGCGGTCGCCGGCGGCGCGCTCAACGGCGGCCTCGGCGAGACGGCACAGGCGTCGACGAGCGGCACACTCGCCGCGACCGCCGGCTGCGGCAAGGCACCCACGCTGTCCAGCGGGACGCGCACCATCTCCAGCGGCGGACAGAACCGCAGCTACATCCTGCGCCTCCCGGACGGGTACGACCGCAACCGCCCGTACCGGCTGATCTTCGGGTTCCACTGGCTCAACGGCTCGGCGAACAACGTCGCCTCGGCCGGCTACTACGGCCTGCTGCCGCTGTCGAACAACAGCACGATCTTCGTCGCGCCGCAGGGCATCGACAACGGCTGGGCCAACACCAACGGCCGCGACCTGACGCTGTTCGACGACATCTCCCGGCAGATCGAGAACGACCTCTGCGTCGACACGAGCCAGCGGTTCGCGCTCGGCTGGAGCTACGGCGGGGCGATGAGCTACGCGGTGGCCTGCGCCCGGCCCACTGTCGTCCGCGCGGTCACCGTCATCTCCGGCGCCAACCTCAGCGGCTGCAACGGCGGCACCCAGCCGGTCGCCTACTTCGGCATCCACGGCATCTACGACAGCGTGCTGAACATCTCCGCGGGCCGGTCGCTGCGGGACACGTTCGTCCGCAACAACGGCTGCACCGCGCAGAGCCCGCGCGAGCCGAGCCGGGGCAGCCTCACCCACATCACCACCACGTACTCCGGCTGCCGCGAGGGCTACCCGGTGCAGTGGGCCGCGTTCGACGGCGACCACACCCCCAGCCCGGTCGACGGGTCGTCCAGCCCGAACGACTCCCGGACCTGGACGTCGGGGGAGATCTGGCGGTTCTTCAGCCAGTTCGCGTCCACCACGCCGCCGCCCACCACCGCGCCGCCGACCACCGCCCCGCCCACCACGCCTCCGCCCACCACGCCTCCGCCGACCACGCCCCCGCCGACCGGTGAGCCGGGCGCCTGCACCGCCACCTACCGGACCGTGAACACCTGGCCCGGCGGCTACCAGGCCGAGGTCACGGTGGCCAACAACGGCGCCGCCACGCTCAACGGCTGGACCGTACGCCTGACCCTGGCCTCCGGCCAGGCGATCAGCAGCCTCTGGAACGGCGTCAACACCGGCACCTCCGGCTCGGTGTCGGTCCGCAACGCGGCGTACAACGGCACGCTGGGCGCGAACGCCTCGACGACGTTCGGGTTCACCGCCACCGGGAACGGCGCCACGGCGCCCAGCGGCGTCAGCTGCACCAGCCCCTGACCGGGCCGGCCCGCCGATCCCCGCACGGGGAGCCGGGCCGAGGGGTGGCACCGCGGCCCCCGGCCCGGCACCGGCGAGAGGACCGACGCCCCGCCGGACGCCGGGATGTGCTCTAATTAACTCTGGTCGATGTTTGCGCTAACATTCACGACCCCGCAGGCCACCACCACCGGCACCCCTGGGGCCACCGCACCGCCGCTGTTAGCGTTTACACCGACGGCCATCCACAACTCGCGAGGCACCGTCCCGGACGGTCGGGCGCCCGCGCGTACCCGAGGAGCCGTCATGGTGATCCCCCGTCCCCGGCCCGTCCGATCCGGGCCATCGCGTCTCGCCGCACCCGCCCTCGCTCTCGCCCTGGCCGCCACCGGCGGCGGCCTGACGCTCGCCGCGACCCCCGCGCAGGCGGCCACCTCGATCACCGTCAACGGCGCCTCCGGCGGCCAGACGTTCGACGGGGTCGGCGCGGTCAGCGGCGGCGGCGGCAACAGCCGGCTGCTGATCGACTATCCCGAGCCGCAACGCGGGCAGATCCTGGACTACCTGTTCAAGCCCGGCCACGGCGCCGCGCTGCAGATCCTCAAGGTCGAGATGGGCGGCGACACCAACTCCACCAGCGGCTCCGAGCCGAGCCACGAGCACGTCCGGGGCGATCTCAACTGCAACCGCGGCTACCAGTGGTGGATCATGGAGCAGGCCAAGGCCCGCAACCCCGCCATCAAGCTGGCGGCACTGCCCTGGGGCGCTCCCGGGTGGATCGGCAACGGCAACTTCATGTCCCAGGACATGATCAACTACTTCGTGGACTGGCTGGGCTGCGCGCGGCAGCACAACCTGACCATGGACTACGTCACCGCCGCCCAGAACGAGAAGCGGACCGACGCGAACTGGACCATCAGCCTGCGTCAGGCGCTGAACAGCAACGGGTACGGCAACGTGAAGATCATCTACGGCGACGACTACCCGGGCAGCTGGGGCCCGGCGAACGCCGTCGCCGGCAACACCACGCTGCGCAACAGCATCGACGTGCTCAGCGGCCACTACCCGTGCGGCTACCTCAGCGCGCAGACCACCTGCACCGTCTCGTCCACCGCCACCAGCACCGGCAAGACGCTGTGGAACAGCGAGGGCGGCTCGCAGGACTACAACGACGGCGCCAAGCCGCTGGCCCGCGGCATCAACCGCGGCTACATCGACGGCCGGATGGTCGCCTACCTCAACTGGGACCTGATCGCCGCGATCACACCGAACCTGCCCTGGTCCACGGTCGGGCTGATCCTGGCCAACCAGCCCTGGTCCGGCTGGTACTCGGTCGGCAAGAACACCTGGGCGCTGGCGCACACCACCCAGTTCACCGCGCCCGGCTGGCGCTACCTCGACTCGTCCTCGGGCTACCTGGGCGGCAACCGCAACAACGGCAGCTACGTGTCGCTGCGCTCCCCCACCGGCGGCGACTACAGCACCGTCATCGAGACCATGGACGCCACATCGGCGCAGCAGCTCACCGTGAACGTCACCGGCGGGCTCTCCACCGGCCAGGTGCACGTCTGGTCCACGAACCTGAACTCGACGAACCCGAACGACTTCTTCGTCCGCGGCGCGGACATCACCCCGTCGGGCGGATCGTTCTCGCTCACCGTCCAGCCCGGGCACCTCTACACCGTCACCACGACCACCGGGCAGGGCAAGGGCACCGCCACCAGCCCGGCACAGGGCTCGCTCGGCCTGCCGTACCGCGACGACTTCGACGGCTACGCGGCCGGGCGGATACCGAAGTACCTCCAGGACATGCAGGGCGCGTTCGAGACCGTCGGCTGCGGCGGCGGCCGGGCCGGCATGTGCCTGCGGCAGATGTCCGCGCAGGCCCCGATCACCTGGAAGACGCTCGCCGACCCGGCCACCTACGGCGGGAACCTGAGCTGGGGCAACTACACCGTCTCCGCCGACGTCCTGCTCGAACAGTCCGGCTACGCCCAGATCCAGGGCCGCGTCGGCACCACGAACCTCGACCCGATCGGCCGGTACAACGGCTACTTCCTGCGGGTCACCGACTCCGGCTCGTGGTCGATCCTGCGCAACAACACCGCCGGGCAGCTCGCCACGCTGCGCAGCGGGAACGTCGCCGCGCTCGGCACCAACCGCTGGCACAGCCTCGCGCTGGGCTTCGCCGGCTCCACCATCACCGCCACCATCGACGGCACGACTGTCGGCACGGTCACCGACTCCACGTTCGGCACCGGCCAGGTCGGCTTCGGCACCAGCCAGGGCGAGACCGCCCAGTTCGACAACCTGTCGGTGGTCGCCGGCCCGGGCGGCAACCCCGGGGGTACGAGCGGCGCCCTGCTCAACCCCAACTCCAGCCGCTGCCTGGACGTGCCGAACCAGTCCCAGACCAACGGCACCCAGGTGACGTTGTGGGAGTGCAACGGCGGCGCGAACCAGCAGTGGACGGCGACCTCCGGCCGGCAGCTCCAGGTGTACGGCGGCAAGTGCCTCGACGCCGAGGGCCAGGGCACCTCGTCCGGCACCCGGGTCATCATCTGGGACTGCAACGGCGGCGCCAACCAGCAGTGGAACGTCAACACCGACGGCACGATCACCGGCGTCCAGTCCGGACTGTGCCTGAGCCCGAACGGCGGCGGGACCGGCAACGGCACCCCGATCGTCCTGTCCGCCTGCACCGGCGGCAGCAGCCAGAAGTGGAGCCGGGCGTGACGGCCCGACCTTCGCCGACCGTACCCATCCGCCGCGGCGCGGCCTACCGGGGAGACGACCTGTGACCTCAACGCTATGGAGACCCGACCGCCGGACCAGACGATGGCTCGCGCTGGCCGTGACGATGCTCGCCCTGCTGGGGCTGGCCCCGGTCATCGCCGGAGGGCTGACCCCGACCGTCGCCCGGGCGGACAACCCGATCGTGCAGACGATCTACACGGCCGACCCGGCCCCGCTGGTCCACGACGGCCGCGTCTACCTCTACACCGGCCACGACGAGGACAACTCGACCTGGTTCACCATGAAGGAGTGGCGGGTCTTCTCGTCCGACGACATGGTGAACTGGACCGACCACGGGTCGCCGCTCAGCCTCGCCACGTTCAGCTGGGCCAAGCAGGACGCGTGGGCCGGCCAGGCGGTCCAGCGCAACGGCAAGTTCTACTGGTACGTGCCGATGGTCGTCCGGGCGACCGGCCAGATGGGCATCGGGGTGGCGGTGGCGGACAGCCCCACCGGGCCGTTCCGTGACGCCATCGGGCGTCCGCTGGTGAGCAACGGCGAGATCGACCCGACGGTGTTCATCGACGACGACGGCCAGGCGTACCTGTACTGGGGCAACCCGCGACTGTGGTACGTGAAGCTGAACGCGGACATGACCTCGTACTCCGGCAGCCCCACCCAGATCCCGCTGACCACCGCGGGCTTCGGGGCGCGGACCGGTGACGCGAACCGGCCGACCCTCTACGAGGAGGGGCCGTGGGTGTACAAGCGCAACGGCCTCTACTACATGGCGTTCGCGGCCAGGTGCTGCTCGGAGTTCGTCGCCTACTCGACCGCTCCCGGGCCGCTGGGCCCGTGGACGTACCGCGGGACGATCATGCCGACCCAGGGCAGCAGCTTCACCAACCATCCCGGGATCATCGACTTCAAGGGCAACTCGTACTTCTTCTACCACAACGGCGCGTTGCCCGGCGGCGGCGGTTTCACCAGGTCGGTGGCGGTGGAGAAGTTCTCCTACGGCGCTGACGGCTCGATCCCCACGATCAACATGACCACCACCGGCGCCCCGCAGGTCGGCACCGTGAACCCGTACTCCCGGCAGGAGGCCGAGACGATGGCCTGGGGGCAGGGGGTCGAGACCGAGGCGTCCTCCCTGGGCGGGAGGAACGTCGGCTACATCGACAACGGGGACTACATCAAGGTCAAGGGCGTGGCCTTCGGCGCCGGCGCGACCAAGTTCACCGCCATGGTGGCCTCGGCCGGCAGCGGGGGGTCCATCGAGCTGCGCCTGGACAGCGTGACCGGCCCGCTGGTGGGCACCTGCCAGGTGACCCCCACCGGCGACTGGCAGACCTGGACCAACCCGAGCTGCCCGGTCAGCGGCGCCACCGGCACCCACGACCTCTACCTGCGGTTCACCGGCGGCAGCGGCTCGCTGTTCAACATCGACCACTGGTGGTTCACCTCCGGCCTCAGCGGCACCCCGCCGCCGGTCCCCCCGTCGACCCCGCCACCCTCCTCTCCCCCGCCGCCCAGCACGCCGCCGCCGACCGGCGACGCCTGCACCGCGACCTACCGCACCACCAACTCCTGGTCCGGCGGTTTCCAGGCCGAGGTGACGGTCACCGCGGGCGCCGCGGCGCTCAACGGCTGGTCGGTGCGGTGGACCCTCGCCGGTGGTCAGAGCATCAGCCAGGTCTGGAGCGGCACGCTGAGCACCAGCGGATCCACGGCGACCGTCCGCAACGCGGCGTACAACGGCTCCGTGCCCGCGTCCGGCTCGACCACGTTCGGCTTCATCGCCGACGGCTCACCGTCCACCCCGTCCCTGACCTGCACCAGCCCGTGAGAGGAGCGTTCATGCGTACCGGAGCGAGGAGATGGCTCACCGCGGGCGCCGCGCTGGCGCTGCTGGCCGCCGGCGTGCTGACGCCCGCCGGCCCGGCCGGCGCGGAGTCCAACGGCGGCACCCGGGTGATGCCGCTCGGTGACTCCATCACCGAGGGCACCCAGGTGCCGGGCGGTTACCGGATCGGCCTGTGGCAGCGGCTGGCCGGCGGCGGCTACCGGGTCGACCTGGTCGGCTCGCAGTTCAACGGGCCGGGCAACCTCGGCGACCACGACCACGAGGGCCACCCCGGCTGGCGCATCGACCAGATCGACGCCAACATCACCGGCTGGCTGAACGCCTACCAGCCGCGCACCGTGCTGCTGCACATCGGCACCAACGACATCCTGCAGAACTACAACGTCTCGACCGCGCCGAACCGGCTCTCCTCGCTCATCGACCGCATCACCACCACGGCGCCGAACGCGGACGTGTTCGTCGCGCAGATCATCCCGCTCGCCAACTCCGGCCAGGCGGCGGCGGTGCGCACGTTCAACGCCGCGCTGCCCGGCATCGTGCAGTCGAAGGTGAACGCCGGCAAGCGGGTCCACCTGGTCGACCAGCACTCGGCGCTGACCACCGCCGACCTGATCGACGGCATCCACCCGACCGCCACCGGCTACGACAAGATGGCAGCGGTCTGGTACCGCGCGTTGCAGTCGGTGTCCGGCAGCATCGGCACCCCCGGCAGCGGCGGCGGCACGTACCAGAACGTGCAGCTCGTCGGCGCCGGCTCGGGCCGGTGCCTGGACGTGCCGAACGGCAGCACCACGAACGGCACCGCGGTGCAGCTGTACGACTGCTGGGGCGGCACCATGCAGCGCTGGACCTACACCTCGGCCAAGCAGTTGTAGGTGCTTGGCAACAAGTGCCTCGACGCGAGTGGGCGGGGCACCGCGAACGGCACCAGCGTGATCATCTGGGACTGCAACGGCCAGCCCAACCAGCAGTGGAACCTCAACGCCAACGGCACGATCAGCGGCGTCCAGTCCGGGCGCTGCCTGGACGCGGCCGGCTACGGCACCGCCAACGGGACCAGGATCAACCTCTGGGACTGCCACGGCGGCACCAACCAGCAGTGGAGCGCACGCGCCTGACCGGCGTGCGACGGGCTCCCCGGCGGGCGCCGCCGGGGAGCCCGTCCGGGCGGCGCCGTCCGCATGACCAGCGGCGGACCCGGCGGGTACGTAGAGTGAGAGCTATGTCGAAGCCGCCGCTGCCCGAGCCCGCCGTCGCCATGCTGCGCAAGCCGAACCCGGCCGTCATCGCCACGCTGCGCGACGGCCAGCCGGTGTCCGCGGCCACCTGGTACCTGTGGGAGGACGGCCGCGTCCTGGTGAACATGGACGAGGGCCGCCGCCGGCTGGCGCACCTGCGCAGCGATCCCCGGGTCTCCCTGACCGTGCTGGACGAGGAGAACTGGTACACCCACGTCAGCCTCATCGGGCGCGTCGCCGAGTTGCGCGACGACGACGGCCTGGCGGACATCGACCGGATCTCGCAGCACTACACCGGGCGCCCCTACCCCCGGCGGGACCGCGCCCGGGTCAGCGCCTGGATCGAGATCGAGCGCTGGCACGGGTGGGGCGCGCACAAGGACAGCAGCCAGACCGGCTGACGCCGCCCCCACGATGTCCGACCCATGCGGAAGAGTGTCGGGCATGAGTGAGCCGTACGACCCGAAGGCAACGCTGCACCACTACCTGCGCGCGATCCGGGAGAATCTGATCTGGAAGCTCGACGGGCTGAGCGAACGTGAGGCCCGGCTTCCCCGCACCGCGACCGGCAACAACTTCCTGGGCCTGCTCAAGCACTGCCTGAACGTCGAGGCCGGCTACTTCGGGACCACGTTCGGCCGCGAGTTCCCCACCCCCGGGGAACTGGTTCCGGACGACGCGTTCGACGGCGACCCGCAGGCGGACTGGTACGCCCGGGCCGACGAGACAAAGGACGGGCTGATCGACCTGTACCGCCGCGTCGGGGCGTTCGCGGACGAGACGATCGAGACGCTGCCGCTGGACGCGCCGGGGCGGGTGCCGTGGTGGCAGCCGGGCCGGCAGGACGTGACACTGCACCATGTCATCGTGCACGTCTGCGTCGACCTGGCCCGGCACGCCGGGCACGCCGACGTCATGCGCGAGCAGCACGACGCGGCGATCGGGCTGGGGCGGGACAACCGGAACGTTCCCGAGGGCTACGACTGGCCGGCGTACGTCAGTAAGCTGTCGGCGCTCGCCGACCGGTTCGAGTAGCCGGCCTTCCGGTATGCCGGCCGGAAGTTTCAACCACATTTCGGACAGCGGATCGACAGGACCAGCAGCATCGTGAAGCATCTATCCCATGAAAATCCGGCCCGCCGTCGCCCCGCCGGCCGCTGAGGACACCGGTCCCGCGCGGCCTCCCGCCGAGCCGCCCTCGGACGACCGCCCCTCCGACGGGCGTTCCCCGGACGGCAGACGCCGGTGGCGGCCGAACCCGGAGTGGACGCTGGCGATCCTGGGCAGCCTGCTGCTGGCGGTGGTGCTGACCTGGCCGACGATGCGGCACCCGGCGACCACGATCCCCGGCGACCTCGGCGACCCGACGTTGCAGGCGTGGCAGGTCGCCTGGTCGGGGCACGCCCTGCTCAGCGACCCGGCCAACCTCTGGAACTCGAACACGTTCTACCCGGAGCGCTACACCTACGCCTACAGCGACACGCTGCTCGGGTACGCCCCGTTCGGGATGCTCGGCTCCGGCTTCGAGGCCGCTGTGATCCGCTACAACGTGCTCTACGTGCTGCTGCACGCGCTGGCGTTCCTCGGGGCGTACGCGCTGGCCCGGCAGCTCGGCGCCAACCGCTGGGGCGGTGCGGTCGCCGGGATCGCGTGGGCGTACGCGCCCTGGCGGCTGGCGCACTCCGGCCACCTGAACATCCTGTCCAGCGGCGGGATCGCGCTGGCGCTGGCGATGCTGGCGCGCGGCCACGGCTGGTCGCTGCGTCACGGATACCGGCCGGAGCGCCGCCGGCCCGGCTGGGCGGTGGCCGGGTGGCTCGTCGCGGCCTGGCAGGTGACGCTCGGCTTCGGCATCGGGCTGCCGCTCGTCTACTTCCTGCTGGCCGCCGTGCTGGTGGCGGCCGGCTGCTACGGCTGGTCCTGGTGGCGCAAGCGGGAGCGCCCCCCGTTCGGCCGGCGGCTGCTCGTCGCGGACCTGGCCGGCGGCGCCGTGTTCGGCACCGTGACGCTGCTGCTCGGTCTGGTCTACCTGCGCGTGGTCGACCTCAACCCGCAGGCCGTCCGCTCGCTGGACTGGACCAAGATGTTCTCCCCGCCGCTGATCGGGTTCGTCACCGCGCCGGGCGACTCGTGGCTGTGGGGGGAAAGGCACGCCGCCGCCCGCGAGCAGCTGTCCTGGCCGCCGGAGATGGCGCTGCTACCCGGCATGACGCTGATCGGGCTGGCCGCGGCGGGGCTGTTCGTCTCGGCGTTCCCGGTGCGGCACCGGATCGCGCTGGGGCTCGGCGTGGCCGGCACCGTGCTGCTGGGCCTGGGCGCCACGCTCGGCGGGGACGGCGACCCCGGCTACCTGACGTTGTCCAACCTCCTGCCGGGCTGGGACGCGTTGCGTACCCCGGGCCGGATGATGCACTGGACCAGCCTGCTGCTCGCCGTGCTGGCGGCCGGGCTGGTGACGGCGCTGGCCGAGTCGTGGCGCCGGCCCGCGGCCGCACGCGTGTCCCGGGCCGCGGCGGCGCTGGTCCTGCTGGTGCCGCTCGCCCTGGTCACGCTGGAGGGCGTCAACCGCACGCCGCACCCGACCGTGCCGACGCCACCGGCCGCGATGCGGACCGCGCCGGAACCGATGCTGGTGCTGCCCGCCGGCGGGGTGGGCGATCTGAACTACATGCTGTGGTCCACCGACGGGTTCCCCCGGATCACCAACGGGCTCGGCGGCTTCGAGCCGGTCACCCAGGCCCAGACGCGGGTCGCCGTGGCGACGTTCCCCGACGCGGGCAGCGTGGCCTACCTGCGCGGGATCGGCGTGCGGTCGGTCGTCGCGGTGCCGAGCCGCGCGGCGGGGACGCCGTGGGAGGGCATCGAGAACCGGCCGGTCGACGGGCTGGGCATCACCCGGGAGGATGTCGATGGCACGCTTGTCTACCGCCTCTGACGGCGTGGGCGCCGGATGCGTGTGTCCGGGCCGGGCGGGGTGAGCACCGTGCGGTTGTCGGTGGTGGTGCCCTGCTTCAACGAGGAAGCGTCGGTGGAGCGGCTGCACGAGATGCTCAGCGCCGCGCTCGCCGAGCTGACCGACGTGGACGTCGAGGTGGTGTACGTCGACGACGGCAGCGAGGACGGCACGCTGGCGGCGCTGCGCCGGCTCGCCGCGGCCGACCCGGCCGTCTGCTACACGTCGCTGAGCCGCAACTTCGGCAAGGAGGCGGCCATGCTCGCCGGCCTGCGCCGGGCCACCGGTGACGCGGTCGTCATCATGGACGCCGACCTGCAACACCCGCCGCGGCTGCTGCCCGAGATGGTGATGCTCTACCGCCAGGGGTTCGACCAGGTGATCGCCCGCCGGGACCGCCGCGGTGACCGGTTCATCCGGATGGTCGCCTCGCGCTCCTTCTACCGCCTGGTCAACTGGTGGATAGACGTCCGCCTGCTCGACGGCGCCGGTGACTTCCGGCTGCTGTCCCGGCTCGCGGTGAACGCGATCCTGGCGATGCCGGAGTACAACCGCTTCTCCAAGGGCCTGTTCTCCTGGATCGGCTTCCGCACCGCGGTGGTGGCGCACCGCAACGAGACCCGGCAGGCCGGGCAGAGCCGCTGGACGTTCGGCAAGCTGTTCAACTACGCGTTCGACGGCCTGCTGTCGTTCAACAACCGGCCGCTGCGCCTGGCCATCTACGGCGGACTTTTCCTCACGCTCATCGCGGTGGGCTACATGGCCTGGGTGGTCGCCGACGCCGTGGAGAAGGGCATCGACGTGCCCGGCTACACCACCATCATCGTCAGCGTGATCGGGCTCGGCGGCATCCAGATGATGATTCTCGGGGTGATCGGCGAGTACATCGGCCGGATCTACTACGAGACGAAGCGCCGTCCGCACTATCTGGTGCAGGAGACCGAACGCGTCGTCGACACCCCCGGCCGGGCGTCCCGGATTCCGGAGCAGCGTACGGCCACCGGCGAATCGATGGCCGGCGAAACCGGCTGAGCGACCCCGATCGGTGGGCGCCGATAGGCGCAGAATCGTTCTCTTTTCGCAGGTGGCGGGCGGTTGCTATGGTCGCCCGCGACGCCGGAGACCGGCGCCGAGGAAAGGGTTGCGATGGGGCTGATGGACAAGCTCCGGGGCGAACTCATCGACATCATCGAGTGGCTGGACGACAGCCGCGACACGATGGTCTGGCGATTCCCCCGGTATCAGAACGAGATCAAGATGGGCGCCAAACTGGTCGTCCGGGAGTCCCAGACGGCGGTGTTCGTCAACGAGGGGAAGATCGCCGACGTCTTCGAACCCGGGACGTACACGCTGGAGACCCGCAACCTGCCGATCCTGTCCACGCTGAAGGGCTGGAAGTACGGCTTCAACTCGCCGTTCAAGGCCGAGGTGTACTTCGTCAACACCCGGCAGTTCACCGACATGAAGTGGGGCACCCAGAACCCGGTCATCCTGCGCGACGCCGAGTTCGGCGTCGTCCGGGTACGGGCGTTCGGCGCCTTCGCGGCCCGCGTGGTGGACGCGTCGCGGCTGCTGCGGGAACTGGTCGGCACCGATCCGCAGTTCCGCACCGAGGAGGTGCAGGAATACCTGCGGCAGCTCATGGTGGGACGCCTGGGCGGCGCGCTCGCCACGGCCGGCGTGCCGCTGCTGGACCTCGCCGCGCACCAGGACGCGATCGGCCGGCGGCTGGCCGCCGTGCTGACCGAGGAACTGGCCGAGGTCGGAATCGCGATCCCCAAGTTCGTCATCGAGAACGTGTCGGTGCCGCCGGAGGTCGAGCAGGCGCTGGACAAGCGGACCAGCATGGGCGCGGTCGGCGACCTGGACCGGTACACCCGTTTCCAGGCCGCGAACGCGATGGAGGCCGCGGCGAACAACCCGGGTGGCGAGGCGGGCGCGGGCATCGGCCTGGGGCTGGGCATGGCGATGGGCCAGCAGATGGCCCGCTCGATGGGCGGAGGCGCGGCCACGCAGCCGCCGCAGCCCGCCGCCACGCAGCCGGCCGCCACCGAGCCGCCGCCGCTGCCGGACCAGGCCCAGTGGTACGTCGGCGTCGGCGGCCAGCGGCAGGGCCCGTACGACCTCGGCGCGCTGGCCGAGCAGGCGAACGCGGGCGCGCTCGGGGCGGACACGCTCGTCTGGCGTACCGGGATGGCGCAGTGGCAGCCCGCCGGGCAGGTGCCCGAGCTGGCGTCGGTGCTCGCCAGCGTCCCGCCGCCGCTGCCGCCGCAATGAGCGACACGGCTGTCTCGCCGCCCTCCTACCAGTGCGGGGGGTGCGGCGCCCGGGTCGAGTTCGCGCCCGGCACGACCGCGCTGAGCTGCCCGTACTGCGGGCACCGGCAGGAGATCGCCGGCGCCGGCCGGGAGGTGCGTGAGCACGCGTACGCGGAACTGGCGTCGCTGCCCCGCAAGCCGGTGGCGAGCGTCGGGGCGCACACGTTCGTCTGCCCGGGCTGCGGCGCCCGGACGGAGAGCGACGCGCTGGCGCAGCGCTGCCAGTTCTGCGCGGCTCCCCTGGTGGCCGACGCCGGGGCGGGTGAGCTGATCGCGCCGGAGGCGGTGCTGCCGTTCGCCGTCGACCGCAACGGTGTGCGGACGGCCCTGGGCCAGTGGTGCCGCAGCCGCTGGTTCGCGCCCGGGAGCCTGAAGAAGATCAGCGAGGCGGAGACGCTCAAGGGTACGTACCTGCCGCACTGGACGTTCGACGCGCGGACCGTGTCGGACTACCAGGGTCAGCGGGGCGAGCACTACTACGTCACCGAGACGTACACGGTGACAGTCGACGGCAGGCAGGAGACGAGGACCCGGCAGGTGCGGCACACCCGGTGGCATCCGGCCGCCGGCACCGTACGCCGGGACTTCGACGACGTGCTGGTGCCGGCCACCACCCACCTGCCCACCGAGCAGTTGGACAAGCTGGCGCCGTGGCCGCTGACCGAGGCGGCCGCGTACCACGGCGACTACCTGGCCGGATACCAGGCGCTGCGGTACGACACCGAGCCCGAGGCGGGCCTGACCGAGGCGAAGGCGCGGATGGCGCCGGTCATCGAGGGCGACTGCCGGTCGGACATCGGCGGTGACGAGCAGCGGGTGTCCGCCGTGGACACCACGTACTCCGACGTGTCGTACAAGCTGGTCCTGCTGCCGGTGTGGATCGCCGCGTACCTGCACGCGGGCCGGTCGTACCAGGTTCTGGTGAACGCGCGGACCGGTGAGGTCATCGGCGAGCGTCCGTACAGCACGGCGAAGATCGTGGCGGCGGTGCTGGCCGCGCTGGCGCTCGTCGCGCTCGTGGTGGCGTACGCGATGAGCCGCTGACGCGCACGGGCCACCGGTGTGCCGCACCGGTGGCCCGTGCGCATCGCGCGAGGTGACTGCCCGAGCGGCCGATGTGCCGCCGCGCGGGTCCACAGCAGAGTGAGGGCATCACCACCATCGGCCTGGCGGCGACGGAGGGAGGCCCCGATGGACTCACTGCGGAAGACCTCGCTGGTCGCGGGCGGCGCCTATCTGCTCACCTTCGTCTCGATCCCCACCGTGGCCCTGTACGCCCCGGTCCGCGAGTCGGACTACGTCCTCGGCACCACCTCGCAGGCTCCGGTCGTCCTCGGCGGCGTCCTGGAGATGATCGTCGCGCTCGCCTGCATCGGCACCTCCGTCGCGCTGTACCCGGTGCTCACGCGCCACGGTCCGGCCCGGGCGCTGGGCTTCGTCGGCGCCCGGGTACTCGAAGCCGCAGGCATCCTCGTCGGCGTCGCGAGCATCCTGACGCTCGTCGCGCTGCGGCAGTCCGACGCCGGGCCGGACGCGCTCGTCACCGGCCGCGCGCTCGTCGCGTTCTACGACTCGGTCTTCCTGCTCAGCCAGGGCTACCTGCCCGCCGTGAACGCGCTGCTGCTGGGCACCCTGCTCTACCAGTCCCGCCTCGTGCCGCGCGTGCTGCCGGTGCTCGGGCTCGTCGGCGCGCCACTGCTCGTCGCCTCCGACCTCGGCACCCTGTTCGGCGCCTGGGACCGGCTGTCAGCGGTGGCGGCGGTCGCCGCGCTCCCCATCGCGGTGTGGGAGTTCTCGCTCGGCGTCTACCTGGTCGTCAAGGGCTTCCGGCCTTCCCCCGTGACGGACGGCGCGGTCGAGCCCCGTCCGGTCCAGGACGCCGCCGTCTGAGCCGGGTCAGGCCCGCGCGCCGCCGTCGACCCGCAGCACCGTACCGGTGACGAAGGAGGCGCGGTCGCTGAGCAGCCAGGCGGCGGCCTGGGCGATCTCGTCCGGTTCGGCGGCCCGGCGCAACGGGCTGGCGGCCGCGAGCCGGTCGATGATGCCGGGCGACTCCGCGTCCCAGGAGCGCATCATCTCGGTGAGCGTGCTGCCCGGGGCGATCGCGTTGACGCGGATGCCCTCCGGCCCGTAGGTGATCGCCGCGGACTCGGTGAGGCTGTTCACCGCGCGCTTCATCGCCCCGTACGCGGGCAGTGCGGGGTTGCCCATCAGGCTGCCGACGCTGGAGTTGTTCACGATCGCGCCGGTGCCGGCGGTGGCCCGGATCGCGGCGACCTCGGCGACCATGGCGAGCCACGGCCCTTTGAGGTTGACGGTGTAGACGTGGTCGAAGTCTTCTTCGCGTACCCGGTCCATCGGTCCGGGCGGCACGATCGTCGCGCCGTTGTTGAAGGCGACGTCGAGGCGGCCGTACACCTCGACCGTGCGGTCGACGGCGGCGCGCACGCTTGCCGCGTCGGCCAGGTCGCAGAGCACGTACTCGGCGGTGCCGCCAGCGGCCCGGACCTGCTCGGTGACCGCCTTCAACTGCTCCTCGGTCCGCGCGGCGAGCAGCACCCGGGCGCCCTCGGCGGCGAACAGCCGGGCCGCCTCGGCGCCGATGCCGCGCCCGGCGCCGGTGATGAAGGCGACCTTGCCGGCCAGCAGGCCGGCGGTCGGGTGGACGATCGTGTCGGTTCGTGTGGTGTCCATGCCGGCAAGCCTGCGTCCGGTCGCGGAGCCCATCCAGGTACCGCCGGTACCTGGATACGCGCCGCCGCACGAGGGCACACTGGGGGTCGTGGACCGACGTGAGCTGGCAGTGTTCCTGCGCAGCAGGCGGGAGCGGATCACCCCGGCCGACGTGGGCCTGCCCGCCGGGCGGCGTCGCCGCACCCCGGGACTGCGCCGCGAGGAAGCGGCGCGGCTGGCGTTCATCTCCACCGAGTACTACACCAGGCTGGAGCAGGGCCGGGGTCCGCGTCCGTCGCGGGAGGTGCTGGCCGGGCTGGCCCGCGCGCTGCGGCTGTCCGACGCCGAACGCGACCACCTCCACCACCTGGCCGGGGCGCCGCCCGCGCCGCCGTCCGGGCCACCCCGGGAGGTACGGCAGAGCGTGCTGGACCTGCTGCACCGGCTGCCGCAGGCGGCGGCGTTCGTGACCTCGGCGGCGTTCGAGGTGATCGCCTGGAACGACCTCGCGGCGGCGCTCATGGAGGACTTCTCGGCAGTGCCCCGGCGGGACCGCAACCTGGTCCGCCGGGCGTTCCTCGGCCCGCACCTGCACGGCGCGGGGCTGTACGACGTGTCGGACGTGGGCGAGTTCGCCCGCCACTCGGTCGGGCGGTTGCGTGCCGCGGCGGCCCGCTATCCGGACGACCCGGAGATGGCCGCGCTGATCGCGGAGCTGCTCGCCGGGAGCGAGGAGTTCGCCCGCCTGTGGGCCTCCCACGAGGTGGGCGGCGCGCGGACGCTGTGCAAGACGTTCCGGCACCCGCTGGTCGGACCGGTGACTGTCAACTGCGACGTCCTCGACATCACCGACCGCGACCAGCAGGTGGTCATCTACACCGCCACGCCCGGCTCACCGTCGGAGGAGGCGCTGCGGCTGCTCTCCGTGATCGGCACCCAGCGGATGACTGTCGAGCACTAGCCAGCCGCTCTCGGTGGAACGCCATGGGTGTCCGCGCTCCCGTTCGACACCCATGACGTTCCACTCGCGGTGGGTCAGCAGCCGATCCGGGTGGAGCCCATCGCCACGTCGTCGTACCAGAGGGTGTCGGCGCCGCCGCCGTAGCTCTCCCAGCCCAGCTTCAGGTCGGTGAGCTGCGGTCGCCAGGCGCGGTTGTACCACTGGCCGTCGATGTCGTGCGTCGGCACACCGTCGGCGGTCAGCCCGGTCACGGCGACACCGTCCAGCCACGTACGCAACTGGCCGGCGGAGCCGTCCACCATGAACTCCAGGCAGGCCCAGCGGTTGGTGGGCAGCGGCACGCTCTGCGCCACCCCGGCCGGGCTCTGCTCGGGCAGCGTGGCGTCGTCGGAGGCACGGTTCCACTGGAGCGCGCCGTTCTGGCCGCCCAGCCGCAGGTCGCGGTTGCCGTCGGCGGCGTCCGTCATGGTGATCATCGTGGTGTGGTCGGTGGGCTGGGCGGTGGTGTGCCGGACCCAGATCCGGGCGTACCTGACGCTGCCCAGGCCGCTGAGGTTCTTCGTGGTCCGGACGAACACGTGGTTGCAGTACCCGGCGGCACCGTTGATGCGTATCGCGCGGCTGCCGCTGTGCGTGGTGGTCGTGTCGATGGTGGCCGTGCCGGCGCCGGAACAGTCCGGGCTCACCACGCTCCAGTCACCCGACGGCGTCGAGCCGGTCTGGTTCTCGAAGCCGTCGCACAGCACCGCCCCCGCACACCCGCTCGGCGGCGGCGTCGTGGGAGGTGCCGTCGTGGGAGGTGGCGTCGTGGGAGGTGGCGTCGTGGGAGGCGGGGTGGTCGGTGGAGCAGTCGTGGGCGGGGCGGTGGTCGGCACCGCCGTGGTAGGCGGCGGCGTGGTCGGGCCGGCGCCGTTGCACGGTACGCCGTTCAGGCTGAACCCGGTCGGCGCGCCGCCGGCGGTGCCGTACGTGCCCTGCACGCCGAACTCGGTCGAGCCGCCGGCCGGGATGCTGCCGTTGTACGACATGTTGCGGGCGGTCACCGTCGACCCGGACTGGCTCACAGTGGCGTTCCAGCCGTTCGTGACGCGCTCGTCCCCGGCGTACGTCCAGGTGACCGTCCAACTGGAGACGGCGGTGTCACCCGGTGACACCTTGATGTTCGCGGTGAACCCGCCGGGCCACTGGTTGGGTGTGTAGTCGACCCGGCAGCCCTGTGCGGCTGCGGCCGGGCCGGTGAGCAGGGCCGTACCGGCCGCGGTGACGGCGGCCAGCGCGGCGACGGCCGCCACGAGCGGGGCGGGGCGGGCACGGAGAATCGTCATGGGAAGTCCTTCGGCGTCGGACAGGGCGCAGCGGCGCGCGTCGTCGTCGGACGCGGCGGTGCGCGAGGATGCGGCGCGGCGGTGCGCCACGGTGAGTGGTCGATGCGTACGACCGATGTGCCCGGCTCGAAAGGCGGCCCGGTCAGCCGCCGGGGTCCGGTCTGCGGACCTCGGCGGCGCCCGAGCCCAATCTATTTACCGTCGCCTATCCAATCAAGGTCTCCGCCCGCGCGGATGCCCGTCATCCCGGATCGGCGCCCACGCCGCTCAGCAGCGGTTGGCAGCCGTCGCGGTAGCGCACGCCGCCGGGTCGCAGCCGGACCCGGTCGTGCGGCGTACCGGGGACCGGCTCGATCCGGATCACCTGTGGCCGGTCCACCACGACGCAGACCTCCTCCCCCGGCCACCACCAGCCGCAGGAGCGGGCCAGGTCGGCCCAGGTGTCCAGGTGTCCGGCCTCGTCCGGCCCGTACCGGGCGAGGCCGAGCCGGCGCAGCACGTCGTAGTAGGCGATCCAGGACGCGTCCTGCTGCCCGTACCAGCACACGGGCACCGGGCCGTCGCCCGCGAGCGCCGCACGCACCGGCAGGTAGAACCCGTGCGCGAGGCTGCGGTGCAGCGCCGCGCGTACCCCCTGGTGCAGGACGACGGCGAGCGGTACGCCGCCGTCGAACGCCCGCTGCGGCGCCAGCTCGGGCCACGGCTCCTTGGCCTTGCCCCTGCGTGCGGGTGACAGCTCGGGATCGGTGTGCACGACGCCCGCGCTGAGCGCGCCCCGGAGCTGGGAGACGACCATGGCGATGTCGCTCGCCAGCAGCGGTGTCCGGGGCGGCCGTACCGCCCGGATGCGCTCGTGGAGCCGGTCGAGTGTGGGCCAGCCGCTGACCAGAGGCAGTGCCTTCGCCGGCGAGTCGACCCATTCGAAGCGGGGTCGCGGCCGCGACGCCCTCGCGTAGACGGCGGTCAGGCAGCGCTCGGCGGTGGGCTTGTCGGCCGGCTGTGTGGACAGGGCGTGGTCGAGCCATTCCTGGCGGATCCGGACCGCCTGCTGCCACAGGTCGTGCGGGGTCTTCGCGGCGTCGTCGCGCCGCGTGGGGGCGCTCATCGCGCCGGGGCGTCGCCGCCCTTCCGGTAGGAGATCATGGAACGACTCTGACCCATGTCGCGGCACCGCTCAAGCGAATTCCGTACCGTGACCGCATCCGCAGTGCCCGGCCAGGAGAGAAGGGAACACCACTGCCCGTGGACAGTGACCGCTTGACCCGACCCCCTGTCATCACCGCGCAGATGCTCATCCGCCGGCCCGCCGCCGAGGTCTTCCAGGCGTTCGCCGACCCGGCGGTGACCACGAGGTTCTGGTTCACCAGGAGCAGCGGCCGGCTGGAACCCGGCGCCGTCGTCACCTGGGACTGGGAGATGTACGGCGTCTCCACCGTCGTCACCGTCAAGGACGTGGAGGAGAACCGCCGCATCCTGGCCGAGTGGGATCCGGAGTCCCCCACCCAGGTCGAGTGGCGGTTCCTGCCCGGTGAGGACGACACCACGCTGGTCCGGATCACCGAGACCGGCTTCGCCGGCACCGCCGACCAGGCAGTGAGCAGGGCGATCGACTCGATGGGCGGGTTCACCACGGTCCTCTGCGCCTGCAAGGCGCTGCTGGAGCAGGGTGTGCTGCTGAACGCTGTCGGCGACGCCCACCCGGCCGGATTCGAGGACTGACCGCGGCTGCGGTGGGCGGGCCGGGGCCCACCCACCGCAGGCCGGTCTAGCTGCCGAGCGTGGCCTTCGCCGCGTCGATGGCGTCGAGCAGCCGTTCCTGGTGCTCGAAGCCGTCGTCGTCGGCCACAGGGCTCGCCCCGCATTCACGCTGCCGCGCGTGCAGCAGCGTCTCGTCCACCGGAGTCACCGGGAAGGCCAGCGGGTCGAGGTCGGGTGCCCCGTCCGCGTCCTCGACGACGAGCCACTTGTTCGCCTCGTCGTAGCGGACCACACCGGCGGCGATTCCCCTGGTCCACTGGTCGAAGAGGACGGCCAGGCTGGGGGCGGCACGGACCGACTCCCAGGCGTCCTCCCCCACCGGGTAGCGCCAGATCTCCCCCTCGTGCTCGCCCGCGAGGACGAACGTGTAGAGCAGGAAGTCGAAGTGGAACAGGGGTAGTTGCTGCCGCCAGGGGAACGGCGTGCCGATCGACAGCCCCAGGTAGTCGAGCGCGTCCCCACCGTCCGGCCACGGCATCCGCCATCCGCCGTTCGGGAGCAACCGCGCGTCCGGCCAGCGCTGCGACTGCAACCAGGCCAGCTGATCCGCGACGTGGTCCACGTCGAAGATCCGGCGCACCCGGTCCGGCGGCGGCCCGGCCGGCGACTCGCCCGAATCGGGCCAGTCGAGGCCGGCAGCAGTCGCCGCGACGCGGTACTCCCGCACCGCTTCGCGCAGTACGCGCATGTCGTCGAGCATCAGGAGGCTCCTCGGCTCACGGTGCCACGGGCGTCATGCACAGGCTAGCCCCGCCGCCGCTGAGCTTGAAGGTGAAGCTCGGGCCGCCGGCCTCGACCCACGGCTTCACCGGCAGCACGACGAACTTGGTCTTGTCGCTCACCTTGCACTTGCCGTAGAACGCGTTGATGTCGTTGGCCTGCGGAAGCGACTCGGCTGTCGACACCAGCTTCAAGCTGGCGACCTGGCCGGTCAGGTCGACCGCCTGGTCGGTCGACCAGAACGGGAACTCGTCGCAGGTCTGCCCGGGAACCCGTACGTCGCACGCGTTCGGTTTGAACGCCGCGGTGCCGAACCAGCCGCGGCTGTGGCCCTTGGCGCGCGCCGCCTGCCCGCCGGCGCTTCGCGCCGGGTAGAACCACACCGCCCGGGTCGGCGGCTGCGGATATCCGCCGTCGCCCATGGCGGCCACGATGTGCTTGCCGGTCTCGGTCATGTCGGCGCCCTTGTAGTTCTTGGCCCCGGGTACGTAGACGATGATGTCGTCGTCGCATCCGGCCTTGCCCTGGGTGCCGCGCTGCGCCGTACATGCCTGGTCGATGATCCGCTTGAGGCGCGCGTCCTCTGTGGAGTCCCAGGCGAAGGGCAGGTTGCGCTGGTTCGCCACCAGCTTCGTCGTCTTGATGACCTCGGCGTAGACCTTCAGGCTGTTGTACCACTCGCCCTCGTCCAGGCCCCAGTTGTCGAACTGCTCGAAGTCGACGTCGTGCGAGATCGGGTACTCGATGAGCCCGTTGACGCCGATGGTGCCGGGGAAGAGGATGGCGAGCAGCGTGCCCAGCGCGGCCCCGAGGCCGAGGCCGCCGAGGCCGACGACCCACCACGAGATGCTGGCGGCGGCTACCGGGGCGACCGCGGCCGCCGCGGCCGTCTCCGCGACGGGAGCGATGAGCGTCGCGCAGGCGCCGCTGCTCAGACACCAGGCGATCGGCACCACAGCCGCCTGCAACAGCAGCGGCCGGGGCTGCGTGTCGTCGATCGACGAGATGACCGGACCGCGGCCGGAGGGAGCGATGGCGAACAGCGTGCGGGTGAGGTCGTCCGCACAGTCGACGAGCTTCTCGCCGGACGGTGGCAGGACGGCGTCGAGGCAGCTGGTGTCGGCTGCGCGGTAACAGCCGAGGAAGATCTGCGTGGCGCCGGAGGGCACCGGCACACTCGCACGCGAGCTGGCCGCGATGTAGATGTCACCACCGGCGCCCGCGCATTGCGACGCTTCACTGGCGGTGGTCTGCGTGACCGCCGGCGACAGCTCGTCCACGTGGATCATCGTGGTGAAGTCGCCGGCGAGTTCCCGCACCACAGTGCCGTCGGCGCTCAGCGCCTCCACCCGGAAGGCGTACGGCGTGTACTCCTCGAGCGGCTCGATCGGGAGCTTGATGACGCTGTCCGCCGTACACGGGCTGGCCACGTTGCCGTTGCCGTCCTCGCAGAGCTGGTCTCGCTCGAAGTGGTCGTAAATCTCGCCGTCGAGGTAGGCGCGGTAGCTCGCCTCGGTGGCCGGGTTCGGGTGCCAGCTGGCCATGGCGCCGCCCTCGTCCGGGTCCAGGGTCAGGCCGGCGTCCACGTCGGGAGGCGGCGGCAGGGCGTCGGTCGTGAAGGACGTCGTGGCGGGCGTCTTCGACCGGTTGCCGGCCAGGTCGACGGCGACCACGGAAACCGTGTGGTTGCTGGACGGCTGGAGTCCGGTGATCGAGTACGAGCGGGTGCCGACCGTGGTCCGGTGCGGGGTGCCCCCGTCGACGGTGACCTCGTATCCGGCGAGACCGTAGTTGTCGGTCGCGGCACCCCAGGTCACCTTGGCGCCGGTGGCCGTGATCGTGCCGACCGCCAGGTTCGGAACGTTGCTCGGCGGGATCAGGTCCAGCACGGTGATGTCGCGCAGGATCCGTGCGTAGCGGCCGGGTTCGCGCTGGGCACGGGTGCAGACCTTCACCGGACCCAGTCGCGGTGGGCGCATGCTGGCGGTCCAGGAGGCCGACCAGTCCGTGACGCCCTCCGGCGGCGGGCCGTAGGTGAAGCTGGTCGAGGTGGTCTTCTCGACCGAGACGTCCACCATCGTGGCCTGCTTGTGCACGTAGCCGCTGACGGCGATCCTGCCGTTCGCGTCGACCGCGACCTCCGACCCGGCTGCCGGTCCTTCGAGGCGGATGGACGCGTGGTTGACGTCGTCCGGCACGGACGGGTCGGCGCATGCCGGCAGTTGCGCCTCGGTGACGACCTGGGCGGATGCCGGCTGGCTGATCATGCTGAGCGGGAGGAGGATCGCGACGGCGAATGCCGTCATGCGTAAGGACCGACTGAAATAGCGATGACGTCTGTAGCCTGACATGCCGCCCCGTCTCACTGAGATTGGTCGATGACGAGCGGAGCCTGTCACGGCGATCTATATTCGAGATACTTTGTCGTCTACGCTCGCCGGACGACCCGAGCGGTCGGCAGAATCGATCACCCGGACCGGGACGACAACGTGAGGAACGGGTTCCCCCGAACGAGCCGCGACGCCGGCCCGGACGGCACTGTCGACAATTCGGCGGCGTAATCCCTGACCAGCGCCGGCAGCCGGTAGCGGGCTGCACCGTCCCGGGCGACCAGGTGCGCATCGACCAGGCCTTCCATGGCCCGCCTGATCCGTTCGGTGGACTCGCCGAGTTGCGCCGCGGCACGGTCCACCGCCGCCGGAGCCTCCGGGCAGGCGGCGAGAAGCTCGAACAGCCGGCCGGCCACCTCGTCCTCCGAGGCGACGACCGCGACGGCGGCGGCCAGGCTCGCTCGTACGGACAGGTCGTCGTAACTCAGCAGATCCAGCGTGCTCCCTCCCGCTGTGAGTTCGCCGACCAGCGCGGCCACCGGCATCCCCGGCCACGTCGCCAGTCTCGAGCCGGCGACCCGCAGCGCCAGCACCGATCCGGCACACAGGCCGATCAGCTCGGCTGTCGCGCCCGGATCCGCGGCCAGCCGTTCCGGACCGGCGAGCGCGGCCAGCAGTTCCCGGGCGCCGGGTTCGGCCAACGGCGACAGGGCGACCCGCCGTACACCGTCGAGGTTGCCCAGAGCGCGCCGGGCCACGGCGATCAGGGCAGGACCGGGACTGGCGGGCAGTAGGGGCCGCACCTGGGCCGCGCTGGTGACGCCGTCGAGGACCAGCAGCAGCCGGCGTCCGGCGGTGAGCGAGCGCAGGCGCCCGGCGCGCTCGTCGGCGCTGTCGGGCATGTCGCCCGCCGCGACGCCGAGCGCGCGCAGCACCCGGGCCAGCAACTCCGCCGGGGTGACCGAGGCCCGGTACGCGACGTCGACGAAGATCTGCCCGTCGGTGAACTCACCGGCCACCGCGTGGGCCGCGTGTACGGCGAGCCCGGTCTTGCCGCTTCCCGGCGGGCCCGTGACGACCACGACAGCGGGTGCGCGGCCCGTCGCTACCGTGCTGACCTCCCCCGCTTCCCTGGTGCGCCCGACGAAGGTGACCAGATCCGGTGGCAGCTCCCGGGGCACCGTCCGGCCGGTCTCGGCGGCGGGAGCCGGATCGGCGGCCGACGGTGCCGCGATCACCGGCGGCGGCCGGGTGTACGAGACGTCCGGCGCCCGTTCCAGGATCGCCCGGTGCAGGGCGGCCAGTTCCTCGCCCGGCTCGATGCCGAGGTGCTGGTCCAGCCGGGCGCGCGCGTCCCGGTAGGCGGCCAGTGCGGCCGGCACCTCACCGCAGCGGTACAGCGCGAGCATCAGCTGCCCCCACGCCCGTTCCCGCAACGGGTACGCGGCCAGATGCTCACGCAGCCCGGGTAGCAGCTCGGCATGCCGGCCGACCGCCAGGCGGGCATCGGTCAGCACCTCGAACACCTGAAGCCGCTGCTCCTCCAGGCTCGCCCAGCGGTTGTCGAGCGTGGTGCCGGTCGGCAGCCCTTCGCCCGCCGCGCCGCGCCACAACGCGAGCGCGGCGTCGAGCGCGGGAACGGCGTCGAGCGCATACCCCCTGACCAGTGCCGTGCGGCCGTTCTCCGCCAGCCGGTGGAACTCGGTGACATCCAGTTCGTCGGGCTGCATCCGCAGCTCGTACGCGTTCGGACGCGTCACCAGCCGGTCGCCCACCATCCGGCGCAGCGCCGCCGCGTGCGAACGCAGGTTGGCCGTCGCCGAAGGCGGGGGGACGTCGGACCAGACCATGGCGGCCAGCCGGTCCAGGGACACCGACCGGTTCGCCGCCAGCGCGAGCCCGGCGAGCACGGCCCGCCGCTTTCCCGGTCCCGGCGCGACGCGCCGGCCGCCGACCCGCAGCTCGACAGGGCCCAGAAGCCGAATGTCCAATTGCATCCCGTCGCTCCCCCGTCGAACTCCGAGGCCGCCCACAGTAGGCGGCCCCGCAGATCAGGACAAGGCATTTCGATAAGGACCAAATGTGACGGGAATCAATGCAAGTAGCGGTGTGTCGACGTAACGGAAACACCGCAGAAAACGCCCGACCAGATCATGACGGCGACGAGCCACCGGCTCGTCGAGCGGTCAGGCTCCGGCCATCGGTGCCGGCGCGAACAGGGGCGGCGCCGGATCGGCTGCCCGGATCGCGGCCACGAGCTGTGCCAGTTGCGGGTAGTCGCCCCCGGCCGCGCGGAGAAGGTGATCCGCCTCGGCGTGGTTTCCGAGATACGACTCGGCGGCCGCCCGCAGAAGAAGCGCGACGGCGCAGAGGTCGCGCGGCTCGGCGCCGGGACGGACGTCGAGAAGCAGCGATCGCGCATCCTCGGGCCGCTGGTTGAGCAGGTGAGCCAGGCTCATCACGATCCGGGCGGACAACGCTCGCGGCTGCGTCCAGGCGGCGATCCGGGCGAGTTCCGAGATCTCCCGCACCTCCCGGCGATCCACCGGCGCGCCGGTCACCACCGCGGCGTACAGGTACCACATTCCGAACTGGAGGCTCAGCATCTGGCCGATCGCCGCGGCGGCCGCGGGATCGGTGCCGCCCGCGCGAGCCAGCGCCGCGAGCCGCTCGGCCTCCTCGACCAGATCCGCCGACTGCGTGTGTCCCGCGCTCAATCTCTGCTGGTAGGCAGCGAGGGCCAGGAGCGGATCGCTGCCGTCGCGGGCCTGAATCCCGACCCGGTGGACGTCACCACCCGCTCGGGCGACCGCCCGCAGCGCCCTGACCACCTCCTCCTGGTAGTAGCCCGCCCGCAGCCCTTCGCGGGCGGCTGCCGGAGCCCGGAGCCAGCGGAGCAGGTTGTGGCCGTCGCTGTGGGTCGAACGCCCCGGAACGAGGTTGGTCAGGCCGAGCAGCGCCCCGACGAACGCGGCGCCGAGCAGCGTCAACCGCGTCAACGCCGTACCGGTGGACGCCGACGCGACGACGAGTGCCGTCGCGGCGCACAGGTTGGCCAGCGGGCCACCGAGATAGAACAGCAGCATCCGCAGCGGTAACGCCGTCATCGACGGCGACGGCCGGACCGACACCTCGTTGCGCCAGCCGTTGAAGGGCGCGACACGGACCGCGATGACCGGCAGACGCAGCAGCTTCGCCACGACGAGGTGACCGCACTCGTGCAGGACGAGGTGCAGCCACAACGACACGCAGGTGAGGCCGGCGGCGACGATCGCATCCATCACCGACTCGGTGACGAGCAGCGCGAACGCCGTCGCCTCCACCGCCAGGAGGAGTGACACGGCGACCAGCCGACGGCGGAGCTTCACCAAGAGATGGTACGGCCGGACAGGCGGCGGCAGTGGGACACGCGCGCTCACGCCCGGCACAACCACGACCCGGCGGTACCGCCGTAGAGCCCCGGCCCGGGCCGGATCAACTGTTGACGCCGGATGACACGCTTGCGCCGATGGATGCGTTCGTCTCACAGTTGCCCGCGCTGCTCGGTGTCGTCGTCGGCGCCCTCGGTACGGGTCTGGTGACCTTCCTGTCCACCAGGAGTCAGTGGAAGCGTGGTCAATCCGTACGGTGGGACGAACGACGACTGGAGGCGTACGGCGAGTTCGCGCAGGTCCTCAAGGAGATCCAGGCGATCTCACTGCGGGTCCTGGCCGCGGCGGACGGCGACAAGTACCGCTCAGGGCTGGACAAGGCCGCGGCACTGCCCCGGCTCGCCGACGCGGACATCAGGCACACCCTCGCGTGGGAACGCCTGTTGCTGCTCGGGGATGCCGCCACAGTCGCCGCCGCGCAGGACTGGCGCGAGGCGGTCTGGCAGCTGGAGCACCGGGCCCGCGAGGTCGGGGAGACCACCGAGCCGCTGACCGACGTCTACCAGCAGGCCAACGCGTGCCGTGATCGCTTCTATGACGCGGCTCGGCGCGGCCTGGGCGTGAGCGGCGGATCAGTCGCCCAGTCCGACCGCCTGCAGCAGCGCCTCGCATCCCCTGAGAACCACCAGCCCGCGTCCTCCGGCAGCTGATTCTGGACTTCGTACCCTCTCCGGCGCGATGAGTTCATGCGCCCCGGCCGGTCTGACCTGGTGTATCCGATCGGATGCGGGAAACCGGCAGACCGCCAGGAGGGACGAGAACCATGACCGTCGTCGACACCACTCCCCCGCCCGTCGCGCGCGGGTTGCACCGGACGCTGTGGGCGCTGCAAATCGTCCTCGGGGTCTTCCTCATCGTCGCCTCCGCCGGCCCCAAGCTGTTCGGCGAGACGAACGCGGTCCAGACCTTCGAGGACATGGGCGCCGCGCCCTGGTTCCGTTATCTCGTCGGTCTGCTGGAACTGGCCGGTGGCATCGGGCTGCTCGTGCCTCGGCTGGCCGGCCTGGCCGCCGTCGGGCTCGCGCTGCTCATGGTCGGCGCCGCCGTCACCCAGGCGTTCATCCTGCACGGCGGCGCGCTGGTGCTCACGCCCGTGGTGCTGTTCGCGCTGTTCGTGTTCATCGCGTGGGGCCGCCGCCACTCGATTCGCCGGCTCCTCGAGCGCTGAGCGGGGGTGCGCCGGCCGACCCCGTCAGGGCGTCCAGCGCACCCCCGGGTTCACCCGCCCGGACCAGTCGAAGACGGCCATGTTGTCCCACTGGTTCCCGGTGCCGTTGATGTTCGCCGGATCCCAGCCGTTGCCGCTGACGGCGTACCAGGTCGGTTCCCAGTAGAAGACACCGACGGCGCCGGCGTTGCGGGCGGTGTTCTGGACCCAGTCGAACTCCTGGGCCTGCCCGGCCCAGGTCGCACCGATGCCGTCGCAGGTGGCGTCGCCGATGGCGTTCGGCTCGCTGTCCGCGTTGTCCCGGGTGAAGGGGTACGCGGTCTCCACGATCACCACCGGCTTCCCGTAGCGGTTCCGCAGGTCGACGATGTTGTTGTAGAGGTTCGCCAGGCTGCCGTGCCACATGCAGTAGTACGACAGGGCGGTCATGTCCCACTGCACGCCCTGGGCACGGATGCCGTCGTAGAACCACCGCGCGTTGGCGTTGCTGTCGGCGTTCGCGGTGTGGATCATCACGGGGATGCCGCCGCCGCAGGCCTTCACCGCGTTGTAGCCCTGCTTCAGCAGGCCGGCCAGCGGGGCGAAGTCGTTGTTGACGACCTTCCCCTCGTTCCACAGCATCCCGACGTTGATCTCGTTGCCGATCTGCACGCTGTCCGGCAGGGTGCCCTGCCCGCGGAGGGCGGCGCAGACGTCGTAGGTGAACGCGTACACGTCGTTGCGCAACTGGCTCAGGCTGTGCCCGGCCCAGGCCGCGGGCTTGTACTGCTTGCCGGGGTCGGCCCAGGTGTCGGAGTAGTGGAAGTCGATCAGCACCTTGAGGCCCTTGGCCTTCGCCACGCGCGCCTGGGCCAGCACCCTGCTCTTGTTGTTGTAGCCGCTGGCCGGGTTGTTCCACACGCGCAGCCGGACGTAGTTGAGGCCGACGGACCTGAGGATGTCCAGCGGGTCGCGCGCCACCCCGCCTGCGTCGTAGTACTTCGCGCCCAGATCCAGGCTGCGCTGCAACGAGGAGACGTCGGCGCCCCGCATGCTGAGCGTGTTCGCGGCGGCGACGGGCGCGGGCGTACCCCCGAATGTGGTGGTGACGGCGAGGGCGACGGCCGTGACGGCCCCGGCGAGGGCGCGGCGGCGGTGGGGTGTGGTCACGAGGCTTCCTCTCAGCCGACAGTGCAGGGGGCGCCGTTGAGCGAGAAGCCGGTCGGCGGTGCGTCGCTCGCACTCCACCGCCCCTGGAAGCCGAAGGTCGCGGAGCCGTTCGGCGCGATGACGCGGTTCCAGTCGGCGTTGCGGGCGGTCACGGCGGCGCCGGTCTGGCCGACTGTGGCGTTCCACGCGGTGGTGACGTGCTGGTCCCCCGGGAAGCTGAAGGTGACGATCCAGCCGTCGACCGACGTCGTCCCGGTGTTCTGGACCGTCACCGCGGCCACGAAACCGCCGGGCCACTCGGACTGGTTCCGGTAGGTCACCCGGCAGGTCGAGGGCGGCGGGGGCGGCGGCGTGGACGTCGTCGGCAGTGTGACCGTGTTGGACGCGATCGACACGTTGCCGGCCGCGTCCCGGGCCCGCACGTAGTACAGGTTGCGCAGCGGCGTCGACGGGGGCAGCGGCGCCGTGTACGTGGTGCCCGGCACGGTGGCGACTCGGGTCGAGGTGAACCAGCCGTCGAACCGGTAGACGTCGTACCCGAGCACGCCGGCGTCGTCGGTCGACGGCGACCAGGACAGCGTGGCGGTCGAGGCGGTCACCTCGCCGACTGCGAGGTTCTGCGGCGCGCTCGGCGGGGTGGTGTCCGGGCCGGTGTCGGTCACCGGGGTGACCACCGTCAGCGCGTCGGTGGACGGCGATCGGCGCCCGGACCCGTCCCGGGCCGACACCCGGAACGAGTACTGCCGGCCCGGCTGGATGTAGCCGGTGATCGTGGTGGAGGTGACGTCGCCGAGGCTGATGCCGTAGACCACGTCGTCGAACGCCTGGTAGTAGGTGACGTCGTACCCGGCGACGGGGCAGCAGCCGGGCCTGGCGGCCGTCCAGGTGAGGGTGACCGACGTGGTCCGTACCTGGGTGGCGGTCAGGTTCGTGGGCGCGCTCGGCGGGAACGGCGTGGTGCTGGGCGTGCTGGGCGTCGAGGTGGGCGGCGCCGCCGTCCCGGTCGGCTCCGCGGCGGGCACCGCGGCGCCGCCGGGCGCCGGGGCGACAGCGGGGTACGCGGTGCCGGCGTCCGCCGACGGCGCGACGGCCAGAGCGGCACCGAGCAAGGCCGTGGACAGCACGACCGCGGCCGTCAGACCCGGCCGCAGACGGCGGAACAGCGAGGACGAGAAGACGGCAGCCATAGGTCGACAATGCCCGCCATACATCGATGATCGCCAACGTGTCCCACACCTCGGCCGGTGCCACGGCCCCGCAACCCGCCGCGAGGCGCGACCTCCGCCTCATTCGTCGTTTTGCGCCGCTTATGTCCGCAATCGGTCACAATCGGATAGACAGGGTGAGCCGCTGCGGAACGGCCACCACACGCACGAAAGGCTGGACGGGAAGCGGCGATGGCCACCTTCGAGTACCGCTGCGCGCAGGATGGCAGCTTCGATGTCGCGATGCCGGTCGGCACCGCGGGCCCGTCGACGAACTGCCCCCGGTGCGGGTTCCCGGCGACACGGGTGTTCTCCGCGCCCCGGCTCACCCGCATACCGGCGGCGCTGCGCGAGGCCGTGGACCGGACCGAGCGCAGCGCGGAACAGCCGGAGGTCGTCGGGCGGGTGCCCGGCCGTCGCCCGGCGCGTCACTCGACGAACCCGGCCCACGCCCGCCTGCCCCGATGGTGACCACGAGAAGGGCTCAACGCCGTGCCTGAACTGCTGTTCCCCCTCGACTCCACGAAGAGGTTCACCGACCAGGAGAAGGTCGGGCACAACCGCTGGCATCCCGACGTCCCGCCCGTGGCGACGGTACGGCCCGGACAGTCGTTCCGTGTCCACTGCCGCGAGTGGTTCGACGGCGCGATCCACAACGACGACTCCGCCGAGGACATCCGGGACGCTCCGCTGACCCGGGTCCACGCTCTCAGCGGCCCGTTCGCAGTCGAGGGCGCCGAGCCGGGCGACCTGCTCATGGTCGACATCCTCGACATGGGCCCGATCCCGCAGGAGTCCGGTCCGCTGGCCGGCCAGGGCTGGGGTTACACGGGCATCTTCCCCACCGGCAACGGCGGCGGCTTCCTGACCGAGCAATTCCCCGACGCCTACAAGGCGGTCTGGGACTTCACCGGTCACAAGGCCACCTCACGGCACATCCCCGGGGTCTCGTTCACCGGGATCTCCCACCCGGGGCTGATGGGCACCGCCCCGTCCGCGTCGCTGCTGGCGACCTGGAACCAGCGGGAGGGGGCGCTGATCGCCACCGCGCCCGACCGGGTGCCGCCCCTGGCCCTGCCCCCCGAGCCGCAGGACGCGATCCTCGGCAGCCTCACCGGCGCCGACTTCGACCGGGTCGCTGCGGAGGCGGCGCGGACCGCTCCGCCCCGGGAGAACGGCGGGAACCAGGACATCAAGAACTTCACCGTCGGCAGCCGGGTCTTCTACCCGGTGTACGTGACGGGAGCCAACCTGTCCCTCGGCGACCTGCACTTCTCGCAGGGCGACGGGGAGATCACCTTCTGCGGCGCCATCGAGATGGGCGGCTTCGTCGACCTGCACGTAGACCTGATCAAGAACGGCATGCAGACGTACGGCGTCGCCGAGAACACGATCTTCATTCCGGGCGACACCCCGCCGCAGTTCTCCCAGTGGCTGGCCTTCTCCGGGCTCTCGGTCACCCTCGACGGCGAACAGCGGTACCTCGACTCGCAGCTCGCCTACCAGCGCGCCTGCCTGCACGCCATCGACTACCTGACCCGCTTCGGCTACCAGCCGGAACAGGCATACCTGCTGCTCGGTGCCGCACCCATCGAGGGCCGGCTCTCCGGCGTGGTGGACATCCCCAACTCCTGCGCGACCGTCTACCTGCCCACCGAGATCTTCGACTTCGACATCCGCCCCTCGGCTTCCGGTCCGACCCGGATCGATCCGGGCAAGGGCGCCCCGAAGGCCACCATGCCGTAGGCAGGTGCCCCTGAGGGCCGGCGGATCGGCGACGGGCGGCCGCGCTACGGTTCCCGGACGAGGATCGCGCCCGGCGCGACGAGGAGATGGGACACCTCATGCAGAAGTCATCCCTGACCGCACTGGCCCGCGAGCAGCTGAAGCTCGCGCACGGCTCCTCCAGCGGCCGCAGCAGCTCCACCGTCTACGGCGGTCACGAGCACAGGCTCCGACAGACGCTGATCGCGCTGACCGCCGGGCAGATGCTCAGCGAGCACGAGAATCCCGGCGAGGCCACCGTCCACGTCCTGCACGGCCGGGTCCGGCTCGGCGCCGGCGAGACGTCCTGGGACGGCGCACCCGGCGATCTGCTGATCGTGCCGGACCGCCGGCACACGCTGGAGGCGCTCGAAGACTCAGCGGTGCTGCTCACCGTCGCCAAGCGCTGACGACCGCACGCGTCCTCATCGGGCTTCGATGACGGAGGTGGCCCCTGCCGGGCGGTCCGGCCGGGGCCGGGCCGCCCGTCCGCCGGTCAGGCGCGGGTGCGCTGCCGCAACCGGGTCGAGACGATCGCGCCGACCGCCATGAGGACCGCGACGGTCAGGGACGGCAGGGCGTCCGGCCGGCGCAGCAGTTCTTCCGTCAACCCGGCGTTGTCCAGCTGGTGGAGCGTGCCCAGCAGGAGGGTCGGGACGACCGCGATCAGCAGTCGCTGGTCGGCGGTCGCCACCCACAGGAAGGCGGCCACCCCGGCGATCACCATGGCGGCGGCGACGATCCGCGGGACCGCGTCGACCTGCGGAGGCCACCCGCGGGGATCAGATGCAGGGCGAGGATTCCGGCGGTGACCAGGACGGCGTTGGCGCGAGGTGCCGGCGGCACGTCCGCCGGCCGCCGCAGGCCCAGCACGATCAGCGGCGTGGCGACAACCGGTGCCCACCACTGCGGCAGGCCGTTGAGGAACAGGTACGGGGAGATCAGGCTCGGCACCACCGCCGCGGCAACAGCCAGGACGGCGGCGGTGCGGGCACGGCCGGCGACGAGCGCCACCAGCGCCGCGGTCAGCACGACCTCGTGGACGCCCTGATTGCGCAGGACGGTCACCGGGTCCGAGAGTCCGCCGTACCGGAACGCCTCGACGATGTCGTCCAGGCCGATGAGGACACCCAGCGCCAGCACCGCCAGGGCGCCGAGGTGGATGCCCTGCCAGAACAGCACGGCAGTGGGACGGGCCGCGGCGCTGCCGCCGTACACCCGCAGGCCGCCCCGGAGGAGCGAGACCGCCTCCCGGGCGCTGGGCCAGCGACGGGTGGTGGGTTCGTCGCCGATCAACGTGTCGATCAGTTCGTCGGCGCGTTCCCGGCGGTAGCCGGCCGGGTAGGCCCGCAGCAGCATGCGGTAACGCCTCTCCAGGACATCGGAACTCATGCTGGTCTGATCCTCACGGTAGAAGGTTGACGGGCACTTGCCTGCGATGCGACCCGGCGCGGCAGGCGGTCCATGACCACCCGGGCGGCCTGGGCGAGCCGGTCGGCCTCCTCGGTGAGTACGCGGCAGCCCTCGTCGGTGAGCCGGTAGTAGCGACGGGCACGCCCGTTGACGATCTCCTCACCGTCGGCGGCGACGAGTTCCTCGCCGAGCAGCCGGTCGATCACCGAGTACAGCGATCCGGCAGCGAGGGTCACCCGCCCGTCGGACAGCTCGGTCACCCTCTTGATCACGGCGTAACCGTGGAGCGGCCCACCGAGCAGGGCAGCGAGGACGAAGTACGACGGTTCCCGTAGCGCGGGACGCGAAGCAGATCCCATGAGCCGAATATACAACCTACTTGAGTATAAGTCCAAGGTGACTGTTCACAGTGGCCATTGCCCAAATCATCTTAATGATTAAGGTAATAGGATGAGCACATCGACCGACTTCTCAGTAGCGATCGCCGGCGCCGGCCTCTCCGGCCTCTGCCTGGCCCAGTACCTGACGCGCGCCGGCATCGACGTGCACGTCTACGAGCGGGATCCCGGCCCCTTCATCAGGCGGCAGGGCTACCGGATCATCCTCGACCGGTACGGGCTGGCGGCGCTGCGCGAGAGCCTGCCCCGCCCGCTGTACCGCCTGGCGCTGGCCACCGGCGACGAGCCCGGCGGGCACCTGCGCTTCACCGACAGACGGCTGCGGGACGCCTTCACGATCACCTTCAAGGACGACCCGCACGAGACCCGCCAGGTGGACCGGCTGACCCTGCGGTCGATCCTGCAGTCCGGGCTGGACGGGCGCATCCACTACGGCAGGGCCGCCGTCGCGGTGGACAACGGCGGTCCGGCCGGGCTGCGGCTGCGGTTCTCCGACGGCAGCGCCGCCGCGGCGACAGTCGTGGTGGGCGCGGAGGGCGTCGGCTCGGCGCTGCGCGCGCAGCTCATGCCGGACGCCGACCCGGCGGACACTCCGATGGCGGGCATCTACGGCCGGTCGCCGTTGTGGCGCGACGGCGCAAGCGTCATCCCGGACGCGCTGCGTACCAGCGGAGTCCTGTCCATCGCCGACCGGCCCGGCAGCGCCTTCTTCTTCACCTCCATGCGGTTCGGCGAGAGCCCGCGGGAGGCGTTCTCGCGCCTGGCTCCGGGCAGCTACGCCCCCACCGGCGACGACTACGTCATGTGGGCACTGCTGCTCCGGCGGGACGAGCTGCCTCAAGGCGTCCGCGGGGACCTGCGGGCGCTGTGGCACGTGGCGGCCCGGATGAGCATCGACTTCCACCCGCTCGTCCGACGGCTGGTCGACACGGCGGAACTGGACGCAACTGTGCTCAACCTGTTCGCCACCGGCCGGCGCCCGCACCGGTGGGCGGTGCCCCGGGCGACGATGATGGGCGATGCCGTACACGTCATGCCGCCGTTCGGCGCTCATGGCGGCAACACCGCGCTGCGCGACGCCGCACTGCTCGGCCACAGGCTGGTCGAGGCCCGGCGGAACGGCACATCCGTGGAGGAGGCGATCGCCGGATACCAGGACGAGATGGTGCCGTACGCCTTCCACGCCGTCGACAATGCCGCGAGGCTGATGCACCGCCTCACCGGTGGCGCCGCCGCACCGCACTGGGTGCTCACCCGCGTGCTACCTCGGCTGCACCGGGTCACAGTGCCGGAGGCATGATTGCCCGCGTGTCCCACGATTCGGCCCGCGCCTCCGCGATCGCCGACCTCATGCGCGCCGGGCGGGAGACGTCGCGGCTGTCCATGGTGTTCCGGTACGCCATCGCGGAGCGGCTGGGCCTCGCCGTGAGCGACCTGGAGTGCCTCGACTACCTGGCGGACATCGGCTCCGCCACCGCGGGGCAGATCGCCGAGCGGACCAACCTCACCACCGGTGCGGTCACCAGCATGCTCCGCCGGCTCCAGCAGGCCGGCTACGTGACGACCGAGCGCGACCCGGCAGACCGGCGGCGGGTCGTCGTCACCATACGGCCGGAGCGGATCGCCGATCTGGAGCGGCCGTACGAGCGTTTCGCCGAGCGGGCGGAACGGCTCGTCGAGGGCTACAGCGCCGAGGAGGTCAGGCTGCTGGTCCGGCACCACGACCGCCTCCAGGCGATGTACCTCGCCGAGTTGGACCACCTCCGCGACGGCGACACCGCCCAGCGGTCCACCTGAACCGGCGTCTCCTGTCGCTATCCCACGGTCGCCAGGAAGTCCGAGTAGAACAGGCCCAGGCCGGCCGCGACGCAGACACCGGCCACGATCCAGAAGCGGACCACGATGGTGGACTCGCTCCAGCCGGCCAGCTCGAAGTGGTGGTGCAACGGCACCATCCGGAAGACCCGCTTGCCGGTGGTCCGGAACGAGACGATCTGGATCACCCAGGTCGTGGTGATGATGACGAAGAGCCCACCGATCAGGATCGAGAGCAGCGTCGTACGGGTCACCACCGCCAGCCCGCCGATCAGGCCACCCAGCCCGAGCGCGCCCACGTCACCCATGAAGATCCGGGCCGGGGACGTGTTCCACCACAGGAAGCCCACACAGGCACCGGCCGCGGCTGCCGCGATCATGGCGATCTCCAGCGGATCGCGGACCTGGTAGCAGTACTCGTTCACGCGGGCGTACCCGTCGTCGGCGCACCAGTGCCGGTACTGCCAGAAGCCGATCAGCGAGTACGCGCCGAGCACCAGGATCGACGCGCCGGTGGCCAGGCCGTCGAGGCCGTCGGTGAGGTTCACACCGTTGGACATCGCCGTGATCACGAAGATGAAGACCATGACCGCGCCGACCTTGCCGACGTCCAGCCAGCTGATGTCGCGGATGAGCGAGATGTGCTCGCTGGCCACGGTCTGGCCGTTGGTGCTGGGCACGTACAGCGCGGCCACGCCGAACCCGCCGCCGACGAGCGCCTGGCCGAGCAGCTTGCCCTTGGCGGACAGCCCGTCGGAGTTGCGCCGGCGCACCTTGAGGAAGTCGTCGAAGAATCCGACCGCGCCGCAGAAGACGAACAACCCGAGCAGCACCAGGGCCGTCATGGTGGGCCCCTCCTGCGCGATCTGCCGTTCGGGCAGGGTGGTCAGGGCGAGATGCCCGGCGACGTACGCGAGGACCGTCGCCACGATGAAGACGACGCCGCCCATCGTGGGCGTACCCTTCTTTCCCTCGTTGCTGGCGAGCCCGATCGACCGGATCGGCTGACCGGCCTTCAGCGCGCTGAAGACGCGAATCGCCACCGGCGTGCCGAACAGGGAGATCACGAACGCGACAGCGGCCGCGACGATGACCGCCCTCACGGACGGCCCTTCACGAAGTCATCGATCACGACACGTGAGCTTGCCATCCGGAGGCGGACGGAGCAGCCCCTCAGCTTCACCACGCCGAAGCTGGCCTGCACGCCGTAGCGTCGACGGCATGAGAACGATTGTGGTGTCGCTCGCGGTGGCCGCGGTGGTGTTGCTCGCGCTCGTCGTCTTCGTCGCCCGGCGCGACCGGTCGAGGCGCCCGTCGGACGAGGACTCGGCTGCGGTCCGCCGGGCCGCCGCCGACCAGCACCGGCACGACGCGCAGCGGCAGGCCACATCGGGTCTCGCGGAGCGGCACCGCAACCCGCCGAGCACGTAGCCGCGACCGGCGCATGCGGTTGCGCGTACAGCCGCTGCTTCTGCCCGCCGGAGAGCCGCCGGAGCTGCGCGCCGAGCAGCTCCCGCAGCTTCCCGTTGTCGTGTTGCGGGTCGATGCCGACGATCTCGACCTGCTCGACGGCGAAGCTGACGCCGTCCACAGCGGTGTGCTCGCCGTAGCGCTTGACGAGGCTGTCCACCTCGATGACTGCCATGGCAGAAGCGTGCCGTCCGAGGTGGTTGATGCCGGGGTCAGCCGAGCCTCGGCGTACTGCCGGCGTGGACGGGTCGACTTACTCGATGGCGGCCAGGCGGGCCGCGGTACAGGATCACCTGGTGGTCCCACCTGACATGGTTCTCTCCGATCTCCGCGAGGCGTGGCGCCGGGCGCTGGCCGGCAGGCTCCTGGGCCTGTACCTGCACGGCTCGCTGGTGGCAGGCGACTTCGCCGTGAACCGCAGCGACCTCGACCTGCTCGCGGTGCTCACCGACGATCCGGACGAGAAGCTCCTCGACGTACTCGCCGAACTGCATTCCGACCTCGACCGGCGGCACCCGCAGTGGGCCGGCCGGATCGAGGTGGAGTACGTGTCACTGGACGCGGTGCGCGCCGATCCCGGCCGGGATCACGTGATCGCCCGGATCAGTCCCGGCGAGTCGTTGCACCTGCTGCCCGCCACCACCCACCGCGTCGTGACCTGGCCCGCCGTGCACGACCACGGCCGTACGCTGCTGGGACCGCCGGCCGGTGAGCTGCTCCCCGCCGCCGACCCCGGCCTCGTCAGCGCGGCTCTGCTGGACCACGTCCGCGACTGGCCGGCCTGGGTGCTCGAGATGACCCCACCTGGAGCCCAGTCGTACGCGGTGCTCACGCTCTGCCGGGCGTACCAGCGCCTGCGCCATGGCCGGCAACTGTCCAAGCGGCAGGCCGCCGAGCAGACCATCACCGCCTGCCCTCGATGGGCGGACCTCATCGCCTGGGCGCGCGACTGGTGGTACGACTCCGGCCAGGACACCGATCCCGGCCGGTTCGACGAGGTCCGGGCATTCGTGACCGAACTCAGCGCCGCCATCCTGGCCCCGACCGATGGTGGGCCGTGGCGCGAGCTGGACTGCGACGCCGCGACGAAGCAGGCGGGCTAGACGGCCTTCACGGCGATCAGGGCCATCCCGGCCAGGAACGCCGACGTAACCGCTGCCGGCAAAGGGTGAGACCTTCCGTCGAGGGTCGTGGACTCGTGGCAGGGCGCCGCTAGTCGAGCCGGGCCAGTTCCTCGGGGGACAGGCGCAGCGCCCCGGCGGCCAGGTTCTCGACCAGATGGTCGGGGTCGCCCGTACCGGGGATGGCCAGCATGTGCGGCCCGCGGCTGAGGGTCCACGCGATGCGCACCTGCGCCGGCGTCGCCCCGTGCGCCCGGGCGACGGCCGCCACCGCCTCGTTGCCGGCCACGCCACCTGCCTCACGTCCGTCGCCGGCGATCGCGAAGAACGGCACGAAGGCGACGCCCTGCTCCCCGCAGGTGCGCACGAGCTGGTCGTGCACACGTCGGGTGTCGACGCCGTACGGGTTCTGCACGCAGACCACCGGGGCGATCGCCTGTGCCTGCGAGAGGTGCTGCGGACGGATGTTCGACAGGCCGAGATGGCGGATGAGCCCGGCGTCCCGCAGGTCGGCCAGCGCGCCGAAGTGCTCCGCGACCGACTCCAGCCCGTTCTGGCGCAGGTTGACGACGTCCAGGTGGTCACGGCCCAGTTGGCGCAGGTTCTCCTCGACCTGTCCGCGCAGTTGGTCGGGCCGGGCCAGCGGCAGCCACTCGCCGGAGGGGTCGCGACCCGGCCCGACCTTCGTGGTGATGACCAGTTCGTCGGCGTACGGCGAGAGCGCCGTGTTGATCAGCTCGTTGGCCGACCGCAGTGGCGAGAAGTAGAACGCCGCCGTGTCGATGTGGTTGACGCCGAGCTCGACCGCCCGGCGCAGCACGCCGATGACGCGTTCGCGGTCGCTCGCCACACCGCGGTTGCCGGTCAGGCGCATCGCGCCGAATCCGATCCGGTTGACGGTCAGGTCGCCGAGCGTCCAGGTGCCTGCGGACGCCGCAGTAATCATGTTGGGCACCGGGCGAACCTAGCCATCCCCGCTGACCTGCACAGGCGGTCATCCGCCCGATACCGGTTCCCGGAGATCGCTGTTAGGTTATCTACAGTGAACGACGATGATTTTCCCACGGGGAACGGCGGCGCGGATCTCGCCGGGGTCGAGGGCTTACGCGCCGCTGAACGGCGTCTTCAACGTGCCCAGCTGTCCTCCGACGTCGCGGAGTTGGATCGGCTGATCGACGACCGCCTCGTGTTCACCGGGCCTGACGGCTGTCTCTACTCCAAGCAGGACGACCTGCACGCGCACCGATCCGGCCAGCAGACGATGACCCGGGTCGACGAGGAGGACCTGGCCGTGCTCGCCGTCGGCGGCACCGGGGTGACGTGGTTCCTCGGCACGCTGGAAGGCACCCTTGCCGGCGAGCCGTTCGTCGCCCGGGTCCGCTACACGCGCACGTGGATCCTCGACGAGGACGAGGGGTGGCGCCTGCTCGCGGCACACGTCGGTCCGGCCGGCTGAGACACCCTCGCGCACGGTCCCGTGGTGCCGGGCTGCCGTCAGATCGCGGCGAGTGCCTTGGTGATGTTCCACTCGGCCAGATCCAGCATCCACTTCCGATCCGGAAAGTCGGTGTCCGCGATCCGCAGGGGCCCTTCGATCAAGGACAACGTCTGCGCGTATCGGTAGAGCGCCAGCCGGTGGGGGTCGAGAGCGACCGGGCGCAGCGCCGGGTATGTCTCGCCGAAACGCATTTGCAGCCAGGCGTGGTCCCATTCGACGTCGAAGTACGTCAGCCCCTCAAAATCGATCATGACGGCCTCACCGGCCGGTGTGACGAGCACGTGATCCGGGCCGAGTTCGCCGTGCACCAGCCCGTACTCCTCGCGTGGGGTGACCGCGCTCCTGAGGTGGCGTACGTGGGCGCCGACCCGGTGGTGGGCATCGGCCAGCCGGGCGTCGCGGGCCGCTGCCGCGTCGAGGTGGCCGAGCGCGCGGTCGACGATCACGTCCTCGGTGCGTCGCGTCTGTGATGCCTCACCTCGGGCGATGGCCGCGACCTTTCCGAAGTGCGGCCCGAAGGCCGTGTGCATGCGGCGCAGGGCGTCACCGAGCGCGGACAGCGGCGTGACGGCAGCGGCCGGATCGTGTTCCACCAACGCCTCCAGCCGCAGCGCGCCCGCGTCCTCGACAAGCGCGATGTCGGCGTCGAGGTGACGGCCGTCCCGGTCGATCATCAACAGATGCGGGACACGCACTCCTGCCCCGGTGAGCGCCGCGTGGGCGGCGGCGAAGAGATCCGCGCCCGACGCATCCGTGAACGGGTCGTCCGGGACCGCCGGTGACGGCGGCCAGTAGTTCTCGCTCGCGGCCCACACGTACAGCATCACGGTTGTCCGGTCGTCCAGCCGAAGCCGGTAGACGCCCTTCTTGGTGCCGCCCGTCAGCCGGTCCAGGGCAGCGAGCCGCCGGTCCGAGCCGAACTGGTCCGACACCAGGTCGTGCAGGTCATCCGGTTGCAGGAATGTCCTCGTCATGGCCGCCTCTCGTCGGACCGAAGCGGCCAGGCTGCCAGGCCGGGCACCGGCGCACAACCGGGTTGACGCACCGGACCCGCCCCGCCGCCGGTCCTACTCCTTCAGGCCGATGTTGTCGATCGGCGGAGCGCTGAGCAGCCGCCGGACGGGCCACACCGTGCTCACCGACGCCAGCAGTGCCGTACCGCCGAGCACCGCCGCCCACCCGAGCGGCGGCACGTACGGGATCGGGCTGCCGGTCAGTCCGTTGACGATCGCGCTCAGCGTCAGCACCGCGATCGTCGCGCCGATCAGCACCGCCGTGCCGAGCAACCCGGCCTGTTCGGCCCGGACCATCCCGCGGATCTGACGGCGGGTGACCCCGACCAGTTGCAGCAGCGCCAGCTCGCGGCGGCGGGCCAGCGCCGCCATCACCATCGTGGTGGCCGCCGCCAGCGCCGCGTACCCGACCATCACGCCGATCAGCAGCCGGTTCAGCCAGGCGCCGAGCGCCAGATCGGTGCCGAGCAGGCGCGTACGGGTGGCGGCGTTGAGAACCTCGGCGCCGGGCCGCGCCGCCGCCCACGCAGCCAACGCGGTGCCGGCGTCCGGGCCGCCGCGGACCAGGACCTCGTCGACGGTGTTCCCCGCTGTGTGCCCGGCGACCGTCCCGGCAGCCAGGGTGACGTCGCCGAAGCCGAGGCCACGGTCGTAGATCGCGACGACGTCCAACGTGACAGGGGTGCCGTCGCCCAGCCAGAGTTCCGCCTTGTCGCCGACGTCCCAGCCGGACGAGGACGCCTGCGTCGTGGACAGGGCGACGGTGCCGGCGCGCAGGTCTGCCAGGGTGCCCTTGCGCACGGCGAGGTCCATCGTCGACATGACGCCCGCCGGGTCGACGGACTGCGCGCCGACCGGCTCGATGCCGCCGAGCGCCCGCACCACGACCTGGGTGCGGCGTACCCCGGTGGCCGCCTGCACCCCGTCCAGCTCGCGGATCTCCCCCGCCGCGTCCGCGGGCAGTCCACCCGGAGCGACGAGCACCCGCTCGGCGAGTGTTCCCGCGCTGCTCTGCGTGGTGGCCTGCCGTTCCAGGTTGTTCTGCAGGAACCAGACCGAACCGCCGAACCCGACGGACAGCACGAGGGCGGTCAGGACCGTCGCCATGCCCTGCGCGTTGGCCCGCAGGTTGGCCGCGGCCAGGTAGCCGCCGGCCCGCCAGATCCGCGGCAGTACCGGGGTGAGCAGGCGTGCCGCGTACGCGTTGATCATCGGTGCGAGCAGCGCCACCGCGATGACGAACAGGTAGAGCATGCCGACCGCGCCGGCCAGCGCCCCGGCCGACCCGGCGGCGCCGAGCGTGAACGCTCCGGAGCTGCCGGCCGCCATCAGCGTCAGCACGCCGGCGATCAGCCGTACCGGGCCGCTGCGCCGGGGTTCGACAGCGATCTCGCCGAGCGCCTCGATCGGTTTGATGGCGGTGACCCGGCGTGCGGCGATCAGCGCGGCGACCACCGCCACGAGGACCGCCGTACCGATGGCGGCGGGCACCGCGAACAGACCGCCCACCATCGGGAAGCCGGCCGGCACGAACCCCCGCCCGACCAGTTCGCCGTGCACCCAGCGGGCCGCCAGCAGGCCGGCCGGGCCGCCGATCGCGGAGCCGGCCAGGGCGAGCAGCGTGGCCTCGGCGACCAGCATGCGGCGCACCTGCCCCGGCGTGGCGGCGACCGCGCGCAGCAACGCCAGGTCACGCCGACGGTGCCGGACGGACAGCCCGATGGTGCCGGCCACCACGAACACGATCAGCAGGACGACGTACCCCCCGAAGGCCGACCCGGCCTCGACCAGCAACCTCTGTGCGGCCCGGTTCTCCGGCTGCTCGGCCTTCCCGCGGTCCTTTCCGGCGTACGCCGTGGCACCGGCCGCCGACGCGATCTCCCGCACCGCGCCGAGGTCGGCGCCGGGCGCCGTCCGTACGCCGATCGCGTCCACCCGGCCCGGGTGCGCGGACAAGCGGGCGGCCTGCGCGTCGGTGAAGAACACCGCCGCCGAACCGGTCTCGGCGGTTCCGCTCACCCGGTACGACCGGCTGATCCCGCCGACGACCAGCGCGATGCGGTCGCCGGGCGTCACGCCGAGCCGGGTGTCGGCCACCACCTCGTCGTCGTTGCGGGGCGCGGCACCGGCGGCGAGGGAACGGCCGGTGAAGGCGTAGGTGTCCCAGCCGTGTCCCACGGCCGCGGGTGAGCCGATCAGCACCGCGTGGTCGCCGGTGACTGCCGTGACGCCCGACACCCGGCGGATCCGGTCCACGAGGTCGGCGTCCACGGTGCCGCCCTCGGGCAGCGTCACGGTGCTCGTGGTGGTGTCACCGTCGAACTCGCGGAACGTGTGGCTGATCGTGCGGTTGGCGACGACCACGTCGGCGCTCGCCCAGAGCCGTGGCTCCGGGCGGAACCGCAGCCCTGACTCGACGAGCGTGCCCATCGCCACCAGGATCAGCACGCCGGCGATCAGGGCCAGCAGGGTCGCGGCGGCGGGGCCGGTGCGGTGCCGCAGCAGGCGGGCGGCGAGGCCGGTCATCGGAGGACCCGCCCGTCCAGCGAGGCCAGGTGCTCGGCGATACGGACGGCTCCGAGCTGCGGGAGGTCGGCGACCATCGCACCGTCGGCCAGCACGAGCACCCGATCCGCGTACGACGCGGCGATCGGGTCGTGCGTCACCATCACCACCGTCTGCCCGTGCTCGTCCACGACCGCGCGCAACAGCGTCAGCACCTCCGCCGCGGTCCGCGAGTCGAGGGCGCCGGTGGGCTCGTCCGAGAAGATCACCTCGGGGCGGGTGGCCAGCGCCCGGGCGATCGCCACCCGCTGCTGCTGGCCGCCGGACAGCGCCGCCGGCCGGTGGTGCAGCCGGTCGGCGAGGCCGACCCGCTCGACCACGTGGGCCAGCCAGGCCCGGTCCGGGCGGACGCCGGCCAGACGCAGGGGCAGCACGAGGTTCTCCTCGACGGTGAGCGCGCCGATCAGGTTGAACGCCTGGAAGACGAACCCGATCCGGGTACGACGCAGCTCGGTCAGGCGCGTCTCGGACAGCCCGGACAGGTCGGTGCCGCCGAGGATCACCCGACCGCTCGTGGGGCGGTCGAGCCCGGCCGCGATCTGCAACAGCGTGCTCTTGCCGGAGCCCGAGGGGCCCATCACCGCGGTGAAGGTCCCCCGGCCGAAGCCGACATCGACGCCCGCGAGCGCGGTCACCTGGTTGCGGCCGGTGCCGTACACGCGGGTGAGTTGTTCGACACGTACCGCCGGTTCGATGGTGCGTCCCGGATGGTCCGGCATTCTGGTGGCCTCTCTCCGTGTCATCGGCAGGAACTGCGCGCACCAGAAACGCTATTGACCTGGAGGAACGGCGACCATCCAGCGGGCTGCCCGATCCGGGTACAGCAGGCGCTACCACCGGCCCGGGCGCTCGCCGGCCGGCACGTCGTCCGTTCCACCTGCCGCCCGCCGCCCGAGCGATTGAGCAGGTCACAGCCGGGGTAGTGGGCCTCCTCGCGGAAGATCGATCGGCGGCCGGTCCCGGCCTGCCCGGCGAGAGGGGTACCACCGGTGCGGACCTGGGTACGCGACGCCGTCGCGCGGTTGCGCGGCGACGGGATGACAGTGGTCGAGCTGACCGCCGCCGCTGTGGTCGCGTGGATCGTGGCGGCGGTGGTGATCCGGCACCCGGACCCGTTCTTCGCGCCGACCGCCGCGCTCGTCGTGCTCGGCGAGTCCCGCGGGCGACGGCTGCGGCAGACCGTCGAGATCCTGTTCGCCGTGGCAGCAGCCGTGCTCGTCGCGGAGCTGCTGGTGTACGCGCTGGGCCCGGGCACCGAGACGGTCCTGCTGGTGCTGCTGCTGACCACCACGACGCTCGTGGTGATCGGGGCCCGCCGGGCCCTGGTCGTGCAGGCCACCGTCTCGGCCATGTACCTGGTCGTGGTCTCCGCGCCGAACGGGACGCTGATGCCGTTCCGCTTCGTCGACGCGCTCATCGGCGGCGCCGTGGCGCTTGCCGCCAGCCAGCTGATGGCCGCCCGTGACCCGCTGGCACCACTGGTGGCCCAGGCCCGGCGCAGCTACACCGACCTGGCCGACCTGCTCGACCAGGTCAACGCGGCGCTGCGGGGCTGCGACGAGGACGCCGCCCGCGCCGCGCTGGACCGGGCGCGGCAGGTGGACGACTGCGTCGCCGAGATGCAGGCCGCCGTGCTCGCCACCGGTGAGACGCTGCGGCTGGGACTGCGCCGCCGGCACCTGGGCAAGCTCGCCGAGGTGGAGGCCACGCTGCGGCAGCTCGACTACGCCGCCCGCAACATCCGGGTGCTGGCCCGGGCCGGTGTGACCCTGACCCGCCGGCACACCGCCACGCCGCCGGAGCTGGCCGCCGCGATCGGCGCGCTGACCTCCGCCGTACGGTCGGCTGGTGAGGCCATGGCCCACGACCTCACCGGCGCGGACGCCGACCGGCACGCGCAGCGGGCTGACGCGGCGGCGCTGGAGGCGGTCCGGATCGCCGCGGGCCTGCTGCGGACCGATCCGCCACTGCCGGTCACCATGATCGTCGGGCAGATCCGGGCGACAGCGATCGACTTGCTGCGCGGTGTCGGCCACGACGACGTGGCGGTGCTGGACCGGGTGGACGAGGCGCTCGGCCTGAGCCGGGGGTGACACGTCCGCCGCTGGTCCGCTCAGCGGTGGTGGATCGGGGTGTCGAGGTCCGTCAGCCGCCGGCCGGACCCTCCCGCGGCCAGGGCGACGAACTCGGCGGCGATCGCCACGGCGGTCTCCTCCGGCGTCCGCGCCCCCAGGTCGAGTCCGATCGGTGAGGAGAGCCGGGCGAGGGCGGCCTCGTCCACACCCGTCTCGCGCAGGCGGCGCAGCCGGTCGGCGTGGGTGCGGCGGCTGCCCATCGCGCCGATGTAGCGGGCCGGGGTGCGCAGGGCGACCTCGAGCAGCGGGACGTCGAACTTCGGGTCGTGGGTGAGGACGCAGAGCACCGTCCGCTCGTCGACTGCTGTCGACTCCAGGTACGTGTGCGGCCACTGGACGACGAGGTCGTCGGCATCGGGGAACCGCTTGCGGGTGGCGAACACCGGACGGGCGTCGCACACCGTGACGTGATAGCCGAGGAAGCGGCCGATCCGGGCCACCGCGACGGCGAAGTCGATCGCGCCGAAGACGATCATCCGTGGTGGCGGCAGGTACGACTGGACGAAGACGGACACCTCGTCGTGCCGCTGCTGCCCGCGCGTACCGAGTCGAACGGTTCCGGTGGTGCCGAGGGCGAGCATGCCCTCGGCCTGCCGCGCCACCGCACGGTCCAGGTCGGCGTCGCCGAGGGTGCCGGCCACCCGGTCGGGCCAGACCACCATCTGGGCCGTCCCGGCCGACGCCGTCGCCACCGGCGCACCCGCGCGGATCGCGGCGAGCACCGCGTCCGGCTCGGTCAGGACGACGTCCGGCTGGACCAGGACCTCGATGGTGCCGCCGCAGGTCAGCCCCACCTCGAAGGCGTCGTCGTCGCCGACACCGTACGTCTCGGTGCATGCCTGGCCGGTGCGTATGGCCTCCTGGCAGAGCTCGTACACCGCGCCCTCGACGCAACCTCCCGAGATGCTGCCGACGACCTCACCGTCGGCGCAGACCGCCATGGCCGCGCCCGGCGGTCTGGGCGCCGACTTCCAGGTCCGCACGACTGTCGCGACGGCGAACCGGACGCCGGCGGCACGCCACGCGGTCAAGCCGTCGACGATGTCTCGCATTGCCGCACGATCCGTGAGCAGCAGCGGCACCGTCAACGCCGACCTAAGGACTTGCTTAGGTCGGCGTTGACTTCCGCGGGCACCGGCACCACATTGACGACTTCCGGAGGTGCGATATGCAGGTGCCGGCCCCGTTCGAGTACGAACGAGCAACCAGTGTGGACCATGCCATCAGCCTGATGGAACGGCTGGGCAGCACGTCCCGGCTGATCGCCGGCGGGCACAGCCTGCTGCCGATGATGAAGCTGCGGCTGGCCAGTTTCGACTATCTCATCGACATCAACGATCTCCACGACGAGCTCGGCTACATCGAGGCGGGCCCGGACGAGCTACGCATCGGTGCGCTGACCCGGCATCGGGAACTGCTCGAGTCCGCCACCCTGACGGCGGCCTTCCCGATCTTCGCCGACGCCGAACGGGTGATCGCCGATCCGGTGGTGCGCAACCGGGGCACACTGGGCGGCTCCCTGTGCCAGGCGGACCCGTCGGAAGACCTGTCCGCGGTCTGCACCGCCCTGGACGCGAGCTGCGTGATCCGCGGGCCGGGCGGCGCCGAGCGGGTGGTGTCCATGGAGGAGTTCCACGTCGGGCCGTACGAGACGGCCGTCGGCGACGGGGAGATCCTGGTCGAGATCCGGCTGCCGGTGCGGCCCGGCTGCGGCAGCGCCTACGAGAAGGTGGAGCGCCGGGCCGGCGACTGGGCGGTGGTCTCGGCGGGTGCCGCGGTCTGGCTCGACGGCGACGTGATCTCCGACGCCCGGGTCGGGCTGGCCGCTGTGGGTCCGAACACCACCGGCATCCCGGAGATCTCCGCGGCGCTGCGCGGGCAGGAGCCCGGCGAGGGCCTCTTCGCGCAGGCCGGCGCGATCGCCGCGCGCAGCTGCGATCCGGCCACCGACCAGCGGGGCAGCGCGGACTACAAGCGGCACCTGGCCGACGAGCTGACCAGACGGACCCTGCGCCGGGCCGTGGAACGGGCGAGGAGCTGAGCATGCAGGTCACCATGACCGTCAACGACGTCGAGGTCACCCGGGAGATCGAGGGCCGCCTGCTGCTTGTGCACTTCCTGCGCGACGTGCTGGGCCTGACCGGCACACACGCGGGGTGCGACACCAGCAACTGCGGCACCTGCGTCGTCTGGCTCGACGGCGAACCGGTGAAGTCGTGCACCGTGCTGGCCGCGATGGCCGGCGGACACCAGGTGCGTACCGTTGAGGGCCTGGCGAAGGGCGCGGAGCTCGACCCGGTCCAGCAGGGCTTCATCCAGTGCCACGGCCTGCAGTGCGGCTTCTGCACGCCCGGCATGATGATGACGGCTCGCGCGCTGCTGAACCGCAACCCGGACCCGACCGAGGCGGAGATCCGCGAAGCGATCTCCGGTCAGATCTGCCGCTGCACGGGCTACGCCACCATCGTGCGCTCGGTGCGCTGGGCCGCCGTGCACGAGGCGAACGCGGCCGCCGCGGTCACCGAGACCACCGAATCACGCGAAGCCGGCGAGATCGACAACGCCGGCCGGCCCGCCGGGAGCGTCGTATGACGACTGTGCACGAGCGCGTGGACACCTTCCACGACAACGACCAGAAGCCGGTGGGCTACGGCCGCATGCTGCGGAAGGAGGATCCGCGGTTCGTACGCGGCCGGGGCCGGTTCGTCGACGACGTCCGGCTGCCCGGCATGCTGCATTTGGCCATCCTCCGCTCGCCGGTGGCCCACGCGCGGATCCTGAGCATCGACACGAGCGCCGCCGAGGCCTCACCCGGCGTCAAGGCTGTCGTGACCGGGGCGATGCTGGCCGAGCAGGGTCTGGCCTGGATGCCGACGCTCTCCAACGACGTGCAGGCCGTGCTAGCCACCGACAAGGTGCGCTTCCAGGGCCAGGAGGTGGCGTTCGTCGTCGCCGAGGACAAGTACGCGGCGCGGGACGCGCTGGAGCTGATCGACGTCGAGTACGACGTCCTCGATCCGGTCGTCGACGCCCGCCGCGCGCTCGAACCGGGCGCCCCGGTGATCCGCGACGATCTCGACGGCAAGACCGACAACCACTGCTTCGACTGGGAGACCGGTGACGAGGCGGCCACCGCGGCCGTGTTCGCCCGCGCGGACGTCGTGGTGAGCCAGGACCTGGTCTATCCGCGGGTGCACCCCGCGCCGATGGAGACCTGTGGGGCGATCGCCGACTTCGACGCCGTCGACGGCAAGCTGCGCCTCTGGTCCACCACGCAGGCGCCGCACGCGCATCGCACCCTCTACGCCCTGGTGGCGGGCATCCCCGAGCACAAGATCCAGGTGATCTCGCCGGACATCGGCGGTGGCTTCGGCAACAAGGTGCCGATCTATCCGGGGTACGTCTGCGCGATCGTCGCGTCGATCGTCACCGGGAAGCCGGTGAAGTGGATGGAGGACCGCTTCGAGAACCTGATCAGCACCGGCTTCGCCCGCGACTACATCATGCGTGGTGAGATCGCGGCGACCCGTGACGGCCGGATCCTGGCCATCCGCACCAACGTCCTCGCCGACCACGGCGCCTTCAACGGCACCGCCGCGCCGGTGAAGTACCCGGCCGGCTTCTTCGGGGTCTTCACCGGCAGCTACGACATCGAGGCCGCGTACTGCAAGATGACGGCGGTCTTCACGAACAAGGCGCCGGGCGGTGTGGCGTACGCCTGTTCGTTCCGCATCACCGAGGCCGTCTACCTCGTCGAGCGGATCGTCGACTGCCTCGCCGACGAACTGGGCATGGACCCGGCCGAGTTGCGGCTGAAGAACTTCATCCGCCCGGAGCAGTTCCCGTACACGACGAAGACCGGCTGGGTGTACGACTCCGGCGACTACGAGCCGACCATGCGGCTGGCGATGGAGATGGCCGGCTACGCCGACCTGCGGCGCGAGCAGCAGGAGAAGCGGGCCCGGGGCGAGTTGATGGGCATCGGCGTCGCGTTCTTCACCGAGGCCGTCGGCGCCGGCCCGCGCAAGAACATGGACATCCTCGGCCTGGGCATGGCCGACGGCTGTGAGCTGCGCGTACACCCGACCGGCAAGGCAGTGGTGCGGCTCAGCGTGCAGTCCCAGGGCCAGGGACACGAGACGACGTTCGCGCAGATCGTCGCCGAGGAGATCGGCATCCCGCCGGACGACATCGACGTGGTGCACGGCGACACCGACAACACGCCGTTCGGTCTCGGCACGTACGGCAGCCGGTCCACACCCGTCTCCGGTGCCGCGGCGGCCCTGGTCGCCCGCAAGGTCCGCGACAAGGCCCGGATCATCGCCTCCGGCATGCTGGAGGTCTCGGTCGCCGATCTGGAATGGGACAAGGGTTCCTTCCGGGTCAAGGGCGACCCGGGCAGGAGCGTGACCATCCAGGACATCGCGATGCGCGCGCACGGCGCCGGCGACCTGCCCGAGGGCGTCGAGGGCGGGTTGGAGGCGCAGATCTGCTACAACCCGTCGAACCTGACGTATCCGCACGGGGCGTACATCTGCGTGGTGGACATCGACCCCGGCACCGCGCAGGTCAAGGTGCGGCGGTTCATCGCCGTCGACGACTGCGGCACCCGGATCAACCCGATGATCATCGAGGGGCAGGTGCACGGCGGTCTGGCCGACGGAGTCGGCATGGCCCTGATGGAGATGATCGCGTTCGACGAGGACGGCAACTGCCTCGGCGCGTCGCTCATGGACTACCTGATCCCCACCGCGCTCGAAGTGCCCGACTGGGAGACCGGCTTCACCGTCACCCCGTCCCCGCACCACCCGATCGGCGCGAAGGGCGTGGGCGAGTCGGCCACCGTCGGCTCCCCGCCGGCGATCGTCAACGCGGTCGTCGACGCCCTCGAACCCTTCGGCGTACGGCATGCCGACATGCCGTTGACGCCGTCGCGCGTCTGGGACGCGATGCGCGGCAACGCCCGCCCGCCGATCTAGGGGAGGTGGCCCCATGACGACTATCGCCCGCCGTGCGCGTGATCTGACCGTCTCGCGCGCGCCGTTCGTGCACGCCACAGTGGTCCGGGCGCAGGACCCGACGTCGGCCCGGCCCGGCGACGACGCGGTGATCCTGCCGGACGGCACCATCGACGGTTTCGTCGGCGGGATGTGCGCCGAGAGTTCGGTGCGGGCGGCCGCCCTGGACGCCCTCCGGGACGGCAAGGCGCTGCTGCTGCGGGTCCTGCCGGACGGCGCGCCCGCCTTCCCCGACACGCCGGGAGCGCGGGTCGTGGTCAACCCGTGCCACTCGGGCGGGGCGCTCGAGATCTTCCTGCGCCCGGTGCTGCCCGTACCCGTGCTGGGTCTGGTGGGCGACACGCCGATCAGCGCGGCGGTGGCCACCCTGGCGGCCTTCCTCGACTTCGAGGTGGCCACGTCCGGTGACCACTCGGGCGCGACGGCGGTCGTGGTGGCCGGCCTGGGCAAGGGCGAACAGGACGCCGTCCGCGCCGCGCTGGACGCCGGAGTGGGGCACGTCGCGCTGGTCGCCAGCCGGACCCGCGGCGCGGCGGTGCTCGACGAACTGGCGCTGTCCGACGCGGAGCGCGCCCGGGTCCGGACCCCGGCCGGACTGGAGATCGGGGCGCGCTCACCGCAGGAGATCGCGCTGTCGATCATGGCCGAGGTGGTGCGGGCACTCCGGGTGGACGGCCTCGCCTCCTCCCCCGCACCACCCGCGGCGCTCCCCCAGCAGGCAGTCGACCCGGTGTGCGGGATGACAGTCCTGGTCGGGCCGGACACCCCGCACGTGCGGATCGGCGGCACCGACCACTGGTTCTGCTGCCCCGGCTGCCGCGACCGGCACGTGGCGGCGTAGCCGTGTTCGTCACCGGCCTGGTTCTGGCGGCCGGGGCCTCGGTGCGCCTCGGCGAGGCCAAACAACTGCTGCCGTACCGCGGGCGGACGCTGCTCGACGCCACCCTCGACCTGGCCCGCTCGTGTGCCTTCGACCAGGTGCTGGTGACCCTCGGCGGCGCCGCCGACCTGGTCCGCGAGCGGGTGGACCTGACCGGGGTCCAGGTCGTCGAGAACGCCGAGTTCAGCACGGGCTGTGGATCGTCGGTCCGCGCCGCGTCGCAGGCGGTGGACCCGCGCGCCGACGGGCTCGTGCTCCTGCTCGGCGACCAGCCCGGCGTACGGGCCGCCGACGTACGCCGGGTCGCGGCGGCGACCACCCCGCTCGCGGTGTGCCGGTACGCCGACGGCCTGGGGCACCCGTTCTGGTTCGCCCGTGACGTCCTGCCGGAGCTGCGTGTCCTGCACGGTGACAAGGCGGTGTGGAAGCTGCTGCACTCCGGCCGGCACCCGGTCACGGAGATACCGGTGGACGGGCCGGTGCCGATCGACGTGGACACCCGCGCGGACTACCGGCGGTTGCTCTCGGGCGAGGCGCGGTGAAGGATCCGCAGGCCGTGCGGCGCCGGCTGGACGCCGTCGACTACCTGGCCGACGACGGCATGGCGATGGCCGTCTTCCTCGCGCTGGAGCTGGGCAAGCCGCTGCTGCTCGAAGGCGAGCCCGGCGTCGGCAAGACCGCGGCGGCGAAGGCGCTGGCGCGGGCGCTGGACACGACACTGATCCGGTTGCAGTGCTACGACGGCCTGACCCCCGGCGAGGCGCTGTACGAATGGAACTACCAGCGGCAGTTGCTCGCCATCCGGCTGGCCGAGGCCCGGCACGCCCCGCTCACCGACGCCGACCTGTTCGCCGCGGAGTTCCTGCAGGAACGGCCGATCCTGCGGGCGGTACGCCACCCGGGGCCGGTCCCGCCGGTGCTGCTGATCGACGAGATCGACCGGGCCGACGACGAGTTCGAGGCGCTGCTGTTCGAGTTCCTCGGCGAGTCCGGGATCACCATCCCCGAGCTGGGTACGTTCACCGCGACCACGCCGCCGGTCGTGGTGCTCACCTCCAACCGCAGCCGCGACCTGCACGACGCACTGCGCCGCCGCTGCCTGTACCACTGGATCGACTTCCCGCAGATGGACCGCGCCACCGAGATCGTCCGGCGGGCCGTGCCGGGCGCCACCGAAGGGCTGATCCGCACGGCGACCGCCTTCGTCGGCGACGTACGCGCCCTCGGCCTGGACAAGGCACCCGGCATGGCCGAGGCCATCGACTGGGTAGCCGCGCTGTCAGTGCTCGGCGCCGCCGACCTCTCCGCCGACGACGTCGTCCGGACCATCGGCACCATCGCCAAGACCCCCGACGACCGCGCCGCCGTCGCCGCCGCGCTCGGCGCACACCAGGAGAGGCCGGCATGAAGATCAGCAACGAGTTCACAGTCGACGTCCCGATCGCGCGGGCATGGGCGATCCTCACCGACCTGGAGGGCATCGCGCCGTGCCTGCCGGGCGCCCGGCTGACCGGCGTCGACGGCGACGTCCACCAGGGCACGGTGAAGGTCAAGGTCGGTCCGGTCGTCTCCGAGTTCGCCGGCACCGCACGTTTCGTCGAGAAGGACGACAGTCGCTATCGGGGGGTGATCGACGCGAAGGGCCGCGACCGGCGGTCGGCGGCGAACGCGTCCGCGCTGGTCACCGCCGAACTGCGGCCGGACGATCAGCGCACCGTCGTCAGCGTGGACACCGATCTGAAGATCTCCGGGCGGCTGGCCCAGTTCGGCAGCGGCATGATCAAAGAGGTGTCGGGCAAGCTGCTCGCCCAGTTCGTCGCCAACCTCGAGGCGAGGCTGGCGGCCGAGAGGACCGGCGACAGCACGGCCGGCGACCCGCACGAGGCCACCGCGCCTGACGCACCCGAGCCCGCACCCGCAGTCGCCGCCGCGACCGGCCCCGACGCCTCCGCGGCTCGTACCCTCGCGGCCGAGGCGGCAGCGCCCGACACCGCCTCGCCCTCGTCCGCCACGCCGCCCGGGTCCACCGTGGCCGGCACCCCCGTGGCCGCCTCGGCGTCCACCGGTCGACCGGATGCCGGCAGCAGCGCCGAATCGGAGACGCTGGACCTGCTCGGCGTCGCCGGTGGTGCCGTCGTCAAGCGCCTCGTGCCGGTGCTCGTCGGGATCGTCGTCGTCGGTGCGGTGATCGCCTGGTGGGTCGCACGCCGGTGAGGCACGGTCTGCTGCGCGGCGTCGACCGCGCGGCCTTCGCGACGGCGTTCGCCGACCGGTTGCGGCGGGCCGGCGTACCCGCCGGGCTCACCGAGGCCGGTGACTTCGTCCGGGCGCTCGGCGTGTGCACACCCGGGGAGACGACCGCGCTCTACTGGGCCGCCCGGATCAGCTTCGTGCGGCGGCACGCCGACCTCGCCGCCTTCGACAGCGTCTTCGCCGCTGTGTTCGCCGACGCGCCGCCGCTGCCGCTCACCCGGTCGGCGGCCCCGCCGGGCGCTCGCGACGACGTGCACCTGCCGGTGCCCGCCGACACCGACGCCACCGGCGACGGCGGTGGGCTGCCGTGGGCGACGTTGCCGGCGCCCGTCGCCGAGGCGGAGCCCTCCGATGCCGGAGTGCGGCTGCCCGAGCGACGGCCCAGCGCCCTCGCCGGACTCGCCGACCGGCCGTTCGAGGACCTCGACGACGCCCAGCTCGCACTGCTCGGCGAGGCCCTGCGCGAGGCGGTCGCACGCTGGCCGTCCCGGCGCACCAGGCGGCACGCCGTAGGCCCGGCCGGGCGGCGGGTCGCGCTGCGTCCGACGATCGCCCGCGCCCGACGCACCGCGTGGGAGCCCGTCGAGGTCGTCCGCGAGCGGCCGCTACGCCGGCCGCGCCGGGTCGTGCTGCTGTGCGACGTCAGCGAGTCGATGCGGGCCCAGGCCCACGCGTACCTGCACCTGCTGCGGGCCTTCGCGATGACCACCGACGCGGAGGTGTTCGCCTTCGCCACGACGCTCACCCGGCTCACCGTCGCGCTGCGGCACACGTCGGCGTCCGCGGCGATCGCGCACGCGGGCGCCGCCGTGACCGACCGTTTCGGGGGTACGCGCATCGCGACGAACCTGCGGGGCCTGCTCGCGTCCCCGCACGGCGACGCGGTTCGCGGGGCGGTGGTGCTGATCGGCTCGGACGGCTGGGACAGCGACCCGCCGGCCGAGCTCGCCGCCGTGATGGCACGGCTGAGCCGCCGCGCCCACCGGATCGTCTGGCTGAACCCGCGGGCCGGCGCCCCCGGCTTCGCTCCCCTGGTGGCGGGCATGGCCGCGGCCCTGCCCTACTGTGACCGGCTCCTGCCGGCCGCGACGTTCCGGGACCTGCTGGACGCCGCCGGTCAACTCCAGAGCGTCACGTGCACCGAGGGCCGGAAATGGTTCACCGCGACGCCCACGCCACGCATCATCGCCTGAATCGCCCGGGGCGTCGACGCGAAGCGGCACAGCTCGGCTGCCACGGACGGAGTGCCGGGGGTGACGAGTACCAGCGAATGCCACACCGCCTCGGCCGTGGCGTGCGGCCCGGACAACGCCACGAGCTGGCCGCCGCGGACGTCCGGCGCGACGGTGAACGACAGCGCGGGCGCGATCCCCCGGCCGCGCTGGGCCTCACCCAACGCCGCCGCGTGGCTCTGGAAGATCTGCTGCCGCTCCTCGGGTACGCCGAGCCGGCGCAGCATCGCCGGGACAGCGCCCAGCGTGTTGGTGGCCGAAGGCCCGAGCAGCCAGGTCTGGTCGCGCAACTGCCCCGGTGACGCCGGCACACCGGCCAGCGGATGATCCGGGCCGACGACGGTCACGAGCCGGTAGTTCATCATGGGCCGGCAGGAGATCGCCGGTTCGGCCACCGGCGGCAGCGGCCCCATCGCGATGTCCGCGGCCCGGGTCAGCAGCAGCGACTCGAAGGAGCCGGGGTCGCAGACGCTCAGCTCGATGTCGAGGTCGGCGGCGCGTCTGGCGAACAGCTCGATCAGTCTCGGCGCGGCGAACTCGGCGAACTCGCTGGACGCGGCGACCCGCAGCATCCGGCGGCCGTGTGCCGCCGAACTGACCTCCAGGACCGTACGGTCCTGCAGGCCCAGCATCTCGGCCGCGCGGCTGGCGAGCCGCAGCCCGCCGGGGGTGAAGGCCAGCCCCGCCGCCGTCCGGCTGAACAACTGGTCTCCGAACTCCCGCCGTAGCTGGGCGATGAGCAGCGAGACCGCCGACTCGGAGACCTCCAGCTGCGCGGCTGCCTGCTTGACGGATCCCAGCCGGACGACAGCGACGTAGGCCCGTAGCTGCGTCGGAGTCATCGGCGTCGACCCGCCCTTCTGCGGCGCCGTGGACTGCTGCGGGCAGCCCGCGGTGTACCCCGATCATTCCCCGCCGATTGCCCCGCCGCCAGGGACAGCGCACCTCGGGGCGATCCGGCCGGTACGCGGGGTGAGCGCCCGCGACTCAGAAGCGGCTGACAGTACGCTACGTCGCGAAGTAGGCGGCACTCTCCGCGTCGGCCGGGTAGTAGGACTCGATCGCGATTTCGTCGATCGTGATGTCCATCGGGGTGCCGAATGTGGTGATGGTCGAGAACAGCCGCAGCTCTCGTCCGCCGACGCGAAGGATCATCGGTATCACGACGTCCGCTTCGATCCGTTGACTCGACGTGTTCTCCGGCTCGGGCGCCAACAGTTCCTCGTAGAGTGCGGTGAGCTCAGGGTCGGGAGCATTTGCGAGCTGGCGTGAGATCCGGGTGCGGAACACCGCGCGCACGTCGGCCAGGTTGACGACCATGCGCGCGAGACCGCGCGGATCCAGTCCCAGCCGTACCAGGTTGACCGGCGGTCGCAGCAGGTCAGGAGCCACCTGTGCGAAGAACGGGTCGACAGCGCGGTTGGTCGTCACGATGTTCCACCGGCGATCGAAGACCACCGCCGGGTAGGGCTCGTGGGCGCGGAGCACCCTCCGGACAGCGTCGTGGACGGCTGACAGTGCGTTGTGGTCGAGCGGACTCTCGGCGTACCGAGGTGCGAAACCCCCGGCGAGCAGCAGCCGGTTGCGATCACGCAGCGGCACGTGGAGCTGATCCGCGAGTCGAAGGATCATGTCGGAGCTCGGCTTGGACTTACCGGTCTCGACCAGACTGACGTGACGAGCCGAGACGTCCGCAGCGATCGCGAGATCCAGTTGGCTGAGTCCCCGATGCTGCCGCCACTGCCGCAAGAGTTCCCCGACCGTGTGCACGATCATGGAGCGTACTCATCGTCGAGTCGGACGCCATGAAATCCGAGTTCATCGACAATCGAAGCGGTCACGCAAACACTGCATCCATGACCACGGAGAACCAGAGCATCGTCCGACGGGCGCTGGCAGGACTGATCGAGACGGGTGACGTCGATGCGCTCGCCCCGTTCCTGAGTGATGATTTCGTCCACCACAGGCCGGGTACGACCACGTCGACCAAAGTGGAATGGCTCGCCGCCGTCCGTGCCGCACTGGTACCGCTTGCCGACATGCAGGTCGAGATCCATCAGGTGCTGGCCGACGGCGATCACGTCGTGATGTACTCGCGGCGCTGGCTTCCCGGCGCAGGACCGGAGATCGCGGTCGTCGACATCTGGCGGATCGACGACGGGCTGATCGCCGAGGCGTGGGAGATCATCGAGCCGGTGGCCCACGTGACCGCCAACCTCGCGTGGTGGAAACCTGCTCAGCACCTGCCACGCGCATGAGCTCCGCCTGCGACCAGGCCCTCGTAGGCCGCGGTGGTGTCATCCGTCCAGAGGACGACCGCGACGCGCTGGCCTTCGGCGACCGGGTCCAAGCCGTGGTCCTCGCGGGTATCGTCGCTGAAGAGAACCAGCTGGGGACTGCGGAAGGTCCACATGCCGCGAGCCTATCGGCGACGCGCCGGGCGTATCGAGGACCAGCTGGGTCAAGCCCGCCGAGGAAAGCACATCCCGGATGCCGTCGCTCGGCCGCGATGTCACACTGCGGCAGTGGAGCGCTTTCGGTGTGCGAGCTGCGGGAAGAAGCTGAGCGTCCCGGTCCGGTTGGTGGAACTGCCGGCGCCGCCGCACTGGTCGGTCCTGGACTGCCACCACGTGAACCCGCCGCTCCTCGACCCGGGCGCCTACGCGATCGACGAGGCCGCCTACGGCCGTGATCAGCTCACCGGCACCTTCGTCCTCTCACCCGGTGACGTACGCGGGACACGCTTCGTCCATGACCGTGTCCGCACGGGCTGCTGGTCGATGGTGGGATGGATCCCCTGCGTCGCCTGTCGAGGCTGCGGGGCCGTGGTCGCCTCGCGGGCCGACGACTGCGGGATGGCGCAGGAACTGCGCTTCCATCCAGCGATGGTTGTCCGGGAGCGGTGTGAGGATGAACCGGACCGCGTGACCGATCCTTTCGCGCTGATCGCCGATTGGGACCGTCCTGCGCCCGACACCAGACCGCACCGAGGGGTGCCCGAGCCGACCCGTCCTCGACCCGAACTCGTCGCCACCCGCTGGGGAGGCCGAGGCTTGAGGGAAGCTCTCTTCCGAGATGATCCGCCGGCCTGACCCAGCCGCGCGCCAACCGCACTTGGGCCGAGGCGGCTCTGACTACCACTACCGAGCCTCAAGCGTCGGCGTCGGTGAGCAGTCGGGCGGCCAGGGCGCGTACCTCGTCCTTGAGTTCGTCCGGTCGGTCGATCGTGAACGACCAGCCGAGCCCGGCGAGCATCTGTGCCGCACCGTCGAGCCGTTCGGCTCGGGCGGTGAGGCGTACTCCGCCGGGAACCTCGGTGAGCGTGCCGACCGAGGGCGGGATCCGTCGCTGCGCTTGCTCCAGGCTGGTGTGCAGCACCACGGAGATGTCGTGCGCGTACGGCACTGCTGCCAGACCGGCGAGGACCTGCATGGTGGGATCGAAGCCGGCTGGGATGTCGAACCTGCCCGGGGCGGGGCGGGCCGTCCCGACGCGGTCGAGCCGGAACGTCCGTACGGCCCGGCGGTTGTGGTCGTGGCCGGTGACGTACCACCGGCCGGCGTGGAAGACCAGCCCGTACGGGTCGAGCCGGCGCTCGCCGGACTCGCCGCGCCAGGTGGTGTAGGTGATGTTCACCGGTTGCTGATGTCGGGCCGCTTCGGCGAGCACCAGCAGCACCTCGATGCCGGCCGGGGCGGGCTTCCGGACCCGTGCGGTGAAGTCCACTGTCTCCAGCAGCGAATCGATCCGCCGGGCGAGAACGGCCGGCAGCACCCGGCGGATCTTCGCGGTCGCGCTCTCGGCGGCCGCGCCTTCGGCGGTGACCAGCCCGGCCCGGCCGGCGGCCACGAGCCCGAGCATGACGGCGACCGCCTCCTCGTCGGTGAGCATGAGTGGCGGCAGCTTGTATCCGGGCGCGAGCCGGTATCCGCCGTAGCGACCGCGCCGGGCCTCGACCGGGATGCCCAGGTCGGCGAGGTGCGCGGCGTATCGGCGGACCGTGCGCTCGTCGACGCCCAGCCGACCGGCCAGGTCGGCGACGGTGAAGCCGCCGCCGGCCTGGAGGATCTCCAGCAACGCCAGTACGCGCGCGGTCGGCCGGGTCACAAATCCCCACTCCTAATCCGGGCGGAACCTGTCCGGTATCGATCGTAGCGTGTCATGCATGACGACCTTCGTACTGGTTCCCGGGTTCTGGCTCGGCGCATGGGCCTGGCGCCCCGTCACCGCCGCCCTGCGCAGGCACGGCCACGAGGTGCACCCGCTGAGCCTGACCGGCCTGGGCGAACGCGCCCACCTGGCCCGCCCGGACACCGACCTCGACGTCCACGTCACCGACGTGGTCAACCTGCTGCGCTACGAGGACCTGCACGACGTAGTGCTCGTCGGGCACAGCTACGCCGGCGCGGTCGTGACGACAGCCGTTGCCGACCGCATGACCGACCGCATCGCCCAACTGGTCTTCGTCGACACCGGCCCGCTGCCCGACGGGGCGGCGAACGACGACTTCAGCCCGCCCCCGGAGCGTGAACGCAACGCGGCGGTGGTCGCCGAACACGGCGACGGCTGGCGGCTGCCGCCCCCGCCGTGGGCCGAGCTGGCGGCGGGAGCAGCAGACGTGGATGAATCGGTCGTCGCGTTGCTCGCTGAGCGGTCGGTGGCCCAGCCGTGGGCGACTGCCACCACCCCGGTGCGGCTCACCGGGGCGTGGGAGAAGCTGCCCCGCCTCGGCGTGCTGTCGAGCTTCACCGCCGAGCAGGCACGCGAGATGGCCGCCACCATGCCGCTGTGCCGGCACATGGCCGGCGATTCGTGGCGGTACGAGGAACTGCCGACATGGCACTGGCCGATGCTCAGCCGGCCGGCCGAGCTGGCCCGGATCCTGCACGAAGCCAGGCCGACGGCATAGCCCGCGGTGCCCGGGCGACCGTACCCAGGTCACCCGGGCACCGGCACGGGGGAACCATCCCGTCTTCGGGTTCTCTCCCGGCCAGGCGGTCAGACGTCGAAGCGGAACCTAGACGGCAGGGCCCGGTCGGCGAAGCAGTCCGTTGGCGACCAGCTCGACGGTCACCGCGACGGCGATCGCCTCGACGGCCAGGAGCGCGACCAGGACCAGTAGCTGGGCTGCCCCGGCCTGGACGGGTGTGCCGCCGCCGAGCAGCACGCCGACGAAGGCGCCGGGGAGCGTGACCAGGCCGACGGTGCGTGTCTGGTCCAGCGCGGGCACCAGCGCATGCCCCGCGCTGGGCCGGCAGATCTCCAGCGCCGCATCCCGCGGCACGAGGCCCAGCGCCAGGGCCGCCTCGTACTCGCCGTGGCGGTCGCGAAGCTCGTCCAACGCGCGGCGGCCCGCCAGGGAGGTGGCCGTCATCGCCCCGCCGATGAGGATCCCGGCGATCGGAACGACCGCGACCTCGGTCAGCGGCACCGCGCCGGAGGCCACGACGAGGGCGGAGGCCGGGAGCGCGCCGACCGCGATCGGCGCCAGCACCGGCCAGCCGAGGCGAAGGGAGCTGACCCGGCGCGCGGAGGTCGCCGCCGCGACCAGGATCATCAGCGTGATGAACCCGGCGCTGGCCCACCACGACCGCAGGACGGCAGTGATGAGCAGCGCCACGGCGCACAACTGCACCACCGCGCGCAGCGCCGCCGTGGCGATGCCACGGGCGTGGCCGAGCCGACCGGCCCGCACCGTTGCCACGGCGACGAGCACGAGAACGACGAGTACGGCGGCGAGCGCCGGACCCACCGCGACTGCACCTTGATCCATGGGAGCATTCGACCAGCCGGCGCTTGCTCAGATGTTGGAGCCGTCCGGCGGCAGGCCGGGCGGTGGCTGCGGGGATCCGCCCCGGCCGGCAGCCGGTGGACAGGACATGCCCAGGGTGTAGGCCGTCATGGACAGCGAGCCGTAGGCGTAGCCGTCGACGAGGACCTCGGTGTCGGGGGTGTCCATGGCGGCGGCCAGGCCGGCGAGGTACAACGCGGGGATGAAGTGATCCGGTGTCGGTACCGCACGGCGGAAGTCCCCGTGCGCGTCGAGGGTCGCGTACTCGCCCGGGTCGGTCAGCATCCGGGCCTTGGCGTCCTCGTCGAAGCGTCTCGCCCAGTCGAAGCCGTCGTCGGCCAGCGCCCAGTCCATGCCGCGCAGGTTGTGCACGACGTTGCCGCTCGCCACGATCAGCACTCCACGCCGGCGCAGTGGAGCGAGCCGGGCGCCGAGTTGAAGGTGGTAGTCCATCGGCTTGTCGGCGTTGATGCTGAGCTGGACGACGGGAATCGTCGCGTCCGGAAAGGCATGCATCAGCACCGACCAGGTGCCGTGGTCGATGCCCCAGCTGTCGACGTCCGCCCCGACCCAGGTCGGATGGACGACGTCACTGACCTCCTCAGCCAGTTCGGGCAGCCCGGGCGCCGGGTACTGCACCTCGAACAGCTCCTGCGGAAACCCGTAGAAGTCGTGAATGGTCCTCGGCCGGGGCATCGCGGTGACGGCCGTGGCGTTGATGTACCAGTGGGCACTGACCACCAGGATCGCGCGGGGACGCGGCACCGCTGCGCCGAAGGCTCTCCACGCGGAGGTGTACCGGTTGACCTCAAGGGCGTTCATGGGGTTGCCGTGGCCCAGGAACGCCGCGGGCATCAAGACCTCCGAGCCCGGATGTACGTCTGAAGGCACGTGAACTTCCCTCCCTGGGAGGACCGGTTCGCACGGCGCGGCCTGCCGGACCTGAGGGTCACGATAGTGCCACCTGGCAGCGGTTCCGGCCGGAATCACGCTCCTCCGGAGAGCGGTGATCGAGTCTCCCGGATCGTGGCTGCCGACCGAGTATGGTCACACCGCGGCGGCAGCCTGCCCGTTCGGGCGGCTGCCCAGTGACTCCTTGCGATGGGAGCATGATCGGGTGACGCCCTTCCGCATCGATGTGCCCGAAGCCGTCCTGGACGACCTGCGCGCTCGGCTTTCGCGGACGAGGTTCGCGCCGGCCGCACCAGGGGAGCCGTGGGCCGCCGGCACCGACCCTGGGTACCTGGCAGATCTGGTGCGGTACTGGCTCGACGGATTCGACTGGCGTGCGGCCGAGCGTGCCCTCAACCGGTACCCCCAGTTCGTCACCACGGTCCGGGGCGCGCCGGTCCACTTCGTTCATGTCCGCTCGGCATCGCCCGACGCCACGGCGCTGATCCTGACCCACGGCTGGCCCGGCACGTACACGGAGATGCTGCCCCTGGTGTCCCGGCTCGCAGACTTCGACCTCGTCATACCGAGCCTGCCGGGCTTCGTCTTCTCCGGACCACTCGCCGAGGGCCCGACGACCGAGGCGGCTGTCGCGGACGTGTGGGCCGAGCTGATGACCCGTCTGGGCTACGACCGCTTCGGCGCCTACGGTGGCGATGTCGGGTCCGGCGTGTCGACGTGGCTCGGCGCCCGCCACGCAGATCGGGTCATCGGGGTCTTCTCGCAGCACATCAAGTTCCCGCCGGCGGACCGCAGGGGCGACCTCAGCCCGGCCGAGGAGGCGTTCATCGCCATGCTCGACGCGAAGGCCCAAGACGACTGGGGCTACGGAATCATCCAGGAGACACGGCCCGACACCCTCGCGGCCGCGCTGAGCGACTCGCCGTCCGGACTGGCCGCATGGATCATCGAGAAGTACCAGCGCTGGAGCGACTGCGGCGGCGACATCTCCCGCCGGTTCGGCTTCGACGAGCTGCTGACCACCGTGATGCTGTACTGGGTCACCAACTGCATCAGCACGTCCTTCCGCCCCTACCGTGACGACCACCTGGCCCCACACCTGCCGATGGTCGACGTGCCCGCCGGCATCACGGTCAGCGTGGAGGACGCCGGCCTGCCCCGGTCGTTCGCCGAACGCACCTACGCCAACCTCACCCACTGGCGCGAGCCCAGCGTCGGCGGCCACTTCCTCGCCCAGGAAGAGCCCGATCTGCTCGCTGCCGACCTGCGCGCCTTCTTCAACGCACTGCGATGATCCAGAAGCCCAACCGGCGACGTCGTCTAGATCGTTTCAACCATGGGACGAGTGGTCCAGATCCTCTCGAACAGTGCGCCACGCAGGCCACGACGCCGAGGCGGCCGACGTTGAACTGCGCGTCGGGGCCCTCAAGCGGTCGGGTGCGAGAGCGTCACGGCAACCACTGGTCCGATCGCGACGCTGAGCAGGTAGGCGAGGTTGAACAGACCCAGGGCTTCGGCCCGGTGGGAGGCGGACACGACGCCGGCCGCGTGCAGGGCGAGTACGCCTTGGCCGGTCGCGGCGGCCAAGGAGCCGAGCGTCATCGCCGCAAGCAGCAGCGGTACGGCGGTGGTGACCGCCGCCAGCAGCGGTGCGGTGGCGCCGGTGACGAGCAACGCGGCGGCCGCGACGCGGCGTGACACTCGCACGGATGCCGCGACCAGGAACCCGGAGCAGATGCCGCCGATCAGGTACGGCGCCAGCAGCACGGTCCCGCTCAGGGTGCCTGCCCATCCCGCGTGCTGTCGCAGCAGGTCCGGCGCGGCGTAGAGCAGGGCGAAGTTCCCCACTCCCAGCGCGAAGGCCAGCGCGCACGCCGCGAGGAACCGGCCGTTCCGTGCCACCGCAGCAGGCAGGAAGCCGTCCGGACGGACCTTCATCCAGAACACCAGCAGAGGCAGCAGTACGACGGTGGCCGGGCCGGCCACCAGCGGTCGGTGCGGAATGAGGACGGCAGCGGTGACCAGCATGGCCAGGATGGTCATTCCGAAGAAATCGAATGGCGCCGGCACCGCGTCCGCTGCGGTGGTGCCGCGGCGAGCCGCGGGCACGGCGAGCACCGCCAGCAGCGGCAACGCCAGCGCCACCTGCCACGACGAGAGGTCGGCGATCAGTGCCCCGGTCAGCGGACCGGTGGCCCCGACGACCGCCAGCGACGCGGCGACCACGCCCATCTGCCGGGCCGAGTCGGCCAGTTTCATCGCCGTCACGGTGAGTCCGGCAGACCCCAGTCCCTGCACCGCCGCACCGGCCACCATCGCCGGCACGCTCGGGATCAGCACGAGGAGGAGCGTCCCCGCGGCCACCAGCGCGGACGCGACGGTCAGGACCGCTCCTACGCCGCGACGGGCGAGCAGCGCCGCCAGCAGCGGCGTCCCCAACGCGATCCCCCAGCCGAAGGCGGTTACGCCGGCGGCCGCGGCCTGTTCCCCGCTACCCGTTGCGCGCGCCAGGTCGTCGAGCAGCAGTGCCGGTGCGGCAATCCCGAACGACAGCGGACCGGCCAGCAGGGCGAGCCAGGGTGTGGCCACCCGCCCTGGTGCGAGCTGCCTGGGACGGTGAGCGGCTCGGCGCCGCTGTAGCTGATCCATGTCGTTCCTCCGGTGTCGGCTCGGTTCAGCCTGCCCGGGGCTCCTTACCATCGACTGATGACCGGCTGACGTACGCGTCGGTGACCCCGCACCGCTTCTGGTGAGCAGACCCGCGGTCGGCGGACGTTCGCGGGGCGGGACAGCCGGCTGGCTAGTGTGAAGCGATGAGGTTCGGAGTGCTGGGCGACGTCGCGGTGTGGACGTCGGACGGCACTCCTGTCGCCGTGCCCGGCCTCAAAGTGCGTGGTCTGCTGGCTGACCTGCTGGTTCATGAGGGACGCCCGGTGACCGCCGACCGGCTGATCGAAGATCTCTGGGGTGACGAGGCGCCCGGCAACGCGCTCGGGGCGCTCCAGACCAAGGTGTCGCAGTTGCGCCGCGCACTGGGGGCGGGCGAGGTGGGTGGCCGTGCGCTGGTCGAGTCCGGTGAAGCCGGCTACCGGCTGCGGACGCCGTCGGAATCGGTCGACGCCGGTCGCTTCGCCGCTCTGTTGCTACGTTCGAGCGCGCAGCGGGAGCCGGCTGTGCGGGCGGCGACGCTGACGGAGGCCCTGTCGCTCTGGCGCGGTTCCCCGTACGCCGACTTCAGTGACGAGCGATTCGTCCGCCAGACGGTCGAGCGGCTCAACGACCAGCGCCTGACCGCGCTGGAGGAACTGGCCGAGGCACGGCTCGATCTCGGTGAGCACCACCTGCTCGCCGGGGAACTGAGCGACCTGGTCGCGCACCACCCGTGGCGTGAGCGACTACGGGCCGCGCACCTGCGCGCGCTGTACGGCTCGGGACGCCAGCATGAGGCGCTGTTCGCCTACGAGCAGTTCCGTCGGCAGGCGCGCGACGAACTCGGCATCGATCCCGGCAGAGAGTTGGTCGAGCTGCACGGGGCGATCCTGCGCCAGGATCCCGCCCTCCAGCCGCCGGCACCGGCGTCGGCTCCGGCCCGAACCAACCTGCCGGCGCCGCTGTCGCCTGATCCGTACGGTGGGCTGATCGGGCGCGACGCGGCCGTCGAGGCGGTACGGGAGCGGCTGACGAACGAGCGGCTGGTGACCCTGACCGGTCTCGGTGGGGTGGGAAAGAGCAGGCTGGCGATCGAGGCCGCCCGTGCGCTGGGTGAAACGTTCCCCGCTGGAGTGTGGCTCGTCGAGCTGGCCGGCCAGCAGTACGACGGCGACCACGCGACCTGCACCGAGATCGTCGACATGGTGGCGGCGACGCTCGAGATCCGGGACGACGGTCCGCCCGGCCTGCCCGGGGACCGACCACCGCGCGAGCCGATGGACCGGCTGGTCACCGCGCTGCGGGGTCGGCGAATGCTGTTGCTGCTCGACAACTGCGAACACGTGGTGGCGCCGGTCGCTCAACTGACCGAGAAACTCCTCGGCGCCGCGGCCGACCTGCGCATCCTGGCGACGAGCCGCGAGCCGCTCGGGATCCCCGGCGAAGTCGTCTTTCCGGTGCCGCCGCTTGGCCTGCCGGAGCCCGGAGCCGGCGCGCGGCAGATCGCCGAGGCTCCGGCGGTTCGGATCTTCGTAGCCCGCGCCCGCGCCACCGAGCCGGGGTTCACCGTCGATCAGCGGAACGCGGACGCGGTCGCCGTCATCTGCCGGCGTCTCGACGGCGTACCGCTGGCGCTGGAACTGGCCGCGTCCCGCCTGGCCGTTCTCGACCCGGGCGAGCTGGCGGCACGGCTCGACGATCGCTTCCGGCTGCTGTCATCCGGCCGGCGCACCGCGCCCCCGCGTCAGCAGGGGCTTCGCGCCGTGATCGACTGGAGTTGGGAGTTGCTGTCGCCTCCCGAACGCGCGGTGCTGCGCCGGCTTGCGGTCTTCGCCGACGGCGCCACCCTGGCCGCCGCCGAGCAGGTGTGCGGTGGCGGGCAGGTGGCATCGGACGAGGTCCTCGATGTGCTGGCACGCCTGATCGACCGATCGCTGGTCATGGTGCGGCACGACGAGAGTCCGCGACGTTTTCGCCTACCGGAGACAGTGGCTGCCTACGGTCTGGAACAGCTCGGCAGCGCCGCCGAACTGCCCGAAACTCGTCGCCGTTACGTCACGTGTTTCGCCCGTCTCGCCGAGCAGGCCGCCGGACGGCTACGTGGTCACGATCAGAGTCGTGCGCTGCGCGAGCTCGACGCCGAGAACGCAAACCTCCGGGCGGCACTCGACGTCGCCGCCACCGACGGTCAGGCCCGCGTGGGCTTGGCGCTCGCCACCGCGTTGTCCTGGTACCGGCTTCTCCGGGGTCGATTCGGAGAGGTGAGCCGGTCACTGCGAACGGCGTTGGACATCGTCCCGAGGAGCGAGGACGACGTCGCACCGGACGGCCTACGGCGACATGCGGAGATGTGGCTGACCGCTCTCGCCACCCGGGACGGCGATCCGACCGCTCCCCGGCAGCGGATCCTGGAGAGCTACCAGGACACCGAGGGGCCGGAGAAGGCGTTCGCGCAGTGGTTGTTCGCCTCCATGATGCTCGGCTCCGGAGATCCGGGCGAGGCCGCCGTCCTGGTCGACGCGGCGCTGGCGGCGTTCCGCGCCGGCGGGGACCGGTGGGGCATCGCTGCCGCCTGTGCCATCCGAGCGGACCTCGCGCTCGTACTCCGCAGCGACCTGCCCGCCGCGCAGCGTGACTGCGAGACCAGCCGGTCGCTGTTCGAGCAGGTGGGCGACCGCTGGGGACAGGTGCATCCGACGAGCCTGCTGGGAACCCTGGCCGAGATCCACGGCGACTACGATCGCGCCGCCACGCGCTACCGGGAGGCGCTGCGCATCGCCGAACACCTGCGACTGTGGACGTCGGTGTCCCGGCAGTTGGCATGCATCGGCCGGCTCGCCATCTTGAGGGGCGACCTCGACGAGGCCGCCGTCAGTCACGACCGCGCGCTACAGGTGGCGCAGGAACAGTCGAGCCGCTCAGCCGCCGCCTTCGCCGGCACGGGCCTGGCGATGATCGCGCGACGGCGGGGCGACCTCGACGCCGCCGAGACCCAGCAGCGAAACCTCCTCGACTGGAACCGCCGCGCCGGCTTCCTGCCGGGCTGCGCGCTCGCGCTGGCCGAGTTGGGATTCATCGCGGAGCACCGCGGTGATGCTGTCCTCGCCGAGCGCCACCACCGTGAGTCGCTCGACGCGGCGCGCGCCACCGGGGATCAACGGGCGGTCGCCCTGGCTCTCGAGGGCCTGGCCGGGGCCATCAGTCTCGACGGTGACAGTCGCACCGCCGCGCGGCTGCTCGCCGCGGCGCGGACGCTGCGCGAGGCCGCCGGAGCGCCGCTTCCTCCCGGGGAGCAACATGACGTCCAGCGCATCACCGTCCGCCTCCGGGAGGCGCTCGGCAGCGACGAACTCGCCGCCGAAATGAGCCGCGGCGCGCAGCTCGACCTCGACGAACAGCCGTTCAGCGGCGTCGGTAAGGGGATGGTCAGCGAACGGTAAGCCTGATCGGCACGGTTGACCGAGAACCGAGCCGACCCCAGGAGGCACCATGCACACCGATGCCAGGATCGCCGTCATCTACTACTCCGCCACCGGCACTGTGCACCGGCTCGCGCAGGCATTCGTCGACGGAGCCGCCGACGCCGGCGCGGAGGTCCGCCTGCGCCGGGTGGCAGAGTTGGCACCGGAGCACGTCATCGATGCCAAGCCGCAGTGGCGAGCCCACCTCGACGCCACTGCCGACATCCCGGTCGCCACCCTGGACGACCTTCGGTGGGCCAACGGGTACGCCTTCGGCACGCCGACCCGTTTCGGGAACATCTGCTCCCAGCTGCGCCAGTTTCTCGACACCACGACCGTCCCGTGGCAGGCGGAGGAACTGGCCGACAAGCCGGCGACCGGCTTCACGGCCACCTATGAGGAACACGGCGGCCAGGAGGCAACCCTGCTCAGCCTCTACCAGACCTTCCACCACTGGGGGTCGATCATCCTCCCCACGGGCTACCTGAACTACGACACCGCTCACGCCGCCGGCGGAAACCCGTACGGCGTCAGCCTGGTGGAGAGCCGCGCCAGCCGGGATCCCGAGTACGTCAAAGCTGTCCTCGAGACGGCCTGCTTCCAGGGCGCACGCCTGACCCGGATGGCAGCCGCTGTCGCCGCCGCCCGCGCGGACAGCCGGCTCGGGTGAGGCCCGGCGGCGGGAGCAGTACGATCTATTACTCGCCGGTTGGGCCGCCTGCCAGTTCTGCCACGATGTCCAGGTGCCCGAGGTGGCGGGCGTACTCCTGCACGAGGTGGAACAGCACCCGCTCCAGCGACGCCGGGTCGGCGCCGTCCCAACGCTCACCGGGCGCGCCGATCGCGTCGAGGTCGCTGCCCTCCACCACCGCCCGCGTGTGCCGGCCCTGCGCGCGCAGCGCGGCCAGCAGGTCGGCCCGGGTCTCCTCCGGCCCGACGAACCACCGCTCGTCTCGCCGGTCACCCCACGGGTCGCCGACCTCGCGCCCCTGGAATCCCCACTCGATCCAGCGCAGCTCCACGTACCGCAGGTGCTTGACCAGTTCCAGCGGCGTCCACCCGGACGGCAGCGCGCTGCGGCGCACGTCGTCCTCGGACAGCGCGAGCACCTTCGCCACCACCGTGTCCCGGAAGTAGTCGAGGTAGCGCAGGAACACCTCCGTACGACCGGCGGCCGGAACGGTGGGTGCGGGAAACTCGATGGTCATCCGACCAGTATCCGCAGGCCCAAGTGGGCCGCGCACCATACGAGCCAGTGTCGCGGGTGGCTGCGGCGGACGTCAGACGGCCTCTTCGCCAACGGTTCCTACACTCGGCTGGTGCCGGAACCCCGCTTCGAGATGGTGATCGCCCACGTCTTCGACGTCACGGGCCGCCCACTGATCGTGTCCGGGTCTTGTAGTCCGACCGACCTGCGCCAAGGCGACATGGTAGAGGTTCTGTGTGGCGGCTACGTCGTGGCCGCAACCCGCGCCTACGTTGAGCTGCACTCGCGTCCCGGTACCGCGTCTCTCGTACTGCCTGACGTGGCAGCGTCTGACGTAGAGCCAGGCTATGTCCTTCGAGCTCTCGGGCAGCACTGAGGCCGACAGCGGAAGTCGCGCCGACCGCTTCGGTGTGCACTCTCAGCGAGCCGATCGGATCAGGCTTGATATGAGGTCAGACGGGCTGATCACGCGCTGCCCGGCTCGGTTCGGCTGGCCCGGTTGCTGTACATCGCTGCTGTACTGCTGGCATGGGCTGGTCGGCCGCCCTGGTCCAGCCGAGGAAGCGACAGTGCAGCACCCCCGCCGGCGTCCAGGGCATGTCCTCGGTGGCCTGGACGAGGTAGGCACCGAGGTAGAGGGCCAGCGACACCGGCGCATCCATGAACTCCGCGCGCAGCTCCCGCTTGCGCGTGGGGCAGGGCCAGGGCAGGTAGCAGCCACCGCAGCTCCAGACCGGCATGACCGGGCCGTGGGTGGTCACCACGCGCTCTCCAGGAACCGCGCGGTGATCGCCCGCGCCTGCCGGCTCGTCGCCCACTCCACCTGCCAGCACGGGTACGGCGTGAGCCGCGCCCACCACGCCCGGCACCCGACACACATGCCGTCGAGCCCTCGTACGTGAACCGCGACGATCGCCTGTTCCTGCTCACTGGTCACTGCTCACCCTCCGGACGGCCAGTGGCCCCGATTGATCGGTATCCGATGCCGGACGCGGCAGGGCAGTTCGGACCCACAGCGGCAGATGCGCCGCCAGAGCCGCCACGACCACACCGGCCGGTGCCTGCGAGCAAGAGTCAGCGCGGTGGCAGAAAGGTAGTCGTCATACGAGACGCGCCGCACGGACCCTCCCTCGGTTCTGAGGGGGACGCGGCGACCAGGCGATACCCGCACCGCCCGCCGCATCCCGTGAGCAGGACGCTACGGTCGGTTGCAGAGCGGAATGGGTAAGGTTCCTACCCCTGGATCAGGAGAGGAGCCCGACCTTGACCGCGAGGTCACGGGCGTCGTCACGGGTGGAGCGTGGGCCGTCGAGCAGGTCCAACGTGATGTGGCGGGCGTACCCGTTGAAGCGGATCGTCTCGGGGGCCGACTCGTACGCCTTCCGCAGCGTCGTCACGGCCGCTTCCTTGTCGTCCTTGCCGTAGTGCGCCCGCGCCACCTCGATGAGATGGCGTGCCCGGCGCGGCCTCGACGGGATGGCCGCCGAGTCGTGGCGGCGCGCCTGCCGTACCGCCTCACCGGACTTCTGCAACTCCACCGCCACCGTCACCGCGTGGGCGCCCATGATGACCCGGGAGAACGACGTCTGCGGCTGATAGAAATCCTCCGGCAGACGCTGCGCCACCCGGTCCGCCCGATCCCAGTACCGCCAGGCCCGGCCTTCCTCGCCGGCACGCGCGGCGGTGTAGGCGGCCTCGAAGTTGAGCGCACCCCACAACGCCAGCAGATTCGTGCCCGCGTCGGCCGCCCTCGGCTCCAGAGCCGACAGGACGTCGTGCGTTACCGCCATGGCGGTATCCCAGTCCCCGGCGTCACGATGCACCTGGCACAGGAACCATGCCGCGAGGGCCAACGCCTCCGGGTCACCGGAATCCTGCGCCGCCACCATCGCCCGGTCCGCAACCCGCCACAACAACTCGGCAGCCGGCTGGTACGCAAGGAACATCTGCGTCAGACCGAACGTCTCCGCCAACAGCGACTGCGCCTGCCGACGCTCGACGCCCTCGTACACCAGCGCGGCGCGCTGCACGTCGTGCAGAAGTCTCGGCAGCAGCCCACCCAGCACCGTCCGGTGATCGGACGCCTGGTGGCGCGCCCGCCACGCCACCGCAAGCCGCTCACGCAAACCAGCCAACGACTCCACCGCAGCCTCGTCGGCGAGCACGACACGGTTCACGGCGTCCCGCACCGACGCCAGCGCCGGGTGCTCCGGACCGTTTACGACAGCGGACCTGTCGCTCAGCTCGCCGGCCAGGGCGGACACGTCGACCTTGAGCGCACGAGCGATGCGGTCCAGCATGTGAATGCGCGGAGGCAGGATCCGATCGGTCTCCACCGCCTTGACCCACTCGGCGCTGCGCCCGACCAGTCCACCGAGCACCGCGCGAGTCTTTCCGGACCGCTCCCGGTAGACCTTCAGCCGCTGCCCAAAGGTCAACTCCGGCAAGGATTCCATCCCGAACCTCCTCATAGCGCGGGATGCGCCACCGGCCGCGGGGCCGCCGTGGCACCAACGCTACCGACCTACGTGCGTACGCATAACCCCGAACACACCGGCACGCTGCCTGGAGCCCTCGTGTTGGCTCCAACCTAGACGTGCGTCCACTTCACCTGCGCTGGCTTGCACGACGCGCTGGCCGCGCCACGTCGCGGCCTCACATCATTGGTCGCTGGTCGCCGAGGCTTCACGCCGTCTTGTGCCCCGGGTGTGCCCCAGGCCCGGCGAGCGGTACTTCCTCCAGCGCCGGAAACCCGCCCCCGTCATCCCGCCGCCGATCGCCCCCAACAACGCCTCGTTGAAGGGCCCTGGCTGCTCTACGTAACCCAGAGCGACCATGAGTCCGACCGCGGCCGCCACCACGCCCCCAGCCACCATCGTCAGGTAGAAAAGGCGGCCACGCACCCCACTAGTAGAGCAGTCACCCGTAATCCGGCGTACAGGTCGCACCCAGCGACGGCACGGAGCGGCGAGCGGTCATCGGCCGCATGTCGCACGGTCAGCCTGGGAATCGGGTTGATCTATACGGTGGCTAGCTGCAGCATCAGGGAGATCGCTACCGAACGTTGATCGTCGGGCAGCTCACGTGACCCTGTCGCCCCGTGTTGACCGCTGTGTCGGGCATGGATCGGGCACGGGCCTGGCCCAGACGAGACGCGCGTCGGTGGCGTAGCTGCCAGCAGGGACGGGTGAGGACACGTGCTCTTGGAAATCGACGGCCGCAAGGTGCGAACCGAAGCCGACCTTCACCAGTTCCTGGCCCGTGCTCTCGACTTCGGGCCGTACTACGGTGCGAACCTGGATGCTCTGTGGGACCGACTGAGCAGGGATGTTCCCCGCCCGGTCGCCGTGGTCTGGACTGACTGGCAGGCCAGCGAGAAGAGTCTCGGAGCGGAGCGATTCGAAAGGATCTGTGGCCTCCTGCGAGCCGTGGAGGCCGAGGACCAAGAGGCTGTCCACGAGGAGCGGTTCACGTTCGAGCTGCGCTGATCTCTTCGCTCCGAAGGAAAACCACACTGCGGTGGCCTGCGGCTGCGGGAGCGATCACCTGCACGAACGATCCGACAAGTCCGAGTATGCACGGCACGGTCGTCACTCAGTAAGTCACCCAGCGCCTGAACTTCTACGTGGAAGCACACGAAGCGTTACTAGATCCACAAAAACATGGTGCCAAACCGAGCTTGACGCTGGATTGGCCCTCGCCCAAGTGGGGTCTGCGAGAAATGGGCGGCCTCAATTGCTAGCGCCACGACAGCCACGAGTGCAGACACGAGAAATACCACAACAAACGGAAGAGCTAGAACCAGTCCCGTTGAGCTACCCCCGCTTTCATGGAGCTTCTTGATCATGGTCTGATGGCCGTGGGGAGGAAGTTGTCCGTGGCAGCACCGAAGAAGTACCCCGATGAGCTACGTCAGCGCGCTGTGCGTTTGTACCGCGAGTCGGATCCGAAGCCGGTGATCCGGCGCCTGGCCGAGCAGCTTGGTGTGCATCACGAGGCGTTGCGGAACTGGATCCGCCAAGCCGAGGCCGACGCCGACGAGCGTCACGACCGGCCGACCAGCGAGATGGCGGAGGAGAACCGCCGGCTGCGCAGGGAGGTCGCCGAGTTGCGGCGGGCGAACGAGATCCTGAAGGCCGCGAGCGCGTATTTCGCGGCGGAGCTCGACCCGACCCGGCGACGGTCATGAGGTTCATCCACGAACACCGTGACCAGTTCGCGGTCGCGCTCCTGCTACGGGTCCTCAACATCGGCGCCTCGACCTACTACGCGTGGGTGAAGCAGGTCGAGCAGCCCTGCGACCGCGACGTGGTCGACCTGGGTCTGGTCTCCAACATCCACGAGATCTGGGAGACATCGGGGCGCACCTACGGCGCTGACCGGGTCCACCGGCAGCTACGCCGTGACGGCATCCGCGTGGGCCGTAAGCGGGTCGAGCGGTTGATGGCGCAGCAGGGCTGGCAGGGCGCGTTCCTGCGTCGAGGCTGGCGCGGCGGCTCCACGAAGCAGGATCCCCGGCACACGCCGGCGCCGGATCTGGTCAACCGGCAGTTCACCGCCGACGGGCCGAACCGGCTCTGGGTCGCCGACGCCACCCGCATCCCCTGCGGTGAGGGCGTGTTCTGGTTGGCTGCGGTCCGCGATGCGTTCTCCCGCCGGATCGTTGGGTGGAAGACCTCCGACCGCTGCGACACCGACCTGATCCTCGCCGCCCTCGAATACGGCATCTGGTCGCGCGACGTCCGCGACGGCCAGTTGATCCACCACTCAGATCGCGGGTCGAACTACACGTCGTTTCGCTTCGCGGAACGCTTACAGGACAACGGGATCCTGCCCTCGATGGGATCCGTCGGCGACTCCTACGACAACGCGCTGATGGAGAACTTCTGGTCGACGTTGAAGATCGAACTCGTCTACCGCACGAGCTGGCGGACCCGCGACGAGGCCGAGAACGCGATCTTCGCCTACATCGACGGCTGGTACAACACCCGCCGCATCCAGAAGGAACTGGACTACCTCAGCCCGAACGAGTACGAGACCGCCTGGCACACCCGCCAGACGCAACCATCCGAGCCACCTATCGCCACCCCTGCGCCAGCCGGCAGCAGGTAACCACCGCTCCATCAAAGCGGGGGGAACTCACGTGGTGTTACCAACGATGTTCTTGATCGACAGAAACTGAATCAGTGCGCCAAGAGCAAGCGCGAGCAAGTTGCTCCGCCAGGAAAGCACGAGTAAGCGGTAGGAGTTACGGTTCCTGACTTTACGGCGCTGGCCACTCCAAGAGGCCCAGCCGCGTTGCCAATCATCGAACAAGACTCTCACCGCCGCAGGGTTCGCTACCACCAAGCAGTGCCCATCATCTGTTCCACCCTAGACGCCGGGATCATGGACAGTTCCGGCTGCGTCCGCCGCCTGACCGTGTCCCGTGCTCCGCAATCACGCGTCGCTACGTGTCGCTGTCTGCCGCCGACCCACACCTGGGCCATGGTCTGCTCGGCTTGCCTGGGTCGGTGGCTGGCGGGATGGCATCCCACCTCAACCACCCATGACGCGGAAGCGTGCGGCAACTCCATTTGGAGCCGTCTGACCCCGCCGAAGGCAGCAAGCAGAAAGGCCGCCTCCCGAGTGACCTCTTCGGTGTGGACTGTCGGCGAGCCGGTCGGATCAGGCTCGATACGAGGTCAGGCGCCCTGTTGGTGTGCTGCTCGGCCTGGTTCGGCTGGCACGGTTGCTGTACTTCGCTGCTGTACTACCGGCATGAGGTGGCCGGTTTCCCTGGTCCAGCCGAGGAAGCGACGGTGCAGCACGCCGGCCGACGTCCAGGGCATGTCCTCGGTGGCCTGGACGAGGTAGGCACCAAGGTAGAGAGCCAGCGACACCGGCGCATCCATGAACTCCGCGCGCAGCTCGCGCTTGCGGGTCGGGCACGGCCATGGCAGGTCGCAGCCACCGCAGCTCCAGACCGGCATGACCGGGCCGTGGGTGGTCACCACGCGCTCTCCAGGAACCGCGCGGTGATCGCCCGCGCCTGCCGGCTCGTCGCCCACTCCACCTGCCAGCACGGGTACGGCGTGAGCCGCGCCCACCACGCCCGGCACCCGACACACATGCCGTCGAGCCCTCGTACATGAACCGCGACGATCGCCTGTTCCTGCCCGCCGATCACTGCTCGCCCTCCTGTGGCCAGTGGCCACGATTGATCGGAATCCGATGCCGGACGCGGCACGGGAGGTCGGCTCCGCAGCGGCAGATACGGTGCCAGAGCCGCCACGACCACACCGGCCGATGCCTGCGAGCAAGAGTCAGCGCGGTGGCAGAAAGGTAGTCGTCGTACGAGACGCGCCGCTCTCGCGACATCGATGTGTCCCCGGCGCCCGCCGGGGCCTGTTGCCCGCCTCGCGCCTGGTCCAGCAACCGCCGCCGGGCGATGTCCTGCTCCATCATCTGGATGCGCTGCCCGACGCCGTACGCCGTCGGAATCGACGGGAGGTGCCGGCCTACGAGTCGCCGCAGGAGCCCGATAGGCACCGTCATCTTCTGGCCCTCCGTGATGAGAGCACGAAGGGGCACCTACTGATGTGCCTCGATCCGCGCCCGGTTCAGTGAGGTCCAGCGTCGCGCCGCGCGCGTCTACGATCCAGAAGGTTACTGTCCGCTAACCAGGTGTGCTGTCCGCTGTTGATCGTCGGCTCGGCGCATACTCGATGCACAGTTCACGGAACATCGCGGCCTCGGGCACTCCGAGATCCTCGACCTTGGCCAGCAGTTCCGCGGCTCGCCACCAGTTCGACGGCACCACTCGCCCGGATGCCACGGCCTGCGCCCCGAGCGCAACCGCTTCGTCCGGCTGACCGGCGGCGACAAGGGCAAGTCCGAGGTCGAGACGCGCCGATGCCGACCGGCGTGGCCGCGCTCCCCCATCGCCGTGCGGATCCAGATCGGCCACTACGGCCCGAGCCACCTGCTCGGCGCCCGGGTCACCGGCCCACGCCAAAGTCGTGGCCGTGTAGGCGGCGGCCTTGGCAGGGTCGTAGCGATAGTGATGCTCGGCTCGCTCGGGAACGGGAAGATTCGCCGCCGATCGCTCTACCCGGTCCAGCGTTCGTCGGGTGGCAGCAACGTCTCCGATGCGAGCCCATGCACGGGCCTCCTGAGCAGTCGCCTGAATCCTGGCAGAGCTGCCCTGAGGTGCAACCCGTTGAGCTTGCTGGGAAAGATCGAGTGCTGAACGGTAGTCACCTTGTGTCAACACGTCCCAAGCCCGCGTCTCCAGACACCACGCCTGAATTTCGGGATGCTCAGCATGTTCAGCAAGGTCACGAGCAGCTCGCAGATGAGCAGCCGCAGCATTCCGCTGCCGCAGGTCGATGTGAACCGTGGCCCGCAGCACCGCCAACCAACCGCCGGCAACCAACAGCCGACGCTGTTGAGCAAGCGTTACCCGTCCGTCGAGCAGCCGCACCACATAGGAGAGGTGCCGCCGCACCAACGGCAACAGATCCGCCGGTGCCATCGTCGGATAGGAGCTGGCGAGGTCGTCAACGCCCTGCTCGATCCGTTCGAGCATGTCGTTGCTGACATCACTGGCGGCGACTCTCGCTCGCAACTCGCCGGCCTCGGCCGCATGGTCGATCGGCGCATCGACCAGCCGAGCAAGCACTCCCCCGGCGTCGAGAATCCGGTCCAGGTGGCGCGCTGTGTCGACCGTCGGAGCCTTGAGCCCTGCCTCCAACTCGTGCAGATGGCTCTTACTCCGATGAGCGAGTTGCCCGAGAGACCGAAGCGACAGGCCACGCCGCTCCCGAAACTCACGCAGAGCTACCCCAAAGCGCGGATCGACGGACGGGGCCATAGCGCCGCTCCCAAGCTCAAGAGGCCAAGCGAATCAGCCGGCCGCCACCACATCGACGGTACCCCGACTCTCCGCACGCGGATGCCCACGCTGCTCACTTCTCGGGGAAGGGGCTTTGGCCCACGGCACCCGTGGGGTCAAATAGTGATCTCTTCGGCGCCTCTCTGTGTCAAGAGGGAGTCCCGAAGGAGGTGTTGGCGTCGTGGAGCAGGGTTCGATAGACCACGTCCGCGAGGCGGCGCTTCAAGCAGCGTAGTGCTTCTCGGTGGCTTTTGCCGGCTTGTCGTTTGCGCTGGTAGTAAGCCCTGCCTGCGGTGTCGCCGCGGATTTGGGTGATGGCGATGACGTGCAGAGCACGGTTGAGTTGCCGGTCCCCTGCCCGGGAGAGTCGGTGGCGAACGACGTCGCCGGAGGAGACTTCGATCGGGGCGACGCCGGCGAAGGACGCGAAGTGTGCTGAGGAGGCGAACCGGCTGACCGAGCCGGTGCGCGCGAGCACGATGGCGGCGACGATGTCGCCGACGCCGTAGAGGCGGGTCAGAGTGCTGCCGGCTGCGGCGACGGCAGCGGTGATGGCGTCACCGGCCGCGCTGATGCGTCGGTCCAGGCGCCGGATCTCGGCGACGAGGTCGACCGCGATCTGGCGCTGCGTGCGGGCCAGCAGCTCGCGGGGACGCACGGTTCGCAGCAAGGCGGCGGCGCTGTCGGCCGTGAGGTTGGCTGCGCCACCGGCGGGCAGCAGCTGAGCGAGCAAGACGTGCAGCCGGTTAACGGTCTGAGTGCGGGTGCGCACCAGGTCCTCCCGGTGCTCGGTCCACGCCCGTAGCGCCGCCGTGGTCTGGTCTGTCTCGACGCTACGCAGGCCTTGCGCGGTCAGCGCGGCGATCGCGACGGAGACGGCGTCCGCCTGGTCGGTCTTACGGTTGTGGCCGGTGGACAACAGGCGCACCCGGGCAGCGAGTTTGGCTGGCACATCGACCGCCTGGACGTCATCGGCTGCCAGCCGCGTCACCAGCGGCGCACCCAGTCCACCAGCACCCTCGATCGCCCACACAGCACGAGGAAATCGGCGGGCGAAGCGGCGTAGTTGCCGGTAGCCGTCGCGATTAACCTCTACCCGCACCACAGCCAGCACCCGCTGGGAGCTGTCCACCGCCGCCGCGGTCCAACTCGCCTTATGCGGATCGATGCCGATAACGACCTTGCCAGCCATCCGTATCCTCTCCTCGTCCACAACCTGTGACGAGCGAGGAGGGCACACCGACTTTCAGCACCACAGGCCTCTCTCAAGCCACTCCCCGCCAGCGGCGATGGCCGGGACGCAGGCCGAAGAAAAGCCAGCCCACAGGCGGCAGGTGTGAAGCGAGCGACCCCGACCACCGCCTCGAAGATCCTGGCTGCAGACCGTGATCTCCGGCCACCATGAAACAAGTCGGTGTGAAGCGAGCGACCCCGACCACCGCCTCGAAGATCCTGGCTGCAGACCGTGATCTCCGGCCACCATGAAACAAGTCGGTGTGAAATGTCGGCGAGCCGGTCGGATCAGGCTCGATACCAGGTCAGGCGCCCTGTTGGTGTGCTGCTCGGCCTGGTTCGGCTGGCACGGCTGCTGTACTTCGCTGCTGTACTGCTGGCGTTAGATCAGGCGTTGGATGCGGACCTTGGGGCGCTCGTTTCTGAGGTGGCCTTGCTTGTGCTGGCGGACCTGTTCCTCCCAGACCTCCTGGTCGTAGTCCAGGTCTGGCGGGGTCCACTTGTGGGAGCCGTCGCTGTAGTGGAACTTCTCGTCGCCAGGCTGAAGGATGCTCATCGGGTCCACCCGAGGAAGCGGTGGTGCAGGTGGCCGGCGGGGACGTGGGCCAGGTCCTGGGCGGCGTCAACGAGCTGGGCGGCCAGGTAGAGGGCGAGCCTCCTGGCTGCCTCCCCTCGCCCGCCTGACGCAGGTACCTGCTCGCCGGCCCGGCCGCTCGTCCGCCTCCGCGTCGTCGGCTGGGCTGCCTCTCGCGGTTAGAAGGCGCAGGTGTTGAGCATGTCCTGCAGTGCTGACTTCTCGGAGGATTGAAGCGTCAGGCCCCAGTTGTACTTCACGGTGATCCACATCTTGCTGTAGGTGCAGCGGTACGACGTCAGGGACGGCTGCCACGTCGAGGGGTCCTGGTCGCCTTTGGACTGGTTGACGTTGTCGGTGACCGCGATCAGTTGTGGGCGGGTCAGGTCGTTGGCGAAGCTCTGCCGGCGGCTCGTCGTCCATGAGTCGGCCCCTGACCGCCATGCCTCCGCCAGGGGCACGACGTGGTCGATGTCGACGTCGGAGGCGGCGTACCAGGTCGCACCGTCATAGGGGCTGTACCAGCGGCCGGACGTAGCGGCGCAGGAGCTGTTGACCACAACGGACGTGCCGTCGCGCTTGAGGACCTGCTCGCGGGTGTTGCAGGTGCCGGTGATGGTGATCCAGTGGGGGAACAGGTCCCGCGAGTAGCCGGCCATCGAGCCCTGCGCTGCCACTGTCAAGGCGTTGAGCTGCGACTGCGCCGTCGCCTTGGACGGGATGCCCGGAGGCGTAGCCGAAGCCGACTGTCCGCTCACGACGGCGAGAACGGCACCCACGACAGCGGCGACAGTGATCGCGGCGGCACGCCGCCTGGAACGCGGGATGGGGATAACGGGCGCGATCGGCATGGCTGCCGCCTTTCGTCAAGGAGGGAACAGCAACCTTCCCCGACGATCATGTCAATCGATGAGCATGCGTGTAAAGAACAGCTGGCCGGTTATCGAACAGCCGGCCGCCATCTCGCGACCCGACGGCCTCGACCCCTCGCTTGTAAGTTCTGGGCGTCCTGTCCGGCAGGGTCCGTCGGCGTCCCTGGCCTCGGGCCAACCGTCCGGCGTCGTCCCTTACTGGGTGGTTGTGTCCACGCCGGTTGCTGTCACCGTTGCTGTCGACATCTACGGCAGGCTTCCGGCTGACCGTCAGGCATAGTTAGTGGCAACCTCCAGGCTTGGAAGCCCCATGCCCCGCCGGTCGCCTGCCACCGTCCGACGCAGCCTCCGCCGACGCCACCGCCGGTTGCCGAAAAGCCGCCTAAACGTGCCAGGGTTGCCAGCCCCCGCGATTGGTGTCCTCCGGAAGGTCGATCAACACTTCGGCTGGCCGGACAACTGGACCGCCCAAGCGGTGCTGCTGTGGATTCGTCCGCCTCGTAGAATCCGCCACAGTGGCACCGTGCCGTGGCATGACGAGTGTTACGACTGGCACGAGGACTGGCAGCATCCCCGCACCGTCATAGAGGTCGCCCTGGGTCAACTACCAAGCCATATTCGCCGGGACCTACGGCGGATCATCAGCCGCGCTGACCAAACATGGCAAGCCCGGACACTGCCCAATCCGTCTGGCCGGACCGACCTTCCTTGGTGGCTACGAGCGATCGAGTAGACAGGTCATACGTTGAAGCGGAACTAAGATCCCTGATCTCCTCACCAGCAAAACCAGCACCCGACACCTGTTCAGGAGGCGTCTCGGGCTGTCATCGCTACTCGCTGGTTGACGACGTTTCACGCTGTCTTGTGCCCCAGGTGTGCTGGCGGGGTAGCTGCCGACCACGCACGTACCTGAGGTGGTGAAGGCCCCGGTATGGAGCGCCCTAGCCGCATGGGTCGCGCTCGTAATCAGCGTTGCGAATCTGTGGTACAGCGTAGTCCGCGTGTGGTGGCGCGAGAGGAAGGCCAGCCCATCCGCTCGCCTTGATCTATTCGACTATCACAACAAGTCTGGCTGGCATGAGGAGGTGCGAGTCGTCGTCACGAACCACGGCCCGGCGGACATGAAGAAGGTCGAGGTGCAACTTTTCGACGACGACGGAACATCGCTGGAACTCGGAGACCCCTCCGTCTCGGCCCTGTGGCCCAGGATGCCGCTCGGTTGGCTGCACCCGGAGGAGTCTCTCTACTTGACGCTCAACCGCAGTCTCGGCACGCGCGACCCAAGAGCAGCGCTCATCCGCTGGGATGACGGCCGCCGCTCTCAACAGTCTCGCTGGGTCTGGCTCTCCTATCGCCGAGTTACTTGCCCCCCAGGCAACTAACATGGAGCGGGGACCTGCTGCTGCACCCGGGCTGACCCGTCGGAAGGGTCCTCTGGGGTCCACGCTCGTCCGCCAGCGTCCGGCCCGGTCGTCACCCATTTAGTCACTCACGGGTCGCGCAGTCGGCTTTGCTTCCTCACCTGTGCCGCGCAACTGAGCAACGCCCTAGCCAGCGCCTCCGCCCGTTCCGCCGACAACCACAACGAGCCGTGTGGCACGTCGTCATCGGGACCTGCCAGCCCTTCCGTCAGGGTCTCCGCCGGCACTTCCACGTCAAGCCGAACGAAGTGATGCCCTCTGCTGTAGTCGACGAAGGCATCCAGGTACCGGTCATCATCGAACGTCACCGCCGTATGCTGCCATGGCACCGACGCCTACCTGGCCCTCAGCCTCGACCGCTTCGTCCCGAAGGAATGACCAGGCGTCGATGAGCTGAGCGAATAGCTGAGCTGAGCTGCCGGAACGGTCCACCATCGTCCGTGGACGTCCGGTCTCGGCCGCGTCGGTCGTCACCCAGCTAGTCACCCACCTGCTCGGCACCCGAACCATCCCGATCTCCGGCAAGGCGTTCGAGGAGGTACCGCGCTCCACCATCTCCGGAACGCGCTCGCTGTCGCAGATCCTCCAACCTGTCTTCCTCGTAGAGCAGCCGATTCAGCCGCCTGCGCGCATGTACATCACGTTGGCCGAGAGTCGCCAGCTCGACATGACGGCCGGCGCGGGCAAGCAGATCCATGTGCTGCAGGTGTGCGTTATGGCGCTCTTGGTCGGTGCTGTAGCACTCCGCGACAGCACCGACCACTGCGATTGCTCCATCCCAGTCGCCCCGTTCCTCGGCGACGCGGGCAGTCTCAGACCAGTGAGTCACGGACATAATCGTAGGTGGCGCTGACCCTAGCTTGGGAATCGTGTTGCTCGGAATGGTCAGGGGTCAGCCCGCCTGACTCTGAAACACGAGAGGGATCGGCTAGTGTCACGCTACGGCCGTTGATAGCCGCTATTGACCGGTTCATCGGGGGCACGGATCGGGCTGGAGCGGCCAGCGCCCCGCCACGGTCATATGCCAGGGAGGCGGCGCTACCGGTTCGCCTACACGTACCGTCCGCAACTCTGTCGATACGAACTGCCCGAGGCAGACAAGATCGTTCAGCCGGATGCGTCACTCACGTCCTGAGACTGCTCCGTCACGCACGTCCCGAGACCCGACAGGCTGGCAGCCGTCCGGGCCTCGCCCTGAAAGGATGACGGCATGGACCGCTTCGAGGGCCGGTGCTGGCTGGACTGGTGGGCGAACTCGTCCACTCTGCTCGACAGCGTCGAGGTGGCCGTCGTGATCGCCGCCGCTACCGGCGGCTGGGAGGCGAATGGTCGCCTGGTCAGCGACAGCGACGAAGACCGCGAGGCGTTTGCATTCCTGTGCGAACTCGACCCCGTCTTCGCGCTGCGATTCGAAGACGAGAGCGTTGTCGCCGTCACCGTTCATACCACGGATGCGCATCGCCGCTTCAGGCTCACCGAGTACACCGGTCCGGTCCAGCGATCGGTCGTCAACCGTATCGCTCTGTAGGCAACGCCGAGCCTGATTGGCTCGACGGCAGTTTCACGGCACGTTGACGTGTCGGCACCCGGTGCTACTCCGGCCCTCATCGAGCACGCCAGCGCGGCCTTCCTACCGGATCGCTGGACTCGACGCCGGAGATGCCGGGCGGCCTTCCTGCCGCTGATGCGGGCCACGCCCCGTCGGCTCTCGATCCCACCGGCCGATATACCGGCTCTCCGAATCCGTTGAGCGGCCCAGCACGGCCTTTGCCTGCCGTCCAACACCCAGGCATCCGACGCCACCCTCCCCCCTGCCCGACATCTGCCTCACGGCCCTGAAACTGCGGAGCGAGCAACGCGACGAGGCGAGAGCAGCCGCCGGCAAGGCGTGGCACGAAACCGACCTCGTCTTCACCACCCGCTACGGCACAGCCGATCGAGCCCCGCAACCTCCAACGCTCCTGGCAGACGCGGTGCGACAAGGCAGGCGTCAAGCCGATCACCGTCCACGACGCCCGGCGCACCTGCGCCACCCTCCTGGCCGACCTCGACGTCCACCCCAGAGTCGCCATGCAGGTGCTGAGGCACGCCCGCTTCGCCGTAACGATGGAGATCTACACGCAGGTCACATCGACAAAGACGAGAGAAGCACTCAAGCGCCTCGGCGAATCCCTGAGCCACTGACGAGAACTGCTGTACAAAGCTGCTGTACGCAAGCAGAAAGGCCACCTCCCGAAGCCGGGAAGTGGCCTTTGACCTGCGTGGGCGATACTGGGATCGAACCAGTGACCTCTTCGGCGCCTCTCTGTGTCAAGAGGGAGTCCCGAAGGAGGTGTTGGCGTCGTGGAGCAGGGTTCGATAGACCACGTCCGCGAGGCGGCGCTTCAAGCAGCGTAGTGCTTCTCGGTGGCTTTTGCCGGCTTGTCGTTTGCGCTGGTAGTAAGCCCTGCCTGCGGTGTCGCCGCGGATTTGGGTGATGGCGATGACGTGCAGAGCACGGTTGAGTTGCCGGTCCCCTGCCCGGGAGAGTCGGTGGCGAACGACGTCGCCGGAGGAGACTTCGATCGGGGCGACGCCGGCGAAGGACGCGAAGTGTGCTGAGGAGGCGAACCGGCTGACCGAGCCGGTGCGCGCGAGCACGATGGCGGCGACGATGTCGCCGACGCCGTAGAGGCGGGTCAGAGTGCTGCCGGCTGCGGCGACGGCAGCGGTGATGGCGTCACCGGCCGCGCTGATGCGTCGGTCCAGGCGCCGGATCTCGGCGACGAGGTCGACCGCGATCTGGCGCTGCGTGCGGGCCAGCAGCTCGCGGGGACGCACGGTTCGCAGCAAGGCGGCGGCGCTGTCGGCCGTGAGGTTGGCTGCGCCACCGGCGGGCAGCAGCTGAGCGAGCAAGACGTGCAGCCGGTTAACGGTCTGAGTGCGGGTGCGCACCAGGTCCTCCCGGTGCTCGGTCCACGCCCGTAGCGCCGCCGTGGTCTGGTCTGTCTCGACGCTACGCAGGCCTTGCGCGGTCAGCGCGGCGATCGCGACGGAGACGGCGTCCGCCTGGTCGGTCTTACGGTTGTGGCCGGTGGACAACAGGCGCACCCGGGCAGCGAGTTTGGCTGGCACATCGACCGCCTGGACGTCATCGGCTGCCAGCCGCGTCACCAGCGGCGCACCCAGTCCACCAGCACCCTCGATCGCCCACACAGCACGAGGAAATCGGCGGGCGAAGCGGCGTAGTTGCCGGTAGCCGTCGCGATTAACCTCTACCCGCACCACAGCCAGCACCCGCTGGGAGCTGTCCACCGCCGCCGCGGTCCAACTCGCCTTATGCGGATCGATGCCGATAACGACCTTGCCAGCCATCCGTATCCTCTCCTCGTCCACAACCTGTGACGAGCGAGGAGGGCACACCGACTTTCAGCACCACAGGCCTCTCTCAAGCCACTCCCCGCCAGCGGCGATGGCCGGGACGCAGGCCGAAGAAAAGCCAGCCCACAGGCGGCAGGTGTGAAGCGAGCGACCCCGACCACCGCCTCGAAGATCCTGGCTGCAGACCGTGATCTCCGGCCACCATGAAACAAGTCGGTGTGAAACAGGACGCTGCACCGACTCTGACCTGCGGAAACGAGAAGACGCAGGCAGGGGTGGGTGCAGTTGCGTGCGGTCGGGTGCCGTTCGGTGCGGTTGAAGGCCGTTCAGTGCACCCTGTTGCTCCCAACCTACTCCCCCGACCCCGGGCACGTGACCGCGCGGCTGCGGCCAGGCTGAGACAGATCGTCCTGCAGGTCGTTCGTCAGAAATCCTGGCCGCTTACCCGAGCGGCCCTGGCTGACGCCGACGCCCGGCCAGCGACCGTTAGCCTGGGTGATTCACCGTGATCGCCAAGATGCGCTGTTCGTCGGCGTGTAGATGAGCGGAAGTGCCTGCCCTGCAAGGGAAACTTGTGATTGCGACATCTACAGGTTTCTCTCTGGGGGAGGCACTTCCGAGGTGCAGCTTACGGCGTGGTCGCGGGATCTGCGGGTTACCGCGGGTGGTTCGGGTGTGGTGTCGCACGTCGGTGCGGCGTTGCTGCGGTTGCTGGCGGATCGGGCCGGGTTGACCGTGGCGTTGTCGGCGGGGCTGGCCCGGGCCGGCTGGTGGCCGGTGCATGATCGGGGTCGGGTGCTGGTCGACCTCGCGGTGATGATCGCTGACGGTGGGGAAGCGATCGCGGACATCGACGTGCTGCGCCACCAGCAGGAGGTGTTCGGGTCGGTGGCCTCGGACACCACGGTGTGGCGGGCCCTGGACGAGATCGGCGTGGTGCAGCTGCGGCGCATCGCCAAGGCCCGGGCGAAGGTACGCGCCCGGATGTGGCAACTGTTCGGCGGCCCACCGGCGGCACGGGCGGCGGGCCGGGACATCGGCACCGGCGTGGTGGTCCTCGATGTGGATTCCACGATCGTGATCGCGCACAGCGACAAGGAAGGCGCCGCGGCCACCTACAAGCACACCTACGGCTTCCACCCGATCCTGGTCACCTGCGACAACACCGCCGAGCTGCTCGCCATCACGCTGCGGCCGGGCAACGCCGGCGCGAACACGGCCGCCGATCACCTCGACGTGCTCGCCCAAGCCGTCGCGCAGGTCCCCGCGAAACACCGCCGGCACCTGCTCATCCGCGGTGACTCCGCCGCAGCCACCCACGCCGTCCTTGACTGGCTCCACGAGCAGGACAGCAAACGCGGCCGGCGGGTCGAGTACTCCCTCGGCTGGTCGATCGGCGAACCCGAACGCACCGCCATCACCGCCCTACCCGCCTCGGCGTGGTCGCCGGCGATCAACGCTGATGGCGGTGTGCGTGATGGCGCCGCCGTCGCCGAACTGACCGGCCTGCTGCCCCTGCCAGGCTGGCCGGCCGGGATGCGGGTCATCGTCCGGCGGGAGCGCCCCCACCCCGGCGCCCAACTGACCCTGTTCGAGGACCGCGATGGCTGGCGCTACACCGCCTTCGCCACCAACACCCCGGTAGGTGTCTTGCAGTGGTTGGAGGCCCGTCACCGGGCCCACGCCCGCGTCGAGGACCGGATCCGCTGCGCCAAGGACACCGGCCTGGGGCGGCTACCCTCCCGCGAGTTCGCCATCAACCAGGCCTGGTGCATTGCCGCAGCGATCGCCGTCGACCTCATCGCGTGGCTGCAGCTCATCGGCCTCGACGGCGACCTGGCCAAGGCCGAACCGAAACGGCTGCGCTACCGGATCCTGCACACCGCCGCCCGCCTCGTGCACGGCCAACGCCGCCGCACGCTGCGCATCCCGTCCAGGTGGCCCTGGGCCGAACAGATCACCGCCGCGTTCAACCGGATCGCGGCCATCCCCGACCCCGGCTGACCAACACAGCCGCTGCCCCAACAACCCGGAGGACCCCAGGAGACCACGCCCACCGCCGCGACAGACGGCCCACCACCATGCCCGGAACCACACAATATCGATCAACAGCGATCAGGAGCGCCGGGCCGAAGGAGCCGGCGTCAGGCGCGAATCATCGAGGCTAGAGGAGCATCTACGCTATAGCCGGCCATGGTCCCATATATTCGGAGACCGGAAGCGTCATTTTCAAGAGCCGAGACAGATCGTGCAGGAACTCCCGGCTCATTTGCTGGGTTGGTCGATTAGAAGGGCTGGCGCCGCAAGCAATGTTGACCAATTGAGCGGATTGCCAGACGGCGCGGGCTATCATCGAGAGTTGCCACCCTGGCTGGAAGCCCGGCGGAGGGGCGCAACGAGTCAAGAGGGCTATCGACCTGCCATCGCCGTTGTCTTTGACGTGGGCTAGTTGTTGCGCGGGCTGCGACGAGCCCATCATCGATATCGGCAGGCCAGCTGAGGCCTGCGCACATCCTTGGAGCCACCGCACCCGAGGCCCTGAGGGCCATCGCCGAGGAGCTGCTCCTCACGACGGAGCCATTTGTCAGCCTGTCGTGAGCCCGGAAGTCCTCAGGTACGCGCGTAGATCACCTTGTCGTTACGTGCCAGTAGCCGCTTCCAGGACGGTCACGAGAGGATACGGAAGGTTGACACGCTTCAGGCCTCGACCTGCGTCCCTGCACTCGCCATGAGCGGAGCACTCGGAATGTGTCGTACTCCGTTGCGATGATGCGGGCGTGGCTGCCAAGACCCGGGAGACGGTGGCGAGCGTCCATCCGGAACTCCTGCCGGAACTGCTCGAGGTGAGAGGTTGGACGGGGGTTTTGGGAAACCTTCCCCGCGGCTCGAAGCGCGAGGCCCGGTGGAGGTGCGAGGCCTGTGGGCACGAGTGGTGGCAAGCCGTCGCGGTGCGGGTGCGAGCGGCACCCGGTTGCAAGGCTTGCCGGAGCCGTCTGCGGCGCAAGGCCGACCCGCCGGAGCCAGGCCGTAGCCTGGCGGAGGTCATGCCGGAGGTGGCCGCGGAGTGGCTGGAGTGCATCACCTACCCCACCGCCACACCCGAGACGATCAGTGCCCAGTCCTCGGCCGAGGTGCGGTGGCGCTGCTCGGCCTGCGGCCACTCCTGGGTGGGGCCGATTGTCCGGCGGACCCAGTCCGGGGGCGGCGGTTGTAAGCCGTGCGCGGGCAAGCGCCGGTCCGAGGCCAACTCCCGGCGGGTGGCCAACCGGGTCGGCGACGCGTGCCCGCAAATCGTCGAGTTCTTCCTGCGCTGGGAGGATCCGGCCGAGCAGGCGCCGGTGGCAGAGGTGAGCGTACGCTCCGACAAGGTAGCCTGGTGGCGCTGCGCCTGCGGCAACACCTGGCACACGAGAGTCCGGCTCCGGGTCGCTGGGAGCGTATGCCCACGGTGCCGGGCCGCGAACCGTCGGCCGCGCACCACAGCGCCATTGCGCAGCACCCATCCCACGGTCGCCGACATGTTCGTCCGGAACCTCAGCCATCAGCACCGCACTCCCGAATCGATGCCGAAATCCGCGACTGATCGGTGCCAATGGCGGTGCAACGCCTGCGATCACGAGTGGGAGCAAACGGTGCTCAACGTGGTCGGCGCCGGCCGGCCTTGCCCTCGATGCGCTGTTTTGATGGTCGGCGCGCCGCAGCCCGGCCGATCGCTTGCTGACCTGTACCCCGAGATCGCGGCCCAGTTCGTCGCCAATCAGCGGCGTCCCGAGCGCGGCCCCGCCCTTCTGCGTCCGAACTCGGTCGACCGGTGCTTATGGCGCTGCGGTGACTGTGCGCACGAGTGGGTGTCCACCGTGACGAATCGGACTGCTGGCCGCGGCTGCCCGCCCTGCGGGCGCCGACGAGCGGGTGAGCTGCTGCGGGATCCTGGTGAAGCGGATTCGTTCAGCAGCACGCATCCGGAACAAGCCGCCACGTTCATCGCCAACAAGTCCCACCCTGGCCGTGGCCCGCAGAGCTTCACCGCAGGGACCAACGACATCTGCGTCTGGTGCTGCCCAGAGTGTTCCCGGCACTTCGAACGCTCCGTCGCCAACCATGCAACCCGGCTGCTCTGCACCACATGTGCATACCTGGCGTTGGGCGCCGCCAAGCGGATCGCCCCTAAGGAGAAGTCGCTCGCCACGCTCATGCCGGAGGTCGCCTCGTCCTTCGTGGCGAACCTCTCCTGGCCCGGGGAGGGACCGGCGACGCTGTATCCGCGAGCCAGCGCACTCTGCTCTTGGCGCTGCCGGTGCGGTGCGCTCTTCTAGGCGCGCGTGCGTGATCGCGTGAAATCGCCCGACTATGGCTGCGGCCGGTGCCGCCGCCGTGGCCGAAGCCTCCTTGAACTGGAGCTCGCCCACCTGCTGGCGGCCGCGACGGGCGACGAGGTGGAAGTTGACGTCCGCCTCGACGGCGGCCGGCGCTCGGCGGAGCGGCTGGACCTCTTCCTGCCCTCAGCCGAGATCTACATCGACCTGGACCCGGCCCAGTGGCACGCTGGCCCTGCCGCTCACGCCCGGGACCTGCGCAAATCAGAGGTCATGGCCAAGCTCGGGGTGCGCTATGTGCGGGTTCGGCAGCCCGGCACGCCACCGGTTCCAGGGGAGACCGTGGTCGCGGGCACCAAGGACGCGACGGAATGGTTTCTGGTCCTCGCAAAATGGCTGCAGACGCAGTCCGTTGCGTGCCCGCCCCTCTCCGCCGACCGGATCGCCGCATGCCTCGCCGCAGCGCGCGAGGAGTGGAAGGCTTTCCAGAACACACCACCCAGCGAGAGTCTGGCCGTGGTGCTTCCCGAGCTGGCGAGCGAACTGGTCGAGAACCTGACTCGCCCAGAGATAGGTGCGCAGTGGCTGCTTCCCGGTTCCGCGGACCGGTGCGTCTGGCGGTGCGGAACCTGCCGGCACGTCTGGCGCACCCGCGTGGTCAGCCGGACCCGCGACAAAACCGGCTGCCCGAAATGCTCCCGGCGGGAGCACTCCTACCAGGCTCGCCTGAGCCGGGCCAAACTTCGGGTCCGCGACGTCGCTCCCGAACTGCTCACCCAGGCCGTGCGCATCCTCGACGTCGAAAAGGCCCGCGACATTGAGCTGCTCGACCTGGCCCGCGGGTCGACCATCCGCGTGCTCTGGCGATGCCCCGACTGTGGACACGAGTGGGTGGCCCCGGTCGTAAGCCGCACCTCCGGGCGCGGTTGCCAGCCGTGCGGCATCCGCCGGCGTACCGCGTCCCGCCGAGAGCCGCCGCCCGGTGGATCGCTGACCGACCTACATCCCGAGATCTCGCGCACCTTCCTGGCGAACCTGGACCATCCTGATCGGGGGCCAGATCGGCTCCGCCCGGGATCCCACGACCGTTGCCGGTGGCACTGCCCCTGCTGTGGATCGACGGAATGGGTGACAACGGTCTCAGCCCGAATCCAGCGGCAGGGCTGCGGAGGGTGCCGCGGCCTGAGGACCGGCAGGCGGAGCGTCATCGCCAGCAAGGACGACGGGCCGCAGTTCGACGCGCTTCTACTGTTCTGAGGTGAGGTCCCCGGTAGCTGGGAGGCTGTCAACGCCGGCTGAACTTTGACCCCTCCGTTCCGTGCTGGCACGTATGAGGTCACTCGGCGGCTGCGACAAGGGCCGCGGTGATGCCACCTCCAGTCCTCAACTGTCGGCTGACGCGGCGCTTGGCATCCTGAGCCGTTGCGGCGGCCCGAGACGGACACTGCCGCAGCAGCCTGCACTGAGCTTCGGTCAGCGGTGAACCGCAGATCGCAGGTCAGCCAGCAACTCTGGGAGCCGTGACTCCTCGAAGATGCCGTCGATTTCGGGGAGCCAGGGTTCGGCGCCGCGTAGGCGCAGCATCTCGGCGGCGAATCTCCGACCGGCGGTGTCTCGGTCCGCGCTGATCAGGAGCCGTACGCCAGCTCCGGCAAGGCCTTCGAGCAACGCCCACGCGGCCGAGGAGGGGCGCCCGTAGACGCAGACTAGCGGCAGAGTCGCGGTGCCGGGCTCGTCGGCCGCGGCCTCCATGATTGACGGGTTTTCGCACACTCTGACCGTGTGCACGTCGTCGTGGGGACGCCACGCCCCCCTCAGCGACCGGGAGGTCAGCCATAGCGGTTCGCCACGCCGGGCCGCCGTGCTGCTCAGGTCTGCGGCGGGGGAGTCGCCGACGAGCGGGAGTCCGAGGACGAGGACGGTGGAAGAGACCTCGTCGCAGAGGACGCCGAACGAGGCCCAGGTGCGCCGCCAGGAGGTGGCCGTGAGCGCCTGGTCGACGGCTTCTGCCGCCTCGGTTGGTGCAGCACCGGCTGCGGCGAGGAGGCGGGCGGCGAGCCGGCCCAGTGCCTGGCCGCGGTCGAGGCAGTGCGTGTCGTCGAAGAGCGCGTCGGCCAGTTGCGGCAGCGGCCGGTTGTCGCTGGGCAGCGCCTGCCACAACCGGCAGAGTTCGTCCGCCCGTTGAGGGACGTGATCGGCGTTGGCGCGTTCGAGCCACCGTTTCGCCCGGGCGTGGTCGACGGCATGGGCGGGCCAGCCGGCTGCGATCAATGCCTCATAGGCGGCGTTGATCGTGGCAGTGCGGGCGGCGAGGTTGGCGGCGCGTTTGGCTCGCAGGTTGTCGGGTGCTCCGCCGTGCCGAGTGAGGACCGCGACGAGGTCGTCGTCGAGGGCGGCGAGGCCGGCACGGAGGCTGCCGAGGGTTATCGCTTTGGCGGAGGCTTCCCAGGCGACGCCCAGGAGCCGGCCGACCTGAGCGCGTTCGCGTTCGTCGAGTTCGACGGTCAGGCGGACCCGGTCGCCGCCGTGACCGTTCTGCAGCCGTTCACGCGCTGCGGCAAGGACCTTGGTCGGGCCGGTGCCGGTGGCCACCCACCGGTCCGCGGACGCGCTCACCGCACCTCCTCATCATCGTCGGATTCGTTCTCCGGGCTGTCACTGTCGTCGCCGAGGGCAGTGAACAGGTCCGGTGGCATGTCGGCCGGGACCGGTTTCGCGGTGAAGGTCTTGGCGGCCATGTCTGCGATCGGTACCCGTTCGAGGGTGTTGCCGGCCCACAGCATCAGGGACAGGTCGACGCCGGCGGCGGGGGCCGGTGCGCGGGAGACGAACCAGAGGGCGGCAGCTGGTACCTGGACGGTTGCCACGAGCGGGCTGGGCCCGGCCAGCAGGAAGTCGAGGCGGAAGTCGACCAGTAGTTCGAGCATGGCGGCGCGGTTGTCCGGGTCGACACCGACGAACGCTTCGTCGAGCCATAGCGGTCGCGGGGCGATCGGTGACTCCTCGTAGAGGGCGACCAAGGTAGCCAGTAGCGGTTGGAGCAGGGTGACGACCTTGCCGCCGCCGGAGTCGACGCCGTGGACCTGTTTGGTGAACGGCTCGAACTTGCCCTCTCCGACGCGGAAGTCGGCGACGACGTCGAACCAGTTGCGGTAGTCCAGAAGTTCCGCGAGCCGGTCGGTCAGTTCCTCCGGGCCGGCGTTGCCGGCGTCCTGCGCTTCACGGATGCGTTCGGTGAGGAAGACGCGGATCTGTTCCTGCACTGTCTCCGATTCGACGGAGCCGGTCTGCAGGGTCTTCAGGATCTCGAATGCGGCCCGCTGCCCTTCGGCGGGCGTACGACGCAGCCGCATCGTTGTCTTGTTCGCCCCGGTGGGGTGGCGGCCAAGTACGTCGTTGACCAGGCCAAGCAGCCGGATGACGGATTTGAGGCGATCGCGGAGGTGGTCAACGAAGGTCGAGGACAGTAGTTCGGTCAGGATGGAGTTCATCTTCTCGTCGTGGCTACGGGTAAGCCGCACGACAAGGCCGTCGAGGTAGTCGATGGCGTCGGTGGGGCTGAGCTGAGTGCCTGAGGCGTCAACCACGATCGCGACAGCGGTCAGGCCGCCAGCGGCGTCGGGGTCGATGGTGCTGACCCCGCGACCGCCCTTGGATTCGAGCACTGTCCGTAGCGTGGTGAGCTCAGTGCCGAGGGCCTTCTGCAGCGCTGCCTCGACGCGGCGGCCCTTCTCCTCGCTCGTGACGGGCCACTGCGCCGGACGCAGTTTCTGCGCGGCGGTTGTGGCCTGTTCGAGCGCGGCCGCCAGGGTGCGTTCCGGCTCGATGGTGATTCCGCGTGCGGCGGCAAGCCCGGCCTCCACGGGAATCCACCAGTTGTCCAAAGCGCTGTTGAGCCGGTGCTGCGCCGCGGTCAGTTCGTCATCGGCCCGGGACAGATTCTGGCCGGCGAGGACGGCGGCCTCGGAGAGCGCGACGCCCTTCTTGCGGCTGGCCTCGACCCGGCTGTTGAGACTGTCGCGATCGGCAACGAGTTGTTTCACCCGGGCGAGCTGCTCCTGGTCGTCGTCATCGACGGATTGCTCTGCCTGGGTGGCGAGCAGATCCGCCGTTGCGGCGTCCTCGGCAGCTTGCAGGTGCTTCCGCTCCGCCTCCTTGAGCCGGTCCTCGGCGGAAGTCGCCTGACCGTCGGCGGTGCGATGTTCCCGCTCGGCGCCGTGCTGCTTCTCGAGTGCACCGGCGAGTTCCGCGACGGATTCCGCTGCTTTGTCCAGGCTGGCGGTGATCTGATCGAGAAGCTCTTCACTGGAGGGCAGCAGATGCTCGTTGGCGTATCGGAGCATTTCGGTGTTGGCGAGGTTGACCTTTTCGTCAGCTACGGCACGTTCGTCTTGGCGGCGGATCAGACGCTGCTCGGCGGTTTCGAGCTCTTTGTACGCGGTCGCGGAGGCGATCGCGGCCCGGACGACGTCGGCATCTTCCGGAACGGTGCCGGCGGCGGTGAGCTCGTCGACGCGGGCCTGCAGTTGTTCTGCGCGTTCCTGAAGGATGTCGGCTTCCGCACGTGCTCGGGCGGCCTTCTCCCGTAGTTCGGCGACGGTGCGGCGGCGAGCAGCGGCCCGGGCGGCGACGCCGAGCAGTTCGGCACCGTGGCTGCTGCGGGCAGCACGTCCAGCGGCGGTGGTGGTCTGCCAGCGGCCGTCCGCGGCGACGGCTACTGAAGCCTGCAACGGAGTGTTGTCTAGGGTGAAGCCGATCGCGGCGAGGATTTGCTCGGTGGCCGCCCACAGTTCGCCGGCGTCCTCCGCCGGCTGCAAGACCGCCCCCAACGATCCGCCCGTCGCCACTGGGGCGGTAAGCGTCATGACGGTCTCGTCACCGTCGCGGTCGGCGAGCCACAGGCGGTCCGGGCTGACCCAGGCGTCGAGAAGCCCGGCAGCGTCCAGGGCGGCCTCGACGTAATCGATTGTGTCCTGAGCCGTGCCGGGGGCCGGGTCGATCAGCCGCCACAGCGGGGCGCCGTGCGGGCCCGGGAACGCTGGCCGCGGCCGGCGGGTCCAGCGTTCCGGAGGGGTGGGCGCTGGGTCACCCGCGGCTTCGAGGGTGTCGGCGTCCGCGTCATACGTGTTCGCGTCGCTGCGCAGCTGCTCGGCGCGGGTGGTGATGGTGACTGCTTGCCGAGTCAGCGGCAACGTGACCGGATCGAGCCACGTACTACGGATCAGGGATGCCAGCACAGCGGTCGGCTGCGGCGACCGGGCCTGCTCGGTGACCGCGGCGATCCACTGCTCCCGGATCACCGTTGCCGGGGCCTCGGCAGCCAGGGGCAGCGCCCACCGCTCGATACCGTCGGACAGCGCCTGCAACGCCTTCTCCGCCGTCTCGGCGGCCTGCGTGGCAGTGCGCTTACGGCGGTCGAACTCGGCCTGCGCGTCCTTGGCCCGCTCGTCGGCAGTCCCCAGCTTGGCGTTTGCTTCGCCAGCCGCCCGGATCAGCCGCCGCAGGTTCGGGATGGTCTCCTTTCGGGTCTTGATCGCCTTGTTGAGGCGGGTGATTTCGCCCGCCGCGACCCACTCGGATGCCTGGTTCCCCAGACCGGCGGACGTCACCTTGGCCGCCGTCTGTTCGCCCACCGCCCCGGCGCGTTCGCGCGCGTCGGCTGCCGTCTTCTCCAGACGGCCCCGTGCTGCGACGGCACGGTCTCGGTCTTCGCGAGCCCGGCCGGCATCGGCCAAAAGGCCACGGGCACGTTCCGCGGCCCCGTCCGCCTCGCCCCGTAGGCGCTGCGCGTTCAGTGTCCGCTGTGCGGCACCCTTGTAGGCCTGCGTCTGTAGTGCCTGCTCGTAGTCGGCTTGGGCCTGCTTGAACGAGCGGAGGAGGTTGTCGGTGACTTTCTGCTCGGCCGTGAGGTTGTCGCGGGCGGTGTCGAGTGCGCCGGTCGCGGCGCGCACAGCCTTTTCGGCATCCTCAGCGGCGGTGTGTGCGGCGATCAGGTCGTCGCCGCGTAGCCGCAGGACCGCGTCGGCCCACGGCCGCCACCCCTTGGCGAGGTAGTGGGCGACCGCTTCGCGCGCCTCGACCGCGGTGTCCCGGTCGGTGCCCAACTGCTCCACCTGCTGCCAGCCGTCGGCGAGTTCCTCAACCTCTGCGCGGGCGATCGGCGGTAGTGCGGCGCGCATCTGCTCGGTGAACCAGTCCGGGTTCAGCCGTTGGCCCAGGTGCGGGGTCCGCAGCACCTTGAGCATTTCCAGCACGGTGTCGTACCGGTCGGAGTCGGTGAACCCGAACAGGTCCCGGGCCAGCCGGGCGGCGTACTGTTTGCCGTTCTCGCACACGACAAGCCCGTCCGGGGCGCCGAGCTGTGCCGGGACCGCGACTGCCTGTCCTTCGCACAGGGTCAGCCCGTCCCGGACTCGGGCGGTGCCCCGGCACACGATCCAGGTCGGTGGCATGGCCTTCACACCGCGTTTGGCCTGGGCGTACAGCAGGGTCGTGAAGAACTCGGGTTGGCCGTCGTCGGCGATGCGGCCGTACTCGGCCCAGGCCCAGCCGCGGTTGGTGCTGGCTGAGCTGTCGCGCCGGTCGCGGGCGTCATCGGTCGGCTCAACGTAGTACCGGAATGACTTGTCGGACTCGCCGAACGTGTCGACGTACTGCCGGCCGAGATCACCGGCGAGCATGATCAGTGTGGTCAACGCCATCAGCGTCGACTTGCCGGATTGGTTGGCACCGACGAACTGGCCGCGCCCATCAGCGAACCAGTACTCGGCGATGTCGAACTCCCACAGGTTGACGACGCCGGCTCGCAGCCCCTGCCAGCGTGACGATCCGGGCTGAGGCAGGCCACCTGTGGTGACCGCGTCGCGCCACTCGGCCAGTTGGTCGTCGGTCGCGGCCGGTCCGGGCGTCGTCATCGTGGTTACGTCGTCGGGAAATGTCGTGCTCATCGGGGGGTCTCCGCGGGGGTGGTGATCGTGATGTCGGGGTCGCGGTAGCGGGCGGCGACCGGCAAGAGGGTCCATGAGCCGTCATGGGCGACGCGGAGCAGGCCGAGTTCGACGAGCTGCTTCTGCGCGTCATGGCGGATCGTGCCGGGCGCCTGCTTCTGGGCGCTGTTCATGTACTCGCCGCGCCAGGTGACCAGATCGTCGACGACTTCATCGACCTGGATGCTGGTCAGGGTGACCGTCCCATCGCTCTGCCGGGCGCCGTGCCGGCCGGCGATGTCGGCCATCAGCAGCGCCACCCAGTCGGCGGCCCGGGCGCGGGGCCAGTCGACGACCGTCGCGGGACGTTCGTCGTCGGTCAGCACGACCAGCAGGCCTTCGGACCGGGCCTCGATGTGCCCGCCGGTCATGGCGGCGACATCGTGGCTGCGCGGGCCGCGGCGGGCCCGCAACGCGATGGCGTCATCGTCGGACAGATCCGCGTACAACACCACCGGCGTCTCGATCAGCGCCCGCAGCTGCCGGATCGTGCGGGTGGCCACCCATTGCTCCTCACCCGCCGGCTCTGTTGCAAACGCCAACTCGAGGACGTCCGGGCTGGTCAGCAACAGCAGAGCGTCGCGATCGACGGCGTAGCCAGCACCGACGCCCTGCCCGGACTCGGTCCATTCGTCTAGCAGTGACTCGTCGCTGGTGCGCCGGCACAGCACTCCGAACTCCTCAAGTAGCCGGGCGGCGTCACGCAGTAGCTTCCGCTGCGGACGTTCCTCCGGGTCGTACGGTGCGACCTGCACCCCCGGGGCAGCGATCAGGTCCCGGACCATGTCCGACAGCTTCTGCAGCGTGACGGTGCCGCTGGTCTCCTCGCAGCAGGCAGCCAGACAGCACGCCAGCGAGCGGACCCGCCGCGATACCACGTCGGCCGGTACCGGCGGGAACGTCACCGTACCCGCTACCGGAACACGGACAAGCCGCACCGCCCGGCCGACACGCTGCACCCGGTAGCCCAGCCGCTGCGCTGACTCCTTCACTGGTTGCAGCCGCCGTGCCACCAGTCGGTACAGCTCGGCATCGGTGTCCGGCGTGACCAGCGGCTTGGCCAGCAGGCCGACGAACGCGCGTTGTACGTTGCGGGTCTCACCCGAGGTGGTCCCCATCAGACCGCCCGCCCCGCTAGCGTGATGTGCAGCCGAATATCCGGGTGCACCAGTCGGCCTGTCGGAGTAGCAACCACGGCCGTCGGATGGGCAACCGGGGCAGGATCGGCTCGCAGCATCCACCGGCCGTCTCCGGTCATCGCCGATGACACCTGCGACTCGTCCAGCCGGGCCGCAGCGAGCGTGGCGAGCAACTCCAGCAGCATCTCCAGCTCCGGCTCGGTCAAGTCTCGCCATTGCGACAGCCGCAGCCCAGACCGGGCGAGCACAGCCTCTTCCGTACGCGCGCGTGCCGCCTGTTCCTGAGCGGCGGCAGCCCGAGCCGCCGCTCGGGCTTGACTGCGGTCCGGGATCCGGGCCGCGCTTCCGGTCGTTCCGCGTGGCCCTTGCTTGCGGAGCCGTGCCGCCACCGGTGCCGGTTCGGCATCCCAGAAAGAGACCGCTCCCGGATTTCCGGCCGGCGTTGGCCCGGCTCCGGGAAGGTGGCGAGCAGAGAACAGCCCGGTTGCTCGGCACCAGATCTCCCAGCCGGTGGCGTCGTCCTCGGCGGCTTCAAGTCGGCCAGCGAGGGCGAGCAGTTCGGCACGCCGGGATACGTGTCCGCCGACCGCAGCCAAGGTCCGCTGGCCGCGCACCAGCGGACTGATCGTGTCGCGCATCTGCCGACGCAACCGGCGGGCCTGGCTGTTCGAGCCGTCGAACCAGCGCCCCAGTGTCTCGAGCGTTTGCACGTAGGAGGCGGCAAGCCGGTCGAGCGAGGCGCCGTCCGCAGTGGCACCCAGACCGTGGACAGCTACCTGCCGCCACGTCTGCTCCGGCGTCTCGAGTAGTACCCGGACGGTGCTGGCGATTTGATCAGAGTGGGTGTCGATCCCAGCACCCCACATGTCCACATACCGTCGCAGGGTGTCCTGGATCTGAGCCAGCTTGCCCGCATCCGGCGTGCCGGCGAGTGCACCGGCAAGGCGGCCCTGCCAGCCCGCCGCCGCGTTCGCCATCGTCGTCAGGGTCGGGTTGATGACAGCCCATGCCTCGGCCGCCGCCGACGGGTCACCCGCAATCGCACCTCGCAGACGCCCGAGATGGCCGGTCAGCACTGACGGGGCAAGTGTCGCCGCGGCATCGGCTGCGACGTCCTGGCCCATACTGCTGACCGCGCGATGCAGATCGGCAGCGACTTCGGTGAGTTGGTACCGGTCCAAGTTCCGCAGGAAGTCCTCGTCCCGGCGGGCCCGGTCCTGCCAGACCTCGACGACCCTCCACTCCTCCAAGCGACGCATCCGCCGCTCCAGGCTGAACCCGGGATCGTCCACCAGACCTGGATCGGCTCCGGCAGCGGCCAGATGGTCGCGGAGCAGACCCGGCAACTCGGCCGCGGCGATCCCGGTCAACGAGTGTTGCTGTTGTGCCAGCAGCACATCGACGATCAGCCGGTACTGCGCCGCGCGCCGCCCCACCAGATAGCTGGCCTGCACCAAACCACCCGGCAGCCCGGCGAGCTGCCACAGGTCCACTCCTCTACCGGACGGGTCATCGACCTCGTCGGCATCCCGCTCATCCGGATCAGACGAACGCACACTTCCCCCAGGTCACTACGGCGTCCGCCCTCGGCGGAACGCGTCGCGGTCTTTGCTTGCGATGTCTCGCGTAACGCCACGCGACAACCGACTGCAATGACGATCTTGGCAACGGTCACATTGCTGCGCCCATCCCGATCTCCTTGCGGTCGGCCATCGCGCTCGGTGAGCATAGAGGTGCGGTCTGACGCATTCCGCCGTTCGGACAGCCAGTTGAGATCACTGATGAGCTATCCGCCCTCGGCTCGAATCGTGCCTACCCAAATCCGATTCACCTGGCAAGGCGATCGCCGGCTGGCGCAGCAACCCGCCGGCCCAGCTTCGACCCCTCCGCGCGCATGGATCCCTCCGGCTCGGAAGACATCCGATAGTCGTGCCGGTATCTCTACTTGGAGGAGGTGCCGCGGAACTGCCCGACCCACCAGGAATGGGTGATCAGGCCGGTGGGATCGTCGCGACGGACCAGGATCCGCAGGGTCGGGGCGTTTGCCGAGGAGGTGAACACCTCGTCGGCGCGTCGCAGGTCGGCGTGCTGCAGGTGGGGAATCTGCCGGACGTCGGCGAGGTCGTCCACGGTCGCCATCGCCCGGGACGTCGGCTTGCCCAGCTTTGGGATGAGCGCGGCGTACAGGTCGGCGTCGACGTCGCTCTCGGCGAACTCCAGCAGCGGGTAGTACGAGTTCACTGGTGCCCTTGCGCAGAAACACGACGATGCGGCCCCGGTCGGCCATACCGAGGTTCACTCGGGCTGGCGGCAGCCGCATCTGCCGCTGATACGGCGTGGCATTTGTGAGTTGGCCCGGAGGACACCCGGGTCGCGGGAGCACATCGGGAGCACATCGGGAACACCGGAGCTTGTCGGTCGTTGACCGGGCGTCGGCCATAGCTCCAAGGGCGCTGGGGCCAGCAGCCACGATCGATTGCCGACAACCTGCAGGACCCGGCCGTCCCGGCTCGACGGCAGCAGCCCTGTTACGAGCCCGGCATCGGGGGGAGCAGGTTGGGAGCAACGGGGTGCACTGAACGGCACTCAACCGCATCGAACGGCACCCATCGGCGCGCAGCTGCACCCACCCCTGCCTGCGGCTTCGCGTTTTTGCAGGTCAGGGTCGGTGCAGCGTCCTGCTTCACAAGGAGTGCTCCGCGATTTTGCGCACCAGTCGACAGCACTCTATGTCCCCTGGCAGGGGAGTGTGCGCAGGTCACGGCGGTAAGGAGCTGCTGAATCACCTGGCCTTGCAAGTGGGAGCAGATTGGGTGCAGGTTGGCGAAGTGGTCACCGCGCCCGAAGTGCTCACCGACACCGGGCAGAGCCGAGGGCTCTGACCTGCGGTGATGTGGGCAAGCGGTCCGGCGTGACCTCCCAGAGAACTCCGAAGTGGTCAGGGGTAGCTGCTCCCCGCCTGGATCATGCCGACTGTCGTCCTCGGTCCCGCTGATGCGGTTCCCGGGCGTCATGTCGTATCGACATGCGCCTCTGAATGCCGTCCTGGTGGCGCTGGTAAGGCTCGTGGGAGCTGAGACTCGAATCCCACCAGCAACGCGCTGACCTGCGCTTCCTGGGCGGTGACCTCTTCGGCGTTTCCGAATGCATCAGCCTCGAAAACCCGCTCCACAGAGTCGGGGACGTCTACTCACGCCGAGAAGCGTTCACCTCGAGGGCTGTAGGTCGGCGTACGCTGACCAGGTAGGTGCGGTGCGATGGCGCTTGAGGGAGATGCGGGATGGTTGAGCGCGTGACTGCCGACCGGCTGATCCTCGTCAACGTGGTGGGTCGCTGGTTCTACCTGCGGCAGCCGACTTTCATCGGCACCGGGCAGAGCTACTGGATCGATCACGAGACCAGCGAGCTGTGCGTCGACCGTGGTGCTGCCCGCGTTACCCGGCATGCTCGCGTAACCCGGCACGCAGGTTGGATGTGTCGGTAGCTGAGATTCAGGGCTCGATAAGTGTCCGGATCCGCCACGGACGAAGAACGACTGTATGTGACGGCGTAGCTGGATCGATCAGCTCGCCGGAGGGCCTTTGTCGTAGCCGACGTCTGAGCAACCCGACGCGACGCGGACCCGGTAACCCCAGCGCCTCAGGACAAGCGCGATTCTCGTGGCACCGCCCGGGTTGGCGGAATGGACGACGACCACGCCGATGTTGAAGGGGCGGTCGTCGAAGGCGGCCTGTTCCAGGACCTCTATCACCGGCCAGATGGTGTCGTCGCCGCCCAGGTCGTGGTCCAGCCACAGCTCGTCCAGCCGACCATCCCGGTAGCGGGTAAGAAGCTCGACTCCGGCAGCGCTCGTACGGGCCACCTCCGCGCGGCGGCCATCGACGAATGACCGAAGGTCATCGATCAGAGCGATCGCTGGTCGGGCGTCCACCCGGTCATGATGCGCGGGCGCCGCCACGCGTCGCCATCCGGTTTCGCCGGCGAAGCAGGCTCCGAGAGCTGTCGGGGGGGTGTTGCGGTGATCCAGGCCGGCGGCGAAGCCGCGGATTCGGGGCATCCGGCGTGGCGGGCGCGGTTGATTCAGGTGTCGAGGTGCTGCTCGGTGCCCTGGTGGCGAACCAGCCCGGCGGACCCGCGGGCGAGGCCGGCGACGGTATCCAGGTCCGATGAAGTGGCGGGCCGGACAGCGCCCCGCTCCCCAGGGGGGCGGGGTCGGCGGCATACGGGGACGGGCGGATGAGCCGATCTTGTGGCAGTAGCCATCGGCCAGCCTGGAAGGATGTGAGCGTGACAGGTGCGAGTACTGCGGTAGACAGGCTGGCGGCGTTGGTTGGCTGGAGTGGCAGGTCTCCGTACGACCCGGACTGGTCGTCGTTGCAGGCTGCCTTCGGTCACCAGTTCCCCACGGACTTTCGGCAGTACGTGGAGCGGTTCCCTCCGGGCGCTTTCGACTTCGTGCAGGTGTTCCACCCATGCGAGAGCGAATACCGCGAGGACGCGGCTTACTACGTCGACGTACTTCTATGGCGGACCAATCCGGCCAACGGTATCGAGGATTACTACAGGTTCGGCAACAAGCCGGGCGAACTGTTCGCTTGGGGGACGGTCAACGGCGAGCTGGAGCTTTGCTGGGAATTGTCCAGTAAGCCCGCCGACACGTGGACGTGCGTGGTGGCAGACATTCGCGGCCGGACCGGAGAAAGCTATCCAGGCGGCATGTTGGACCTACTGCTGGATGCTCTGGGCGGCACCGGAAGGGTCAGCTTACTGGACTATCTCCGCGAGGTTCTGCCAACTACCTTCGAGCCGTACTCCTGAGATGGGACGGGGTCGGAGGAGGAATCAGCGGTGAGTGAGCACAGCGTGGCCGTGGTCCGGCTGGCTAGCGCCTCGTCGGCGGAGCGCGAGGAGATCCTCGTCGGCGTGCAGGACCTCCTCCTTGCCCGCGGAGTGATTGTCCGCAACGACCCGAACGTCGTCCTGAATGTGACCACTGGTTAAGAAGGCTTAAATGACACCCGCACACCAAGAGTCTGGTGGAGCCCCTCATGATCGAGGGTATGCGTAGGGCTTACCCAGACTCAGGTGAGCGGTCCGCATCTGGTCCGCAAGAGGTCGACGGACGACGGGGGAGCGGTGTCAGATGCCGAGAGGTGTTTCCGCTGCTAGAAGCGCATCCGCGCTGCTCGGCGAGGCGCCCGTCTTGATCTCGTAATGCACATGTCGTCGGGACGGGTCAGGCGGTAGCTTGCCCCCATGCGTGCGGAAGTGCGGCAGGTCCGGTTCCCGGACCTCGAAACTGGCCAGCCCTTCGATCGCGTCAACACCGTGCAGCTCGCCGAGGTGTATGTCGGTGTCGTCGGCGAGCCAGGCGAGGAGCATTACCAGGTCACTGCGTGCACGCCTGCCGCCCTGGTCGACCTGTTGGCCAAGCAATCCTTCCTGCTGGGGCGGCACTGGCTGTTCGTGGCAGAGTTCTCGCCGGCGACGGTCGAGGCAGCCTTGCGCAAGCTGATCGGGAACATCGAGGCGTCCAGCCGCGTCGAGCTCGCTCAGAAGGTCGGTCGGATTGGCCTGTGGGAGTTCGAGGACTACTGCGGCTGATGGCCTGCCGCGCGTCATGGGGGAGGCTCCGCATCCCGTGTCCGGCGCCCACGCGGGCGCGGGTCCTGCGCGACGAATCCAGAGAAGACCGAAGTAGTCAGGGTTCGCTTCTCCCCGCCTGGCTGGTGCCGGCTGTCGGACTGGGGCCGGCCAACGTCGATCACGAGGCCGTGGCGCATCGATGTGCGGCTCTGGGTGCTGTCGTGGCGGCGTCGGTATCCCGCGAGTTGAAACCTGGATCCCACCGGCAGATTTCTGAGCAGGGCTTCCTGTTCGGTGACCTCTTCGGCACGCCCGAAGTTGTCGCCATTCAGGTCGACAAGGAGTTGAGGCATCTGACGCGTCGTCATATCGCTAAGCGGGCAGGTTGCGCCGATCGTTGGGTTCGTCGTTCCGCTGTTCGACGGAGCGTGCCGGGTCGGGTCGACGGCGACAATTGCAGTACGCCCACCTGATGGGAGGTGCTGTGTCACAGTTGCCGGATCAACCTGGGCCCTCAGGCGGGCAGCCGTCTCAACGCGACGGGTTTCCGCCCGTGTGGCGGCCGCCGGTACCGTCGGCATCTCCTGCCGCCGCTTCCCGGAAGCGTCTCAGGCCGTGGGTGATCCTGCTCCTGGTGGCGGTGGGTGTGCTGTTCCTGTGCTGCGCGGGCACAACAACTCTGGCCACGATCGGGCTGGTCATTGGTGACACCTCAACGCCGCAATCCGCTTCGGTTAGTCCGGGCACCCAGCCAGCCGCGTCGTCACGCCGTCCTGATCCCGGTAGCACCGCCGTTGCGCCCACAGCCCCGGCCTCGACGGCTGGTACGCCCTCGACGGCGGGAACCAGTGAGGTGGCGCCTGGACCAAGCTTGCCTGCCTACGAGATCTTCGAGCGACGGGACGTCAGCGCCGGCTCCGGTGCTCGGCGCCTGGCGCTGCGGGCCGAGCTGCGCACCTTCCCGGTCAGTGAGCAGCAGGTTACAGCTGTGGCATCGCAAGTTGTGGAGCGCCATCGGGGGCAAGGTTGGCAAGCACTGTCGATCGTGGTCACCTACGACCGGCGTGAAGTCTTGCCAAGCTACGCGGTGTTCGAGTGGGCACCCGGCGGCCGCTGGTCGGAGGCCGCCACAGGGGATGCGGCGACCTGGCGGGGCTACCAACTCAATGCGGCCACGCTTCGCGAGAAGCTGGCGCAGCCAAACAAGTGCAGGCTTCCGACGGAGCAGGCTTACGTGCTGAATGCCGAGTTCAACCAGGCAACCGAGGACAACGTCGAAGTCAGTGAGGAGGCGGTGTTGTCGGAGATTGCCAAGCGACACAAGATTTCGACTGCTCGGGCAGAGGAACTGGTTGTTGCCGTCGAAGACTGGACGATGTGCTGAGCTGGCAAGACCGACCGGATCAGAACCGATCCCGCGGTGGACGCTGACAGCGCACCCGACCATGTCCAACATCTGGCTAACCGTGACGTGTAGTAGCTGCGAGTTGGCGGCGTCGGAGGTCGCACGTGCATCGTGCTGACGGCGCGATCAGCAGGCGGGTTGGAGGCTGCAACGTCTGCCGCCAGCGTGTCATCCGATGATTGGCGCACCACGACGGGTAGGAGTTCCTCAGGGCGGCGGTCCATGAGGCCCGTTGGCCATTAACTTGCCTTACATTGCCACACGCTACGGGAGTGCCGACCAGTTGCGCGTCGGCCACCTCGAAACGACAGAGGAGCGCCGTGAACGAGGATGCTGTCTACGCCGCCGCCCGCAGGGTGATTGACGCCGGTCTCGCCGGTGACGGGTCGGCCTTCACGCCTGGCCGGGCTGTGTGGACAGCCGAGGCAGCGGATCAGCTGTACACCGGGTTTGTCCGGCAGCCTGACGCGGGCAGGGGCAGCTTCGTCAGGAAGCTACAGGGGCAGCTTGCCGCAGCACCGCCCACGGCGGTACAGCTCATGGGCGAGCTGATCTACCTGCATCTGCTGCTGCCACGCGACATCGGCGGCGCGGCGAAACGTGCCGTGATCCATGGGGCGCTGTCGTTGCTGCCCGAGCCGGTCGAGGTCCCCGCAGACCTTGACGCGGTTCTCGATGCCGGCGTCGTGCGGGCCGGCGCGGCATACATGACGCAGCGGGACCGGCAGATCGCGTGGCTCGTGCGGCTCGTGCAGGCGTGGAAGCAGCTGCCGGCCGACCGTCAGCAGGCGGCCCTACGCGACCCGTGGGCCTTCAAGGACGTCTTGGACAGCATTCCAATCAACAGCGCCTACAGCCAACGCAACGTCCTGCTGAACCTCGCGTTTCCCGACACCTTCCCGCCGGTCGCCTCCCGGCGGCACAAGAAGCTCATCGTGGCCGCGTTCGCTGACGAGCTGTCCCACCCGAGCGGCGACATCGATCGAGACCTGGCGGAGCTGCGGACGGTGCTGTCGGAGAAGGCTGGCACGCTGGTCCACTTCTACCAGCCGCCCTGGGTTGACCGGTGGCGGCAGCAGACCGCGCCGGCTGGCGACGGCAAGGGACCGCGGGGATGGCTGGTACGAGGCGCGAAGGTGCACGGACACAACCTGATCGGCCAATGGCTCACCGAAGGGTTCTGCTCCATCGCGTATCCCGGGCTGCCAGAACTGACGCCCGGCCTGTCGAAGGCGGAACTGGACCAGCAGCTACGCGAGTCGCTGCCGGACTTCTCACCGTCCCAGCGGGGTCTGCACGTGGGGGTGCTCGATCGGTTCCTCAACCGGATGAGCGAGGGCGACATCGTCGTCACCGTCGACGGGCCCAAGGTGTATGTCGGCACCATCACCGGCCCCGCCACCTGGGTGAACACGCGCGACGACCTGTCGAACCGTCGACGAAAGGTTGCCTGGGCGAATCCCGACGCGCCATTCACCCGAAACGAGCTGTCCGCCGAGGCGCGGAGCAAACTGTCCGGTCAGCTCACCGTGACGGACCTCGGCGCCTACGTCGCCGAGTTCGCGGCCCTCGCCGAAGTGGACGACCAGCCGAGGGAGGAGGATGCCGACGATCAGCTCGAGGTGGCCGAGGTGGAGTTGCCCGAGCCGACCGCCGACCTGGCCGACGAGCTGCTGATTGATCGGGAGTGGCTCAGCGAGACGGTCGACCTGCTGCGGGAGAAGAAGCAGATCGTGCTGTACGGCCCGCCCGGCACCGGCAAAACCTATCTGGCCCAGGCGCTGGCCCAGTTCCTCACCGGGCAGGCCGACAACGCCTACCGGCTCGTCCAGTTCCACCCCTCGTACTCATACGAGGACTTCTTCGAAGGCTTCCGCCCCCGGGCCGCCGCCGACGGCGGGGTTGGCTTCGCACTCGAGCCCGGGCCCTTCAAACAACTCGTTGCGGACGCGAAGGACGACCCGTCCCAGGCCTACATCCTCATCATCGACGAGATCAACCGGGCCAACCTCGCCAAGGTCTTCGGGGAGCTCTACTTCCTGCTCGAGTACCGCAACCGCAACATCCAACTTCAGTACTCACCCACCGAAGACTTCGAACTCCCACCGAATGTCTACCTGATCGGCACCATGAACACTGCCGACCGGTCCATCGCCCTCGTGGACGCCGCCATGCGCCGCCGGTTCTACTTCCAGCCGCTGTTCCCCGGCAAGCCACCCCTCGACGGGCTGCTCCGCAAGTGGCTGAAGAAGCACAACCTCCCCGCCGACCGCGCGGACCTACTCGACGAGCTCAACCGCGCCATCGGGGACCGTGACGCCGCCGTCGGCCCGTCCTACCTGATGACAACCCAGGCCGCCAGCGAGAAAGGGCTGGCGAGGATCTGGAAGAACGCCATCATGCCCCTGCTCGAGGAACGCCACCTCGGCGACGGAACCGACATCAACCTCCGCTACGGCCTGGACGCACTCCGCAAACGCCTCAAGCAGGCCGCCGTTCCCACCCCCGTGCATCTGCCCCGCCAACACGCCGGAGACACAGCACAGTGAGGCTCGTCAGCCTACGCGAGCACCAGACGTACGAGTGCGAGCCGACGACTCCTGCCGTCGCCCGGGCGATGGAAGCCACCAAGCTCGTTGACACCTCACTCACCCTCGACGGGCGGCTGTTGCTGCGCTCCGGCTCCATGGTCGGCGCGGCCCGCATCATCGGCGGCGATGAACACGTCGATTTGCACGTACGGCCGAAGATCGGAATCGCTCGGCTGCTGTGGCTGCTCGGCTACGCCCGCGACCCTCGAGGCTGGCGCACCGAGCCCGTCGGCCTGACCCCCGAACACGACCTCGTGCCAGCGATGGCAGTCGCCTTCGCCACCGCCACCTACCAGGCACTAGCCCCAGGCCTGTTGCAGGGATACCGGACCGTCGAGGAGGCCTTGCCGCTGGTGCGCGGCCGACTCCGCGAGGCAGACCAACTGAGAACTCGGCCGGGACTGGCCCTACCCGTCGAGGTGCGCTACGACGACTACGACACGGACATACCAGAAAACCAGATCCTGCTGTCGGCCGTACGCCGCCTGCACCGCCTACCCGGCGTCCCCCCGGCCACCTGCAACGCCCTGCACCGCATCGCGGCCGCACTCGCCGACGTCACCCCCCTCACGGCGGGCGCCCCCATACCCGAAGCCTCGTCCAACCGGTTCAACAACCGCTACCAACCGGCGCTGCGGCTCGCCCGGCTGATCCTTGCTGGCGAAAGCATCGAACACTCCCACGGCTCAACCCTCGCCGCCGGCTTCGTTTTCGACCTCAACACCGTCTTCGAAGACTGGTTGACCACAGCCCTACGACATGCCGTCGAGACACGCTACGGCGGAACCGTCACCGGCCAACACCAGATGCACCTCGACCGTGACCGCCGGCTGCCCCTGGTGCGGCCAGACATCACCTGGTGGCATGGGCGCCAGTGCCTGGCCGTCATCGACGCCAAATACAAGGCACCCGGCAACACCCCACCCCGCGACGACATCTACCAATTGCTCGCCTACTGCACCACGCTCAACCTGCCCCGCGGCCACCTCGTCTACGCATCGGCAGGAGCCGAATCGGTGACCTACCAGCTCACGGGAAGCGGCGTGCACATCGTCGTGCACAGGGTCGACCTGGCGGCCCCTGTCACGCACCTGCACGAGCAGATCGAGAAGGTTGCCGAAGCAATCACAAGCGTCGAGGTCGCAAGCGGCGTCTCAGCGACCCCAACGGCAGGTCCGGATGCGGCAGTCAAGGACGGCGGATACCCATCATGATCCAGCTGGTAGCGGACAGAACCTGGCACGGACTGCCGGCACTCCTCTGCTACCAAGCCTTCCCGCAGATCGGGGGCACGTCGAGGTCGCGCTCGCCGCCCCGGTGCTCGGCGAGTAGCTGCCGACGGATCGAACGCCAGGCGACGCGCTCCTGCCGGCGGGCGAGCTTGCGGTGCGACTGAAAGGTGCAGAGCTGACAGCCGCAAAGGTTCGGAGCCTGAGCCGACGGCTGCCGATAGCAACGAGTGCGGTTCCAATCGGGCGAGGCGAGGAACTCGTCAAGGTCGCAGGAGCCGGAGCCGTGTCGGTGGATGTCGGTAAACCAGCGACGCAACGGCGGATCTCGCTGCTGCACTCGCTCCGGTCGGTGAACGTCGGTACGGGCCATGTGACGAGCGCCTTCGGCCGCCCGCGCACCGTGACCTCTTCGGCGGATCCGGATAGCTCACTTTGCTGGTGCGTCATTGGCGGTTCTGCGTTCGCTGGAGGGCGAGCGGATGGGGTCATGCGACTGCCTTGGTAGTGATCCCCTCTGGTGTGAGGGTGGCGTCGACGGAGAACAGCTTGCCTAGAGAGCTGTAGTGGTTGAGGGTAGTTGCCGCAGCGGGTCGGTAGGACTGCAGGCCTGCGGTGATGCGTTCGAGGGTGTCGTCGTGGCGTTGGACCGGTTCGCCTCCGCAGTGGTCGCAGATGTTGGGGCGTGTGGGGGCGGCGCTCTCGGTGTGCCAGGTTCGGCCGCAGTCGCGGCAGGTGCGGCGGCCGGCCAGGCGGTGCAGAACCTCGGCGTCGGGGCAGGACGAGGTCGATCGCTCGGTCGATCGGTGCGCCGAGGTCTGACAACAGGGTGTCGAGCGCCACTGCGGTGATGGCTTGGTTGGGGGTGCCGTCGAGGACGAAGCCAGCAGCGACGTCGGGTTGGGTGAGGCGGTTGCGGATCATCGAGAGGAGTACCGGTTCCGGCACGAGTTCACCGGCGTTCATGTGCCGCAGGGCCTGGAGCGCGGCCGGGGTACTCGCCCGAATCTCGGCTTGGACAATGTCCGCCAGGCTGATGCAGGGAACGCCGAGACGCGCGGCGATGGTGCTGGCGATGGTCTTCCGGTCGGAGCCGGGTGGTCCGAGAACGGCCAGGCGCATCGGTGCAGCTTATCGCTGTAGCGGCGGATGATGAGGGTGTCGAATCGACAGCCGTCGTTGCAGCTTTGATCGGCCCATGCTCCGTGACCGCTTCGGCGGCTCCGACGGTATCGACTCGTGGACTCACTCGGTCGGCCTCGGCGCACTGTCATAGCCGATGAGCGGGTGCTGATGACTCCGATTCGGAAATTCTTGAGGCTCGAACAGTAAGGTTGAAGCGGGTGACGGGATCAGGTCCCGTGAGCCGGGCTAACTAGCCGTCAACGATCGCCCTCGCTTTCAGCCGAGCGGTCCTCACGGCGGGCGTCCTCGCGGTAAGACCGGCTCAGCCCGTCGAGCAGCGCTCCGGAGCGAGGCCACCTGCCGCGTACACGGTCTGCCGTCGCGGTGTACTGATCGGCGAGCGCACGCTCCTGCGCTCCGCCGTCGTAGACACCGCGGCCTGTAACGCCCCGCTGGTTCATCTTGGCGACAGCGAGATGTCGGTCGAGGTCTGTGTCTCGAAGGATCTCAAGAACGTCGCGGACCGGTTCGCTGGGCCAGGTGCCGTCGTCGTCGGTGAGGGCGCCGGATAGCGCACTGCCTAGGACGCGCGGCAGCACGTGAGCACGGCCGGACGCAGTGAGCTTCTCGCGTACCGATTCCACCCACCGCAGCATGTCCTCGGTGGTCGGCAGGTGCCCATCGACAGACCCCGGGAGCGGTCGGCGCCACTCACGCAGGACGGCCCAGGCGGCGGTGGACGCCCGTGACGACGCCGTGTGGTCCGTCGTCTCTCCGTCGGCTGGCTCGCCGTCGCCTGATGCCGCGCCGGTGTGCAGGTCCGGCGGGTACAGCAAGGACACGAGGTTGACAAAGCGGGCGGGATTGCGGGCGAGCTCTCGGTGCAGAGCGATCGGCCTGCGGCTGTGGTCGAGAAGCGGCTGGTAGAACCACTCGAGGTCTGCGAGCAGATTGTCATCCGCGCCGGCTTCCTCGAGATTGTCGAGCAGGCGTCCGATCGTGTACTCCGGTGACTGTGCGCGCGAGATGTCTTCGGTCGCCGCGAGGGCCGGCGCCATCAGTGCCTGGATAGCCAGGTCGCGGTCGGCGCAGGCGCCAACGTCGCTGAGCAATTCGCTCGCCGTCCACGCGCGGCCGCGCTCGAGGAGGCGCCGCACAACTGTCGGCGTCAGGTCGTCTGAAACTCCCAGCGGCTGCATGTCGCGCCAGAACTCGTCTTGCGTGTCCGCCTCCAGGCCGTCCACGAGCGTCAGCAGAGCCTCGTCGATCGCCGCGGTCCGGCACAGCGCTGCGGCCTGCGCGGGCCTGGCGACTACCGTGCCAGCGAGCCAGCTTGCGTCCTCCCGTTGTCGGTGCGCCGCCAGACCCGCAGCCATGGCGTGCAGGGGCTGCGACGAGCCCGTGAGATGCTCGAGGACCATTGAGTCATGGGCGGCCGTAACTGCAGCCAGGGCGTCGCCGACGGCCGCCGGCAGCTTTGACGCCTCGGCCAGGCGAAGGACCGCTGGGAGCCCGTCCCTGAGGCGGCGTCGGACTGCTTCAGCCCTCGCGGACGCGAGCGCCTCCAGATCGGCATCCTCGCCGTTACGGTTGAGCCCACGTCGAAAAGGCCGCCATGAGAACAGCTCGGCATCGTCGGGGTGACTCCCCGGGAGGGCGTGGGCATCCAGGAACGCCTCAAGGGCCTTGAGTGCTTGGCCGGGCAGCGCCCAGCCCGCGTCCGGGTGCCGGCGATGCATCGCGACCCGCTCGGCGAGGCTGGCGAGGACGGTGCGACGGCACTCCTCCTGCAGATCGGGCCATGCGGCCTCGGCTGCCTTGAGTAGCGCGAGCCTGCCGGTCTCCCGGAACCGGTGGACGAGAGCGAAGGCGGCGGCGAGCCGGTCCGGGTCGCTGCCGGCATCATCGGCAATACGTAAGGTCAGGGCGTCCAGCGCGTCGCCGGTGTCGCTCATGGTCGCCTGCGCCGGCCGCGGCCAGTCTCGGAACTTCGGGCCGCTGATCATCCCTGGGTTGGCGTGGCTCACGAGGTCGAGCGCGAGCCGCCAAGCCGCCGCCGGCGCGACTCTCCGGACGGCGTCGAGCGCAGCGACACACGTCGCCCCGTCGCCCGCACCTTGCGGTACGTGCAGGTGCAGGGCGGCAGCGAGAGAGGCGCTGGGCCGGTTGGCGAGCCGCCCACCCGGGTCCTGATCGGCGAGGCGGCCCAGCACGACAGCTACCCGAGACAGCAGTGCAGACGACCAGGCCAGGCTCTCCAGCGCCCACAGCAGGGAGCAGTGGGCGCTTTGACCGCCGAGCCCGAAGTCGCCGGACGTCTCGGCGAACAGCGACATCACCGGCGTGTCAGTTTCATCAAGGGAATGCTCGACGCACGCTAGGAAGCCCTCAGGCGACGCCTCAGCCAGCAGCGGCAGTAGATCAGCTACCGCATGCCAACGCGCGGCGTTGGCGTCCTGGAGCAACTCGCGGACGACCCGGGACGCGCGCTGCTGACCGGTGACACCGCCGGGAAGCTCACGGTCGCCGACGACCGCGCCGAGGATCACCGCAGTCGTGGCCATCCCACGGCGCAGCGTGCTGGAGTGCCGCCGGCGCGGCGCGCCTGTCTCGCTGAGCCAACCAGCGATGCGCTCGCGTGCGGTAAGCCCAGAAGCGGGGTCGCTCTCGCCCAGCACGCCCGGCGCGAGCGACTGGAACGCATCGAGATCCTCAGCCGTCAGCGCGTGATTCAGGGCGTCCCACGCATCCACCGGATCGGCGAACTCCCACCGGCGGTCCCTCAAGAGCAGTGGTGCGTCCTCACCTGACGTCAGCGTGCTCAGGTCCCGGGCAGTCGCCCGCCAGCCGCGGTCGGTCAAGCTCTGCAGCGCCTCTAGATCGCCCTGAACATCGTCGGCCCAGGCACCGGCGAGCAGCAGCGGAGCAAGCAGGTTCGCCGTGGCGTCCGAGGCCCACCGCGGCTGGCGAAGCCAACCGGGACGGCCAATGCGCCGACGCAGCGATGCCAGACTCCGTCTCGCCGCTCGTCCGTACTCGTCGGCCCGGTCGTGATCAAGTCCCGCAGCAATCCATGCCTCTCTTGCGAGGTGCCGGTGTAGCCGTGGAAGCCGATCATCGGCGGGCCGGCCGGCGCGAGGCAACACGACGTGGTGACCGGCACGGAGGCCGTCGCCTATCTCAGGCTCGGCGAACACCGGCACGAGCACCATCGGACTCTCGTGAGCGGCCACCCGCCGCCATGCCCGCATGTCCTCGACGACGAGGGCCCGTTCCAGGAGCGCTTCGAGTCCGGCCGGTGCGCCGGTGGTGCGAGCTAGACCCATTGCGGCGTCACCCTCCTCCGCGATGGGCGGTCCGACGAGCTCGCCCAGCTCCGTATCATCAACAGCGCCAAGCGGATCCTCCGACCCGCCTGCCCTGTCCACCGGCGAATCAGACATCTGGCGTGACACGATGCTCACGTCCTGTGGCGGCTCCGCCATCAGGCTGGCCGCGACGAACGCTACGGACTCGTCTCGGCTCGCCGAAGCCACCACCTGCTCGACCGGTTTGGCGCGGAGCCGGTCCCGGAGGCTGCGAACTCGGTCGTCGCGCCCCGCCAGTAGCAGCGCTGCCGGAATGGCCGGTCGCGTGCGCTCGGCCCAGTTTCGATACCAGTCGCGAAGACCGATCACGCCGTGCGGATCCCACCCGAGCTGCTCGGACGCCAGCCACCGGTGCACTCCAGGGCACAGCGCAAGCCACGCAGCAAGATCCTCCGCGTCGACCACCCGGATACCCGCCCAGCCATCGCCGTCCTCGGTGCGGCGATCGACCCAGCGCTGCGCGCCGGGCCACCGCCGACTCGTGACGAACACGAAGACGACACCTGCGCGCTCGTCCCGGGTCGACCCGTCGACCCGCTTCCGGTAGTCGCGCTGCGCCTTGTCCTCGGGGTCGCGGCCCGTGCCCAACTCCCAGACCGAGCGGCCGAACGGCAGGAACGGCGGCGCACCAGATGGACTTGTAACCTCGCCATCAAGGCCGGGCAGCCCGACGGCCTCGGCGGCGGGCATGCGCAGCGTCTCCGGAGCAGCCACCGCGAGGATGAGGCGCCGGACCAACGTCGGCAGGTGCTCGCGCGAGTCGTTGCGCTCCGACCACTGTTCCAGATCGGTCGCGGTCAGCAACTCGGTCATCGGACCTCCCTTACCGTCCCCAAGATAGAACGTCCGGACGACAGTTCCGCTGCCGCGACGCTGCCTCCGCCTGATTGGCTTAGATCATTGAAAGAGGAGCATCTGATCGTTGACCTACGACGGCAGATAGAGGCTCGATGGCCGCGGCCCTTCGGATGACCATCGCTTGGCGGGCGGAGCCGGCCGGATGGTCAGGGCGGCAAGACCGCCGGGCACTCCGAGAGCTTCCAGCGCGCGGTCGAGCCATGCCGGTTCATCAGCGCACATCTCAGCCATGAGGAGATACTGCCCCGGCACGGCCAAGCGACGGTGAACGACAATGCTTTCGCGCATCAGGCCACCTGGCAACGTCCGGCGAAAAGCTACACCACGGTGGCCGACATGATCGATGTCGTTACTGGGAGTGCCGACTCGCTGCTGGCCGGAGGTGAGGACCACACCCAGGACATGCGGATGGGCGTCGAACAACGGGTCCAGGGCCCGGCGAAGTGCCTCCTCCTTACGCGGCAGAGAGTCCTGGGCAAACGCGGAGAGCGGCCACAGGGCACCGGCGTCCTCCAACCACAACCAGGCTGCTCCAGCTGACTCCGTCTTGACGGCTTTCGCCACAAGCGCACGCAGCAGACGAGGGCCCTGATCCGCCGCCCATACCGGGCCAGAGACCACCGTCCCTGCCGGCGCCGGGCCGGGTCGCACGGTGAGAGTCGCATCTTCCAGCGCAACCTCGACGATGGCGCTGTCTGCCGCGGACTTCTGCGCGGCGGAGCTCACGGCTTCCCGCCACTGATCGGTGGGCTCGTGTGGCAGTTCGCCGTCCCAGTGCACCCCGTGCCGATGCTCGAGCTGCCGGAGAAACGCTTGCGCCTGTTCCACCTGCTGGTTGTACTCCAGGAACTTCTTGTCCGGCCCGAGCGTCCGCAACTCAAGGAATACGTCGCTGCTGGCGCGAACCGCCCGCAGGTCTCCCGGGCCGCCTTGGGGCTTGCTGGGCTCCAGCATCACCCTGGCGCCGGCCACCTTCGCCTGCACCGCGAGCCTCGCCAAGGCAAGGTGGTGGCGGAATTCGTCGGCGACAGGGTTCGCTCGGAGGTTTCGGCGCAGATGGCCGACGCCCGGCGTCGCGGCATCAACCAGGTACTGCAGACGCGCCCACAGCCCCACCACGGTTTCGAAGGCACCAATGCCCATCAACGAGGCGAAGTATGGCCCCATGGTCGGACCAGCTACACCGTTGGCGGGCCGCACGGCCTTGTGCAGCCAACCTGGCCCGAAGAACGCTTCGAGATCATCTATCATGCGAGACGCCGTCTCACGACCCAGTGGTGTCAGGTAAGTAGCCTCTGCCGGATCACCGACCGCGATGGACCAGTCGAGCTCACGGCGGCCTGCCTCTACGTCACGCCATCTGTCGTTCACAGGCCAAGCATTCTCAACGCCGCCACCGATTTTCCGTCGCCCCAGCCCCGGGAGCCTCGGTCACATTCAGGCCGCGGCTCCTTATCGACCTAGTTATCGCTCAGGCCGTGCGGGAGCGCGCGGCGGTCGGATCACGTCCGGCGCCAACGCGCGCGAGAGCCAGACAGTTGGCCGTTGGCAGTGCGACCCACCGCGCGGGCCACACTCCGTGTCCCGAAGCTGATTGTGGGGCTTCCTGCCATCGGCGCGACATCGAGCCCGCTGAAGGAAACTCGCGGTGTCGGTGGCGCACGAGCCTGACGAGATCATCATCCCGGCGGTGCGTCGAGGCTGACGAGTCGCCGTAGCAAGCCGTGATCCGAGAAGGTGTCGGCTCCGCCTGAAAACTGACCACGTGGTTCCCCGGCTGAATCGGGAGCACGTCCTGTCAACGAGCGGGCCGTGGGAGCGGATCGGGAGCGACCTGAGCCTAACCTCGATGATTCGCGCCTGACGCCGGCTCCTTCGGCCCGGCGCTCCTGATCGCTGTTGATCGATATTGTGTGGTTCCGGGCATGGTGGTGGGCCGTCTGTCGCGGCGGTGGGCGTGGTCTCCTGGGGTCCTCCGGGTTGTTGGGGCAGCGGCTGTGTTGGTCAGCCGGGGTCGGGGATGGCCGCGATCCGGTTGAACGCGGCGGTGATCTGTTCGGCCCAGGGCCACCTGGACGGGATGCGCAGCGTGCGGCGGCGTTGGCCGTGCACGAGGCGGGCGGCGGTGTGCAGGATCCGGTAGCGCAGCCGTTTCGGTTCGGCCTTGGCCAGGTCGCCGTCGAGGCCGATGAGCTGCAGCCACGCGATGAGGTCGACGGCGATCGCTGCGGCAATGCACCAGGCCTGGTTGATGGCGAACTCGCGGGAGGGTAGCCGCCCCAGGCCGGTGTCCTTGGCGCAGCGGATCCGGTCCTCGACGCGGGCGTGGGCCCGGTGACGGGCCTCCAACCACTGCAAGACACCTACCGGGGTGTTGGTGGCGAAGGCGGTGTAGCGCCAGCCATCGCGGTCCTCGAACAGGGTCAGTTGGGCGCCGGGGTGGGGGCGCTCCCGCCGGACGATGACCCGCATCCCGGCCGGCCAGCCTGGCAGGGGCAGCAGGCCGGTCAGTTCGGCGACGGCGGCGCCATCACGCACACCGCCATCAGCGTTGATCGCCGGCGACCACGCCGAGGCGGGTAGGGCGGTGATGGCGGTGCGTTCGGGTTCGCCGATCGACCAGCCGAGGGAGTACTCGACCCGCCGGCCGCGTTTGCTGTCCTGCTCGTGGAGCCAGTCAAGGACGGCGTGGGTGGCTGCGGCGGAGTCACCGCGGATGAGCAGGTGCCGGCGGTGTTTCGCGGGGACCTGCGCGACGGCTTGGGCGAGCACGTCGAGGTGATCGGCGGCCGTGTTCGCGCCGGCGTTGCCCGGCCGCAGCGTGATGGCGAGCAGCTCGGCGGTGTTGTCGCAGGTGACCAGGATCGGGTGGAAGCCGTAGGTGTGCTTGTAGGTGGCCGCGGCGCCTTCCTTGTCGCTGTGCGCGATCACGATCGTGGAATCCACATCGAGGACCACCACGCCGGTGCCGATGTCCCGGCCCGCCGCCCGTGCCGCCGGTGGGCCGCCGAACAGTTGCCACATCCGGGCGCGTACCTTCGCCCGGGCCTTGGCGATGCGCCGCAGCTGCACCACGCCGATCTCGTCCAGGGCCCGCCACACCGTGGTGTCCGAGGCCACCGACCCGAACACCTCCTGCTGGTGGCGCAGCACGTCGATGTCCGCGATCGCTTCCCCACCGTCAGCGATCATCACCGCGAGGTCGACCAGCACCCGACCCCGATCATGCACCGGCCACCAGCCGGCCCGGGCCAGCCCCGCCGACAACGCCACGGTCAACCCGGCCCGATCCGCCAGCAACCGCAGCAACGCCGCACCGACGTGCGACACCACACCCGAACCACCCGCGGTAACCCGCAGATCCCGCGACCACGCCGTAAGCTGCACCTCGGAAGTGCCTCCCCCAGAGAGAAACCTGTAGATGTCGCAATCACAAGTTTCCCTTGCAGGGCAGGCACTTCCGCTCATCTACACGCCGACGAACAGCGCATCTTGGCGATCACGGTGAATCACCCAGGCTAGAGCCAGACGACCGTTTCGGGGTTCTCCCTGGTGGCGACGGGCCACAGTGGCCGCAGGCGCAATCGCACATCCGAAGTCCTCGAGGTAGGCGTGCACGCAGGAACCGTCGCCGACGCCGAATGGTGCAGGCGTTCGGCGGTTCTTGCAGCCGGCGTTGGTTACGCCCTTCGGCCACGAGCCAGACCAGCCGTTATAGAAGCAGTAGAAGGCCCAGACGTTGTCCCGCTGGGCCTGCTCCAGCAGCAGGTCGTACTGCCGGCGACCCCTGACCCAGTGGCCGAGTTGGGCATAGACGCCGTCATCGTCAAGTTTCTTGGCCTGAAATCGCAGCCCGAGCCAGCGCGTGGTGTCGCTTCCTATCCACCACTCAAAGTCGGCGCCGTTGTAGGGCTCCTCGGTCTTGTCGAACTTGTAGACCTCGATTGGAGCACCTAGTCGGTCCAGCTCGAACAGGTTGTGGTCAGTGAGTGACTCCTCACCGAAGGCCAGGCCCCGTGATGGTCCGACCGAAATCTTGTGCCACGTCTGGGCAGCGAGATCATTAAGTATGTCGACGAGGAGTCGAACGTCCTCTTTGGTGCATATCTGTCGCAGAGAAGTCTGCTCGATCATGCAACTAGCAAACCACCGGTGTCAAACAACTGCTCGGCGACATCGACAAGCTCGTGCCGTCCGGCCACAACCATCATCCCACCGAGGCGGCGGGCCCGCGGCTGACCGGCGGATCGGGTCTGCCGCCGTCTGACAACGCGGGCCGGCGTTAGCCTCTCACTGGGACCGGCCGCCCCACGATCGCCTCACTCAGGTGGTCCCGCCGCCACATCGACGCCGGCGTCTGCGAGCAGGGTCAGCGCTTCGGGGAAAGGGCTGTTGAGCGGGCCGTGGTGGATGCGCATGCGGCTGGCAAATTCATTGTCCCGGGCAATGCGGGTGGCGCCGCCGAGCGCAGTGAGCCGGTAGTGCCACCATTGCACCGCTCCGTCGCGCTGCTCGACCCGCATCAATTCCTCTGCCGCCCGAGCGGCTATGGCCCATCTGCCGTTGGCGCTGGTGGCCCACACGGCAGCGACGTCGGCGCCGTCGATGGTGTCGAGGGCTTCGGCCGCTGCGGGGAACGGGTTGGTGAAGGTGCCGTCGACGTGGAGTACGGCGTCGGCGTGCCGGCGTACCCGCCAGGCCGGCCGGTGGTCCTCCAGCACGTCGATGGCGGTGGCGATCGGGTCGTTGTCGACGATCATCGCCACAGTGCGCATGACGTCGTCCGGGTCGATGGGGAAGCCGCGGCTGTTGCTTATGGCCTCCGCGTGGTCGGCCACGAGAACGGCGTCGGCGGCGACCACGAGGTGAGCGGCCCGGTGAGCGGCTGCCTCGTAGCGTAGGTACTCGGCGGGGCGGCCCGTCGTGGGTAGGTGGTCACGGATGAGATAGAGAGCGACGGCAGCTACGCTCGCGACGTTGGCCTCGATGGCCGCTGGAACGTCGTCCAGGTCGAGTGTCTCCACCACCCTGGCGAGCACGCTGATCCATCCGTGTTCGCCGTCCGGCCTCTCCCAGGCGCCCAGCTCGACGCCGACGAGCACCAGCGTCCCGACAGCCAGACGGTCGACCGCGGGCAGGTGGGCGAGGTCGTTGCGAACGGCACGGGTCAGAGCGTGGCCGATGCGGCGCAGCTCGCGCAGCGCTCGCTCGTCGGTGTCGTCGTCTGGGTCGCTCTCGCCGTGCGCGCTGCCAGAGCTGTCGGCCTCGGCGTTCTCCCCGGTCAACGGGTCGATGTCGTCGTTAACGGTGTTCGCATAGTCTTCGTCGAGCCCGGCGGCGCGTTCGTCGCTGAGCATGTCGGTCGGCTGGAGCAGGTCGCTGCCATAGGTTGTGGTGGCAGCGGAGAGGGCCGCGAAACCGCCGAGGGAGAAGTGGAACATGGCCGCCCCGAGCCGGCTTTTCGCGTCGTCGCTGTAGCGCAGCCAGTCCTCGGAATCGGTGTCGAGCTTCGGCGTGCCGGTGGAGGTATCCGACTCGCCGGCGGGGCCGCCGGTTCCACCCACTGCGGGCAGGGCGATGCTGGCGCGCGCGGCGGCGAGTTGGCGGACCCCGTGGAGCCACCGTTCGGCCAGGCGCGCGTCGGCGAGGAGCTCGATCGGTCCCTGGGCGCTTCCGCGGGGCTCGTCGCCCAGGCGGAGCATCGTGCGTGCGGGATCGGTTACGAACACAAGGTTCCCGTCGCGCGGGACGCCGTGCTCGGTCCACACCGTCCGCACCCGGGATCCGCCGGGCAGGTCGATGCCGGCGATTAGGTGGTGGACGGCGCCTTGGGGAACGGCGCCGACGTCGGCCCAGGTGTCGAAGTCGGTGTTTGCGGAGGCCAGCACCCGTGCCGAGAAGGGCGTGGGGCGGGCGAACGTGACCTGCAATCCATCGACGGCGCGGGTCGCCGCGAGAAGCGTGGCCCCGGTGGCCTTGTCGGCGTGTCTGGTCGCGCTGATCCGCACGGTGGGCACCTCGTCGAGGCGGATCGGTACGCCGCCGGGAAACAGCGATGCGGAGGGCTGGGCGAGGACACCGAGCTCGACGTTGCCGCCGTCGGCGACGGACTTGAGCAGGGCCATCGAGGAGAGGTTGGGACTGCCGGTGAGCGTCCAGCAAGCGCCGTCGTCGCCGATGGCTTCGACGAGCTTGCCGTGGCGGTAGGAGCGGTGTTGGTCCTGCACCACCTCGAGGTCGATGCCGAGATCGTCGATCACACGGGCTATCGCCTTAGGTTGCACGACGGTCCGGTGACCGGACTGCACGGCGAGTGTGACGCGTGCCGGGGTCAGCCGCAGCAGCAGATCCTGGATAGCCTCGGCGCGCTCGTCGTGGAACGGCGCGTACAGCCGCAGGCACTCCACGGGCGTGGCAGGCAGCTGGTCGATGATGGGAGCCTCGGAGGTGTGCACCAGGCGGTGGCCAGTGTCGACGACCTTGCCGTCGTTGAACGCCTCGAGGGCGGTGGCGGTGCGACCCATCGCGTCGGCGGCGGGCGGGCTGATCGCGCACAGTCGGGCGATGCTGCGCAGCCATTCGGCCGCGTCAAGGACCAGCCGCGGACATCTGTCGCGATCTGCGGCGGCGATCGTCCAGGTTTCGGCGTTGAGGTGCCAGCCGCCGACCGAGAGGTTGCCCGAGCCGACGGCCACCAGCGCTCGCGCGGGCCCCACGATGACGGTGAGCTTGGGGTGGAACGCGCTCCCGGTAGGGGTGGCGGCAAGCCCGTGTATGTAGCGGGTGCCGGCGTTTCGGGCGGCGCGCGGGTCCGGGTTGGACATGCGTAGATCACCGACGACCGCAACGCGGGCGCCGGTCGCCTGGGTGACGCCGAGCACGGCACGCTCGAAGAAGCCGAGGTCTGCGTTGAAAGTGCAGAACAGGGCCTCCCGGGCCTGCCGGTCGGCTTGTTTCTCCTCAGCGAAGATGTACGGCAGAGGCGACGGCACTGTGACAACGTCGCCGGCGTTCTGGTAGTCACCTACGACGACGTCGGAGGGCTGGTCAAGCAATGAGATCTCCCCGGCCACCGATCTCCCACACCTCGTCGGTGCGGGCGAGCAGGCCCATGCCGGCGAGGATGCCGGCCAGTTGGTCCCACCGCAGCGAGGCGGAACCCGCGGTCTCGTCGGAGTCGCGGAACAGCAGGTCATCGCGCAGATGCACCCGAGTGGGAATCTTGAGCACGCCCTTTCGGGGATCGAGGCGGGCCTTGGCCAGCGCGAGCCGCTGCGACCGGTCGACCATCGTGTCGGTAAGCCATCGGGCGAAGTCGCGCAGCGGCCTGTCGTGCCATCGGTCAAGCTGGTCGGCCAGCCACCGCGGCGCCAGCTCCTCGTAGCGATCCTGCGTCTCGTGTCCCTCGAAGCCGTGCAGCTGCCGACCGGTCAGCTCGCGCACACGGCGACCGCCTAGGGCCAGCACGCTGAGGTCGCGCACGGGAGTCTCCAGGCCCATCAGTCCCGGATCGTGCTCGGCGGGCGCCGGCTGTCCCACGCTGTCCATGGTTCGTGGCAGCCCGTCCCGGAACGCTCCCACGGTGTTGTCGGGGAGCAGGTCCGCGAGATGAGCGGCCAGCTCCGCGCGGGGCGTGATCCCTTGGATGCCGTTAACAAGCCAGGCCCAGAGGCTCCGCCACGCCGTGACGGAGTAGTTGCGCAGGATGAGGCCCCGCCACTCGTCGGCCAGCTCCAATGCGGACAGCACCGGGTCGCTCATCGCCTCCGGCTCGTATGCCAGAAACCGGGACACGTCCCGGGTTACCCGGCGGACCTCTGTCAGCTGAATCACGCGCGCGATCATGCGCAGCGTCTGCCGGCGGACACCGGCCCGCGTCGCGGGCGTCTCGGCCTCCGCGGCGGCGAATAGTCGAGCGAGCCAGGCGCCGTCCGCGCTAGTGGCCGAATGGCAGACGCACAGCGACTCGTAGGCGTCGAGCGTCGCGTCGTCGAGCGTCCGCCTGTTGACCAGGTCGAGCACGTCACCGAGCCCTTGAGCGACAGCGCCAGCATTCATCTGGTCACCGGGACCGATGTCATCGGCTCTGGTCACGATTCGGAGCAGAACCTCGGAGCCCCGGTACGCCGGCCAAAAACCCCAACTCGGCTTGGCGTAGACACCCGGCGCGGCCAATTCCGCCACGTCCACGCCGCCGTCGGACGCCCGCCTCACGATCTCGTCGTATCCATGTGGTCGGGACAGCGCCTCGTGGACAGAGCCAGCGCCGCGGTAGTGACGCGCCGACACCGCCCCAACGACGACCTCAGCCCGGCGCAACAGGCTCTGCGCCGCGCTGCGGGCCAGGCCCCGTCTCTGCGCCTCCGCGGAGATCAGACCGTGAAGCGCGTAGTAGCGGGCGTTGAGAGTAACCGTCGTGACCCCGGGGACAAGCCGATCTACAACGTTCATGGTGAACCGCTCCACCGACAGCGGAAACCGGCCCGCGTAAGTCCTTGATCCTGAGGACGACCACGCAGGACCAGTCACCACGGCCGCCAGTCTGCCGCCGGCTCCGACTCGGCGCAAGCACGGACGAGGGAACCGCAGCCACAGCCAGCGATGACCGTCCGACACCCGTCGCCGTTCGCTGCCGCGCCGATAGGCTGTCCGGGTGCGCATGGCTGTCCTCGGACCACCCGGCTCCGGCCGTGAAACCGTCGCCGGCGCCATCGCCGCGCGTCTCGGCGTTCCCGCTATCAGTCTGGCGAACATCACCCAGGCCGAGATTCGAGCGAACACCCCGCTGGCGCTTCAGGCCCGACAGCATATGAACGCCGGGGAACTCGTGCCCGACCGGGTGCTTCTGGCCATGATCCGTAGCCGCCTCACCCAGCCTGACGTTGCCAGTGGCTTTGTCCTCGACGGTTTCCCCAACCACGTCATCACCGCGGTGGCACTCGACGCCCTGTTATCCGACCTCGGCACACCCCTCGACCGGGCAATCAACCTCGTCCTTCCCGACACCGAGGTCCTACACCGCCTGGCCGGCCGCCGCACCTGCCGCGACTGCGGCAGAACCTGCCAGACCGAGTTCACCACTCCCCTACGCCCCGAGGTCTGCGAACGCTGCGGAGGAGAAATGTTCCAACGCGTCGACGACCACCCCGACCGGATCACCGCCGGCCTTCAGTCCTATCGGCCCGCCGCCGCAGTCACACTCAACCACTACCGCGCATTGGGCAAACTCACCTCCACCAACGCCACCCTCACCACGGCCGAGATCACCGCCGAAGCACTCGCATGACCCGGCACGCCCGGCGCGCTGACATTCACAGCGAGCCGTGACCGCGCCGGTGCTCACCCACCAGCGACCGCAGCCTGGCGGCGGCATGATCCTTGCGTCTACGTAGCCAACCCGCTTTCTCGGTAAGCCGAACTCTTCGACCTCGACCTCTCGCCTGTAAGTTCTGGGCGCATCGTCCGGCACCGTCCGCGCAGGTCTCTGACGTCGAGCGTTGATCTGCCGCCAGCCGGTATCGGCTCTCACGGTTCGGCCCTGTTGCTGTCACCGTTGCTGTTGGCGGCAGCAAGGTTACTGGCACCCTGGAGCCGGCTCTAACCGACTACCGTCGACCCGTGCTCGATCCCGTAACTGTGGTTGCGTCCGCTGGAGTGGTGTACGACTTGCCCGTGATGGTTGCCAGGACTCGTGCGCGCCCGTGCCGCGCAGCCGGTCTTCCCTTACCTTCGTACAGGTCCGGTGTCCGTCTGCTCCCCCGCCATCGCCGCGCCGAACGTGATACAAGGCTCAGCAGTCGTCCTGCTTCCACTTGCCGTCTTCCCGCACCCACGGCTCCTTGTTCTGGTTCAGGGCAGGCACGTCATAGGTGTAGGTCACTCGGGCCAGATCGCCTGAGATCTGCGCCTCGAAGGTCTTAATCGGCATCGCCTTGCCGTACATCTGCTTGGCGGCCGCCAGCATGCCGGTGAACTCGCTGAGGGTCACGCGTTCCTTGCATCTGGCCGAGAACAGCTCGTAGCCGACCGTAGGCTTCGCGTCGAGGAAGGCGTCCGAGTACGCCACCGCCGCCTGGCGAAGCTTCGCCTCCTCGCTGGCGGCCTGAGCGGTCGGGCTGGCCGCCGCATCCGACGCCGTGCTGGAGGCAGGAGCTGGCGATGTCGAGGTCAGTGCGGCTTCCGGCCTATCGGCGTTGCTGCTACAAGCAGTGAGGGGAAGCAGGCAAAGGGGCATTACGATCATGGCTTTCCGGATCATGGCGCGCACAGTACTGCTGCGATAGCCCTCGATACTCGACGGGAGCAGGACGGTCGGCTCGGCTAACAGCCCTGCAGGTGGTCGGCGGGCGTCGACCCTTCCTGCGTGAGGGCGGAGGACACAACGACCGCAACGCCCCCCGATGCCGCGGAGATCGTGCCGCCCGCGGTATGCACAGCCCTTCACCTCCCCGCGAGGACCGGCTCCTCGCGGATGTACGGATGGCTGTACAGCTCGTACCGCCGTCACCTACAGTCCGATTCCGCCAACACCATGGCGCACGGGAGGGGGCTGATCGCGTGTCGGCGTACGGTCGTCACGATGACGAGTGGGACGTGCTGGTGCGCGCGGGCAAGCAGTTCCTGCGCGAGCGGGCGTTGATGGAGCGCGACACGTCCTACACCGAGATGAGCGTGACGCTGGCGCGGCGTACGGGCTACCTGGCGTTCGACTTTTCTGAGCAGGCCGAGCGTGCTGCGATGGGCTTTCTGCTGGGCCGGATCGTCCGGGAGACGTATCCGGTTGTAGGGGCGATGATGTCGGCGCTGGTGATCTACCTTGATGCGAACGACGCCGGCCCAGGCTTCTATCAACTCGCGCAGGACATGGGTTTGCTCCAGAAGGGCGCCTCGAAGCAGGCTCGAGAGGCGTTCTGGATCCAGCAGGTGCGAGGGACCTTTGACCACTTCCGTACGGGTGGCCGACTTTGAGTTCGAGCCGGACCATGCTGGCTCTCGCCTGGACCGGTTGGCTTCCGCTGGACGACCGGGCCGTGCGCCTACAGGTGCCGCGAGGCCCGGGGCTGTACCAGGTGAGGCGCATCGGTGACAGTGCCCTCGCCTACGTCGGGCAGACCGCTGAGCTGCGACGCCGACTCGGTCAGCTATGCGTTCTCTATCGCGATGAGATGCCGTACAACGACCCGCACACGGCCGCTCCTTGCCTGTGGGTCATGCGCACCGCCGACGGCGCCAAGTTCGAGTTCTCCCTCGCGGAGTTCGCCGGGGACATCAGGGAACGCAGACTGGCAGAGTGTGTTGTGCTTTCGCGGCACCGAGCGCGGTTCGGTCGCTCGCCGACGGCCAACTTCGGACGCGTGCCGGACGGGTGGGTCAAGTCCACAGGTAACAACGCGGCGCTCGTGAGGGCGGGCCGCCGGGCACGCGGTTACCAGGACTCCCGCGCTTCCCGGCCTGCCGACCAGGGCCCAGTTCTTGACCTTGGCCGGGCCCCGATGGCCTGTGACTGGGCCCAGCTTCCCTGGAGCTCATGGAGTTCAGGGCCGGTCGCGGAGGCGGTGGTGGGCGTCTACCGAATCCGCCGGCCCGGCCAGGCGCGCCTCGTGTACATCGGCCAAGGGCTGATCCGGGCCCGACTGGCCGCTCATGCCGCCAAGAGCCAACTTGAAGGCCACCGGCAGCGCACCGCGTTCAGCCAACCCCTCGAAAGCTCCTGGGCACGCCTGCCGGGCTGCTCCCCGACCCAACTGCTCGAGATCGAGTGCGACCTGATCGCCAGTCACGCCCTCACAACAGGATTCGCGCCCGAGGCTCAATTCCTGGGTTGACGGAGGGTCGCCTCCAGCTCAACCGGTCGATGCGCCGCGACCACTTCAGGGCCGCCGAAGAGGTCCCCGAGCAGGAAACCCTAACCAAGCGTGGCCCGCAGTCGAGGGCATCCGCCGACTGACCTGCGCGAGCCACAGACGCTGACACTTTCGAGCCCGCCGAAGAGCTCATCATGCCAAAGGCGCTGTCGGGGCGTCGGGTGCATCGGCGGTCAGCGCGAGAGCGTCACTACACCAGTTCACGGGCAACCTGCGTACCCAGCCACAGTGCCGCGGCGGCGTGAGGAACGGTATTGAGCGGAGTCAACCGCTGCCTACCGGTGAGTTCGAACCGATCGTCGAGTTCAACGCGAATCGAGTCCAGTCTCTTGCCGTCGATGTCGTCTCGGTCGTCCTCGAACTCCCAGTTCAGGTTGAATCCATGCTGGCGGCACCTGAACTCCGATCCGCTCACCAGCTCATCAAACCAGCCTGACTGGCGGACCAGCACGAGCACGTACACCTCGGGGCGGAGGGTGAGCAGCGGCACCGAGATGCCGGTGTACCTAATCTCGACCGCCGGTCGCTGCCCCATGGGTCCGGGTTGAGTGGCGTCGAGCAGGTGCTCGATCGGCCAGATGCCCCCGAGCGCATCGCGGAGGTCCCTGCTGTCGTAGGCCAAATCGTTATACCCGAACAACTCCTCGGCGAACTCGCGAAGGAAGGCCCGTTTCACCGAGTACTCCGCGCGCTCACTGCCGTACCGGGAACTGGTCGGCGCGAGGATTCCGGAGGGAAAGACGTGCTGGAAGCCCGGATGGGTCTTGACGTCCCCGGATCTCCGGCTCAATAGCGCGCTGTACCCCTGCTTCTCCTTCACGATCATTACTGCCGCCACCGACAAGGCGGCCGCCCGGTGGGCGCCGTTGAAGAGCTCGTTTCCGCCAGCCCGTTCTCGCAGCCAGGCACGGCGCGGAAAGTCGCTCAACGACCACACGGCATTCGGCCGGCGGCTCACGACGTTGATGAACTCCCGCTCGAGCATTTCGGAGGTCGCCACCGACTGGAAGTAGGTGCCGTAGCGAGCATGAATGCTGAACCTCCCGGGGCCATCACGCTCGATCTTGTCGAGCGCAAACGTCTCCGCGTTGAACCGCCGAACTCCGTCGCGCCGCCAGTAGGTGCGTCGGAACTCCGCCCTGCCACGGTTGTCGAAGCCACGGCCTTCCGCGTCGTACCGACGTCTGTCGGGCCGTACGTGATCGATGATGTTTCCAATCGCCGAGTCGAGATCGCCCCGCAGCTCGGGTGCCGCGACCTCGGCCCAGATCGGAAAGGTGAAGCCGCCCAGCGACACCAGCGGGGCTTCGGGGTACAGCCTCCGCAGCGTTCCTTCCCAGCCCGCTGCGCCGAAAACTTTCCTCACGCGACTGTCTGTGATCGAGTACCGCCTGCTTTCCAACTCGGCCACGCTCCGTAGCGGCCACGGGCCAGCCCGGTGAGGAGCTGTACTTACCTGGACCGCTTTATGCGGCACAGCACAAGTACATCCATCGGACCGACCGCCAACGGGCCCCTCGGCTATCACCCCTGGACCGACGGCCGGCCCGTCGCGGCGGGAACCAACCTCGATCCTCGCCACCACCACAAGCAGCAACAGGAAAACTCCGACCGCAACAAGCAGCCATCGCCGACTGGGCAGGTCGACGCCATTGGTGACCAGATTGCCGGCCAGAGCGAGCAACGCGTATGCAACTACGGCAACCCTCGCCCGGGCCACGGCCACTCCGCGCTTGCGCCTGTCTCCCCGGTCCATACCAACCCCTGCCGTCGGGCCGCCGAGACGATAGCAGTTGTCACAGCCATCCGCCCCCGCGTCTGAAAGCACGGCCGACTATCTGTACAGCAGCGCCTGCCCAGCGACATTAGGGACTCGAGGCCCAGCTGAACTCCACCGGCCGGACAGCGTCGGGTCGATCAGGAAACCGGATTGCCTGGCTCTTCGGGCACGCCGAAGAGGTCACCGCCCAGGAAGCCCTGGTCAGATGGCTGCTAGTGGGATTCGAGTCTCAGCCCTCGGAATCACATCGACGCGAGCACGACGCGAGCCATAGCCATACGTCGATACGGCAGGGCCCTCTCGACCGGCGTCAACGGATCCCCGGACGGCAGCCGGCACCAGCAGGAAAGGGAGCAGCGCACCCTGACCACTTCGGAGGTCTCTGGGAGTTCACTGCCACTCGCTCGCCAGCATCGTCGCAGGTCACGGTGCCCCTCTCCGCCCAAAGCCAGTGAGCACTTCGGACACGGTGATCACTTCGCCACGCTGCACCCAATCTGCACCCACCTCAAGGCTCGAACACTCACAAGGTCCTTACCGCCTTGAGCTGCGAATACTTCCCTACCAGGCGACATAGAGTGCCGTTGACTGCTGTTCACTGCCGTTGAGTGCAGTTGTGTGAAACAGGACGCCGCAGCGACTCTGACCTGCGAAAACGAGGACCCGCAGGGCGTGAGGGGTGTAGTTCAGTGAGCCATTTTCATCGTGACGGCGCAGGTCACGGGCGGTGTGGGAGGCCGGTGTCCAGGTAGGACGAGGCTCCCGGTAAGACAGCAATCGACCAAGATCAGATGCCCCAACCGGGAGCCTCGCTGTGCTGTCTTACCCTGCCGCGATTCCGTTGTCCACCCGCAGCCTGAACCACCTCGCCGCCCTCATCCGAACCCGCCGCCAGCAGCAACGGTCTCGGTGGCGACGCCTCGACCCCGGCCGGCAAGCCCTGCTCGCCCTGGCCCACCTGCGCAACGGCGACACCTACACCCGCCTGGCCGCCGGATTCGACATCGGCGTCACGACCGCCTGGCGTTATGTCCGCGAGGCCATCGACCTGCTCGCCGCGACCGCCGACGACCTGGCCACGGCCATGACCAGGATCCGTCTGCTCGCCTACGCAATCCTCGACGGCACCCTGATCCCGATCGACCGGGTCGCCAACCAGAAGCCGTACTACTCCGGAAAACACAAGCGTCACGGCGTGAACGTGCAGGTCATCGCCGACGCGGCCGGGCGTCTCGTCTGGGCCTCGGCCGCGCTGCCCGCCTCGACGCACGACCTGACCGCCGCCCGCACCCACGGCATCATCGACGCCCTGGCCAGCACCGACGTGATGACCTTCGCGGACAAGGGCTATCAAGGCGCCCCCGGCAGCGTGCGCACCCCGTTCAAGCGGCGCCGCTTCCGGCCGAAGCTGTCACGCCGGCAGAAGGCCGTCAACCGAGCGCACGCGAAGATCCGCGCCCGCGGCGAACGCGCGATCGCCACCCTCAAGACCTGGAAAATCCTGGTCAAGCTGCGCTGCTGCCCACGCCGAGCGACCGCGATCGTGCAGGCCATCCTCGTCCTGCACCGCGTCGAAGCCGACCGCCACGCAGGATGAAAATGGCTCAGTGCCGTTCAGTGCCGTTGGCCGTTGTTCAACGCCGTTCAGTGCAACCGGCTGCTCCCAATCTGCTCCCCCAATCTCGGCCGCGAGACCGGCGGTAGCTGATCGACTGCCAATTACTCTCTGTCGGCAGGCCGACGCCGGCTGCGAGGAGTTTGGTACGGCACCACGTCACCTGACGCCGGCTACTCCTGCGGCACCTCGGCCGACGGGCCGTACCGAAAGGCGCAGGTGCTGCTCGACGACCATATCGCCGGCATCTCCGTGCCGTACCCGTACATCTACACCGGCGGCTGGTCCAACCCGTTCCTCTGGTACGCGATCCCCGCGCCGCGCGCCTTCAACATCCAAGCAATCCGGTACGACCGGACCCGTTCGTGGGGCTGCCCACCGACGGTGCGCGCCCCACCGGATGCGGGTGCGGACGATCGGGGCGCCGGCCGGCCAGTCGGGCTGGGGCACGCCGACGAACTTCCTGGTGTGGCGAGACTACCGCAGCACGCAGACCACCGGACTGCTCAGCAACCAGCTTGGCGCGCTGCGCAACGACGTGACAGCTACGTCGAGGGCGACACCCACCAGGTTGACGTTGACGCAGCGCACCGGTTCCGCACAGTCGGCTGGCTCGACACCTCCCACGGCCGGGTGGTCCCTGTCTGCCAGGCTGAGATAAGACAGCCTTCCCGAGCGAGCTAGGCTCGACGGGAGACAGGAAGAGGATCATCGTGACACTACCCAACACGCCTGGTGAGCAGGGCGGACGGCCGAAGCGGCGGGCGTTCACCGCGGAGTACAAGCTGCAGATTGTGGCGGAGTACGACGCGGCGAAGGCTACGGGTGAGGGGGCGGCGATCCTGCGTCGGGAGGGCCTGTACCACTCCCACATCCTGGAGTGGCGTGCCGCGCGGGACGCCGGGGCGTTGACCGCGTTGGGCGCCCGTAAGAGCCCGGTGGGTGAAAACCGGCGCCGTAGCGCGGAAGCGGCCGAGTTGGAGCGGTTGCGGCGGCGTAACGAACGTCTGGAAGCGGATCTGGCGCGGACGAAGGCCGCCCTGGAGATCATGGGAAAAGCGCACGCGCTCTTGGAAACACTGTCCGAGAGCGCGGAGGACACCCCGACGCGGCCACGCCGGCGCTGAGTGAGGCGTTCGACAAGTTGGTGCCGCTGCTGGGTGTGGCCGGGGCGTGTCGGTTGACCGGCCGGTCCCGCGCCACGCACTACCGGCGTCAGCAGCCGCCCGTGGTGTCCCGACCACTGCGGCCGAAAACACCGCCGCCGTCGACGCTGACCCCAGCCGAACGCCAGCAGGTGCTGGATGTGTTGCACCGGGATGAGTACGCGGAGATGTCCGTGGCGCAGGTATGGGCCCGTGAACTCGACCAGGGTATGTACTGGTGCTCGCAGTCCACGATGTACCGGATCCTGCGCCAGGCGGGCGAGAGCCGGGAACGCCGCAGGCAGGCCACCCACCCGCCACGCACGATTCCGCAGCTGGCCGCGACCGGGCCGTCGCAGGTGTGGTCGTGGGACATCACCCGCCTGAAAACCACGGTGCGGGGCGTGTTCTACCACCTGTACGTGATCATCGACGTGTACTCCCGGTACGTCGTCGGCTGGCACGTCGCCACCGGCGAGGACTCGATGCTCGCCCGCGAGGTGATCGATGACGCCATCACCCGCAACCAGGCCCGACCCGAAATCTTGCACGCCGACCGCGGCTCGTCGATGACCTCCAAACCCGTCGCCGAACTCCTCGCCGACCTGGACGTCACCCGCTCGTACTCCCGGCCCCGGGTGTCAAACGACAATCCGTACTCCGAAGCACAGTTCAAGACGTTGAAGTACTGCCCCGCGTTCCCCGACCGGTTCGCCTCCCTGCACCATGCCCGCGAGTTCTGCACCGAGTTCTTCACCTACTACAACCACGAGCACCGCCACTCAGGTATCGGTCTGCACACCCCCGCCTCGGTGCACTACGGCACCGCCAGCGACGTGCACGACCAGCGGCAACGCATTCTCGACGCCGCTTGGCGGGCCCACCCCGACCGGTTCACCCGCCGCCCCCGACCCCCAGCCCTGCCCGACACCGTCTGGATCAACAAACCCACAGCTCAACCCACCGAACTACAGAACACCTGACCACGAAAACGTCTCACTTGACTTGACAGGTTCCGGTGACCACCGTCGAGCAGGCCCTGGCCAATCAGAACGAGCACTACTGGGGATCGGACGAGCGCCCGGACGCCCAGCAAGTGACCTGGACCGACACCTCAACGGTGACGGTGTCCAGGCCAGGGGCACCGGGCCGCACGGCGCCTGCTACGACCGGCAGTAACGGGCGCACCGTGTTGTCGGTCGGCGAGCGCGGCAGAGTTGCAGCCGTTGTATGTTGCAGTGATGGACCTTGACGCCTTGCGGGTGAGAGCAGCTGCTATCGCTGAGCTCTATGACCGTCACAACATTGCCGCTGGTCGCGAGCCTTGGAGATCCAGCGATCTGGCCTTGGGGTTCGTCGGTGACGTAGGAGATCTAGCGAAGCTGGTGCTGGCGGTGGACGGGCGTCGGGAGACAACCGATGCTCACCAGCGCCTTGGCCATGAACTGGCGGACTGCCTTTGGTCGGTTCTGGTTCTCGCTGATCGATACCGGGTCGACCTGGCTACGGAGTTTGCACGCCTGACCGCGGCGATCGAGCAGCAAATCGGAGCAGGAGACGTTTGCGAAACAAGATAGTGTCTTCATCCTTAACATCGGTGCGCCGTCCGCTCGCACCGAACCAACGGTAGCCATGTTGGGATCGCCCCCGGGGAGGGATTTCGACAGGTCCGAGGCCACGACGCTCCACTGTCTTCGGCGGGACGCCCGTCAGCAGCCTACGGCCTGCCAGCCTCTGACCCTCCAGCCCACCAATGCGGTGGCTGGCCCGGAGCCAGCCCTTGCCGCCAATGGCTCATTCCCGGATCATGACGTGGTCCGAGACTAGTTATTATCTGCCTCTAGATCAGCTAGCCGAGCCGCCCTGCGTGGCCGGAGGCAGTGTCATTGCAAGCAGAAAAGCTGGAGTATAGGTTGAAGATCCTCGTCACTGGCGGCGCCGGTTACATCGGCAGTGTGGTGGCCCATAGCTTGTTGGCCTCAGGGCACGAGGTCGTGATCGTCGATGACCTGTCGACGGGCTACGCGGACAACCTTCCTACCGGGGTGAAATTCCACGAGATATCGATCCACGATGTCGACCAGGCCTTCACCCAGCGTGACGGCTTCGACGGGATCGTTCACCTTGCCGGCAAGATCGAGGTCGGCGAATCCGTGGTGCGGCCCGAACTGTACTGGCAGACCAACATCGTCGGAACGTTGAACCTGCTTGACTTCGCACGCCGGGCCCGCATCTCCCGTTTCGTATTCTCCTCCACCTGCTCGATGTACGACTCCTCGGGCATGGCACCGTTGACCGAGACGACGGCCGTCCGCCCGGCGAGCCCGTACGCCCACAGCAAGCACATGGTCGACACGGTTCTCGAGAGCGAGGCACGGGCTCACGGCCTGGCTGCGGTCAGCCTCCGGTATGCCAACGCCGCTGGCGCAGTTGACCGGCTTGGCGAGCGCCACGAGCCGGAGAGCCACCTGATCCCGATCGTCCTCCAAGTGGCCGCCGGCCGCCGTCCGCACCTCATGTTGTACGGGACCGACTACCCGACGCCGGACGGCACCTGCGTTCGAGACTACATTCACGTCAGCGACCTGGCCGCGGCACACCTGCTCGCCCTCCAGCACGCCGTGCCGTACCAGCATGAGATCTACAATCTCGGTAACGGCAACGGCTTCAGCAACCTGGAGGTCATCGAAACCGCCCGCGCGGTCACCGGACATCCGATCCCTGTGCATGTGGCAGACCGGCGGGCGGGGGACGCGGTCGTCAGCGTCGCGTCGAGCGAGAAGGCCCGGACCCGCCTCGGCTGGGTTCCCGCTCGTCCCGAGCTGGCAGACATCATCGGGGACGCGTGGGCCTTCGCGAAGAGTCACGAGATCGAAGAGAGATCATGATCACCGCCGCGCGCCCTCGCCTGCGTCGGCTGTTGCCGACGTCCGCCCCTGCTCGAGTGCTGGTGGTCACGACCGTGGTCAACACGATCGGCAACGGGCTCTGGGTCACCATCAGCATGCTGTATCTGACGCGGGTCGTAGACCTCGGCGCCACGCCGGTCGGTCTCGGGCTCACAGTCGCGGCGGCCGTCAGCTTCGCGGCGAGCACCCCCATGGGCTATATGGCGGACCGTTACGGCCGGCGCCGCTTGGAGCTCGCCTCCTACCTCGGCCTGGGGGCTGCTTGCGGCAGGCATGCTGGTTTTCGCTGGGCACTGTCATGGCGGGCACCGCGATCACTGTAGACACCGCGTTCGCGTACCGGTCGCTGATCGTCGCGAACGCGCTCAGCTACCTGGTGTCCGCGGCCTTCGTCACCCGTTTGGCCGAGGTGGAGCCTCTTGCACTCCGCCGATGGCGGGAAGCGCCTAATCGCGCTGCGGGACCGTCGTTCCTCACCTTCGTCGCCCTCGACGGACTCATGTCGATGCACTTCGACATCCTGAACGTGGTGCTGCCACTGTAAGCGGTGAACCGCACAGGCGCTCCGCCCTGGCTCGTCTAGGTGGCCTTCCTCACCAACACCGTCACGGTCGTGGCACTGCAGGTACGGGTGTCGAAGGTACTAACAGCCTGACCGGCGCCGCCGGGGCGAGCCGCCAAGCCGGCTTGTTCAACGGTGCCGCCTGCCTCGTCTTCGCGGTGAGCGGCCTGCCGCAGGGGTGGCTCGCGGCCGCTGCGCTGATGGTGGCGACGCTGCTGCAGGTGCTCGGCGAGCTGAAGCACTCCGCCGGCGGCTGGGGTATCTCGTTCGACCTGGCGCCGGACCACGCGCACGGTCAGTATCAGGCTGCCCACTCCACCGGCGCCCAGTTTGGCCGCATGATCGCGCCGGCGGTGCTGACCTGGCTGACGCTGGACCTGGGCTGGAAGGGGCTGGGTCGTCCTAGCCTTGTGCCGCACTCGGCACCTGGGTGCAACGCACTGTCGTTCGGGCGCAGCGGCCCGAGGCGCTCGACGGCAGCCACGAGGTCGTCAGGCGAGTCGACCGTAACGGCCTCGACCGAGCTGATCCCCGCCTGCGGCAGCACCCGCCGTTGGGTGATCTGTCCCAGGGACGCTCGACGGACGATACTTCCGGCAGACCACTTTCGACGGCGATGAGGTCGGCCAGTTCCACCCTTCCATCGTGGAACGTCGTCACCCCGCCGAGGTTTTCCCTGCGAGCGAGCCGACGGGATCAGACTCGTCGAGCAGGACCACCTCCGCGAGGCGGGCCGCGGCCGCGACGGGGGCTGGCGTGGGCCACCTGTGCGCGCACCGCGATGACGAGTTCGCACAGACCGCGGGGCGGCGAGCACCAATTCGCCGATACCGACGACTGCGCCGACTCCGTGTACGACCGCGACGCGCGGGAGCGGCAGCGCCGGTTCAGTCATCGGCGGTCCCGCCGGCATCGACCGACGTCGTTTGCCCGAACCACCGGGCGGCGCACTCGGCCGCCACGGCGGCGTAGGCGCCCTCTAGGAAAAGCACGTCGATCGGGAACTCGATGCCGAATGCGGCCTCGATGCGCTCCGTCAGCCTGATGGCGGATAGAGAGTCACCGCCAAGGTCGGAAAATTCTGGTCGGGAGCAGCCTCGCTCACGCCCAGCTCCGCACACCAGGCCACCTCCAAGGCGGTGCTCAGCTCGCTGTCCATCCGCATTCCTTTGGATGAAGGGTCAAGTGGTCAGGCGGCGCCGGCGAGGCTGCGCAGCCACAACTCGACGTTGAGCCATTGCCAGATGCCGAGGTAATGGTTGCCCTCACCTCGACGGTGCTCCTCCAGGTACCGCAGGATCGGCTCGCGTTCGACGATGCCCTGCTCGACGATCAACGCCGACGCGAGCACATCGCGGATGTCGTCGTGAACGTCCGTCCGGAACCACGTCGCAGTGGGCACATTGATCCCCTGCTTGTCGGCACGGTCGAGAACCGCGTCCGGAACGAGTCCGCGCATACTCTCCCGTAGCACCCACTTACGCACTCCGTGGCGCAGCTTGTACTCGTCGGGCAGCGCGAAGGCCAGCTCGACGATGCGGTGGTCCAGGAAGGGTGGACGTGTTTCCACGCTGAAGGCCATGCTGCTCCTGTCCTCCGGGCACAGCACGATCGGAATCGTCTCGTACGCCAGCTCTTGGTAGAGCTTCGCCGCCAGGTAGCCGCGATCGCGGAAGACATTGACGCGGGCGATGCCGGAGCGACCGGTCGCGGAGAAGTCACGGCCGAGAACGTCCGCGTACCGCGCGGGGCGCACCCTGGTCGCGATCGCCGCACCGGTGCCATCGGAGAAGTACTGCACCACGGGGTCAGCGTCGGTCACGATGGGGCCGGCTAGGGCGGCGAGGGCACCCGATGACACCAGCTCCCCCGCCCGACCCGACCGTTCGGCTGCGTGGTAAGCGTCGTGGTGGGCGTACCCGGCGAACAACTCGTCCCCGCCGTGCCCGGTGAGCACGACGCGGAAGCCCTCCGACGCCACCGCGGACATGAGACGCCAGTGCGCATACCAGGTCTGGGTGAACAGCGGGACGTCGTGGGCGGCCACGATCCGCTGCAGCGTGGGCAGGAAGTCATCCGGCCCGATCGCCACGTCGACGTGACGGCCGGGAAGCGCCCGACGTGTCTCGGCGATGTAGGGCCCCTCGTCAGAGCCGGTGCGGAACCGGGCGGAGAAGGTGGCCAAACCGGCATGCGAAGCTCGGCCCGCCGCGGCGGTTACCGACGCTGAATCGACCCCTCCGCTGAGCAACACGGCAACGTCGGTCGAGGCCCGCATTCGGATCCTCACCGCGTCGAGCAGCAGCTCCCGTAACCGTTCCGTTGCCTCCCGCTCGTCGGCCGGCGTCCAGACGTTGCTCGGATCTAGGTGCCAGTAACTCGACGCGGTCAGCTGACCGTTTGCGTTCAGCCGGTACACGTGCCCGGGCCGGACCTGCCGAATGCCCTCGTAGAAGCTCTCCTCCTCCTCGTGCACCCAGCGGTAGTTGTGTGCGAGGTAGCGGTACAGCATCTGCTGGTTGGGACGCAGCTCCACCTCGGGATGTCCAGCGAGGACCTTGATTTCCGAGCCGAACACGAACGAACGCGCGGTACGGACGTAGAACAGGGGCTTGATGCCGAGACGGTCACGGGCGAGGGTGAGCACTCGTGTGCTGCGGTCGTAGACCGCCAGGCTCCACATGCCGTTGAGGCGAGAGAAGCACCTCTCGCCCCACTCGCGGTAGGCATGCAGCACGACCTCGGTGTCAGTGTCCGTGTGGAAATCATAGCCTCGCCCGCGCAGCTCATCACGAAGCTCCACGTAGTTGTGGATCTCACCGTTGAAAACCATCCAGAGGTGGCCGTCGTCGGTGGCGACCGGCTGTAGACCATCGGACGGCTCACCGACGATGGACAACAGCCGGTGCGCCAACCCCGCGTGCGCCGGCCGGCCGTCCTCGGCCGAAGCGCCACGACGAACCTCGTCGCCGTCGAATGTGACCAAGCCGCATCCGTCCGGGCCGCGGTGGCTTATCAGGTCGGCCATCTTGCGCAGGACCGGCTGCATCTGGACAGCACCGTTGAAGCTGGTCACACCTGCGATTCCACACACGTCAACCAATCCCGTTCTCTCGTGCTCGGCCTGCTACCGGGTGTGCCGCTCGATGGTGTGGAGCAGCTCGTACGCCCGAGGAAGGAAGGTCGGCGCCCAGGCCCGCAGACGCGGGCTGTCGGTCCGTCCGCTGAAGTACCTGACCAGGGCCAATGACCGGGCTGCCACCATCAGTTCCAGCGACGCCTCCGCCGATGCGGGCAGGGGGCGCACTGTCCTGTAACCGGCCAGCAGGGCGTCCCGCGCCGCCTTCCCGGAGCCGTTTAGATACGGCCAGAGAAGCGCGACCGCTAGGTCGTACACGTGCAGGCCCCACCCACAGTCATCGAAGTCGATCAGGCCGACGCCGTCGTCGGTCGTCAGGACGTTGCTGGGGTTGAGGTCGCCGTGGATCAGACCCCAGTTACCGTCCTCGCTATTCAGCTGCGCCATCGCGTCACGTGTGCGCGCAGCCATCTCGTCCAGACACCGTCGGTCGACGGGGGCGACGTTTTCGAGCGCAGCGATCCACCCAGCGCCCGCACTGGCACCCCACTTGCTCCAGGTCCGGTCGCCCGTGCGCCACATCCCCGTCCCGACCAGCGCCTCCCAGTCCCACTTTGGGCGGGACAGACCAAGTCCGGCCGCCTCCGGTCCCAGGTTGTGCAGAGCAGCGACTACCACGCCCAGCTGGTGCAAGCTTGTCCAGGACTGCCGGGCACCCGTCGAACCGGGATGCCCGTCGACCCACTCGAACACGGCGATCGGCCGTACGTCCGCCCCGTCGGATGGAGGCAGCGCAGCAAGCGGATCGCCATCGAGGCGAGGCACAGGTACTGGCGTCGCGGCCGGCAGCCGGCTGGCGAGGACGTCCAGCAGTGCCAGCTCCGACCGCACGGAGTCCAGGTCGTGGTAGTCGGGCCGGCCCACTCGGACCACGCGGTTCAGCGTTCCCCGGCCGGCCACCCTGCCCACCCAGCGAAAGGTGAGGTTTTCCGAGTTCTTTAGCAGGCTCAGCGTACCGTCATACATGCCGAAGGCCGGCAGTACACGGGCGTCGAGAGCGGCCGCGATCCGCTCCGCTTCCTGTGAGCGCAGATTGTCCGGCGATGCCGCGGTCGATCGCATCACTGCTTCAGCAGCCGGTCGAGCAGAGCCGCAACATCGTCGAATACCGCCACCGCGCCAGCCTCCATTAGCTCGGCAGTGTCCGCCCCGCCGGACCGCACGCCGACCCCGACTGCTCCGGCCGCAGTCGCCGCCTGCATGTCCCACACGCTGTCGCCGACCACGGCGGTCCGCCGCACGTCCACCGACAAGCTCTCCGCGGCAGCCAGGAAGAGGTCCGGCCACGGCTTGGCCCGGCCGACCTCGGAGAGAGTGACCACCACGTCGGACGGGGCAATGGCGAGCCGCTCCAGCAACGGCCCCGCCGTCGACCGCTCCCCGCTGGTCGCCACCGCCCACGGCATCCGCCGTGCGCGCAGCGTGGCGAGCAGCTCAACGGCGCGGTCAAACGGTCCGACACTAGCGCTCATCTGCGCGAACACCGCCGCCTTAATGGCGCGAAGCTGGCTCAGTTCGTCGGGGTCAACGGGCCGGGTCGACACCCGCCTGAGGAAATCGGCAGCGCCGAGCCCGACGCACTGCCGTACCCGCCAGGTCGGCACGCTGATCCCGACACTGTCCAGCGCGACCTTCCATCCCACCGCGTGCTGAAAGACGCTGTCGACGAGCGTCCCATCCAGATCGAACAGATACCCGTCGACGTCAAAAATCATCATTTGTGTCCGCTTCTGTAGCAATGAGGGGGAAGCACCCACTCTGCTGCCCCGGCTCGTGCTCCTCGGCCGGATCTTGGTCGAGTACGAACGAGATCATTCGTTCGTACTCCTCGACGAGCAGCTGCACCACGGGCGTCGCCAGTTCTCCGGGGTGGTAGCGGAACTGAGTGGACAGCACTTCGCCGGACAGGTCGCACACGACCTTGAGCATGTACGGTTGCCGCTCTCCGCCGGACAGCCCTATACCGAGGTCTACGTCGGCGAGCCGCAGCACACTGGCGCATGTACCGGCATCGTCGACCAGCCGCAGGTTGAGGGACACGGCCGGTTCCGGCATGTCCCGCAACTCCGACCTGACGGCCGGGTCGGGATAGTGGTCCCGCGCCCACCGTCCGATCAGTCGAGAGCCGGGGATGTCGGCCAGCGACCGCGCGGTGGCGGAGAGGACGCGCGGTGGCGAGACCGCGTCCCCCAAGTCGAAGAACGTGGAGACGTACTCCGCGAGCCAGCCGACGGTCCGAGACAGGTCTGGTCCCGAACGGATCTGGTCACGACCGTTGATGACAACGTCGATCAGGGTCGCGGTCGCCCCGAGCACCGTGACGAGTCCCATGTTGATCGCACTCGTGATCACGGTTTCGTACCCCCGCTGCCGCAAACGACGACGTCGAGCCTCGTCAGCCACCGCGCAGGTTGAACGGATGGTGGCGATCTCCGCGAGGGGACGTGGGTGCACATCGCTTGACCGCAGCGCGTCGGGTAACCGATCCCACGGACGCCCACGCCAGTAGGTCAGGTACCGCGCCGCCTCATCTGACGTGGTGTGGTTGATCGCGAAGCTCACCCACGCCCTCATCGAGGTCGCCGGCCTCGGCTGGGCGGCCAGGCCCTGCCGTGCCCGCTGCAGCGCCTCCTCTAGGTCGGCGTGGATAACATCCCAGCTCAGCCCGTCGAACATGAGGTGGTGCAGGACGGCCAACAGCCCCCACGGCCGTCCACCGTGGGCGAGGATCCGGAAGACCGCGACGCTGGCTGTCGCCAGGTCGACCTCGGCGCGCGCCTCGTCCGCCGTCGCGCGGACGGCGTAGTGCCGGTCCGGCGGCACTTCCACCACACGAACCGGCAACTGGTGATCGGCGACCGCCACGATCTGCTGCCGAGGTGGCGTCGCAGTCACGTCGATCCGGGAACGCAACGATCCGTGCCGCGCAACGACGGCGCCGAGGGCCGCCAGAACCTGCCCCTCGGTAACGGCCTCATGGATGGTCAGTAGCTGCGCGACCGTCAAATCGTTCAGCCGGGTCGTCCTGGCCAGGGATAGCTGCTGAATGGGCGTGAGCGCGAACGGAACGACCTCGTCGCGGTCGCTGCCCGCATCGCTATTCCTCGTGGCGAGTTCGACAAACTGGCGCAGGTTGGCGCACTCGAAGATCTCCGGCAGTCCGATCGACAGGCCCCGCTGCTGGGCACGCCTGGCCAACCTAATGGCTAAGAGCGAGTCGCCGCCAAGGTCGAAGAAGTTGTCGTCTGGATCCACGTGTGGACGGTCCAACACCTCGCACCACAGCTGGCTGACCTGCCCCTCGAGACTATCCATGCCCATCAGCTAACACCTCCGGTGGAATGACCTGCGCCGCCCACCGCACAGCGACCCGCACGATGTCCCGCACCACTGCGGGCACGTCGAGGATCAGCGTCTGCAACTGTGACCGCCGTAGCGGGACAGCTACTAGGCCACCTAGTCGTAGCCGCAGACAAGGCACAGGCAGAACGTCTTGTAAGTACCGAACGGCCGCAGCAAGTATGTCGGCCGCGCAGACGCTGAGGCACCTCGCCGGCTTGCCGTGACCACGAGCGGAAGTGCACCGTGCCGGCTCCAGCGTAGGGCAAACAGAGCCGAGCATTGCCCGCCGCATGGCGCGTCGGAGCAGGATCGAGGCAGACGAACCTACTGCACTCCATCTGGTCCTTCCAGCTGCGAAATCTGGCCGTGCAGTCCGTTGCGGGACAGGTCGACCGGAACATTGGAGGCGTTCTCGAGAACGTCCCGCCAGTAGCCGATGGTTCGGTAGCCCACCGAGTCGGACACCCCGAAGAGTTCGCCGCGCGGCCCGACGAACAGGTATCGGCCCACCCGGTCCGTCTGCTCCTGCCCGACCATGTGACCCGGACCGATAATGGTGCGAGCCTCGGCCAGCGCTCGACGAAATGTGGCATTGTCCACCTGATGCTCGTCGCTGCTGTCGAGCCCGATGCCTGCCGCGACGAACTGGTACAGCTTCCAGCGGTCCCATACCGGCCGCCGGTCCGACAGGAGGTAGGCGATGTTGGGGATGTCATCGGCGTTCACCGCGCTGACGACCGTGCGTACCGTGATTTGCACCGCTGGCGCGGCCCTTCGGACGGTGTCGAGAGCGCTCAGCGCCGCATCGAATGCAAGGTCCGCCAACTTCCCTTGCCGCATCTTAGCGTTGACCGCCACGTTGGAGCCGTCGATCGGAATGCCGATCTCGTCAACGTAGCGCAGGAGATCCTGGTGGCGACCCAGCCGGATGCCGTTGGTGGACAGCGTCACCCGGAAGCCTTCCTCGGAGGCGTGCCGCAGGAGTCCTCCTATGTCTCGGCGCAGCAGCGGCTCGCCCCCCGTGAACACCACGGCCGACGTGCCGCCAGCCCTAAACCGGGAGAGCAAATCTTTCCATTCGGCGGTGTCGAGCCCGTCGCGGATGTCGTGATCGGGCCCCCAGCAGAAGGTGCACCGAAGGTTGCAACGGGCGGTGGGGTTGATGTCGATAGAGCTGGGATAGGCGAAGGGAGGACCCGGCTCGCGAGTCCCGCTCTCACGAGAGTCGTTGGCCACTGAGCTCCCCTGAGACGAACTTGACAATCTCCGGCCCGTACTCTTCGTCCTGCACGGCCGCGAGGGCGGAAATGCGGAGAAAGTTCGACCAGTCCCCGATGTCGACAGAACACTCGCCGGGCCACATCGGCGCGGCCCATACGGCCTTCGTCGGGGTGACCAGCCGCGCCGCCGAGGAGACGCGCACCTCGCCGTCAGGGCCGACTGGGGTTCGGCGCATGACGTCCAGCATGTCGGGCGACAGTGCCCAGTAGCCACGGGGAACGAGCACGCTCAGCCGACCGCTCTCGCTCACCGGTGCGGGCGCGCTCAGATCGATCGGGAAGGGATCACGGTCCTGCGGGTCGGCCGCGGTGGATGCGATGAGTGGAATGTTCAGGGCCGGTGCCCCGACGGCCATCTGCCGGGGCACCCACTCAGTTAGTGCAATCGCCATCACCGACCGCTGCTCGAAGGCGGCGACCAGGCGCTGGAGCGCCGTCAGCGGAGAGGCGCTGGTGGCCGGCTTCCCCATGTAGCAGTCGGGGCTAGCGAACATAAAGCCGGAATCACCGATCCACTCGGCCGCGTGCAGGATCGCACCCGCCGACCCACGCAGATCAGGGCCCTGCACCACGTAGGAGATATCAACGCCCAAGGCCTTGCCGTCGCCGAAGTAGTCCATGATCGCGTCTCGGCGGAAGTCGACCACCACCATGACCTCCTCGATGCCCGCCATTCGCAGGTTGGAGATCACATGCTCGAGAATGGGGGTGCGCCCGATCGGCAGCATCGGCTTGGGCACGGTGGCGGTCAGTGGCCACAGGCGCGACCCGGTGCCGGCGGCCGGGATGACGGCCTTGCAAATCCTCACTCCGGCCGTCCCTGCGCGGCGCAGCCAACGGCGCCCGAGGCGTCCGTCCACTCCATCCACCGCCCGTGAGGGTCGATGAACGCGAGTTCCGCTTCGGCCACCCGGACGCCGTCGCGATACTCGGCGAACAACAGCTGCGTCGAGCGCTTGCCGAAGTCTCCGAGCGTCACCTCGAACACGGGCCGGGACAGGCTGGCCCGTTCCAGGATCGCGCGTGCCGTGTCCCTACCGTCGGCGAAGGCCTGGTTGACTACGAAGGAGAAGAGGACGCACACGGGTGACGAGTCGTCCGGCAACCCGCTCAACACCTCGGGCAGCACAATGCCTGCGTCACCAGCACGCAGGTCCAGAACCGCCGCCTTCGCGACGGCCGCCGCCGCATCGAACAACGGCAGCCGGTCGACGTGGTCGGCGAAGATCAACGCGCGTACCCACGCGGCCTCGTCGGGGTCGGCGACATCGACCGGGAACAGGTCGAGGCCGATCCGGCTTAGCGGTGTGGGAATCGAGTCGCCGATCGGGGGTTCCAGCTCACCGCGCAGCTGACAGTTGATGACGACAGGGCTCGCCGGGTCACCGAGCTCAGCCCCGTTGGAGTAGAGATATCGGAACCGCTCGACGCACATGACCAGCCCGGCGCTGGCCCCGACGTCGATCAGGTGAAAGCGCCCGGCACGCCCCATCACCTCCTGTAGGGCCGGCAGGATTAGCCCAGCGCGCCGTACCTCGTTGGACTGGACGGTCCGCTTGGAGATGATTTCTCGGATTTGATCGCCGTAACTGCGTGAGAAGTCCTGAAGCTGAGCGAACGCCTCGTCGTAGTCACGGGAGTAGCTGTCCGGGCTGACGCTGGGGTAGAACTTGGCCAGTGGGTGATCGGTGCCTGAGAGCAGGAGGTAGTGCACAGCGCCGAAGTACATGTTCGGCGCGGGCTGCCCGCCCCTGACATTCAGCGCGAGCTTGAGGATGCCCTCTTCCTTGGACGCAGCAGCCGCCAGGTGCTCATAGAGTTCCGACGAGCCGCGGCACAGCTTCTCGGAGAAGTGCATGAACTGCGCCGACAGGGTCTCCAAGGTCTGCTCGGCGTGGCGGTCGTATTTCTGGTGAAGGCTCATGCTCGGCTCCCGGAACGCTCGAAGACGTAGCCCCGCTCGACCAGCGTGTCGGCGAGGTCGAAGGGCTTTTCCAAGTTGCCGCGCCGCTTCTCGGTGTCAGCGTTCATTTCGCTGACGATCGTGGCGGCCATCGCCTCCGCGAGCAGGCGCGGCACGGCGACAACGCCGTCGTCGTCGCCGAGGATGACGTCGCCCGGCGCTACAGTCGCCCCGCCGCACACTACCTGGACGTTCACCGCGCCCATCTCCGCCAAGGGATACGAAAAGTTGCGCGGCGTAACAGCGCGGACAAACGTTGGAAAGCCGACGCGCCGGATGTCGGCCGCGTCGCGAGTAGCGCCGTCGATGATGATGCCCGCCAGACCACGGGCAGCCATCTGCCTGGCCGTGTACTCGCCGAAGCAGGCGCGGTCCTCGACACCGCCGGCAGCCACCACGAGGACGTCGCCCGGCTTGGCAAGATCGATCGCCATACGCCGGACGGAGACATCTGCTCCGAGTACCGTGACAGCGGTACCGCACACCTTCATGCCCGGCAACAACGCCGAGATCCGCGGCGACATTGCGCCGTACTTGCCGAGCTTGTCCAGCACGAACCCGGTGTAGCACTGCGCCAGTGCGGACACCGCCAACGGCGATGTGCGCTCGATGTCGCACACGATACGACCGGCTTGTGGATGATTTTGGGCAGCCGCAACCACCGCAACCTCCCCCGTGAGTCAGTACAACCGCGACGGATGGTTGGGCCGGCGCGACAACGGACGAAAAGGTAGCAGCGACCTTACGTGACAGCAACATCCGCTTTGCGGAAACGTCCACACCCGAGCAAGAGCCCACGAAAGCAGCGAATTCGGATGAAGCGGCTGAGCTCAGCGTTCAGACTTGCCGACAAAGGCATAAGGATCGCCAAAGTGGCAGGCGGGCAGTGATCAAGAGGGAGCCGCCACGTCTCACCAGCGACGACTTCGGCGAGCCGCCCCTCAGTGAGCCATTTTCATCGTGACGGTGCAGGTCACGGGCGGTGCGGGAAGGCCGGTGTCTATGTAGGACGAGGCTCCCGGTAAGACAGCAATCGACCAAGATCAGATGCCCCAACCGGGAGCCTCGCTGTGCTGCCGTACCCCGACATGTGCTGTCTTACCCTGCCGCGATTCCGTTGTCCACCCGCAGCCTGAACCACCTCGCCGCCCTCATCCGAACCCGCCGCCAGCAGCAACGGTCTCGGTGGCGACGCCTCGACCCCGGCCGGCAAGCCCTGCTCGCCCTGGCCCACCTGCGCAACGGCGACACCTACACCCGCCTGGCCGCCGGATTCGACATCGGCGTCACGACCGCCTGGCGTTATGTCCGCGAGGCCATCGACCTGCTCGCCGCGACCGCCGACGACCTGGCCACGGCCATGACCAGGATCCGTCTGCTCGCCTACGCAATCCTCGACGGCACCCTGATCCCGATCGACCGGGTCGCCAACCAGAAGCCGTACTACTCCGGAAAACACAAGCGTCACGGCGTGAACGTGCAGGTCATCGCCGACGCGGCCGGGCGTCTCGTCTGGGCCTCGGCCGCGCTGCCCGCCTCGACGCACGACCTGACCGCCGCCCGCACCCACGGCATCATCGACGCCCTGGCCAGCACCGACGTGATGACCTTCGCGGACAAGGGCTATCAAGGCGCCCCCGGCAGCGTGCGCACCCCGTTCAAGCGGCGCCGCTTCCGGCCGAAGCTGTCACGCCGGCAGAAGGCCGTCAACCGAGCGCACGCGAAGATCCGCGCCCGCGGCGAACGCGCGATCGCCACCCTCAAGACCTGGAAAATCCTGGTCAAGCTGCGCTGCTGCCCACGCCGAGCGACCGCGATCGTGCAGGCCATCCTCGTCCTGCACCGCGTCGAAGCCGACCGCCACGCAGGATGAAAATGGCTCAATGTTTCGATTCCGGTTTTAAGAAACGTCTCGTGGCACGGTCCTCAGTCCGCTGAGGACGATCGTTGGCGATGCCTGAGCGCAGGTGATCTCCACAGCCCGCCCCGAGTGGATCTTTTTGTTCACCGGGTTGCGGCCTGCCCAGTTCCGCCGACTGGTCCGGCTGGTCGCCGAGCGTGGCGGGGAATCGATCGCCGAGGGCCGGCCGGGCCGACAGCGGGCCCTCGACTTGGCCGATCGGGTGCTGCTGGTAGCCGCCTACTGGCGCAGCAAGCTGACCATGCGCCAGATCGTGGCGCTGTCTTGGGGTGTCGCACTCCGCCGCCCACGGATCATCGACACCCTCGGACCCCTGCTGGCCCTCACCCTGGTCCGCCAGCGGCCGGTCAGCCAGATCGCCATCGTCGACTGCACCCTGATCCCGACCCGGGACCACCGCCTCGCCGCAGCGAGCAAGAATTACCAGCACTCGGCGAACCTGCAGGTCGCCATCGACGCCAGCACCCGACCCGGTCATCGCCATCGGCGACCCATAACCCGGCAACTGAAACGGCGCTATCGCCTACCGCACCTCAGGCACCTATCAGAAATGTGCCGGACGGCCCTCGTGGCCGACGGCGTCTACTGCGGCAACCCGGAGGTGATCCCGTACCGCGAGCCCCCACGGCGGCGGGCCGCTACCGCCGTGGAAAGAAGACTTAATGCAGCATCGCACCGTCCAAGCGCAGATCGAACGCGCCTTGGCCAGAAAAGAACTGGAAGGTCCTACGCGGCCATCGCCACTCCGCCCATACATTGACTGCTGTCTATCTCGGCGTCGCTCACCTGCACCACGTCGCTCTGAGCTAGTGACCGCCCGTCCAGGCCGCAGGCAACCCCTCCATCCAGTTGCTCGGTTGTCTGCACCCGACCCCGCCCGGACCGGCCTGCCAGTGAGCTGTCCGGGCACCTCTTCGCTCTGCGGATGCGGTCCCGCCGGCCGGACCATCCGACGCGGCGACGTGGTCCTGCCCGAATGCTGGCTGCTCCTGTAATAGCCCCCCGGCCAGCACGAACCCACCGACTACTGACTGTCCGACCTGCCCGCCGAGACGCCACTGACCGAACTGGTCCGCCCCGGTCAGAAGCCGCTGACGCGTCCAGCACGACTACCGCGAGCTGGAGGCCGCCCTCGGGCTTCGACCACTTCGAAAGCCGCTCCTGGATCGGCTGGCACCACCACGTCGCCCTCAGCACTACAAGCGACGCATCCGGACGGGTAGGTGGTTAATGCCGAGGATGAAGTTGGAGCGCATCCGTTCCAACTTCCCATCTATTTCCCACTCGATCCGGTTGTCGATCAGTGTCTTGAAGAGAATCGACAGTTCCACATGACCCAGCATGGCACCGATACATCGGTGGATGCCGTTGCCGTACGACAGATGCTTGTTCGGTGTACGGGCAACATCGAAACGGTGCGGGTCGGGAAACTGCTCCGAATCACGGTTGGCGGACACGTTCCACAGCGTGACCGGGTCCCCCCGTCGGATGGTGCGGCCGGCCAGTTCGGTGTCCCGGCCAGCGATTCGTAGCACGTACGCGTTTGTGGAACTCCACCTCAGGATCTCATTGATCGCGGCGTCCAACAAATGAGCGTCGTCCGACAAACGTTGATACTGCTCAGGGTGCTCGGCCAATGCGACCAGGCCGGACGAGGCGGTGTGCGAGGTTGTCTCATTGCCCCCAACCGCGACGTTCATGCAGTTGTAGAGCACCTCCTCCTCTGACAAACGGCGACCGTTTAGCTCGGCGGCGGCCAGGATGCTGATAACGTCCGGCCCGGGTCGCCCTCGCCGGGAGGCGAGCAGCTCATCGAAGAACTCGAAGATCTCCATCTGGATTGCGGCGAGTCGCAGGCGCTCGTCGCCGGTCTGATCGACGTAGCCCGGGTCCCGGTAACCGACCATGCGTCTGGTCATGTCGATCAGCGCGCGTGCGTCTTGGTGGCCGATGTCCATCATGACCATAAGCGCCCCGGCCGGCAGCTCCGGCCCGATGTCGGTCGCGAAGTCGCAGCCCCCATCCGCGATCGCGCGGTCGACGGCTGCTTCCACGAGGCTCTCGACCTGTCGGGCGACTCGGGCGACCATCTCGGAGGAGAACGCGCGGTGCATCTGCTGGCGCAGCAGACGGTGCCGCGGCGGGTCAGTCGAGACCAGCATCCGGCCCGCCGCCGTGTCCGCTTCACTGCGGTAGGAGCCGCCTAGCATGGCCCCGCCGGACGACAAAAAGGTGGCGTGGTCCAGGTAGCTCGCGGACACCTCGGCATACCGGGTCAGCGCCCAGAAGCCACCCCCGTCAGGCAATCCGTGCCAGTGGACCGGGTCGTGTTCTCTCAGCAGGTCGAACATTGCGTGGTGCTGCCCACGGGCGAATACATCGACATCCGTCAGCGTCACCGATTCAGAAGTGATGGTCACCCGAAGAGGCCTTTCGCTTGCGAACGATTGTCGCGAGGTCAGCGAGCACCGTCGTACTCAGGACGTCCTGCATATCGAGCGGCGCGCCGGTGTCATTGATGACCCGGCGGCGGACGCGGAACGCCAGGAGCGAGTTCCCACCGAGCGCGAAGAAGTCGTCATGGACCCCAACCTGCTCGACATCGAGCAACTCCTCCCAAAGCTTGGCAAGGTAAGATTCCACCGCGTCTCGCGGTGGCACGGTGTCTCGGCGCCGGTCGAGTTCCTTGCGCGCCAGGTCCGCCAGTTGCCGGGTGTCCCGCTTGCCGTGATCGTTCGCCGGGATCTTCGGGACGACGGCGAAGGCGCTGGGGACCATGTACTCGGGCATAGTCTCAGTAGCATGTTCGCGCAGCTTCCGCAGCGACATCTTCTCCTCTCCCGCTACGAGCGCCACGAGATGCTTGCCGTCGCCCTCCCCGATTGCGACCACCGCCACCTCCAACACCCCGCCGAGGCGGGCGAGAGTTCGTTCCACCTCCCTCGGCTCGACGCGGTAGCCCCGCACCTTGACTTGATCGTCGATTCGGCCCAGGAACTCTAGCTGCCCGTCCTCACGCCGCCGCGCCAAGTCACCCGTCGCGTACATACGGCCGGGGTGGAAAGGATTCGGAAGGAAGCTGGCCGCGGTGAGCCGTGGCTGGCCGAGGTATCCTCGGGCCACCCCCGATCCTCCCACGAACAGCTCACCGGTCCTCCCATCGGCAACCGGATAGCGGTTCTGATCCAGTACGTAGATCTGTGCATCCGCCAAAGGAGCGCCGATGGGCACGCTGGTGTCGTCCGGCAGCACGGTCTTGACCCGGTACGAGGTGCAGGCGGTCGTGCCCTCGGTTGGCCCATACAGATTGTGGAAGTGACCACGAAAGGAGCTGCTCAGCAGGTCACGGCACGCAGAGGGCAGGATAACGTCGCCGCCAGTGTGCAGGAGGCGCAACGTCGAGAAGGATTCCCGGTCCTCGCGTACAACATGGTTGACCGCCATGGTGGGCACCAGCATCGCGGTGATCCGTTGACGGCGCAGTTCGCGTTGCAGATCTCCTCCGATCAGGTCAGGCATGGTGGGCAGTACGACGATTTCCGCCCCCGCTGCCAAAGAGCACCAGACCTCGAAGTTGAACGCGTCGAACGACAGACTCGACACGTGTCCCACCCGATCCTGTGGAAGGATTTGGGGCAGCGCCGGATTTACAGCGAAATATGCGAGATTGCGGTGCTCCAGGACGATGGCCTTTGGCGTTCCCGAGGATCCCGAGGTGAAGAGGACGCAGGCGGCCTGGCAACCCATCACCGAAGTAGCGGGCAAGTGGTCAGGACTCTCGCCCGTCAGATCCGGCGGTAGCGGCGCTATCGCCTCCAGTCCGGCGAGGCCGTCCTGTGGGCCGGGCGTCGTGATTACGAGCCGCGCTCCGCTGTTTTTGATCATGAGATCACGTCGCGAGTCCGGCAAACGGGCGTCGATCGGGACGTATGCACCGCCGGCCTTGAGCGTGGCCAGCAGCGCGATGATCACGTCGACGCCCCGGGGGAGGAATACAGCCACGCGGTCCTCGCGCTGAACGCCTCGGCCCACCAGGGCCGCCGCCATCGCGTCCGACGCCTGGTCCAGTTGGACGTACGTGAGGGAGCGGACGGCGTCGGACACGGCCGGGCGGCCGCCGTGACGCGCAACGCTGTCGGCGAACAACGTCAGCAGGTTGGGGTGATCGCAGGTGGAGGAATCCATGCATTCGGCGACAGGCTCGGCCGAGGTCGACCCCAGCGCCTCCGCCTGTTTGAGGCACGTCGCATACGTTCCCTGGTGACCAGTCGGCGTCCAATCGGCGGGCAGTTCCCGATCCACCGGCCAGATACTCAACTGCCCGTTCGTCCAACGCACCACCTGGAATGCCATTCCGCTGCGTTCCCAGCTCGCGGCCTCAGGCTGCATGCTCGGCCTCCTTGACGAGGATCGAGAGCACGGCTTCTGCGGTGCTGGCGTGGCGAAGCAGGTCGTTGCGCGACGCGTCGATGGCGACGGTTAGAGTTCGCGTGGCACCCGGCCATTCCGACGCGTGCTCGTGCCCTCGGGAAACAATCTGGTACGCCGGTCCACCCCAGGCCGGCCACGAGGTGTTATGTGCCGCCACGAGGTGGCCCAGCCAGTCGAGGTAGAAGTCAGCGATGGCCTCGGCATCGGCCATTGTGGCAGCGGCGTCGCCGGGAGAGTAGGTCGCCGCCTGCTCACCGACACCCAGCAGTCCCGCGTGCATTGACCGGAGCACTGCCTCCGGCCGCTCGCGCACGGCCACTTCGTCGAACATCGACGTCGGGGTCCACCCCGCCTCGTCCACGGAGAGAAACTCTCTCAGCTTATGGAGCGCCATCTCGTATTGCTCCTGGACCGCAGGTGCCCGGGCAGGTTCGCCGTCGAAGAGTATCAGCGGCAATGCGCGGCCGGTGATGGCGTAAACATAGGCCGCCAACTCCTGTGCGATGGGAGCCGCCATACAGTACGCCAGCACCGCCCGCACGCCGTCAACGTCGCCCTGCCGGCCCAGCAGCTCCATGGCGTAAGCGCCAGCGGAAAACTGCCGCGGAAACGGTGGGCTCAGCATGTAGTGCACCATGTGCCCGTGCGACTCGAGGTCCAGCGCCGACACGGGCGCCTCCGGCCGCCGCCCGGTGTAGTCGAGGACGAGAATTCTGCCAGTCCCTCCCGCGCCATCACTGGCGCCGGGTGTCCATGCCTCATTAATCAATGCAATCCCTCGAAATATGCCAAGAGTGGAAGGTCTGACGACAGCGGTCCCCGTCATCTTCCTCTCTCCCCCAATGCCGGCGCCGCGTGGCTCGTGCCGCTTACGGGGCCAACATGCGGCTGCGTCTCTACAAGATCGGCCGACGCCATCGCCTCCTCTGGCTGCAATGGGGCGTGCGAGGAAAGCGTCCAGGTGATCGGCATGGCGAGCGCGGCCAGCGTCACGGCCAGATAGAGGACCGAGGCACCGACGAGCGTAACCTGCGTGGTGATCGTCGCCGCGACCGAACCAACGACGGCCAGCCCGATGGGCCGCAGGACGGTGGAGCCGAGATAGTCGTAGGCGATGACCCGCGATAGCACACGTTCGGGCACGTGGTTCTGCATCACGCTTTCCCAAATCGCGTCGGCGAAGGCTATCACGGCACCAAAGAGGAACGACATGCCAGCGAGGGCATAGACCGGTGCCGGCGCCGCGAGCCCCAGCAGCACGGCCGGTGAAAGCAGCAGCGACCCGCCGACCGCGACCAGTGGCCGCTTTGGATGCCACCGCACCGCGACGAGACTGCCCAGGAGCGACCCCATACCCACGGAGGCCGACATGATCGCCCACGCGGTCCCGCCACCCAGGGAGGTCTTAGCGACGACTGGGCCGAGCACCCAGAAGACGGCGAGAAGCGCGAACTGGAACAGCGCGAAGTTCAGGATCCAGGAACGCAGCCATGACCGGGAGATTACCTCGTTCCAGCCCTCCGCCAGGTCCCGCACGAAGCTCTGGCGCTCCTTCGCAGGCCCTCGCTCTGCGGGACTGACACGAGTGAGCAGGAAAGCACTGACCGCGAACGACGCTGCATCGATGGCAAGTGCCCATGCGGGACTGGTTACCGCGAGGAGTACACCGGCGATCGCCGGGCCGGCCACGTGGGTCAGGCCTGCCATCGAGTACATAAGGCCGACACCCCGCTGACGCAGCTCCCGGGGCAGCACCTGTGCTAACAGGCCACTCGACGCTGGCCGGTAAAAGGCGGTCGCCGTGCCGTGAACGGCTTGGAGGACCACCATGGCCCACATGGGCGCATGGTTGGCGAAGATGAGCGCCGCGAAGATGCCCTGGCTGACGAATCGCACCGCGTCGGAGCCGACCATGATCAGCTGACGGGGCAGTCGGTCAGCCCATACGCCGCCGGTCAGGACGAACAGCGCCATGGGCACCGTCCGCGACAGGAGGACGATTCCCAGGGCGGAGGCGGAGCCGGTGACCTGCAGTACCGCGAAGGCGAGTGCTACCGGAACGACCTGGTCACCGAGGAATGAAGCCATGTTCGCGAAGAAAAGGTTGCGGTAGTCCCGCACTCCTAGCGGTAGGACAGACTCCCTGATGGAGGCTGACATCAGACATTCCTCTCGACGAGCTGTCGGGCATCTTCGCCTGACCGCCCCGGTGCCATGGAAAATGATGGGTCTTAGCGTGTCCTGGCGAACGGGACGGGCGGTCCCTTTCGTCATCCAGACCGCTGTGGATCCCGAGCCTGTGGCCGCTATACAGAGGCTGCGGCATTGCCGGGGGGGGATGCTTACGGGCCCAACTGCACCCCGGTCTCCCCAGGGGCGTCGAACGCCTGCCGAACATCAGCGTTTGGCTGGCCGATTGGGGGTACTACAACGCGGCCTGGCCCAGCCTTGGCACCCGTGACGTGGTGACGGGCACGCACCCCAATGTCGTGCCGTGGTGCCCCGGCCGAAGCCGGCAAGCCAGGCTGGCCGAGCGCGAACAGTTGCCCGCAGTTGTCCTCTATGGCAACAACGGTCTCGGCCAACTCCACACCCGCCTTGCAGGTATTCACATCGAGCACGGCCATGGTCTTAGTGCTACTTTCCGATGTAATCGCACGGAAGGGTTTCAGTTGGCCTGGATGGCGGTTGACCTACCCATAGTGGTCGATGCCATGCCTCGAGGCGGCGCAGCTTTCGACACCGACGAGGACGCGGCGGACGCCGGTGATTCGAGCACTGGCACGAGGAAACCGAATTGAAATGCGATCACCGGTGGGAGAATTTGACGAATCCTCCTCCGCATGACCGGCGCGCCTGGACATAGCCATGGAAACCCCCGCTTGCCTTCTGGCCTGTTCGGCGCATCAACCTACGGACACCCCCACCGCCTGTCAACCACTCGTATGGACTAGAGAGGACACATAGAGGTTCATTTGTCCACTTCGTACGCCTGGTGCTCTCAGCCCGACTTAGGACGATAAGACCCCTCTCCGCCGCTGATGGTTGGTGGTTGACGACGCAGCAGGTACCGGCTATGTTCGCTCGCTAGCACTGTCCTCAGTCATGCAGCAGCAGATGGGCGAGTGATCGACGAGGACGTCGCTGTAACGGGGAACAAGTTATGGAGACAGAATTGAAGCATGCGGGGGATCGCATCGTCGCCAAGTTGAACGTGGCTGATTGCGTTCATTCAATTCAGTCATTTCCCCCTGCCACATTCAGGCGTTTCGGCATTGTCAGGTTCGTGCTCGACGATGTCTCACCAACTGGCGACCCGCTCTCTACGCACACGCACTTACTTGCCGTGCATCACGTGCAGGACTCGCTGCTGCCGCTGACAGGGGACAATTTGACCGCGAAGCTGTCCGGCGGCCGGGAGGTAGTGGCATGACGGACGTGCTGCCGACGGTTGTCGTCGTGTACGACATCGGCGCGGCGACGCCACTGGAAATCCTGTCGGCGGCCGCTGGCACCTGCGATGTTCTCTTCCTGTACGACCGCAGCCGACCTGAGGCGGCACCCGGCGTAGAGTTCATCCGGGAACTCGCCGACGGTCTCGACGCCACTGGCCGTACCGTGGACGAGCTCGCCGATATGCTGCGTGAGCGACGGCCGGCCGGCATTGTTACCTTCAGCGAGTACGCGCTACGACTGACCTGCCAGCTCGGAGAGCGGCTCTCCCTGCGCGGCCACGATCTCGCCACCCTGGACCGGCTGACCCGCAAGTCGCTGCAGCGGGAGGCCCTCGCCAGCGCCGGCGTGGACGGCCTGGCGTTTCGTCTCGTCCGCTCCGTGGAGGAGGCCACCGCCGCGCTCGATGAGATCGGCTTCCCGGCCGTGCTGAAGCCGTCAACTGGCACGCACAGCCGGGATACCTTTCGTCTCGACTCCGCCGAGGACTGGCATAACCTCGCCCGCTCCATCGACCTCTCAGAGGACTTCGTCGTCGAGGAGCTGCTGGTGGGCGACCGGCGGTGGACGGGCGAAGGGTGGGGTGACCACGTCTCGGTGGAGTACGCCAGTTTCGATGGCGACCATCAGCACATCGTCACCCTCGGAAAGTTTCCGCTGGCCGAGCCGTTTCGTGAGACGGGCGACTTCTTCCCGTCCACCCTCGACGAGCCTGCCCGCCAACAGGTCCGAAGCCTGGTCGCGGCTGCGCTCACCGCGGTCGGCGTGCGCGACGGGGTAACCCACACGGAGGTCAAGTTCACCGCGACGGGTCCGCGGATCATCGAGATCAACGGCCGCTTGGGCGGCGGCACCGCCGACATTGTCCGCAAGGCAGGCGCGCTGAACCCGATCACCATCGCCCTTCAGATCGCACTCAACTACCGACCGCAGCCCGACTGTCCCGACAAGTCGGAGGAGGTGGTCTTCGAGATGAGCCTCCTATCCCCGCTGGAGAGGGTGAGGGTCGAATCGATCGGAGGGCTCGATGCAGTCCGCGCCCTCGAGGGGATCGACCGTGTGGTCGCCGTTGCCCGTCCGGGATCGATCGTCGACTGGCGCGACGGCTCGGTGAGCCAGCTTTGCACGGTATTCGGCCGGATCCACGGGCACCCGGCACTGGCCCGGCTGCGGCGGGACATCCACAAAACCCTGGACGTAACCTTTTCGCCCGGCGCCGCATGGTGACCTTCACGGAACAGCCCGATGGATGACACTCAAGGTTCGCCTCAGATCAATCGATACCGGCCGGTTCTACCAGGGGTGTCGTCGGTCGGCACGCGCCGGCTAGCGAGTGCCGAGCGGTGGCTGGTATGCGGCAGATCGACGCCGGCGGCCGCCAGTCGGATCTACTGTCTGTCGCATGCCGGTGGCAGCGGCAGCGAGTTTGGTCGTTGGTCGCCGCCCGGGCAGGACATCGAGATTTGGGGCGTTCGCTACCCCGGCCGTGGCACTCGCCTGCGGGAGAAGCCGTACCGCCGACTGGACGAGATGGTGGCAGCCCTCCTCGACGGGGTCGACTTCGTGCCGCCGTTCGGGCTGTTCGGGCACAGCATGGGTGGGTTGGTCGCCTTTGAGGTGGCCCGCGTGCTCAGGCGGCAGGGACGTCCTGGCCCGGATTGGCTTTGGGTCTCGGCCTGCCCGGCACCGCACCTTGCCCGCCCGGAAGCGCCCATCCACCATTTGCCCGACAGCGAATTCCTCGAAACGGTGGCGAGCCGCCACGGGGGGATGCCCGCCGAAGTGTTGCAGGACCAGGAATTGGCCGGGATCGTCCTGCCGTACCTGCGGGCCGACCACGAGATGGTTGAGTCTTACGTCTACCGGCCAGACGAGCCCCTCGCCTGCGCGACCCACGTCCTCTATGCCACCGACGACCTTGTCTCGATCGACCGGTTCGAGGCTTGGTCGAGTCTGACGACTAGGCCGCCGACATTCCACCGGTTTACGGGCGGGCACTTCTACATCAATGAGTACAGGGAATCGGTGCTGCGACTCATGTCGAGCGTGATCTCCGAAGACCAACCACCCCACGTGGTCCGGTGCCCGCCCCCTCCCTGAAATGCACCCAGATCCGGAAGGCAATGAAGTCAAGCTATGAAGACCCTGGACAGGATCGCTCAGTACACGCTGTCGTCGGCCGAGATCGATGAGATCGTTGGGTACTCGCGCATGTTGTGCGACGAGCCGATCCCGCCGACCGACCCGCGCTTCTGCGACAAGCACTGGGACCTTCACCTGCATCTTCCTGAGGGAGTACGCCGGTTCCTGGAGTGGTTTCGCCGGACAGAGGCGGCCGCGGCTTGCTTGGTCAAAGGTTTCCCTGTGCCGGAGGACCAGGTTGGTCTGACCCCGCCGACGTGGGAGGAGGCACTTCTCGACCGCCCGGTCCTCAACCACGACATCTTCATCGCGATGTGCGGCTTGGCACTGGGGGATCCGTTCACATGGTCGACCCTGCAGAACGCTTCCATGATCCAAAACATCGTCCCGATCCGAGGCGACGAGCGACGGCAGAACGGGCACAGCAGCGAGGTGCTACTGGAGTTCCACACCGAGGACGGCTTCCACCCCGCACGCTGTGACTACCTGATGCTCTTTGGTGTCCGCAACAACGACGAGGTCCCGACGTACTTGGCCTCCATCGGCGACGTGGAGCTTTCCGACGCGGTTCGGAGCGTGCTGTCACAGCCACGCTTCCACATATTCCCCGACGACGAGCACGTGCGGCAGTTGCAGCGCCGGCACCCGGACCATCCGGCGCTCGCGCGGGCCTTGGAGCTCCAGCGGGCTCCGGAGGCGGTCGCAGTCCTCTTCGGTGACCGACTCAATCCGTACCTGCGGATCGACCGGCCGTTCATGCGCTGTGCTGAGGGCGACGTGGAAGCTGAGAGGGCGCTCGACGCTCTTATGGCGGAACTGAAGCGGCACCAGCAGTCGGTTGTCGTAGAGCGTGGGACCCTCCTGGTTGTCGACAACTACCGAGCCGTGCACGGGAGAAAAGCGTTCCGCTCTCGGTATGACGGCAGCGACCGATGGTTGAAGCGCATGATCGTCAGCCGTAACTTGCGGAAGGCCGAGGGCGATCGGGGGCCGTCGAGCTACCGGGTGCTGTTCTGAACGCTACAGGCAGATAAGCAGCGGTTTGCCGCTTGGCGGGGCTGGCCATACCCAGACGAACCTGTCGAGATGGCCCGGGCAGACGGTACCAACTGCAACATCAGGTCCGCATATCCACGGCGGGTGCCGGGGAACAAAAGATATCAACCAGTTCGGGGGCGAATAGTTCAGGACCCGTTGAGTGAGCCATGTTCTCCTGGGCCTAGTTGCTCCGCGCGGCTTCGGGCAGAGCGGGCGGTTGTGGGATGGCGCGTACGAACCGCTCGGGGTTGCGGGCGTAGGCGGCGGCCAGGACCTCGCGCACCCGCTCGGCGTGGCCGTGTGGACGTCGTTCGGGGTGTGCCAGCCGATGCCTGAGTGCCGGTGGATCGTGTCGTACCAGGTGAAAAAGGCCCGGCAGTGGGCTCGGGCATCCTGGATGGATCCAAAACCGTCGGGGAAGTCCGGCCGGCACTTCAGCGTCCTGAACTTACTCCCGAGGTCGTCCATCAATCGCCAGTACACGTCAGACTCGTAGAAGCCCTCAGCGTCACTGTTTCCCTCGGCGGGATCGATCTTGTACAACTCGGGGACATCATAGGCGATGGTGTATCCCGCCTCAGAGTTGTTCCACTCGACGCGGACAACCATGTTCGCAGTGCCGATGTCGTAGTTGTCGTTCCCGTGGTTCTTGACGATGTATTCGAACTGATACGTGAAGGTGTAGCTGTCGTCTTTCTTGAGCGACCGCAGATAGTCCTGCTCGTTTACGAAGCCATGGTTATCGGACTCACTCCACATGGCAGCAGCATACGACCACCCAGGCCGACGAGGCCTGCGGGCACTGGTCGGTGGAGGCCAACGGCACGGTGATCGAGCAGGCGCAGATCCTGACGACCTATAACCTGGCCGCCCTCGTTCATGCGGTCGGCGTCGCTTCCACGGGCGGCTGGCCCGAACGGTGCGACGCACGGTCGCGACAGTGAGCAGTTTCATCCTGCGTGACGCTTGGCTTCGACGTGGTGAAGGACGAGGGTGGCCCGCACGATCGCGGTGGCGCGGCGGGGGCAGCAGTGCAGTTTGGTCAGGATCTTCCAGCCCTTGAGGGTGGCGTTGGCGCGTTCGCCGATGGCGCGGATCCGGGCGTGGGCACGGTTCACGGCCTTCTGCCCTCGTGACAGCCGCTGCCGGTATCGGTGGCGTTTGAACGGTGTCCGGATGCTGCCGCCCGCGCCTTGGTACGCCTTGTCGACGAAGGTCATCACGTTGTCCCTACTCAACGCTTGGATCAGGTCGCGCGCGCGGGCAGCGGTCAGGTCGTGGACGGAGCCGGGGAGCGCGGGCGAGGCCCAGACGAGCCGACCGGCCGGGTCGGCGATGACCTGCACGTTCATGCCATGACGGCGGTGTTTGCCGGAGTAGTAGGGCTTCTGGCCCGCGACGCGGTCCATCGGGATGAGGGTGCCGTCGAGGACGACATAGGCCAGGCGGCGGATCCTGCGCATGGCGGCGGACAGGTCGTCGGCGGCTGCGGCGAGGAGGTCGACGGCCTCGCGGACGTACCGCCAGGCGGTCGCCACGCCGATCTCGAACCCGCCGGCCAGCCGGGTGTAGGTGTCACCGTTGCGCAGGTGGGCCAGGGCGAGCAGCGCCTGACGGCCGGGCCCGAGCCGTCGCCAGCGGGATCGGTGCTGGTGACGGTGCCTGCGGATGAGGCCGGCGAGGTGGTTCAGGGTCCGGGTGGACAGCGGAATCGCGGCAGGGTAAGACAGCATGGCGAGGCTCCCGTTACGGCATCGGATCTTGGTCGACTGCTGCCTTACCAGGAGCCTCGTCCTTTGTAGACACCGGGCCTCACCCGCCACCCGTGACCTGCACCATCACGATGAAAATGGCTCAATAATCCGCAGGTGGATGTTGCCGAACTACTCGCCCGGGCTGCGGCCATGGTCCCGGCTGATGTCGTCAACGAGGCCGGCGTGACGAGGGTGGACGTCCGCGAGTACCCCCACCACGACGAGTGGGAGGTCGCGCTCGACCTCCTTGCGGAGGACCTCGGCTCGGGTTGGCGACCACCGGTCGCTTGGTGGGATCTGCTGATCGACAGCGCCGAACTGATGGGGCTTTCTGATGCCGCGGCATGGTGCCGCTGGGGTCGGTGGGAGAGCATCCACGGGATCGTCCGCGCCGAGTTGCGGCTCCTGTCGCCCGCCGAAGGTGGCCGACAAACGCCGATCCCGGGCAAGGGCATCCTCCGACCGCTGTGGGATATCGGCAGGCGCACGGCCGCGGGCGACCCCGATATGCTCGTGGCACGCATCTGGGTGGAGTCAGCACCGACGATGCCGCCGGCCGCCACCGGGTCCGTCCGCCTTGGCCCGCTGTCCCCAGCCCTCTGGAGGCACCTGCAGCCGGGCATGACGATCACCATGCACGAGGGCCGGCCCACCGTAGGAACAACCACCATCATCGAGACGTCGAATGTGCGCTAACTCGGTGCGACCGAGAGCACGCTCGATCGGATTGTGGCGGCACTGCGTAGCGCGTCGTCTGAGGCATGAGCCGGCATACGTCGCCGTCGTCGGCGTGTCCGGCATCAAGGTTGTCGCCGAAGTATCACCGGGCGCATGGACGACAGCCGTCCCGGTGAGGATACGGCGATGCTACGGAATGCTCTCCCTTCACAAAGGCTGCACGCCGGCGGCCGGCACCGTCGCGATCACGTAATCCTCGATCAGGTCCGGCTGCAGGCCGACCATCGCGTCCCTACCGACGTAGCGGACGACGAACGTAGTCTCGCGGAGCCACGTCTCGTCATAGTCGGCAAGGCTCTCTGGCACCTCGCCCACGAGTCGCACCTCGTCACCCGGCTTGACCACGGCATCTGCCGGAGCCTCATCGCGTTGGACGGCCGTGATCGCACCGATCAGAGCCTTCAGCGGTTCGGTGTCCGCGCCGTAGTGCACCAGATGACCCGCCTGGCCGAAGACGACATCGGCCTGGGCTCCGCTCAAGTCGGCGAGCGCCTCGACCGCACCGGCCGCCAGGGACGGACTCCCCGACGTGTGAAGTTGCGCCGCCAACGCTCGGAGCAGGCGATCGATGACAAGCTCCGCGGTCTCCTCGTCCCTCATCTAGCGAGGATATGACCAGCCGACGGCACCGTTGACGGCCAGCACGTGCAGGGCCAACTCTGGTGTCATACCAGACGGCCAGTCCGTCGGCATCCGCCCCGGCGTGAGCGCAAACTGCCAGCCGCGGACCCCAGCCGCGCGCGCTGATACTTCGGTATTTCCAAAGTGGTCACACCGCGCAGGAGACCCTGGTCAGATGGCTGCTGGTGGGACTCGGGTCTCAACTGCCCGAATCCTACCAACTCCACCATGGCGGATCTAGAGCCGCACGTCGATGCAAGTTTGCCCCGGCGCGGCGCTGGGCGAGCAGCCATGAGGCTTGCCCATCCATCGCGGAGCACTGGCTCATGATCACTGGGATAAGCTCCGCCGGTGAAGCGACTCCTCGCCGCGGGCCTGCTAGGTGCCGTCCTCTTTCTCTCCGCCTGCAGCGACGACAAGCCGGAGGCAAGCCGTCCCAGCCCTGACCAGTACAGCCGCAGCGGCTGCATCTTGCTGGCGCAACGGTTGAAGGAGAATGACCATGGCTGGATCCTGAATGGCAGTGTCGCGACCCGGGCTGCTCGCTCGACAGACCCCGCGATAAACGCCGCCGGCAAGGAGTTGGTGCTGGCCGTGCAGGAGGCCGGCGACCTGGACGTAGGCAGCAAGGGCAAAGCAGACATGACACAGGCCGAGGCCCGGGTCACCGAAGCTCAACAGAAGCTGAAGACAGCGTGCCGTGACCTGCTAGGCGAAGAACCCTGGTCCTGACCACACGGCCGTGCCGTGTCCTGCACCGCGGAACCTTCACGCCCTGGGCTTAATCGCTGGCGGACTCGGCTCGAACGTGCAACCTGCGCCACGGAGCGACGTCGGCTTGATAGGTGGGCGTGGACCTACGTCACCGGATGACCCAGGACGCCACCATCGGCGGCCACTTCGTCGTCGCTGAGGTCCCAGGTCATGCCGGGCCCAGGTCCGCCATCGACCGAGTATCGCAGCTGGTCGTTCTCGTGTCGTCATGACTGCTCCCATGAGAACCCGGCGTTCAACGGGGCGGGTCCTCAGGTGGCCGGGCGCTCCAGTTGGGAACGCGTCTGCACGAACATGCTGGCCGCGCTACCGGTAGATGGGAAACCGAGGAAGGCCACCATGCCGACGCTGTGGTTGTCAGCCCACGCACAGACCTCGACGTTGACGCCCTGGGTTTCACCCTTGCCGCAGCGGGCGTCGCCGCCCATTGGCCCCGGCCGGGTCGGCTTGACACCGGACAGCCTCGGCAGGGTCGCGAAGAGTCTGTCGAGGGTTGCCTTCGGGTCTGTTACCTTTCCGGACACTCCGCTGGCCAGGGCGCTGTACTGCTCATCTGCATTGGTGTAGGCCGCTGCGACCGCGCTAGTTGGCTCACCGTCGAGGAGTTCTTTGAGCCCGCCCATGCTTTGCTGGGCTTGTTCGCGCAACGTCTGGCTCTTCGATTCGGGCCAGCCGCTCACCAACCTCTCCGGTTTTTCGAGACGCATGGCCGCGGTCGGTGAGGGCGACGCCGACCGCGCTTCCGTCTTCCGCTCGGCGTCGTAGGCGGGTTGTGAGCAGCCGCTCGCCACGAGCAGGCCGGCGAGGGCTAGCGCGACACTCGCTCGGCGCGGTGCGGCGTCGGTTTGCCGTGTACGCATGCGTCACTCCCTCGTCTCACGTCTACGGGCGCACGATATCCCGAAAGATCACCATGAAGGGTCCCGGCTTCCGGTCATCCCAGAAGCTATCGCCACATGGTCAGCGAAGGATCCTGGTGGACGACGGAGCCTTTACCCGCCTTGGATGAGGGCTTCACTGGTGTGCGGTTACTCGATGTCCAGGGTGACGATGACGCCCTGATTCGCGCACGCTGTCTGCAGGCCCGAGATGTGCGTCGTCATCGGGCCAATGAACGCCAGCGCGCCCATCTCCTGCCCATTCGGGATCTGCGACATCTGCCAGGCGAGGTCCATCAGCGCCATGCCGTGCGCGCGGATGTCGTCGTGGCGGGAGTTCTCGAACACACTGCGGGCCTGCCGGTACTCGGCTTCGATGAGCTTGTCATCGCCGCTGTCCATAGCGCTGCCGTCGGCCTTCTTTCCTCGCGCGCATGGCCTTGCAGACGACGACACCGGTGTCCTCGCGGATGAACCGGTCGTACAGGCCGTAGCCGCCGACGGCGAGCAAGAGCACAGCGAGGCTGCGGCGGCGGCGATCAGCGGCTTGCGGCTGGGCGCGGCCGGCGGTGCCGACGGCGTCATCCCAGCGGCGGCCGGCGGCCACTCGGCCAGCTGGTGCTGGACGGGCGGCTGGCCGTAGACGTCGTGCGGCTGCTGCGCTTGCTACGGGTTGGTTAAGACTGTCTCCCCACGTGACATGTCGTATCGATGATGGTCCGAAAGTGGGTGTTGACCTGCCCGTTGTCAGCTAGGTGACCGTGGGTGTGGCCGGTCAGCTGGTGCGGGTCGGTCGGAACGTGCCGACGGTGGCGGCCACATCGCCGGGCATGTGGCGCCGCTCGTCGAACACGTACGGCTCAAGGAGGGTCCAGCCGTCGGCGCTGAGCTGCGCGAACCAGGCTTGACGGCGGAGTCTCAGATGCTCTCCGCAGCGGTGCAAGTGCCCGCGAATGCTCGGCACAACACCCCCCGCTCAAACAGTGCTCGCCCATGTCCAGCCCTGGGCGAGATGATGTGGCCCCTAACGGCTGGACACCTATGCGCACCTCAGCAGCCTGATCAAGCGACGGGTCGCAGATGCCGCAGCGTGCTGTTGGGGCGGTCGGGATGGGTTGTCTCCCAGCGTCGCTGCAGCGCATCAACAAGGTTGGTGATCATGGGTTCGGTGACGTGGCTGTAGATGCCTCTGACGCCGGCGAGGCGGTGGCCGAGCCGTCGGGCCTGGGCGATCTCGGGGATGCCGTCTTCGATCAGCCAGGTCTTGTGGGTGTGGCGCAGGTCGTGAAAGTGCATCCCGGGAAGGATCGGCGGAATGTCTCGCTGGGGGCCGCCGGTGAGGGCGGGGGTCCACGCGCGGCGGTTGAAGTTGGAGCGACGTTGGTGGTAGCCGCGGGCGCCCGGGAAGACGGTGTCGTGGAGATGTTCGGCGAGGTGGGTGGCAAGGAGATTGGTGAGGAAGCGGGGTAGGCGGATGTGGCGGACGGAGTCGTTTGTCTTGGGTGGGCCGAGGTACAGCTTGCCTTCGACTTCGTGTAGGGCGCCGGTGTCGGGGTGGACGTAGATGCTACCGAGGGTGAGGTCGAGGTTGTCTCGGTGCAGGCCGGCGAGTTCGCCCCAGCGCATGCCGGTGTAGGCGGCGGTGAGGACCATCAGGCCGTCGGAGGGTCGGGCTTGGCGGGCGACGATGGCGGCGACTTGTTCGGCGGTGGCGTGGGGCCGCTCGGCGCGGATGCCTTTGGGGATGCGGATTCCTCGGCAGGGGTTGAAGGGGATCCGGCGGTCTTCTACGGCTTCTTGTAGGACCATCGACAGGACCATGATCACGTCGGCGACGGATCGGGGTGCGAGGCGTTTGCCGAGGGCGACGGCGAGGGTCTTGATGTGTTGGCGGCGGATGTCGACCAGGGGTAGCGGGCCGAGGGTGGGCAGGATGTGCAGCCGCAGGTGGCTGCGGTAGGCGGCCCAGGTCGCGGGAGACGCCTGGTGGGTGGACTCCCAGATGGGCACCCATTCGGCGAGGGGGATCCGTCCGCCGCGAGGGTCGATGAAGGTGTCGCGGGCGACTTCGACGTCGATCTCTTTGGCGCGAATGACGGCGTCGGCGCGCCGGTCATGGGTGGAGTCTGTGGTGACGGTGCCGTCGGTCATGCGGAGGCGGACGCGGAACTTCATGCCGCGTTGTTCCACCCAAGCCATGGGTTACTCCATTCGGTGCGGGTGCGGTGCGTCGGTGATGGACGCGTGACTTCGCGGGTCGGATCAAGTCGGCGTCGGCGGGTGGCGGCGTCGGTGGGTGCGGCGGCCGGTGGCCGGTTCTGCGGAGGCGGCGATGAGGGCGGCGAGGTCGGCGGCGGAGAAGCGCAGGTGCTTGCCGAGGAAGGTGCAGGGGATCTGGCGGCGCCCGGCGCGGCGGCGTAGCCAGGATTCCGGGATGCGCAGCAGCGCTGCGGCTTCGGCTGGTGTGTAGAGGCGCGGTTCCTGCTCGTCGTGGTGCCCCGTCGCGCGGACGGGTGTGGGTGGCGGCGGTGGGCGTCGTCGGGGGCGGGGCGGGTTGTCGCGCACGGTGAGCTCCTCGCAGGCGCGGGTGGGGCGTGCTCTTCGCGGGCGGATGTCTGGTCGGCCCGTGAAGAGCCCGCGGGTGGTCAGTGGTGACGGCACAGCAGGAGGGCGGACGCGGCGGCTGCTTGGGCGGGGACGACACCGTTTCTGAGAACCCGTAGCGCGACGGTGCGAGGCAGGGCGAACGCCGGGTGACCGAGGGGTCGGGCAGGCCCATGAGCCATGCCACGAACGGTGGGGCCAGGACGGGTTGGCCGCCTTGTCCGGGTTGGATGGATGCGGGGTGCGCCGAGCGTGGTGGTGGGGTGAGCGACGGTGGTGCGCAGGCCAGATCCGCCGGTGCGGTGGTGGCCGGGGCCTCTGGCATCAGGAGGCGCGGGGTCTAGGCAGCAGGACCCCGGACAGGGTTGGGCGGAAGTCGGGGCCGACTCGGTGGCCGCTGGTTCTGCTGTCGCTGGCAAATCGGGTTGGTGGGAGGTGGCGGGTGCCGTGGGGGTTCGGTGATGTCGAGCAGCCGTGATGGGTGCTCGGGTCCTTTACCCTCGCGGGCGCAGAGGGTGGGCAGCGCGAGTACCTGCTCCCCCGCCGCCGGTGGCGAGCAGGATCAGCTGGTCCCGTCGGTGCGGGCGTCGGATGCACAGGCATAGCCGGCTCGTTTCGTACCCGAGCGTGGCCAGGTCAGCGTGAACGACGTCGAGTCCGCGTGCGCGGAGGCGGCGACGTCTTCCACGAACACGAGGGGCGGTCGAAGATCGCGAACAGCGTGGGTGGCGCTTGTCGACAGATTGCTATGGACACCGCTAATGGCGGCGCGTCTGCCGGCCTTGGAGATGTCTTGTCGCTCCAATGTCAAGCTTGGGCTTCTGGCCCCCGGCGGCCTCCGAGGGAGGTGCCGCCGGTAGCGTTCTTTGCGCAGCTGGTGACGGAGGCGGTGCGGTGGCGCGGACGTGGTTGTCGATCCGGGTTGAGTTGGTGTCCGGCCGTGGCGAGGACTTCTGGCCTCGCCCAGGGCGGATCTTCGCGGCGGCGCGGACGCATACGTTTGAGCAGTTCGGCGCGGCGATCGATGACGCTTTCGGCCGATGGGACCTGGCACACCTGCGCCTGTTCACCCTTGCCGACGAGACACCGGTCTGCTCGTTCCAGGTCCGGGAAGAGGCCCCGGACGGTGCTGTCGACAGCGACAAGACCAAGCTGAGCCGGCTCACCCCAGGTGAACAGCTCGCTTACGTCTTCGACATGGGTGACGACTGGGCGCACCTGTGCACGGTCGATGAACAGCGGATCGATCCGCTGGAACAGCTCGGCTTCGTCCCGACGGAGCCGACGCCGTACTGGGGCTGGGGGAACCTGCCCGATCAGTACGGTCGACGGTGGGACGGCGACGATGACGAATCGCCGATGCCCAAGCCTCCCAAGAACCCGCTGCGTGATCTTCCTCCGATCCTGCCCTGGTGGGGACCGCGGCGCCGCGGCTAAACCCGGCGGACGTGCCTCAATCGGGAGATAGGGACCAAGCTTCAACTACGTCACGCCGGCAGATCGACACGGCGGCGGACGACATGACAAGACCCTCGTCAGCCCCCAGGGCGACAGCACGGAAACGAGTCAGCCCACCCACCGTGACGTCTCGACCACGGGCGGCGGACCGACCCGCCCAGCGCCGCACGGGGCGGCAGCACAGGAATGAGGCAGCCCGCTACCGCGCCTTGGGTTCCCCGTGAGAACACTTGGGTTCGCGGGAACTTCCGGAACTCTGGCTCTTGATGAACACGAGGACATCCTCGTGCGCGATCAGGTGCATGGGGGTGCCGGCGGCCCGCGCCTTACGGACGGCCTGGAGTTGGAAGAACGACGGCCGGGCCACGAGACCGCCGTCGCGGACGGCGGCGAGCAGCGCCACGCACCGGTCGACGGGGGTGAGACCGGCCCGGATGCCGGCGCCGATGACGGCCGACGGCAGGTCGACCAGTTCGCCGTGCTTGCGCCACGGCCGAGCGGTCACCACGACGACCCCACCGGGGCGTAGGAGAGTGTGGCAGCCGGCGAGGATCTGCGCGAACCCGTCGGCGAGCCCGGTGAGGTCGCGGTAGGCGAGGTTGCCCTTGTCGGTGCCGTCGTTGTAGGCGTTGTCGAACTTCGCCACCCCGTCGGCGCCGGGCCGCACCAGGCCGTGCACGGTCGGCCCATACGGCGGAGAGGTCACCACGAGGGCGACCTGCCCGGTCAGGGCCCCGGGTACGAGCGACAGGATGCGGGTGGCGTCGCCACGGATGACGCCGGCCCGGCCGGTCGCACCCTGAGTGTGGGCGTGCTTGATGTTGGCGTCGGCGATGTCGGACCAGCGGGACTCGTACTCCACGCCGATCGCGTCGCGGCCGGAATGGATCGCCTCGACCAGGGTAGTGCCGATCCCACACATCGGGTCCAGCACCAAGTCCCCCGGCTGGGTGTAGGCGGTGACGGCGTGCGCGGCGATCGCGGGAAGCATCCGCGCCGGGTGCTGCACCGACTCACGGACGTACCGGCCGCGGCGCTGGACCGGGCCGGTGGCCTGCGCGGTCGCCCACACCGACAGGCCCTCCGGGCCGGCAGCAGCCCGATGACCTCCGATCGAGTCGATGGTGAAGGGGGCAGTCGGTGTGCTCTGCTCGTCGGGGTCGCCGACGGTGTCTGCGCGGTGCTTAGCCACGGCCACCACCGCCCTCGCGCCCGCCCCGTCGACGCGGGGCGTCGCGCTGGCTCTGGGCCTGGCTGAAGACCATCAGGTCCGCATGGACTCGCAGGTGCGCCAGCTGCCACCGCTGGTCGGTGGTGGTGAGGGTGAGCAGTTCCTCGTCGGTGACGTGGTAAACGAACGCGTCGCCGTCGGTGTCGGCGGTGACGGCGACGAGGTGCTGCAGGTAGCCCAGTCCAACGCCGGCGGCGGCCTGGACCACGCCGGAGAAGTCTTCCGGGCCGGTGGTGGTGCCGGCCGGGACGGTGACGACGAGGATCAGGCAGCCGCCCGGTTGCAGCAGTGCGGCGCAGGCGGTCAGCAGCCACGCCAGCCGGACCCGGTTGGCGGCGGCGTGCTCGTGCAGGGGCCAGCAGGCGACCACGAGACTGGTCGCCTGCTGCAGGGAGCCGCCGGGTGGCGGGTCGGCCGCCGTGTCGGTCGGTGGGTGCAGTTGCGGGTCGGTGAGATCGTCACCGAACCAGGCGCCCATCTCGGGCAGGTCGTCCTGTTCCCCCGGTTCCGCGTCGCCGGTGGTGCCGGCGGACGGGGCTACGGTGGCTGGGCCGATGATCAGGCTGGACGTGTCGGTGAACCACGCGGGGCGGTGACGGCGTGCCCCGGCAGCGCAGGCCTGGGTGAGGGCGTGGTCGCCGGTGATGTCGACGACCGCCTCGCCGGGGCGGCTGTAGGCGGCGATGAGGCGGCCGGCCAGTCGGGTGCCGATGCTGCGGCTGGCGTCGCCCGGGGTGCGGGCGGTGCGCCAGACGGTGAGCGGTACCGGCGGGTCGCCGGCGACCAGGTCGGTCGGTGTCGGGTCGACCTCGGCCAGCGGGCCGGTGTCGACGGTGGGATCGGGATGCGGATTGTGGTGCTGCGGCGTGTGCTCGCTCATGTGGTGTCGGCTCCGCGCCGCGCCGTGGTGCGCTGACACCCTCAAACCGGTGTTTGTCAGCTGTGGCGAACACCTGCCCCTCTCACGGTCATCTCACGAATCTCTGACAGCCGGTTCCCGTCCGCTTAGCTGTCCTGGGGCTCCGGGATGTTCACGCGGGCGCCGACTCCATGGGTCGGATCAATATCGGGAGGCTGCCAGAGCCGACGATCGACCCAGTTCTGTCAGCCGCCCAGTGTCACGGCCACCTCGGCCACACCAGCGGCGTACGCCAATGACACGGAGTGCTGGCCGGCATTGTCAGACCGCTGTCCGACTTCCCCGGACAGCAGCGGCGCCACCGAGGGCACCGGCTCCGAAGCTGTCATTCGGACGGCGGCTCGTCAGACCGTCACGGCCCGGCGGACGGACGCTGTCAGCCGGCACGCCGGCGCACCCCACGCCCCGTGGACGCCGACAGGCGGCGGGGCGTCCAGCCGATCGCGGTCTGTCACTGTTCGCTGTCAGGCACTGTGAGACGGGCTGGGAGGCGTCGTCGGGCCAGCGCCGCGGTGGCGCGTCCTCTCATCCGGCCGCGGCTGCGGAGCATGTCCGTCCGTCTCTGGTCGTGTCAGCGCGCAGGTCAGCGTGGCGTATCAGAACGGTGGACGTCGACGTCGATCGTCAGTGAGCGGTGGTGTCGCGAGAGGCGACTGATGGCGTCGACCCGGTGTCCATGTCGGCCAGCCTGCGTTGTCAGAGGTCCGTGAGGCCGGGGTGGCGCAATGGCGGTCAGGCGTGCCGGCTGCCGCTTCGGCCCGTCATCGACATTCGTCTCTGACATGGGAGTTCCGGACATGACCTCCTCCGCCACCGGCTGGCCCGACTCGCCTCTGGACGCCGTGGACACCGCGTTCGCCGACCTGACCTGCGACCCCGACCCGTTGTCCCTGGACCTCGATTCGCTTGTCGGGCAGCTCGGTGATGACACCGGTCTACCCAGGGGTGTCATCGCGCTGCCGGCGTTGCGGCAGTGGCTGCTAAGGCATCCCCGCGCCTACTCGGTGCGGGACGTGGTGTGGCGGGAGCTGATCCGCCGCGCCCGCCTCGACGGGCCGGCCTGGGTCATCGCCGCGGTCGCCCTGGCGATGCCAGCGCTGCGCCGCTACGCCGGCCAGCTGCATACCGGCTGGGCCGGCGACGCCCACGACCTGGACGCCGAGATCCTCACCGGTTTCCTGACCGCGCTGCGCGACCGGGTTGACCTGGCCCGCCCGGCGCCGTACGCGGCGTTGTGCATGGCCGCGTGGCGGGCCGGCCATGAACTGCGGCAGCGTGCTGGCGCCGAGGCCGTGCCGGTGGACGACCTCGAGCACGTCACCGGCCCGCGTACTCCGAAGCGGCCCTACGGGCATCCGGACCTCCTCGTACGCCGCGCCGTCGAGGTGGGCATCGTCGATGAGTGCGATGAGCAGCCCTACATCGACCTGCGGCTGGGCCGGCGGGCCATCGAACCCATCGCCGCACGGCTCGGCGTGGAGGTCGACACGCTGCGGCGGCGCGTCGAACGCATCGACGTGCGCATCGCCGAAGCGCTCGCCGCCGGGTTCCTTACCGAGGTGCTCTCATCGCGGGTGCAGGAGGACCTCGCCGCGGCGGCCGAGCGACGACAACACATTCGGGCCGCCCGCGGTGCTGGTCCGCGACCGGCCGCGGCGCGGGTGACGCTGGCAGCCGCCTGAGGTGCCATCCCCCGTAGAGCGCCCCCACGCGGGCCCGACCATCTGGTCGGGCCCGCGACCGTGTGCGGCGAGCCTGCCGTGCCGCATCGGCGACCGGTTCCCCATCCATCCCCTGGTACGGCGGCGAACCGCCGTGCCCGTGGGCGGGGGCTGTCGGGACTCCCACAGCGGCGTCCAGGGGATGTCGAGGAGGCTGCTGTGAGGTTCCGGCGCCGACGCTGTGGGCGGCTCCGTCACCAGCGTCGGAAAGGCGTGCTGGCCAGGGCCGCTAGAGGTTTGTGAGGTCGTGTCGGAGCGCTGTGGGACAGGCAGGTGTTCGCCACGGCTCACAAACGCCGGTTTGAGGGTGCGGAACTCCTCCGGCGCCAGCACGACGTGACGCGGAGGTTGGTTTCGCCCGCCGTCGGGCCGGGACATAGGGCTGACACGGGACCGGGTGCCTCGGGTGCCGCGCCACGTTGATGCGCTGACACCTCATCGATCGCCGCTGACCCGAACGGGAGGACGAGCTCCTCCCGAGGTTCACCGCGCTCCCCTGTCCGGCATGTGTCTCCCGCGCCCGGCGGCGGCTCCCCGACCGCCGCTTCGACTATTCGCGCCGGCCATGAGCCGGTGCGGGAGGTGCAGCCACCCATGTTCCCCACGTTGTGGGCACGTTCTCGTGCTCTGACCATCGCGCTGTCCACGCTTCGCCGCGTCGCCCGGGTCGCCGCGCCCGCCGCGGCTGCCCTCGGGATGCTGGCCGTGCCCGCCGTCGCCTACGGCGACGCCGGTGAGCCGGTCATCCTGGCCGTCAACGACCTGCCCACCGTCATCGCCAACCTGCAGGCCTGGGTGATGGGCATCCTGGCCGCCGTCGCCACCCTGTTCCTGGTCCTGGCCGGTGTGTACTGGGCCACCGCCGGCGGCGACCCCGTCCAGGTCGACAAGGCCAAGGGCGCGTTGAAGAACGCGCTGATCGGCTACGGCCTGGCCGTGCTCGCGCCCGTCCTGCTGAGGGTCGTTCAGGGAATCGTCGGAGGCTGACGATGGCCTGGGCGCTCAACCAGATCCTCGACTGGTTCGCCGGTCTGCTGCTGGACTGCCTGAACGGGCTCATCACCGCGATCACCCGCGCGCTGCTGATCACCCCGGACGTCACCGCGCTGCCGCAGGTGCAGGCCCTCACCGGACGGTCGGTCTGGATCGTCGACACCGTCTTCGTCCTGGCGTTCGTCACCGCTGGCGTTCTCACCATGGTCGCCGGCGGTGACGAACGCGCCCGCTACACCGTCAAGGATCTCCTGCCGCGGTGCGTGGTCGGGTTCGTCACCGCCCACTTCTCGCAGCTGATCGCCGGCACGCTGATCGAGTTCGCGAACGCGTTCACCACCGCCCTGACCGCGCAAGACTTCAACGGTGACGGGGCCCTCGACGCCGTCAAGACCCACCTGATGGCCGCACGGGAGCAGAGCGCCGGTCTGCTGTTCGTCGTCTGCCTGGCGATCATCGTTGTCCTGCTCGCCGCCACGGCCTGCAGTGTGATCGTCCGCTTCGCGGTCGCGCTGGTGCTCACCGCGGTCGCGCCGATCGCCCTCGCGTGCCACGCCCTGCCGCAAACAGAGGGTGTGGCCCGCCTGTGGTGGCGGTCGTACGTCGCCATGCTGGCGATCCCGGTGGTGCAGGCGTTCGTGCTGTTCGCCGGCCAGTGGATGCTGCTGGACACCAGCGCCATGCTGCCGCTGCTGGGCCTGCCGGTCGAACCGGGCGGAGTGCTCAACCTGTTCGTCGTGATGGTTTTGCTGTGGACCACGGTCAAGGTGCCGGGGTTGATGCGCCGCTACGCCACGAGCGGCACAGGCGGGCGTGGCGGCAACCCGGTCGGCGCGGTCGTGCGGGTCGTCGTGGTCCAGCAACTCACCCGCGGGCTGCGCGTCCCCGGCCTGGGGGCGGTGCGGCGATGAACCGCGACCGCCGCGACGAACAGGCCGTCACCGCCCGCATGCCCGCCGACGTGGACGCGCCGGACAAGGTGCTCTACGGGCTGACATTCCGGCAACTCGCGATCCTCGCCGTCGCCGCCGTCATCTTCTACGGCGCCTGGCGCGCCCTCCACGCGATCGTGCCCGCACCGGTGCTACTCGGCGCCGCTGTCGTCCTCGGCGGCCTGGTGTTCGGCCTCGCGGTCGGCCGCCGCGACGGACTGCCCATGGACATGTGGCTGACCGCCGCGGTCCGCCACTCCCGGGCACCACGCGCTCTGTCCACCACCGACACCACCGCGAAAACACCCGACTGGGTGCAGGCCCCGGCGTCGAAGGTAATGCTGCCGGCCCCGCTGAACCTGCCCGCCGACGCCATCGACGACCACGGGGAGATCAGCCTCGGCGGTGTGAAGGCGGCGATGGTCGCGGCGACCAGCGTCAACCTCGCGTTGCGTACCGCCGACGAGCAGGCCGCCCTGGTCGGCACCTTCGGCCGCTGGTTGAACTCGCTGTCGACGCCGACGCAGATCGTGGTGTCGGCGCAGCCGGTCGACCTGCACTCCGCCGCCCGCACCCTCGCCCAGGCGGCGGACGCCATGCCGCACCCGGCTCTCGCGGACGCGGCGGCCGACCACGCCCGATTCCTCGACGACCTCGCCGAACGGCGGGACCCACTGCGCCGGCAGGTCCTCATCGTCACCCGCACCACCAGCGGCGAGCGCAGCGAGCACGCCGCCCGGCGCCGCGCCGACCAGACGGTCCGGTCGCTGTCCGGGCTGGGCGTCACCACCCGCGCCCTCGACGGCCACGCGACGACCGCCGCCCTGGCCGCCGCCGCCGACCCGTACCGGCCGCCCCGCCCCGGCGGACTCGCCGCCCCCCACACCACCATCACCGGACCTCCGGTCAGGAGGCCACGCACCAGGAGGACATCGTGATCTTCGTCAGGCGCCGACGCGCCTCGCACGACGACAACCCCAGCGCCAGCCCGCCGTCCGCAGGACTGGCGGCGGCGGTGGCACCGGCTTCGGTGGAGGTCACGCCCCGGTTCCTGCGAGTCGGGGACGGCTACGCCGCCACGCTGGTGGTGACCGGGTATCCGGCCGAGGTCGGGCCGGCGTGGCTGGAGCCGCTGCTGTCCTGGCCAGGCCGCCTCGACCTCGCGTTGCACATCGACCCGATCCCCGCCCCGGTAGCGGCGTCCCGGCTGCGCAACCAACGCGCCCGGTTCGAGTCGTCCCGGCGGGCCGATGCCGAGAAAGGGAAGTTGGCCGACCCGTCCGTGGAGGCCGCCGCCGACGACGCCGCCGACCTCGCCGAACGCCTCGCCCGCGGGGCGGCGAAGCTGTTCCGCGTCGGCCTGTACCTGACTGTGCACGCCCGCACCGAGGCCGAGCTCCTCGACGCGTGCGCGCAGGTGAAGGCCGCGGCCGCGTCCACCCTGATCGAGGTGCAGCCCGCGACGTGGCGGCACCTGCCCGGCTGGACCACCACCCTGCCGCTTGCGACCGACAGCCTGCAGATGCGCCGCACCATGGACACCCAAGCCCTGGCCGCCGCGTTCCCGCTCGCGTCGGCGGACCTGCCCGCGCCGCTGCCCGGCGACCCGGCCACCACCGGCGGGGTGCTGTACGGGGTCAACCCGGACTCCCAGGGCATCGTCTGGTGGGACCGGTGGGCGCAGGAGAACCACAACAGCGTGATCCTCGCCCGCTCCGGCGCCGGCAAGTCCTACTTCGTCAAACTCGACGTGCTGCGCAACCTGTACCAGGGGGTCCACGTCGCCGTCGTCGACCCCGAGGACGAATACCTCCGGTTGGCCGACGCGGTCGGCGGCACCATCGTGCGGCTCGGCGCACCCGGCGTGAAGATCAACCCCCTGGATCTGCCGGCCGGAGACGGCCGCCCGGACGTGCTCACCCGCCGCGGCCTGTTCCTCCACACGCTGATCAGCGTCCTGTTGGGGCAGGTACCGCCGCCCGCCGAGCGCGCCGCCCTGGACCGGGCGATCCTGCAGGTGTACCGGCAGGCGGGCATCACCGCCGACCCGGCCACCCACCACCGGCCCGCTCCCCTGCTGAAGGATCTGGCCGCGACATTGCGGGCCGACGACAACGGCGCCGCCCACGAACTCGCCGCCCGGCTGGCGCCGTGGGTGGCCGGGTCGTTCTCCGACCTGTTCGACTCACCGACCACGACCCGCCCGGACGGGCACCTCGTGGTCTGGAGCCTGCGGCACCTGCCGGACGAACTGCGCACCGTCGGCACCCTGCTCGCGCTGGACGAGATCTGGCGGCAGGTCGACCTCCCCCGGCAGTACCGCACCACCTCCTCGCCGCAGGCGCGGCGGCTGGTTGTGGTGGATGAGGCGTGGCTGCTGATGCGCGACGGGGAAGGCGCCCGGTTCCTGTTCAAGATGAGCAAGGCCGGCCGCAAGCGCAACGCCGGCCTGTCGGTCAT